>NZ_JBMKHQ010000008.1:31917-57914 GCF_049237385.1 Enterobacter cloacae complex sp. IR5412 | reverse complement strand
TACAGCCGGACCAGGGCATCGCTGACAGCCCTCAGTCATTTAGAAAGCAACTTTATTGCTTCTGCATAAAAAAATTACTGGGGATCCCTCAGCCCACGGGGAGAGGGAGAAAACATTAAAAAAGGCAACTTTCGTTGCCTTTTTGCTTTTACCTTGGTCCCGCACTCACCAGCGCAGCACCCGCCGGGGTGTCGGTATACTTCTCGAAGTTTTCGATAAACAGTTTCGCCAGCGATTCTGCCTTCTCACGCCACTGTTCCGGTGAACCATAGGTGTTACGCGGATCGAGGATACGCGTATCCACGCCCGGCAGCTCTGTTGGGATCGCCAGATTGAACATCGGCAGCGTAAAGGTCTCGGCGTTATCCAATGAACCATCCAGAATCGCGTCGATGATGGCGCGTGTATCTTTGATGGAGATACGTTTGCCCGTCCCGTTCCAGCCGGTGTTCACCAGGTATGCCTGTGCGCCGGATGCCTGCATGCGTTTCACCAGCACTTCCGCATACTGCGTTGGGTGTAGCGACAGGAACGCCGCGCCGAAGCAGGCGGAGAAGGTTGGGGTTGGCTCGGTCACACCGCGCTCGGTACCCGCCAGTTTAGCGGTAAAGCCGGAGAGGAAATGGTACTGAGTCTGGCTGGCGGTCAGGCGGGAAACCGGTGGCAGCACGCCGAACGCATCCGCGGTCAGGAAAATCACCTTCGTGGCATGACCCGCCTTCGACACCGGCTTCACGATGTTCTCGATGTGGTAGATCGGGTAAGAGACGCGGGTGTTTTCGGTTTTGGACGCATCGTCGAAGTCGACAGAGCCATCGGCACGCACGGTGACGTTTTCCAGCAGCGCATCGCGGCGAATCGCGTGATAGATATCCGGCTCTGCCTCTTCAGACAGGCGAATGGTTTTCGCGTAGCAGCCGCCTTCAAAGTTAAACACACCGTCGTCGTCCCAGCCGTGCTCGTCGTCGCCAATCAGACGACGTTTTGGATCGGTGGACAGCGTCGTTTTACCGGTGCCGGAAAGGCCGAAGAACACCGCCACGTCACCTTTTTCACCGACGTTCGCCGAGCAGTGCATGGAGGCGATACCGCGCAGCGGCAGCAGGTAGTTCATGACCGAGAACATTCCTTTCTTCATTTCGCCGCCGTACCAGGTACCGCCGATCAGCTGGATACGCTCGGTCAGGTTGAAGGCGATGAAGTTTTCGGAGTTCAGACCCTGCTCTTTCCACTGCGGGTTGGTGCATTTCGCGCCGTTCATCACGATAAAGTCAGGGGTGAAGTTTTGCAGTTCTTCATCGGTCGGACGAATGAACATGTTCTTCACGAAATGCGCCTGCCAGGCCACTTCAGTGATAAACCGAACGGAGAGACGGGTGTCGGCGTTAGCGCCGCAGAAAGCATCGACGATGAACAGACGCTTGCCGGAAAGCTGATGGGTGACGAGCCCTTTCAGATGCTGCCAGGTTTCAGGAGAGAGCGGTTTGTTATCGTTCTTCCCTTTGCCTTTATCGGCCCACCACAGCGTATCGCGGGTGGTATCATCTCGGACGATGTATTTATCTTTCGGCGAACGGCCGGTAAAAATACCGGTATCGACGGCGATAGCACCAAGATTCGTCAACACACCTCGCTCGTATCCTTCCAGTGCCGGATTGAGCTCTTCCTGATACAGCGTATCGTAATCGGGGTTGTAGACCACTTCCTGGACGTCGTGAATACCATAAGCCTTGAGATCTTGCGGGGTTAAACCATTAACACGCATATCACTGCTCCTTAGCCAATATGTACTGCCTGAAATTGTAGGGTTTTTCTGGGGATGTTAACCGCGACGGGGCTCATAGATTTACGTATCTGGTCAAAACCCTTACTAACGGAAAACGCTGCGACTCCAGTCACAGGGCGGGCAGATTATCGCAGGAATCGCTTTTTGGTTGGGGAAAATGTTCTTAAAAGGTTAATCTCTGGTGAATTTATCCAGAAGAATGTGAATGTAATCGCATACATGAAAGAAAATTACGTAAGAGTTACATTGGGAAAACGATTCAGGTCTCTTGGGTCAGCTATTTTCAGAGTTTGAGGTGGGGGCCAGAGTTTTGCCTTGATGAGACAATAGATTTTTCATGAACAAGGGATGAGAAATGGAAAACCGTGAGACGTTATCTCCTTCAACGCGCGTAGCCGTCGTGCTGGCGGGGGCTCTACAGGGCGTAATTTGCTATGTAATCACGTGGTATATCGAGTACGCAAAATTGCCATCGGATACGCTGTGGCTGATGTGTGTAGTACCTGCCACCGTGGTAATGACAACCACGTTGTCTCTTGCCATGACGTCATTCAGAAAGCCATTTTTGTGGCTGTCACTCGGGATGATCGGCGCGGCAGTCGCGGGTATGGGCGGCTGGTTTAAGTGGAGCGTTGCAGGACTCGAAAGCTGGAATCTCAGAGATGAGATGCTCGTTTTCGGCTTTCATCTGCTGCTGATGACGCTGTTCGTGCTGCCATGGCTTCAGCGGCGTCTGGATCCCGTCCCAACTACCTCGTTCTACAGCGACTTTTATCAACGAAACTGGCATAACGCGCTGACACTTCTCATTATTTTTGTTTCGAATGGTCTCTTCTGGCTGGTGCTTTTCCTCTGGGCCGAGCTTTTCGAACTTATCGGCATCGGCTTTTTTGATCGGCTTTTCTTTCATTCTGACGGGTTTATTTCAGTGGCGATTGGCGTGGTTTCAGCCAGTGCGGCCGTGCTCACGCGCATGCAGGTAAGGTTAATCCTTGCCCTGCAAAATCTGCTGACCCTCATCGCCACCGGTCTGCTTCCCCTGATGGCGGCGCTGGCGCTGCTCTTTATTGGCGCGTTGCCTTTTGTCGGCTTTGAATCCATTTCAGCCAGAATATCCGCCGCGGGCTTGCTGACCACCTTAGCGCTGCTGCTGTTATTCCTGGTGACGATAGTGTGGCATCCACAGCGTCAAACGCTGCCTTACTATGCCCCGTTGCGAGGGATGATTCGCCTTGCTGTGGCTATCGTACCCGCGTATCCGGTTCTGGCGGGGTGGGCGCTGTGGCTACGCATTTCGCAATACGGCTGGTCACCCGAGCGTCTGTACGGGGTATTGATAACCATCGTGGCGCTGGTCTGGGCGGTTGGTTTTTGCGCCAGCGTTCTGATTCAGCGCCGTGAGCCGCAGAAGATCCATGCGTACGTCATACCGGCGACCGGGCTGCTTTCCCTCATCTTCCTGGCGTTGATCCATACCCCCGTGCTGGATCCGTGGCGAATAAGCGTTGCAAGCCATATGGCCCGCTATCAGGACGGCAGAATAACGGCGGATCAAGTCAGCCTGTATATGCTCAGTAACGCTGGACGAAAGGGGCGGGAGGCAATGCTCACGCTGCAAAACGATCCGCAGTTTATCTCTAACCTAAAACGGCAGCGTGAAATAAATGGTCTTCTCTCCAGGAACGCTGGCGGAGCAGGTAAGATGACCGCCGCGATGCTGGAAAAACAGGTCCAGCTCGCACCGGGAATGGCTCGTCCTGATAAGGCATTGTGGCAAGCCATGCTCAGCAATCAGTATCGCTTTGAGAGCTGCGATAGCGCCCAGAGTAACTGTTTACTCATGCCGCTGGATCTTAACGGCGACGGCAAGCCTGAAGCCGTGCTATTTCAATTTACCGATCGCACGATCGTGGCTTACACACAAACCAACACGGGCTGGAGGATCGCCGGGGACGCGTGGAAAATGCCGGAGGCATTGACCAGAGAAGAACTTGACCGCGCATTAAGGCAGAGGAAAGTGAAATCTGTCGTGAAGCCCTGGGCGGATATTGAGATTTTTGGGGAGCGTGTCGATATGAGCTACGACAGTTACAATAATGCGCAGCGGCGTTAGTGCTCTTTCTTGCCGGGTGGCGCTACGCTTACCCGGCCTACAATTAGCAATTATATCAAAAAATTGCACAATTCATTGTAGGCCCGTGCAAGCGTAGCGCCGCCGGGCAACAGGCTCAGAGCTTAGTGAACCTGCGGATCCGCCGGAGAGGCGTTATTGCGGATCTCCGCGATATCCATCGAATTGAACACGTAGTGCGTACCGCAGTAGTCACAGTGCATATCGATTTCACCGTCTTCCGCCATGATGCTGTCGATCTCTTCATCAGGCAGCGTTTTCAGGGCGCCAGCACAACGCTCGCGGGAGCAGGTGCACTTAAATTCCACCGCCTGCGGATCGTAAACCGTCACTTCTTCTTCGTGGTAGAGACGCCACAGCACGTCGGTCGCCGACAGGGTGAACAGCTCTTCCGCTTTGATGGTTTCCGTCAGCGTTGCCAGATGCTCGAAATCATTGGTCTGCGCATCCTGCGCAGGCAGAACCTGAAGCAGCATACCACCGGCAGCAGGCTGGCCATCCACTTCACCGGTGCGGATGAACAGACGGGTTGGCAGCTGTTCGGAACGCATGAAGTAATCTTCCAGGCAGGCGGCAAGCGTATCGCCTTCGAGACCGACAACGCCCTGATAGCGCTCACCTTCTTCAGGCGAAATCGTGATGACCAGGTAGCCGTTACCGACCAGCGTTTTCAGATCCGCATTTTCAGGGATATCGCCCTGAACGCGCGCCACGCCGCGCATCTGCTGCTGGTTATTGCCGTTGATCACCGCCAGCGACATTGGGCCATCGCCCTGCAACTGGACGGTAATATCGCCAGCGAACTTCAGCGTGGCGGTCAGCAGGCTGGTGGCAACCAGCAGTTCGCCCAACAGGGTTTTTACCGGCAGCGGGTAGTTGTGGTTTTCCAGAATCTGTTTCCAGGTTTCGGATACGGTGACCAGCTCGCCGCGCACGGCGAATTGTTCAAACAGATAGCGGTGTAATTGGTCGTGTTGGGCCATTTTCATCTCTCATGCAGGTGAGGGTTACTCGCTCTCACCGTGTTTAAATTTCATCAGATCGCGGCGCTCTTTTTTATCCGGTCGCCGGTCCGGGTGAGGCATCGTCAGCGCGTTCATTTTGCGCGCCAGCGCGGTTTTCTCGCGCTTCTCTATGCTTTCGGCCGTCTCTTCATACAGCAAAACGGCTTCGGTTGCGGGCCGCCGCTGTTCGGTAATGGCTTTCACCACCACCGTTTTCTCATCGTTGCCCTGGCGAAGCGTTAACGTGGCATTCAGTTCAACCAGCTTGCTCGGTTTGCTGCGCTGACCGTTGTAATGCACCTTTCCGCCGTCAACCATTTCTCGGGCAAGGGCGCGCGTTTTGTAAAAACGGGCGGCCCACAGCCATTTATCCAGTCTTACCCCATCAGAGGGTTTTTCTTTCATGGCGTCTCCTTCACGGTGAGTGAGGGGATCATCCGGCGATAGTCGTTCAGCCCCGGATGTCGCAGATAGCTTTTTTCAGCCAGGCCGGAATCAGGATTGGTCACGCCCAGACAATAGCGAATGCCAAAAGCGGCCGCAGAATCCAGAATCGGCTCGCTGTCGTCAATGAACAGCGTGCGTTCCGGCTGTAAACCGGTCTCTTCCACCACGGCATGCCACAACCGCTGGTCCTCTTTCGGATAACCAAATGTGTGGGTGGAAAGCAATAAATCAAGGTGTGAAGCAAGACCGGTATGTTCCAGCTTCACGGCCAGGTTATGGGGATGCGCATTTGTCAGCAAAATACGGCGCTTACCGCAGGCTTTCAGCGCGTCCAGGAACGGGACCGTATCTTCGCGCAGAACGGCGCGTGCGCCCTGGGCGGTGGTCATGGCGCAAATATCCAGACCGAGTCGCTCGCTCCAGTAGTCAAGACAGTACCAGTTTAGCGTATGCTGCACCGCGCTATATTGCGAACGAATGAATTCCTGCGCTTCCGCCGGGGAGATCCCCTGCTGTTCACCGTACGTTTCCGGAACCAGCTTTTGCCAGAAATAGTTATCAAAGGCGAGATCAAGCAGCGTGCCGTCCATATCAAGCAGGACGGTATCGACCGCCTGCCAGTCGATATTAAGATGCATAAGGGGGAACTCCAGCCAGAAGAAACGTGCGCGACAGGGTAGCACAACTTGTCGCGCAGAGACGTTATCCGATCAGGCTCTCAGAAGAGGAGATCAGTTTCGGGTTTAGGCAATTTTCGTAGTAGGCCTGGATTTCTGCCAGTCGCGTGCGGGAGCGCTGATAGCGGCGTACGGCCTGATAACCGTTCCAGATAATACACGCCAGCATCGCAATCAGCAGCAGGGATGTCCCTACATAGCGCCACAGGCCAGCGCTATCCGGCATACGGTGCAGGCCAATATGACGCGTGCCGTTGGCATCGGTAAAGAGGGTGGTGACGATCCCTTCCGCGCTGAATGGCGTCTGCATCAGCATCTGCGCCAGACGCTGGAATTCGCTCCACTGCTCCTGGGCAGGATAGTCATACAGCGAAACCTGCGGATAGGGTTGATCCACCAGGTCGCTGCCTTCATCGCTGGCAATCACAAAACCACCCGGCGCCGGGCTGTTAAGCGCCTGGGCGGCACGGGTGGTTTCACGCATCACGAAGGGGGCGGTAGAGGTCGCCACCAGGTTATCCAGCGACTCGGCGCTGACCGGACGCAAAAGCACATTCACACCATCGAGGCGTCCCGCTTCGGCGCGTTTCACCAGCGCGTCCCAGTCTTTGCTGTTGCCGAGGTTGACCAGCGCGTTCTTCAGCCGGATACAGTCATCCTGAGCTGAGCAGAGATCTTCTGTTTTCAGGACGATTTCGCCAAAGTCATCCAGCAGCACCATGCCGGACTTCTGAATGGCCGAACGCAGGGCAGGGCTGACGCGAGAATCATCATCCGGTTTTGGATGGAGCTGGCGATTAATCGTCTGGGTGAGCGCGGTGGCCTTATTGACCACATCCGATTCCGGAAGCGGCAGCGGAGAGGCGTCATTCCAGATGATCTGAGAGCAGTCGAACGGCGCGAACGGCGAGTTCTGGCGCGTGTTCCAGGCGCCCGGTGAGTGGATATTACACATCCCGGTGCCTTTCAGCCGCAACGTATCCCCCACGCGTACACCCGCTTCTTCGAGCTGCTGTACGCTGGTGGCTTCCACGGTTTGCGCCCCTTTGATCCATGACAGGGTAAATTTAATCGGCATATCCAGCGGCACGAAAAGCAGCAGCATGAGGAAGATTAACGCGGCGCCACCGGCAATCACCGCGCTGCGAAGCCAGTGCTGAAGCGGGAAGTTTTTCACTTCGTCGTGCAGGGATAAGTAACGTCCCTGGCGTACAACGTGGCGGTCGAGATAGATATCAATATCCGTTTTGTGGCCCAGGTCCTGCGCAATCCACGGCTGCCAGTGGCGCGGATAGATGAGATCGATGATCCCGAGCGAGATATTGTTGATATGTTCCTGATCGTTTTCGCCGAACAGTCCCCAGCGTTTTGGGGTTCCGCGCAGGCAGTGAATTTCGCGTAATGACGTTTTTGCCGGCGGGGCAAATATGCCCCACAGCCCGGCGGCCAGAAGCAGTACTGCGCCGCCCGCGAGCCACGGAACAAACACGTCCGGCGTCAGCAGGCAGATGAAAAAGAGCAGGAACGAGACGACAATCAGCACCGCTTCGCGAATGCCATCCGGGCGGCTCAGGACGTACTCTTCATGCGTTTCCTGGCGGATGTTGAGCAGTTCAATCTGCTCTGTCTCTTCACCACGAATAGAGGCCTGCGTTCCGCTCGCGCGTTCCAGCGCAAAGCGTGGCGCTTCCTGAACATATTCGCTCAGAGTATGACCATTAAGGGAGATAACCAGCGGCAGCGTATCGGTATGGATGAGCTCGACGCTGTTTTCGTCGTTGATATACTGCTCCCAGAAGGGAGGCAGGTGCACTTCAACAGAGTCGAGATAGTAACGCCATTTGTTGGGATCGTCGGTTGTGATGCCGTAGCGGGTAATAGAGCGCGTTACGCACAAAACGGTGTCGCTTTGTGCGTTAAGGTTGAGCGATACGGGGGCGGCGCTGGCGCCGGTAGGGCCAGGCGAAAGCCGGGATCGGTTCAGCGTGTCGAGATACTGCTCAACGGTGCTGCGTTCCTCTGGCGAAAGCTTGCGCGTGTTTGCCCCGGCAAACGCGTTCAAAAAGGGCAGCCGATAACGGCGATGTACGCGGCGCCTGAATACCCACACCGCAATCGACGCGCAGGCCAGCACAGCAGCGAGAAAAATCAAAATGGTGCTCATGCTTTCCCCATCTTACTTATCTTCTTACAGGTGTTGTCAGTCGCACCTTTTGTACAATGAATGAGATTCTGTGGTCGGCTATCGGCAAGTATGGAGTCTAACTTGAGCATGTTGACGCGCATCCCAGTGACCGGTAATGATAACAAAGCCTGTTCCGGCGCGATATCAGCAAATTCCTGGAAACTTTTCAACCTCTTGACATTTGTTTTGAAATGAGAATTGCCTACAGTTACGTTGCATAAATGTAAATAAAGAGCAATTGACATTGCCGAAACCGTGCGGCGTATCGCACAATAAAGCCAGTTCACCCAGCAAAGACCCGTCAAGATGACCAAACCCTTACAAAAGCCCACCATTCTGAATGTTGAAACCGTCGCAAAATCGCGTCTGTTTAATGTCGAAAGCGTGGATCTGGAGTTCAGCAACGGTGTGCGTCGTGTTTATGAGCGTATGCGCCCCTCCTCGCGTGAAGCGGTGATGATAGTGCCTATCGTCGACGAGCACCTGATCCTCATTCGTGAATACGCCGTGGGCACAGAATCCTACGAGCTGGGCTTCTCCAAAGGACTGATCGATCCGGGCGAAACGGTGTTTGAAGCGGCAAACCGGGAGCTGAAAGAAGAGGTCGGCTTTGGCGCGAAAGAGCTGACGTTCCTGAAAAAGCTGAGCATGGCGCCGTCCTATTTCTCCAGCAAAATGAACATTGTTGTCGCGGAAGATCTCTATCCTGAATCGCTGGAAGGAGACGAGCCGGAACCGCTGCCGCAGGTTCGCTGGCCGCTGGCTCATCTGATGGATTTGCTGGAAGATCCTGACTTTAACGAGGCACGCAACGTGAGCGCACTGTTCCTGGTGCGGGAGTGGCTGAAGGGGCAGGGGCGTTTGTAGCGCCACCATTAAAAACGGCAACCGAAGGTTGCCGTTTTGCATTACGGTGTAGGCCGGGTCAGGCGTCGCCACCGCCCGGCTTTTTTGTTGGCGTCAGAAGAGCTCGTGCGTTTCGCCGTTATCAATGATTTCGGTACCCACCTCATGCACCGCCTGCGTGGTTGGCTGCGTACCCTCGATGAAATACTCGGCACGGCTGTTGCCGCCATTCGCGAGCTGTCCGGTGCTGCGGTCAATATTGATCGTGACAATGCCCGGCGGAGGCGTTAGCGGCTGCTCCGGCACGCCCTCGAGAGCGGCCTTCATGTAAGCATCCCAGGCCGGTTGCGCACTCTTAGCCCCCCCCTCGTAACCGGAAATCTGATCTTTAATTGCGCCAGAAGCGGTTGTGCGTCCCAGAGTGCGGCGGTGATCGTCAAAACCAATCCAGACCGAGGTGACAACGCCCGGGCCATAACCTGAGAACCAGGCATCTTTTGAGCTGTTGGTTGTGCCTGTTTTGCCGCCGATGTCGCGGCGCTGCAAATCGCGGCCCGCTCGCCAGCCGGTGCCTTGCCAGCCCGGTTCGCCAAAGATGTTGGTGTTCAGCGCGCTCTTAATCAGGAACGACAGCGGCGTGCTGATCACGTGCGGAGCATACTCCTGCGCGCCACTCTGGGCGACCAGCGCCTGATTGGCCTGTTCCAGCTGAGGCTGCGGCACCGCCAGATTCTGACGTTCCTGAGAGATGGCAACATCTTCCATATCCTTGTTTTCAAGGACATTGGATTTTGGCGTGTCGCCGTAAATCACCGGAATATCGCATTCAGGGCAGGCAATTTTCGGCTTCGCTTCAAACAGTACGCCGCCCTGATCGTTCTCGATTTTGCTGATGAAATACGGATCGACCAGGAAGCCGCCGTTTGCCATTACCGAGTAGCCACGCGCGACCTGGAGCGGCGTGAAGGACGCGGAGCCGAGCGCCAAAGATTCGGTATGAACGATGTTTTGCGCCGGGAAGCCGAAGCGTTGCAGATACTCTGCCGCATAATCAACGCCCATCGCACGCATCGCGCGAACCATGACCACGTTCTTCGACTGGCCAAGGCCCTGACGCAGACGGATAGGGCCAGCGTATTGCGCCGGAGAGTTCTTCGGCTGCCAGTCAGAGCCCGCACCGGCATCCCATCGGGAAATTGGCACGTCGTTGAGAATGCTGGCGAGCGTTAGCCCCTTGTCCATCGCCGCGGTATACAGGAACGGTTTGATGTTCGAACCGACCTGACGCAGCGCCTGGGTTGCGCGGTTAAATTTGCTCTGGTTGAAATCGAACCCGCCAACCAGCGCCATCACGGCACCGTTCTGCGGATTGATGGAGACCAGGGCAGAGTTGACGTCCGGCACCTGTGCCAGCCACCAGGCATCGCCTACCTGACGCACCCAGATTTGTTGTCCGGTTTGTACCACATCCGTCACTTTACGTGGAGTAGGCCCCTGAAGGGTGTCAGAACGGTACGGACGCGCCCAGCGGATACCCTCCATACGCAGCGAAACGGATGTACCATCGGCCATCATCGCCACCGCTTCCTGCGGATCGGCCTGGGTGACCACCGCCGGACGCAGCGGGCCATAGGTCGGCAGCGCTTTCAGGGAATCAGTAATTTTTTTGCTGTCCCATGCGCCTTCGCCCACTCTCCACAGCACGTTGGACGGGCCGCGATAGCCGTGACGCATATCGTAATCCATCACGTTATTACGCACCGCCTGCTGGGCAGCCTGCTGCACCTTGCGGGTCACGGTGGTATAAACGCGATAGCCGTCTTCATATGCTTTGTCGCCGTAGCGGCGCACCATCTCCTGGCGAACCATTTCCGTCAGATACGGCGATGAGAAAGCAATTTCCGGTGCATGGTAATTGGCATCAATCACATCGCTGCGTGCCCGATCGTACTCATCCTGGCTGATGTAGCCTTCGCTCAACATACGCGATAGCACAACGTTACGGCGCGCGGTGGCGCGGTCCAGCGAATAGAGCGGGTTAAACGTTGATGGCGCTTTTGGCAGGCCGGCAATGGTCGCCATTTCGCTCAGCGTGAGCTGATCGATCGACTTACCGAAATAGACCTGAGCCGCAGCCCCTACACCATAGGCGCGGTAGCCCAGATAGATCTTGTTGAGGTAAAGCTCGAGGATCTCGTCTTTGCTCAGCAGTTGCTCAATGCGGATCGCGAGGAACACTTCTTTGATCTTACGTATCAGCGTCTTTTCCGGGCTGAGGAAGAAGTTACGCGCCAGCTGCTGGGTAATGGTACTTGCCCCCTGAGAGGCATGACCGGAGAACAGCGCCACGCTTGCCGCACGGAAAATACCGACCGGATCGACACCGTGGTGCTCGTAAAAACGGCTGTCCTCGGTGGCGATAAAAGCCTTCACCATCACGGGTGGAATTTGATTTAAGGTCAGTGGGATACGACGTTTCTCGCCGTATTGCGCCATCAGTTCACCATCGGCGCTATAGACCTGCATAGGGATCTGAAGCCGCACATCACGAAGTGTGGCGACATCAGGGAGTTGCGGCTCGACATATTTGTACAAACCAATAATCGAGCCTGCTCCCAGCAGAATGCAACAGACTGCAAGGATCAATAAATACTTTACGAACTTCACCGGAGATTTCCCATTTGGTTTAGCCTGGGCAGTTTCTAAACAATCGCGCGGTAGTATAAAGGCAAGCCTGATTCATTGATATAGCCGTCACTCCGACGGGCGATAAGGAGATCGTGAAGTATGGCTTTTAAAACGTGGCAAACAGGCGTTCATATTCAACAGGATAAGGTGATTGCCGTGGCGCTGACCAGAGAGCGGGCCGGCTGGCGTTTACGGCGCTGGTGGGCGGTGCCGCTGTCGGACGGGGTTATCGGTGAAGGCAAAATACTTAAGCCAGAACAACTGGTTAACGCATTACGTGGCTGGCGGAAAACATTGCCGCACTCGCATCGGGTATTTCTCTCATTTCCGGCAACGCGCGTTCTGCAACGCGCGTTGCCCCGTCCATCCGTTACCTTGCGTGACAGCGAACAGCTCACCTGGGTAGGCGCCGCATTAGCGCGTGAGCTGGAGATGCCTCCCGATACGCTCTGCTTTGACTACGCGCAGGATACGTTCAGCAACACTTTTCAGGTTACCGCCGCGCAAAACAGAGAGGTCGATACCCTGTTGTCGCTGGCGAAAGCGCTGCGTTTGCGCCTGGCCGCAATCGTCCCGGATGCCGGCGCACTGGCTAATCTTCTCTCTGCTGTTGCCCCCGTCCGGTGCGTAGCCTGGAGGGATAAACACCAGTGGCTGTGGGCGATGCGTCACCAGTGGGGGCGGCGCTACACCACAGAAGCGGCGACGGTGAATGAGCTGGCGGCGTTGCTTGCACTTTCTCCTTCTGATATCGCCGTGTTTGATGCTGCACGGGATCCCTGGGAAGCGGTGACGCTGTGTCAGCCGCCGTTGCCAGAATGTGGTGCTGATTACACCGTCGCCCTGGCGCTGGCCATGAGCGAGGCGCCGTAATGAGCATGCCCAATCTTTTACCCTGGCGTCGGCAGCAACGTAATCAGCGCCTGCGTTTTTGGGGGCTGCTGTTTACCGCCTCATTGTTGGTGATGCTGGCGGGAGGCGTCAGCCTTCGGGCGACGCAGACTCTCGCGTCACAGGCGTTGCAGAGCGATCTGGCGGGAACGCGTGCGGTGCAGAAGGTATTGAAAGCCCGTCAGCCGCAGTCTGCGGGGCTGGAACCCCTTTCGCAGCCGCCTGAGACGGTGGCATGGCAACCCGCGCTTGAATCCCTTGCCAGTGCAATGCCCCGGCAGGCGTGGCTGACGGCGCTGCGTTATCAGCCACCCTCGCTGATCCTGACGGGCTATACCACCTCACTCCCGACGCTCTCTGCCATGACCGATGCGCTGAAAAGGGTGACGGGGTTTAACCCCGGACCGGCAGGCGAATTGCAACAGGATAGCCAGGGGCGATGGATGTTCTCTTTTCAACTGCATAGCCGGAGGTAGCCAGTGGGCATCTGGTATCAACGCTGGACAGATGCACGTCCTTCCCGGCGCGTCCTTTGCTGGTTGATCGCGTCGGGGATCGTTGCGTTTGCGATTTGGGGAGCGCTGCTCAGACCCGCTGCTCTGTGCTACGCCGATATTCAGGTGCAGGCCAGCAGTGCGAAGCGAATCAACGCCTCGCTGTGGCCGAAGGCCGGGCGGCGACCTGTGGTTACGCAAGTGAAGCCGGTGCAGCCCTTTTCTCCGCTGGCATTTCAGCGTGAGGACGCAAGGCTGGTGTACTGGAAACCGCAGCAGAGTGGGGGAGAGCTGGCGCTGGATGCCTTGTGGGGCGCAGTTCCGGCGCTCTTTTCCCGGCTGGCGCTTGAGAACGTGCGGGTGAGCGCGTTTTCCATCACCCCACAGGGAAAACAGCTACGCCTTAGCCTGCAACTGGAGATAGGTCATGCGCAGTAAAACCCGTTTGCTGATCCTGCTTTCTCCGCTTTTCCTGACCGGGATGCGGGATCCCTTCTCCGTGCCGGAAGAGCGTTGCGCAGCAGGGCAACTCAGCCAGTGGCGGTATCAGGGAGTCGTCAGCGGCAGCAGGGATATCGGCCTTATGCAGGACGGGCAGAACCGCTGGCACCGGGTAAAAACGCAGATGCGGTTACCGCCAGGCTGGCGGGTGAGTGCGATAGATACACAACAACTGACCGTTGATGTCGGCGAGATGTGCGAGCCGAAGCGATGGACATGGCAGCGAGAAGGAACGAAAAAAAGTGAAGATATGGATAGGGCTGTTACTGGCGGCACTCAGCCAGCCCCTGTGGGCCGCGACGCCAAAGCCGGTCACCCTGCTGGTGGATGATGTCCCGGTGGTGCAGGTATTACAGGCGATGGTAGCGCAGGAGGATCGCAATCTGGTGGTGTCGCCGGATGTCAGCGGTTCGCTTTCGCTGAATCTAACGCGGGTGCCCTGGAGGCAGGCGCTTCAGACGGTAGTGAACAGTGCCGGGCTGGTATTGCGGGAAGAGGGCGGCATTTTTTATGTGCATACGGCGGCCTGGCAGCGGGAGCAACAGACGCGTAAAGAGCAGGAGCGGGCCCAGCGTCTGCTCGACGCTCCGCTGCTCTCTCACAGCATTCCGTTTGCTTATGCGGATGCGGCCGAATTGCAAAAAGCGGCGGAAAAGCTCTTAAGTCCGAAAGGCAGTCTCTCCGTCGACAAGCGCACC
This sequence comes from Enterobacter cloacae complex sp. IR5412, assembly GCF_049237385.1. Classification (NCBI taxonomy): domain Bacteria; kingdom Pseudomonadati; phylum Pseudomonadota; class Gammaproteobacteria; order Enterobacterales; family Enterobacteriaceae; genus Enterobacter; species Enterobacter cloacae complex sp. IR5412. The sequence continues at coordinate 43,566 of NZ_JBMKHQ010000008.1, read as the reverse complement.
AACCGTCTCCTGGTCAGGGATAACAAGTCGGTGGTGGATATGCTCCAGCGCTGGGCAGCGCAGATGGATCTGCCCGTCGAGCAGGTAGAACTGGCGGCGCAGATTGTGACCATTAGTGAAAAAAGCCTGCGTGAATTGGGGGTGAAATGGAACCTCGCTGACGCAACGGAGGCCGGTAAGGTGGGTCAGGTCACGACGTTGGGCGCTGACCTGTCGGTGGCCAGTGCAACCACACACGTTGGGTTTAATATCGGGCGCATCAACGGCAGGATGCTGGATCTTGAGTTGTCGGCGCTTGAGCAAAAGCAGCAGGTGGATATCATCGCCAGCCCGCGGCTACTGGCGTCGCACATGCAGCCGGCCAGCATCAAGCAGGGCAGCGAAATCCCGTATCAGGTTTCCAGCGGCGAAAGCGGAGCGACCTCCGTTGAGTTTAAAGAGGCGGTATTAGGCATGGAGGTCACGCCGGTGGTGCTCCCGGGCGGCCGCGTTCGTCTGAAGCTGCATATCAGTGAAAATATGCCTGGCCAGGTGCTGCAACAGGCGGACGGCGAAACGCTGGCGATTGATAAGCAGGAGATCGAAACGCAGGTAGAGGTAAAAAGTGGGGAAACGCTCGCGCTGGGCGGGATCTTTTCGCAAAAGAATAAAACCGGACGCGACAGCGTGCCCGTGCTGGGCAACATTCCGTGGCTGGGTCAGTTGTTCCGCCATGACGGAAAAGATAACGAACGGCGCGAGTTAGTGGTGTTTATCACGCCACGTCTGGTCAGTATTCATTAATGGGTAACGATCCCCGCAATGATTTTGCATTCAGTTTGTTGCAGATGTTTGACGTGGGGCATGAATTAGCATACAAGGAGTACCGATTTGAGTTGGACTTACGTCTTATTTCCTTATGCGCCGGGAACGGTGATTTAATCAGTTGCCAAACAAGCCGGAGTATTGAGATAATTTTTCGTCTGACTCTCGCTCTATTGCAAATGAGGTTTCAGTTCATGTCCTGCTACGCCGGGTGTCTGCGCAGCGGGGATTACCATTAACGAATAGTCTTAGTAGTACCGAAAAAATGGCAGAGAAACGCAATATCTTTCTGGTTGGGCCTATGGGTGCCGGCAAAAGCACTATTGGGCGTCAGTTAGCTCAACAACTCAATATGGAATTTTACGATTCTGATCAAGAGATTGAGAAACGAACCGGAGCGGATGTGGGCTGGGTCTTCGACGTAGAAGGCGAAGAAGGTTTCCGTGACCGAGAAGAAAAAGTGATCAACGAACTCACGGAAAAACAGGGCATTGTGCTGGCAACAGGCGGCGGCTCTGTAAAATCTCGCGAAACCCGCAACCGTCTCTCCGCCCGTGGCGTAGTGGTCTATCTTGAGACGACCATCGAAAAACAGCTGGCACGCACGCAGCGTGATAAAAAGCGCCCGTTGTTGCAGGTTGAAACACCGCCACGTGAAGTTCTGGAAGCTTTGGCCGATGAACGCAATCCTCTGTACGAAGAGATTGCTGATGTGACCATTCGTACTGACGATCAAAGCGCTAAAGTGGTTGCAAACCAGATTATTCATATGCTGGAAAGCAACTGATTCTGGCTTTATATACACTCGCCTGCGGGTAAAAGCATTTAAGGTGGATGTCGCGTCATGGAGAGGATTACAGTTACTCTCGGGGAACGTAGTTACCCTATCACCATCGCGGCTGGTTTGTTTAACGATCCAGCTTCCTTCTTACCACTGAAAGCGGGTGATCAGGCGATGCTGGTCACCAACGAGACGCTGGCTCCGCTTTATCTCGACCGTGTACGCCACCTGCTTGAGCAGGCGGGCGTGAAGGTCGACAGTGTGATTCTGCCCGATGGCGAGCAGTACAAAAGCCTGACGGTACTGGATACCGTCTTTACCGCACTTCTGCAAAAACCGCACGGTCGTGATACAACACTGCTTGCCCTGGGCGGCGGCGTTGTGGGCGATCTGACCGGTTTTGCAGCCGCCAGCTACCAGCGCGGTGTGCGCTTTATTCAAATTCCAACCACGTTGCTCTCACAGGTCGATTCTTCTGTGGGCGGTAAAACGGCGGTTAACCATCCGCTCGGCAAAAACATGATTGGCGCGTTCTACCAGCCTGCATCGGTGGTGGTGGATCTCGACTGTCTGCAAACCTTGCCAGCGCGCGAACTGGCGTCCGGCCTTGCAGAAGTGATCAAATACGGCATTATTCTTGACGGTGAGTTCTTCACCTGGCTGGAAGAGAATATGGATGCGCTGCTGCGCCTCGATGGGCAGGCAATGGCCTACTGTATTCGCCGTTGCTGTGAGCTGAAAGCAGAAGTCGTTGCCGCAGATGAGCGTGAAACCGGCTTACGTGCTTTACTGAATCTGGGGCATACGTTTGGTCATGCGATCGAAGCCGAAATGGGCTACGGTAACTGGCTTCACGGTGAAGCTGTCGCTGCCGGAATGGTCATGGCGGCCCGTGCCTCTGAACGTCTGGGGCAGTTCAGGCCGGAAGAGACAGCACGTATCATCACGTTGCTTAAACGTGCTGGCTTGCCGGTGAATGGTCCGCAGGAAATGTCTGCGCAAGCGTACCTTCCCCACATGATGCGCGATAAAAAAGTATTGGCAGGTGAGATGCGTCTGGTACTCCCGCTTGCAATAGGGAAAAGTGAAGTGCGCGGCGGAGTGCCGCACGAAGTCGTACTTGGCGCTATTGCTGATTGTCAGCAGGCGTAACAACTAGAAAGGTCAGGCTGCTGTAACAGGTGGTCGTTTTAGCTTCAGGTAAATGCAGAGTCGTTGGCAGAAGCCTTTGAGTGGGGTGTTAAATGGATGAATTCAAACCAGAAGACGAGCTGAAACCCGATCCCAGCGATCGTCGTACTGGTCGTTCTCGTCAATCTTCAGAACGTGATAACGAGCCGCAGATCAACTTTGACGATGTCGATCTGGATGCAGACGATCGTCGCCCTTCGCGTAGCCGTAACGCGCGAAATGAGCGTGAAGACGAGGAGTATGAATCCGAAGAAGAGTTAATGGATGAACAGCCTGTTGAACGTCGTCCGCGCAAACGTAAAAAAGCGGTAGCGGCAAAACCGGCCTCCCGTCAGTACATCATGATGGGCCTTGGCGTTCTGGTTCTGGTATTGCTGATTGTCGGCATTGGTTCCGCGCTAAAAGCACCTTCTACCCATTCTACCGAGCAGACAGCGTCTGCCGAGAAGAGCATCAACCTGTCTGGTAACGATGCGAGCAACCAGGCGAATGGCGCTCAGCCAGCGCCGGGCACCACTTCCGCAGAGCAGACCGCAGGTAACACCAGCGCCGGTCAGGATATCTCTCTGCCGCCCGTCTCTGCGACCCCAACTCAGGGCCAGGCGCCTGTTACGCCGGAGGGCCAGCAGCGTGTTGAAGTTCAGGGCGATCTGAATAACGCGCTGACGCAGCCGCAGAATCAGGAGCAGGTTAACGCTGCCGTGGTGAACTCCACGCTGCCTACTGAACCTGCCACCGTTGCGCCAGTTCATGGCAGCAATGCCCAGCAGCAAACGGCGGCAACGGAAACCAAACCGCGCCATACCCAGACTGCGCCGCGTCAGGAGCGTAAGCAGGCTGTGATTGAGCCGAAGCGTGAGACGAAACCGCAGACCGTGGCAAAAGCGCCAGAAACGAAAGCGCCAGCGCAGACAAAACCTGCGGTGAGCCAACCGGTTAAAGCGCCAACGCCTGCGGCAACCGCTGCACCTAAAGCAACGGCGACCACAACCGCGCCTGCTGCAACTGCGGCACCGGCTGCTACGCCAACCGCTAGCGCATCCAGCACCGCGGCAGGTAAAACGACGGGTAACGTGGGTTCTCTGAAATCCGCATCATCCAGCAACTACACGTTGCAGCTGAGCAGTTCGTCTAACTACGACAACCTCAACGCCTGGGCGAAGAAATCGAATCTGAAAAACTATGTGGTTTATCAGACGACCCGTAACGGACAGCCTTGGTACGTTCTGGTAAGCGGAGTTTATGCCTCAAAAGATGAAGCAAAACGTGCCGTTTCCACGCTGCCAGCCGACGTGCAGGCGAAAAACCCGTGGGCGAAGCCGATTCATCAGGTGCAGGCCGATCTGAAGTAATGTTTAAAGCGCAGGATGCTGTCGGAGCTTTCTCCACAGCCGGAGAAGGTGTAATCAGTTAGTCAGCATGAAAAAAAATCGCGCTTTTCTGAAATGGGCAGGGGGGAAATACCCCCTGCTCGACGATATTAAAAAGCACCTGCCGAAAGGCGAGTGTCTTATCGAGCCCTTCGTGGGTGCTGGATCGGTGTTCCTGAATACCGATTTTTCTCGTTATATCCTGGCGGATATCAACAGCGACCTTATCAGCCTCTATAACATCGTCAAACTGCGTACCGATGAGTATGTGGAAGAGGCGCGGAAGCTGTTTACGCCAGAGAACAACAACCCGGACGTCTACTATCAGTTCCGCGCTGAGTTTAATCAGAGCCAGGACCCGTTCCGTCGCGCGCTGTTGTTTCTTTATCTCAACCGCCATGGCTACAACGGTCTGTGCCGGTATAATCTGCGTGGCGAGTTTAACGTGCCGTTTGGCCGCTATAAGCGTCCCTATTTCCCGCAGGACGAGCTGTATCACTTTGCTGAAAAAGCGCAGAATGCCGAGTTCTACTGTCTCTCCTATGAAGAGTGCATGGAGCTGGCGGGTGTAAACTCGGTGGTCTACTGTGACCCGCCTTACGCGCCGCTGTCTGCCACGGCAAATTTCACCGCCTACCACACCAACAGCTTCAGCCCGGCCGAGCAGGCGCGTCTGGCTGAGATGGCGGAAAAGCTGGTCAGCAAAAGAATTCCGGTGTTAATTTCGAATCACGACACGCCTGATACGCGCGAATGGTACAAAGCCGCGAAGCATTTTCAGGTAAAAGTGCGGCGTAGCATTAGCAGCAACGGCGGCACACGTAAAAAGGTGGACGAACTTCTGGCGCTTTATCGACCCTGAGCCTTTGCCCGCCGGTAAACACATTTCAAGGAGATGCGGATGAAACAGTTTTTGATTGCCCCCTCAATTCTGTCGGCCGATTTTGCCCGCCTGGGTGAAGACACTGCCAAAGCTCTCGCGGCTGGCGCAGATGTCGTCCATTTCGACGTTATGGATAACCACTACGTTCCCAACCTGACCATCGGTCCGATGGTGCTTAAAGCGCTGCGTAACTACGGGATCACCGCGCCCATTGACGTGCATCTGATGGTGAAACCGGTTGATCGCATCGTGCCTGATTTCGCCGCGGCGGGTGCCAGCATCATCACTTTCCACCCGGAAGCCTCCGAACACGTTGACCGCACGCTACAGCTGATCAAAGAGAACGGCTGTAAGGCGGGGCTGGTCTTTAACCCGGCGACCCCGCTGAGCTATCTCGACTACGTGATGGACAAGCTGGACGTGATCCTGCTGATGTCCGTCAACCCGGGCTTTGGCGGCCAGTCGTTTATTCCTCAGACGCTCGACAAGTTGCGTGAAGTGCGCCGCCGCATTGATGAGTCTGGCTATGATATTCGTCTGGAAGTGGACGGCGGCGTGAAGGTCAATAACATCGGTGAGATTGCGGCGGCAGGGGCGGATATGTTCGTCGCAGGCTCCGCCATCTTCGATCAACCGGATTACAAAAAAGTCATTGATGAAATGCGCCGTGAACTGGCGAAGGTAAGTCATGGATAAATTGCAGGCTATTCGGGGTGTAGCATTTGACCTCGACGGCACGCTGGTCGACAGCGCGCCAGGATTAACCCGCGCCGTCGATCAGGCGCTGTATGCCCTTGAACTCCCCGTTGCGGGCGAAGAGCGCGTCGTGACGTGGATTGGTAACGGTGCAGACGTGCTGATGGAGCGCGCGCTGACCTGGGCTCGTCAGGAACGTGCCTCTCAGCGTTCTGCGCAAGGGAAACCGAGTGTTGACCACGCGGATATTCCCCAGGATGAGCAGCAGCGTATTCTGCGCAAACTGTTCGACCGTTTCTACGAAGAGACCGTCGAAGAGGGCAGCTTCCTGTTCCCGGATGTCGCTGAAACGCTGAGCGCGCTACATGCGAAAGGCATCCCGCTGGGGCTGGTGACCAACAAGCCAACACCGTTCGTTGCGCCTCTGCTGGAAGCGCTGGATATCGCGAAATACTTCTCCGTAATTGTGGGCGGCGATGACGTGCAGAATAAAAAGCCGCATCCGGAACCGCTATTGCTGGTGGCAGGAAAATTATCCTTAGCGCCTGCGGAGCTGCTCTTTGTCGGGGATTCCCGCAATGATATTCTGGCTGCCAGAGCGGCAGGTTGCCCGTCTGTTGGGTTGACCTACGGCTACAACTACGGTGAAGCCATTACGCTGAGTGAGCCGGACGTTGTGTTCGACCACTTCAAAGATTTGTTGCCCGCACTCGGGCTCTCGCACAGTGAACATCAGGAATTGAATAATGACTAAGCCCATCGTTTTTAGTGGCGCACAGCCTTCAGGTGAACTGACCATTGGTAACTACATGGGTGCGTTACGTCAGTGGGTGAGCATGCAGGATGACTACCACTGCATTTACTGCATCGTGGATTTGCATGCTATCACCGCGCGTCAGGATCCCGAGAAGCTGCGCAAGGCGACGCTCGATACGCTGGCGCTGTACCTGGCGTGCGGTATCGATCCAGAGAAGAGCACCATTTTCGTTCAGTCTCACGTGCCAGAGCACGCGCAGCTGGGCTGGGCGCTGAACTGCTACACCTATTTCGGCGAGCTGAGCCGCATGACCCAGTTCAAGGATAAATCTGCGCGCTACTCTGAAAACATCAACGCCGGTCTGTTTGATTATCCGGTGCTGATGGCGGCAGATATTCTGCTGTACCAGACCAACCAGGTACCAGTGGGAGAAGACCAGAAGCAGCACCTGGAGCTGAGCCGCGATATCGCCCAGCGCTTCAATGCGCTTTACGGCGACGTGTTCAAAGTGCCTGAGCCGTTTATTCCGAAATCCGGCGCGCGCGTGATGTCGCTGCTGGAGCCGACCAAAAAGATGTCCAAGTCTGACGATAACCGCAACAACGTTATCGGCCTGCTGGAAGATCCGAAATCGGTGGTGAAAAAGCTCAAGCGTGCGGTGACCGACTCCGACGAGCCGCCAGTGGTGCGCTACGACGTGCAGAACAAAGCGGGCGTATCCAACCTGCTGGACATTCTCTCCGGTGTGACCGGACAGAGCATCCCTGAGCTGGAAAAACACTTTGAAGGCAAAATGTACGGCCACCTGAAAGGCGAAGTGGCAGACGCCGTTTCCGGCATGCTGACCGAGTTGCAGGAGCGCTATCACCGTTACCGTAACGACGAAGCTTTCCTGCAAAAAGTGATGAAAGAGGGCGCGGAAAAAGCCAGCGCGCGCGCCTCCGAAACCCTGAAAGCGGTGTACGAGGCGATTGGGTTTGTGGCGAAACCTTAAGCCGCTTTGCCGGGTGGCGCTTACGCTTACCCGGCCTACGGGACCGTGTAGGTCGGGTAAGGCGGAGCCGCCACCCGACAAAACTGACGAAACAAAAAAACCGGGAAATCCCCGGTTTTTTTACGCCTGAAAAACGCTTACTGCTGTGCCGCCGGGCCGCAACCGCCGATGATCTTCGAAATGGAGATTGCCGGATGCAGCAGGTAATCGTAGCTGCAATTATTTTTAGTATTTTGAACGTGACCGGTGCAGGCCGTCAGAGTTGTTAACAGGCCGACCAGAACGGCAGCTTTTGCCAGTTTGAACATACGCATTCCTTGTCAATAAAATCAAAAAATTGGATGTAACACGAGGGAATAAATGGAAAAGTTCCATTACGCGGGCGGTATGTTATCGACTGAGGTAAGAAGGGAGTAGTCCGCTTCAAGACTACTCCCGGGAGAGAGATTGTGCGTTAGTGGCTGGAGAACCAGTTCAGTTTTTCACGCAGTGCTACCACGCGGCCCACCACGATCAGCGCCGGGCTTTCAACCTGCTGCGCCAGCTCGCCCAGCTGCGTCAGTACGCCATCGACCACGCGCTGCGTAATGGCGGTACCGTTTTCTACCAGCGCGACCGGCATATCTGCTTCCATGCCGTGCTCCAGCAGTTTCGCCTGAATCGTGGCTGCCTGATTTAGCCCCATATAGAAGACCAACGTCTGCTTTTCAGCGGCCAGATTATGCCAGTCCAGTTCGCTGCCGGTTTTCAGGTGGCCCGTCACCAGGCGCACGCTCTGGGCATAGTCGCGATGGGTTAACGGAATGCCGGAATAGGCAGAACAGCCGGATGCCGCCGTAATGCCCGGCACCACGGAGAACGGAATGCCCGCGTTGCAGAGAGTTTCCAGCTCCTCGCCGCCGCGACCAAAGATAAACGGATCGCCCCCTTTCAAACGCACCACGCGCTTACCTTTTTGCGCTTCCCGCAGCAGGATCTGGTTGATCTCCTCCTGCGGTACGCAGTGATAACCTGCCCGTTTGCCGACGAATACGCGGTCAGCATCGCGGCGCACCAGATTCATGATGTCATCAGAGACCAGACGGTCATATACCACGATGTCCGCCTGCTGGATCTGCTGGAGACCCTTCAGCGTCAGCAAGCCCGCATCGCCGGGACCCGCGCCCACCAGTACCACTTCACCGCGATGATCCAGCGGTTCAGAGAGGAGTTGCTCGGTCGTCTCTTCAACCGCTTTGGTGTCCTGATTGGCCAACGACTGCGCCAGCCTGTCGTTGACAAAGAACTTCTCCCAGAAGCGACGGCGTTCGCCCACGGTTGCGAAGGTTTGCTTCACGCGGGAACGCAGCTGCCCGGCGTAATGGGCAATCTGACCAAGGTGTTGAGGCAGCACGGCTTCCAGTTTTTCCCGCAGCAGACGGGCAAGAACGGGCGAGCGGCCACCGGACGACACCGCAATCATCAGCGGCGAGCGGTCGATAATGGATGGCATGATAAAGCTCGCCTCTTTCGGCGCATCCACCACGTTACAGAAGATGCGGCGCGCTTCGCAGGCGTCGCTGACGCGCTGGTTAACGTCATCGTTATCCGTTGCGGCGATGGTCAGCCAGCAAGTATCCAGCAGGGATTCATCAAATTCGCCCTGCACCTGCGTGAGCATCCCTTCCTGCGCCCAGACGTCAAACTGTGGGGCGAAGGTGAGGGCGTTAACGGTCAGTCGGGCGCCCGCCTCTAACAGCAGGCGCGCCTTGCGTTCAGCCACATCGCCGCCGCCCACGAGCAGGCAGTCGCGGTTGCGTAATTGACAAAAAATCGGCAGGTGATCCACGACGTTACCTCACAGCATTCATGGCGGGGGAAGAATTGACGTCAGGATAACAGCAGGAATCGTACAGAACATACGGTTTTTCCTGCCGTTACCCATAAGGGGTCATAAGCCTTTCCTATTGAAAAGGCGAGGGGTTACGCTTTCAGCTGCACCTCGCCGTCCTTCACGCGGACGTCGTAGTGTTTGACCGAGAAGCTTTCATCTTCCATGCAGCGCCCGTCGGTTAAGCGGAAGCGCTGCTTTTTCAGCGGGCTGGCAACCCACAGTTCGCCCTGGTGCTCCGCAATCAGACCGCGGGAGAGCACGCTGGCCTCGAAGAACGGGTCGATATTGCTGATGGCAAAAACCTGTTCATCGTGGCGAGGGCGGAAAATCGCTACCTGCTCGTTGCCCAGCAGGGCACAGACGCCGGTTGCTGGCAGAATGTCGTTAATGTTGCAGATGTTTACCCACTGGCTCATGCGTTTTCCTCCACCAGCATCACCGGAATACGTTCATACGGGGTCGCTGGACGATGCTGTTCGCGCTCCGGCACCACCTGCACGTTCGGGTCGCGCTGGGTGCTGTTGATAAAGTGTTTGAAGCGCGTCTGCGCCGCTGGCGTGTTCACGGTTTCGGTCCACTCGCAGATAACCGCCTCGCGCAGGCGAGTCATCTCGGATTCCAGCTGTTCATTCAGGCCCAGCTTGTCGTCGATAATGACTGACTTCAGATAGTCGATGCCGCCTTCGAGATTATCCAGCCAGGACGCGGTACGGGTCAGCTTATCGGCGGTACGAATGTAGAACATCATGAAGCGGTCGAGGTATTTGATCAGCGTATCGCGATCGAGATCGGCAGCCAGCAGATCGGCGTGGCGAGGTTTCATCCCGCCGTTACCGCACACGTACAGGTTCCAGCCTTTCTCGGTGGCGATAATACCCACGTCTTTACCCTGTGCTTCCGCACATTCACGGGTACACCCTGAGACGCCGAACTTCATTTTGTGCGGCGTACGGATACCTTTGTAGCGGTTTTCCAGCTCGACGCCGAAGCCCACGCTGTCGCCCACGCCGTAGCGGCACCAGGTGCTGCCCACGCAGGTTTTCGCCATGCGCAGCGCCTTGGCGTACGCGTGACCGGTTTCGAAGCCCGCCTCAATCAGCTGACGCCAGATTTCCGGCAGATCATCTTTCTGCGCACCGAACAGGCCGATACGCTGGGAACCGGTGATTTTAGTGTACAGGTTAAACTCACGGGCGATACGGCCCACGGCGACCAGCCCTTCAGGGGTAATTTCCCCCCCGGCAGAACGCGGGATCACCGAGTAAGTCCCGTCTTTCTGAATATTGGCCAGGAAGTTATCGTTGGTGTCCTGAAGCGGAGTGTGTTCTGGTTTGAGCACATATTCGTTCCAGCAGGACGCAAGCAGGGAACCGACGGTAGGCTTACATACTTCACAGCCATAGCCCTGGCCGTGTTTCTCCAGCAGTTCGTCGAAGGACTTAATGCCTTCCACGCGGATCAGGTGGTACAGCTCCTGGCGAGAGTAAGCGAAGTGCTCGCACAGGTTGTTGTTCACTTCAATGCCCTGTTTTGCCAGCTCGGCGTTCAGCACCTGAGTGACCAGCGGGATACAGCCGCCGCAGCCGGTCCCGGCTTTAGTTTCCGCCTTCAGCGCCGCAACGGTGTGGCAGCCTTTGTTAATGGCGGAGATCAGCATGCCTTTGGTCACGTCGAAGCAGGAGCAGATTTGCGCGCTGTCCGGCAGTTTATCCACGCCAATGGACGGCTTACCGCTGGAGGCGTGCGCCGGGAGGATCAGCGCGTCCGGGTTTTCCGGCAGCTCAATGGCGTTCAGCACCAGCTGGAGCAGGTTGCCGAAGTCGCTGGTGTCGCCCACCAGCACCGCCCCGAGCAGGGTTTTGTTGTCCTGGCTGACGATAAGACGTTTGTAGACTTCTTTGCTTTCGTCCAGATAAACATAGCTGCGGGAGTTCGGGGTGCGACCATGCGCATCGCCAATACCGCCCACGTCCACGCCCAGCAGCTTCAGCTTCGCGCTCATGTCTGCGCCGGTGAAGGCGTTTTCGCTGCCGAGGATATGGTCAACGGCGACCTGCGCCATTTTGTACCCAGGTGCAACCAGACCGTATACGCGGTTATTCCAGCTGGCGCATTCGCCGATGGCGTAGATGTCCGGATCGGAGGTCTGGCAGGTGTCGTTGATCATGATCCCGCCGCGCTGCGCAACGGCCAGACCGCACTGAGTAGCCAGCTTGTCGCGCGGGCGAATGCCGGTGGAGAAGACGATGAAATCCACTTCCAGCTCGCTGCCGTCGGCAAAGCGCATGGTTTTACGCGCT
>NZ_JBMKHQ010000008.1:352-31864 GCF_049237385.1 Enterobacter cloacae complex sp. IR5412 | reverse complement strand
TCCGCCATCAGCATCGGGGCAAATTCGATGACGTGGGTTTCAACGCCGAGGTTTTTCAGTGCGCCTGCCGCTTCCAGACCCAGCAGACCACCGCCGACAACCGCGCCACGTTTGCTTCGACGTGCGCAGGATTCAATGGCGTTGAGGTCTTCAATGGTACGGTAAACGAAGCAATCCTGGGTTTCCGAACCTTTAATCGGCGGGATCCACGGATACGAGCCTGTCGCCATGATCAGCTTATCGTAAAAAACCGTGCGTCCGGCGCTGGAGTGGATCACTTTCTCCTGACGGTTGATGGTGATAGCGCGTTCGCCCACCAGCACTTTTACGCCATGCTTCTCGTAGAAACCTTCACGCACCAGAGAGAGTTCTTCGGCGGTATGGTGAGAGAAGTAGGAAGACAAGTGCACACGGTCGTACGCCTTGCGGGGTTCTTCACAGAACACGGTAATATCGAACTGGTTAGCATCGGCTTTATCGAGAAGATCCTCAATAAAGCGGTGGCCGACCATGCCGTTACCGATGATAGCGAGTCTGACTTTGCTCATTTTTGCCTCGATTTCTTTTCTATTACTGCCTACCTTAACGATTCAGCAGGGGCACTTATTGATGCAAATCAAATACGCCTTCACCTACCCCTTAGGGGGTATATCTATGATTTGTCAGGATTTTTATAAGTTGCGGATATTGTTTGATTTTTGTGCTTGCTTGTTTTTCGCACAATTTTGGTGGGGTTTTTTACCCATCGGCGGGCAGGGCGGGTGAGCAGGAGAAAACCCCTTTGCAGTACGCAAAGGGGTTACGGCGATTAGTGGGTAGCTGTTGCCGGGTTGTGTTGACGGTGACGGGTCACAAAGCCCAGCACGAAGCACATGATGAACACCACGGCGTACAGACCGTTAGCGGTATGCAGCGCCGCCAGCGGGCCGCTGTGCGCCACAATTGGACCCGTGACCACGAAGGTCAGCATGGTGCCGATGGTGCCGCAGGTCAGCACGAAGTTCACCAGCTTCGGTGAGGCCACTTTGGTCTGAAGAGAGCCAAGGGTGATGATCGAGGTATAAATCGCGCTGGAGAAGAAGCCCAGGGTCAGGATGAACCACGGCATATGCTCCGGGGAACCGTTGATGAACAGATACATCAGCACGGTTGCCAGACCCGCCAGAACGGTCAGGATCCGTTGCAGGTCGAAGAAGCGCAGGATAAAGCTAAACGCCCACATGCCGAACATGTAAGACATCCAGAAATCGCTTACCAGTTTACCCGCGTCGTTCAGGCTCATGCCCAGACCTTTCGCGTATTCAGGAACCCAGGAGATAAAGCCCAGCTGGCCGAGGATGTAACACAGCGCGGCGATGGAGAGGAACAGTACGCCGATACCCCATTTTTCTTTCGCAACTGGCTCAGACGTGGTCTGCGCTTTTTTGCCCAGCACCGGGAACTCGCAGCCGAAGGTGAGAATAAAGATCGCGACATAGACCAGACCAATGCAGGCGTACACCCAGTACCACTCAATGCTGCGCGCCAGAAGATACGCGGCGACCATCGGGAAAATCATCCCGGCCATGCTGAAGAAGGAGTCGGTGAACAGCAGACGCGCGCCGCGCTGGCGGCCTTCATACATATGGGTGATCAGGAACGTACCGATCGACATGGTGATCCCGCTCACCAGGCCCAGCACGAACATGGCGGCAGAGAAGAGGGCGATGCTGTGGCTCAGCACCAGGCCCGCCACGGCGGCAACCATCAGCACGAAGCCGAAGCGCAGCTGGGTTTTCAGCGGCACGATTTCCATCAGCCAGGCATTAAGGAAAATAGAGATCAGGATCCCCGCGTTCAGGAAAGTGAAGGTATTGCTCATGCTGGAAACGGGCAACTGGAAGTAGTCTGCGATATTTCCCATCACCATCCCGGTGACGATCACCAACGCGCCGGTCAGGGCGTAGGAGAAGAAGCTGATCCATGTGAGCTTGATGCGATTGCTGTTAGTCATGTCTGGCCTGTTAAAAGTAAAGAAAAACGCAATGACTGCGTTTGAGCGGGCAGATTTTAGTCGCGAAAGTGATCTAATTAAATCTTTTCAGAAAATATTGAGCACAATTGCAGGCTTTAACGTGATGGAGATCACATTATATCGCGGGGTGAACAATCGTTTGCGCGGTAATAATTGTTTCAATTTCGTAAAATTAGGTAAAAGACTGGTCTGGGGTCATACTGCTCTTTAGAATCAAGCCATTCGCTTTTTATACTGCGCTTTGTTAAGGAATTCTCATGCTCAAATCAACACTGGCGGCTGTCGCAGCTGTGTTTGCTCTTTCTGCCGTTTCCCCTGCTGCGCTGGCAGCTAAAGGAGACCCTCACGTCCTGCTGACTACCTCTGCGGGGAATATTGAGCTGGAGCTGGATAGCCAGAAAGCCCCTGTTTCCGTGAAAAACTTCCTCGACTACGTGAACAGTGGTTTTTATAACAACACCACGTTCCACCGCGTGATCCCGGGCTTTATGATTCAGGGCGGCGGTTTCAACGAGCAGATGCAGCAGAAAAAGCCTAACCCGCCAATCAAAAATGAAGCGGATAACGGCCTGCTGAACAAGCGCGGCACCATTTCTATGGCGCGTACGGCGGATAAAGACAGCGCCACCAGCCAGTTCTTCCTCAACGTGGCGGATAACGCCTTCCTGGACCACGGCCAGCGCGACTTTGGCTACGCGGTGTTCGGTAAAGTGGTGAAAGGCATGGACGTGGCGGACAAGATCTCTCAGGTTCAGACTCACGATGTCGGTCCATACCAGAATGTGCCGTCTAAGCCAGTGGTGATTCTCTCCGCGAAAGTGCTGCCGTAATCGTTCCCTCACACGGGCACATCCTGCCCGTGTCTTTCCGCCCTCCCTGCGAAAGCGCGTTTTGCTGCTTATACTTGTGGCAAACGGACTATTCAGGGAGGCGTAGTGAAAAAACTCACCGACAAGCAAAAATCCCGACTCTGGGAGCAACAGCGTAGCGTCAATCTTCAGGCCAGTTGCCTCCTTGAAAAAGGCAAGGGTCCCGCTGAACCCGATATCGAGACGCTGGCACTGGGGCCTTCTGCACCGGGTTTACCCCATCTGTGCCTTATTCACCGCCATTTATTCCGCAACGAAATGAAAGACGCTGGCGAGCTGCGCACCGCCGATATTTCCAAGGGCGACATTCCATTTTGCCATTTCGAGTACATCGAGAAGGTGGGTAATGAGCTGATGGCTTCGCTGGAAAGCGATAAATATCTGGTGGGCCTTCAGAAAGAAGAGTTTACAGACAGAATCAGTCATTACTACTGTGAAATCAACATGCTACATCCGTTTATGAGCGGTAATGGCGTGGCTCAGCGGATCTTCTTTGAACAGCTGGCTATCCATGCGGGCTACGTGCTGAACTGGCAGGGGATCGACCCGGACGACTGGGCATCCGCCAACCAGAGCGGGGCGATGGGTGATCTGACCGCCCTGAATGCTATCTTTGCCAAAGTTGTGAGCGAAGCGCGGGGATCTGAGTAAAATAGGGCGGCCATTTTTTCAGGAGCCGCCATGATTCTGCTGATTGATAACTACGATTCCTTTACCTGGAACCTTTACCAGTATTTTTGTGAACTGGGGGCAGAGGTGGTTGTCCGCCGTAACGATGAGATCGCGCTGGCTGACATTGACGCGCTGGCGCCCCAGAAAATCGTGATTTCGCCCGGGCCGTGTACGCCGTCGGAGTCCGGTATCTCGCTGGAGGTAATCCGCCACTATGCGGGCAAGCTGCCGATTCTGGGCGTCTGCCTGGGTCATCAGGCCATTGCGCAGGTCTTTGGCGCCACCATTGTCCGTGCCGCGAAAGTCATGCACGGCAAAACCTCACCGATCACGCACACCGGTACCGGCGTGTTCCTGGGGCTAAACAATCCGTTAACCGTGACGCGCTACCATTCTCTGGTGATTGATCCGCCGACCCTGCCCGCAGACTTTGAAGTGACAGCCTGGAGCGAGACGCAGGAAATCATGGGCATTCGCCACCGCGAGTACGATCTGGAAGGGGTGCAGTTCCACCCGGAAAGCATTCTCAGCGAACAGGGGCACGCACTGCTGGCCAATTTCCTTAATCGCTGAATATCTGTTGCCTTGTTGTGATTTTTTATGCATATTTTGTGATTATATTTTCACAATCACTGTGACATAAAAATGGATGGTCATGACATGGCAACTGAACAACCAGCAATTACCCGCGCGACATTCGATGAAGTGATTCTGCCGATTTATGCACCGGCTGAGTTTATCCCGGTAAAAGGGAGAGGCAGCCGCGTCTGGGATCAGCAGGGCAATGAGTATGTTGATTTCGCAGGCGGTATTGCGGTGACGGCGCTGGGCCATTGCCATCCTGCGCTGGTGGACGCGCTGAAAGCGCAGGGCGAAACGCTGTGGCACACCAGCAACGTGTTCACTAACGAACCGGCGCTGCGTCTGGGGCGTAAGATCATCGATGCCACCTTCGCCGAACGCGTGCTGTTTATGAACTCCGGCACCGAAGCCAACGAAACCGCCTTTAAGCTTGCGCGCTACTACGCAACCACGCGTCAAAGTCCGTACAAAACCAAAATCATCGCCTTCCATAACGCCTTCCACGGTCGCTCGTTCTTTACCGTTTCCGTTGGCGGCCAGCCGAAGTATTCCGACGGCTTTGGTCCGAAACCTGCGGATATCATCCACGTGCCGTTTAACGATCTGCACGCCGTTAAAGCGGTGATAGACGATCACACCTGTGCCGTGGTGGTCGAACCCATTCAGGGGGAAGGCGGCGTCACGGCGGCCACCCCGGAATTTCTGCAAGGTCTGCGTGAGCTGTGCGACGAGCACCAGGCGCTGCTGGTGTTTGATGAAGTGCAGTGTGGGATGGGGCGTACCGGAGACCTGTTCGCTTATATGCACTACGGCGTAACGCCGGATATTCTGACCAGCGCGAAAGCGCTCGGCGGCGGTTTCCCGGTCAGCGCGGTGCTAACCACCCAGGATATCGCTTCCGCATTTCATGTGGGCTCACACGGCTCCACTTACGGCGGTAATCCGCTGGCGTGTGCCGTGGCGGGAGCGGCGTTCGACATCATTAATACGCCGGACGTCCTGAATGGCGTGAATGCGAAACGCGCCTTTTTTGTGAAACATCTTCAGCAGATTGACGAACAGTTTGATGTCTTCAGTGAAATCCGCGGGATGGGACTGCTGATCGGCGCCGAGCTGAAGCCTCAGTACAAAGGCCGCGCGCGTGATTTCCTGCACGCCGCCGCGCACGAAGGTGTCATGGTGCTCAACGCCGGGCCGGACGTGATGCGCTTCGCGCCGTCGCTGGTGGTGGAAGACAAAGACATCGAAGACGGGTTAACCCGTTTTTCCGCGGCGGTGGCGAAGATCGTCAGAGGCTAATACGCGGTTCGTTTTAACCGGCGCGTTAACCAAATCCCGTGATGCGGACGCTGACGCCATGCCACCGACGAAATGGTGTGCATGGTGTTGAGATGCCCGAGAACGCGCTGTAAATGCTGCTCAAGGGTGCTCATCGGCCCGTGGGTCAGCGTCTCCGGCGCTTCCAGAATGTTCGAATCCCCTGACTCGCCCGGCGCGTCGTACTCCAGACGCTGCTGACAGCGCTGGAGGGCAATTTCACACGACTGCAAATAGCGCTGCGCCAGATCCGGCGTCAGCATGGTGTGCTCGCGCGCCAGCGTGGTCATGGCATTGATGTGTTCGACGATAAACTGGCTGTGCGTGACCCACAGCTTCATGTCTGCCAGATAGTGCGAGTTGAAGCCCGGCTCCTGCATGGCCTGGTTAAGGGAGTTGAACAGGGCATTATGCGCCTGGTTGACCTTCATGCGCTCGTAGGCCAGCGGAGACGGCTGCGGGTCGTCGCTCAGGATCAGGCGAATGGCCTGCTGATCCGCCTCCAGCGCGTCGTGGGCGTTCTGCCTCAGTAATCCACTTTGCCACTGCGGCCACAGCCAGACCATGCCGCCAAAGGCGATCAGGCAGCCAATCAGGGTATCGACCAGGCGGGCAATAATTAACTGATCGGCGTTGAGCGTAAGCAACTGCAGGGTGTACACCGCCGTTACCGTAAAGCCCACCGTCGCCCAGCCGTAGTTTTTACGGATGATCAGATAACTCACCATCGTAATCGCCAGCATGCCGACCAGCGTATACCCTTCCGGCACGTGGAAGTGCAACGTTACGCCCGCGATAATCAGCCCCGCCATCGTGCCGCCCGCCCGATGCAGAATGCGCACCCGCGTGGCGCCATAGCCGTTCTGGGTGACAAACAGCACGGTCATTAAGATCCAGTAGGGTTTCGGCAGGTGCAGGGCCATTCCCATCAGGCTGGCGATGCTGAGCATGACGCTAATTCTTGCGGCGTTGCGCAGGGCGGAAGACTTCAGCGACAGGTAGCTTTTGAGCGCAGGCAGCAACGGCAGTCGTTTTTGCTTATCGGCCATCAGGTCCCGGGCATAAAGCGGGCGCTGGGTGCGCAACACCCGGGCGATGCGGCTGAAATGCCAGGCGGCAAACTGCCCGACCGGGTTATCCGCGTGCTGACGCGCAATCTTTTCCAGCGCGCCGAGCTGTTTGTCCATGTTAAAGCGCGTCGGATAGCGGTGATAGAGGATATCGTCAGCCAGCACCCGCAGGCGCGCCGCGACGGTCTGCGCGTTCCAGCGGATCACCGCTTCCGCATGGCTGCGCTCCACCAGCTTTTGCACCTCTTCCGGATTATGAAGGCTGACGGAAATATGCTCCTGCAAATCCAGCCCGACCTGGAAGGTACGCAGCAGCCGCTTATATTCATGATTTTTGTTGGCGGCAAGCATGTGCAACTGCTGATAGCACTGGCTGATCAGATCCACCACTTTTTGCTGGCGTGCCAGCAGCGGCGGCAGGGATTTTTCCGGGTCGGTATGTTGCGTGAGCAGGGTGTATTTTGCTTCACAGTATTCAGCAAGCTGCACGTAGAGCAGGCTCAGGGATTCGCGAAGCGGCTGTTCCCGCCACAACCAGAACCAGAACCAGTTAAACAGCCCGTACCACAGCGTGCCGAGGGCGTAGATCAGCAATGGCTCCCACACCGGCATATTGCCCGCAAGGCTTAAGGTGAAGATGGCGGCAATCAGCGACGCAGGAAGCAGGCGGGCGTGCAGCGAGCTGATTTCAGCGGTTACGCCAAGCGTCATCGCCAGCACGGTCAGGATCAGCGGCAGAGGAATGTCGCGGGCCAGTAAGAGTTGCACGGCAAGGCTACAGCCGGCAAACAGGCAGCCGCCAATAATCAGGCGTTTGAAAAAGCGTTTATGCGGGGTGTCCAGACCGGCAATGTTGCAACAGGCGGGCACGAGGGAAAACAGCAGGCCTTGCTGAAGATGTCCGAGGATCAGGCCCACGGCCACGGGAAGACACAACACCAGCGTTTGTCGCAGTGCGTAGTTAACTTCCGGGTGATAGATCAGCCTGCGCCACATAAGGAGTAGAGACAAAAACGGCGTGCCACCCTGCGGCGGCACGCCGTTTTACCGGAATTAACGGGTCCCGTAAACCACGATGGTTTTACCGTGGGCGGAGATCAGGTTTTGATCTTCCAGCATCTTCAGGATACGGCCCACTGTTTCACGGGAGCAGCCGACGATCTGACCGATTTCCTGGCGGGTAATTTTAATTTGCATACCGTCAGGGTGGGTCATGGCGTCTGGCTGTTTCGCCAGGTTCAACAGAGTCTGCGCGATACGACCGGTCACGTCCAGGAAGGCGAGGTTACCCACCTTCTCAGAGGTCACTTGCAGACGGCGTGCCATCTGGGAAGAAAGACGCATCAGGATGTCAGGGTTGACCTGAATCAGCTGACGGAATTTCTTGTAAGAAATTTCAGCCACTTCACATGCTGTTTTTGCACGAACCCAGGCGCTACGTTCCTGGCCTTCTTCAAACAGGCCCAGTTCACCGATAAAATCGCCCTGGTTCAGATAAGAAAGGATCATCTCTTTCCCTTCTTCATCTTTGATCAGCACGGCCACCGAGCCTTTAACGATGTAATACAACGTTTCCGCTTTTTCACCCTGGTGAATCAGCGTGCTCTTTGATGGGTACTTATGAATGTGGCAATGAGACAAGAACCATTCGAGAGTCGGGTCTGTTTGCGGTTTGCCAAGCACCATGCGCTGTTATCCTCTGTTATAAGCTGTCACCAGAGTCATAAGATGCATCCGGACTCTGGGGTTGCAATCGAATTCTTACCCATACCTGGGAAGTCGGCTGTCGTAACGTTTCGCAGCCAGTAAAGTTTGATGTCCTCTGCATACATGTGTAACGTCAATGTATTACTGTAGCATCCAGAGTGTTTTAGCATAGCTTTCGCCGCGTGTCTCCTGGTGTCTCGCTTCAGCATGACGCAGGTCGCCTTCCGTTGCGAGAAATGTAACGTACACGTAATCTGTCATAAAAAATGCAACGTTGGAGTGAGTGAATATGCAAGCGCGTGTGAAATGGGTTGAAGGGTTAACGTTCCTGGGCGAGTCTGCTTCCGGGCACCAGGTTTTGATGGATGGCAACTCCGGCGATAAAGCCCCCAGCCCGATGGAAATGGTGCTGATGGCGGCAGGTGGATGCAGTGCGATCGACGTGGTGTCGATCCTGCAAAAAGGCCGTCATGACGTGACCGATTGTGAAGTGAAGCTGACGTCAGAACGTCGCGAAGAGGCGCCACGCCTGTTCACGCATATTAATCTGCACTTTATCGTCACCGGCAAAGAACTGAAGGATGCGGCGGTCTCGCGTGCGGTTGACCTGTCTGCGGAGAAATACTGCTCTGTGGCGCTAATGCTGGAGAAAGCGGTAAACATCACCCATTCGTATGAAGTGATCGCGGCTTAATTTTTGGCGGGTGGCGCTGCGCTTACCCGCCCTACAAAAGCACGCCCGTAGGCCCGGTAAGCGCAGCGCCACCGGGCAAAACAACTCACGCGATTTGCTTTCCTTCCATCAGCCGCTGCACCAGTGGCGTCATGATCAGCTCCATCGCCAGCCCCATTTTTCCGCCCGGTACCACTAACGTATTCATGTGCGAAATAAACGAACCTTGTAGCATCGCCAGCAGCCAGGGGTAATCGATGCCTTCCAGGTTGCGGAAGTGGATCACCACAAAGCTCTCGTCCAGGGAAGGGATGCTTTTTGCGGCGAACGGGTTGGAGGTGTCCACGGTGGGGACGCGCTGGAAGTTAATGTGGGTTCGGGAGAACTGCGGCGTCAGGAAGTTGATATAATCTTCCATGGAGCGCACCACCGAATCCATTACCGCCTCTCGCGAATGGCCGCGCTCGCTCATGTCACGCGTCAGCTTCTGGATCCACTCAAGGTTAACAATCGGCACCACTCCCACCAGCAAATCCACATGGCGCGCCACGTCGTGCTGAGGCGTCACCACGCCGCCGTGCAATCCTTCGTAAAACAGCACGTCAGTCGGTTCCGGCAGCGGCTGCCAGGGCGTGAACGTGCCGGGGACCTGGTTCCAGGGCACGGCTTCATCGTAGGTATGGAGATACTTGCGGGACTGCCCGGTGCCGCTCTGCCCGTATTCACGGAAGGTTTGCTCCAGCAGGCCGAAGTCATTGGCCTCCGGGCCAAAATAGCTGATGTGTTTACCCAGATCGCGCGCCTTGCGGATGGCCATATCCATCTCCGGGCGCGTGTAGCGGTGAAAGCTGTCGCCCTCTACCTCTGCCGCCCGTAAGTTAAGCTGGGCGAAAATCTTGCGGAAGGCGAGGCTGGTGGTAGTGGTTCCCGCCCCACTCGAACCCGTAACGGCAATAACCGGATGTCTGGCAGACATAGCAACTCCCTGACTGGAAAAGTGTAAGATCAGCCATGAAACGCGTTGCGGGGCATGATATTCACCGTCTCATGCAGTTCGGACCATACCAGCACCACGTCGCCGCTTTTAAGCTGGCGCTTCACATCGCTGACCTTTTGTTCAAGCGAACGTTCATGTTCACCATAATCGGTGCCTTCGCGCAAGACAAAGCTTTCAATCAGATTATCGAGCGTGTCGGGAGAGAGATCCTGCCAGGGAATAATCATTTTTTACCGTCCAGATAGGCCGTTAACCAGTCGGGTATACGCGTCTCAAGCCACATTTTTGGCCGACGCAGCGTGCCGCCAACAAAGCCCACGTGCCCGCCGAACTCGGTGAGCTGATACTCCACGTTATCCGGCAGATAGTCAGGGGCGGGGATCGAGTGATGATCCATAAACGGATCGTCTTTGGCGTGGATAATCAGCGTGGGTTTCGTGATTTGATTCAGTAAAGGCATGGCGCTGCACTGACGGTAATAGTCAATCGCATCGGCAAAGCCGTGAATTTTAGAGGTGATCAAATCATCAAACTCGCGCAGGCGCTTCACGCGTTTGAGCTGTTGCAGCGTCACAGGCAGCGTATCCGGATAGGCCTTAAGTTTACGTGCGGCGTTGGCTTTCAGCAGGTTGAGCAGATAACGCTGATAGACCCGCGAAAACCCCTTTTCCATATGATAACTGCACTGCTCCAGCATAAAGGGCGCAGAGACAATCACCGCCGCATCCAGCGGCACCGCGTCGCTCTCCTTCGCCAGCAGGCAGGCCAGCATATTCCCGCCCAGCGAATACCCCACCGCTGCCGTTGGTGCTTCGCCGAAATTGTCTCTTAGCCAGCGCAGGAACCAGGAGCCGTCCTCGGTTTCACCCGAGTGATAAATGCGTTTCTGACGGTTAGGCTCGCCGCTGCATCCGCGAAAATGCATCACCACCCCAAGCCAGCCGCGGGCTTTCGCCGCCTCAATGAGACCGTGTGCGTAAGGGCTGTGCAGGCTGCCTTCCAGGCCGTGAAACACCACCAGACGGGGTTTAAGTCTGGCCCGATCCGGATCTTCGCTCCAGGCGAGATCCAAAAAGTCACCGTCCGGCAGGTCAATGCGCTGCCAGTGGGGGTTGAACTGCACCTTGCGGCGGATCAGGCGCGGCAGCATGGTTTGCAGGTGAGGGTTAGCCACACCGCGCATGGGCACGAACTCTGCGCTCTCTTCGGCTGCAATGTCGAAGTCTGAGGGAATGATTTGGGTCATAAGGGCGATGCTGATTCTTGTCAGAAATTAACTATACCTTCCGAATTGTACCCCGTTTAGCCCGTTTTTCCGAAACATGAACTGATCCCGATCACATTTCTTTACCTTGATTATTACTCTCAGGCTAATGATTACGTCCTACGCTTAATTGATGCCTTTCTCACCAGAGCGCACACTTTACTCAACGTTAAGCAAATCAGAATGATGTGCTGAATCAGGAGGTTAATAATGTTATCTGGGCAAACACCCACCCGGCAATGGAACACCCGACGCAGCGAGAAAGCGCGTCGTCTGGCGTCCGTACCGGTGCAGGGCAAGGTACTGCCAACCGGCGATCTTGTCGCCATGCTGGAAAAACTGATCGCACCAGGCGACAAAGTCGTTCTGGAAGGCAACAACCAGAAGCAGGCGGATTTCCTTTCCCGTTCACTGGCCGAAGTGAACCCGCAAATCGTGCACGATCTGCATATGATCATGCCGAGCGTGGGCCGCAGCGAACATCTGGACATCTTTGAGAAAGGCATCGCCCGCAAGCTCGACTTCTCCTTCTCCGGTACGCAAAGCCTGCGCATTTCGCAGCTGCTGGAGGATGGTCAGCTCGAAATCGGGGCGATTCACACCTACATCGAACTCTACTCACGTTTATACGTCGACCTTTCGCCAAACGTGGCGCTGATTGCCGGTTTTAAAGCGGACCGTAAAGGTAACCTCTACACCGGGGCGAGTACCGAAGATACCCCGGCGCTGGTGGAAGCCGCCGCGTTCCACGACGGCATCGTCATCGCACAGGTGAACGAGCTGGTGGACGACGAGTGCGACCTGCCGCGCGTCGATATTCCGGGCTCGTGGATCGATTACGTGGTGGTGGCGGACAAGCCGTTCTTTATTGAGCCGCTCTTCACCCGCGACCCGCGCCTGATTAAACAGGAACACATCCTGATGGCGATGATGGCGATTAAAGGCATCTACGCTGAACACCAGGTGCAGTCCCTGAACCACGGGATTGGCTTTAATACCGCAGCGATCGAACTGCTGCTGCCAACCTACGGCGAACAGCTCGGACTCAAAGGCAAAATCTGTAAACACTGGACTTTGAACCCGCATCCAACGCTGATCCCGGCCATCGAAAGCGGCTGGGTGGAGAGCGTCCACTGCTTCGGCGGCGAGCTGGGGATGGAAGAGTACATCCGCGCCCGTCCGGACGTGTTCTTTACCGGTGCTGACGGCTCCATGCGCTCTAACCGCGCCTTCTGTCAGCTGGCTGGTCAGTACGCGGTCGATATGTTTATCGGCTCTACGCTACAGGTTGATGGTTACGCTAACTCCTCAACCGTGACCCGCGGCCGTCTCTCCGGCTTCGGCGGCGCACCAAACATGGGCCACGATCCGCACGGTCGTCGCCACGCCACACCGGCCTGGCTGAACATGATCACCGAGCCTGACCCGATGCAGCGCGGTAAAAAGCTGGTTGTGCAGATGGTGGAAACCTTCCAGGCGGGCGTGAAGCCAACCTTCGTGGAGAAACTCGACGCCGTAGACGTGGCGAAAGCCTCCGGCATGCCGCTGGCGCCGGTTATGATTTACGGCGATGACGTCACCCACGTGCTGACGGAAGAGGGGATTGCTTACCTCTACCGGGCGAAAGATCTGGAAGAGCGTCGCGCCATGGTCGCCGCCGTGGCGGGTATCACCGATATCGGTCTGGGCGTTGACGCCAAACGCGTGGCGGAACTGCGCCAGAGCGGCAAGGTTGTGTATCCGGAAGATATTGGCATTCGTCGTACCGATGCCACCCGCTCTCTGCTGGCTGCGGGCAGCGTGGCTGACCTCGTTGAGTGGTCCGGCGGCCTGTATAACCCACCTGCGAAATTCCGGAGCTGGTAATGAAACTTCTGCCCCAGATCCAGGTTGAAGGCGGTGCCGAATGGCTGGCGCGAACCGCCACGCAGTGTCTGATTGACGAAGCACGTTTAAGCCCGAAGCCCGGTCTGGTGGACAGCCGGGGGAACGGCGCGCATCACGATTTATCGCTTGCGCTGATGGAGCGCTCCGCTCACAGCCTGACCCCCACGTTTCAGGCGCTGGCGCAACAGAGCTGGCAGCGTCCGGCGGATATTGCCCTCAGGCAAACCGTTGGCCGCCTGGGTCGTGAAGGCGAACGGCAGATGATGGCCGCTACCGACGGCGTGAACACACACCGTGGCGCGATCTGGGCGCTGGGATTGCTGGTGAGCGCGGTGGCGATGCTGGGCGGCGATGCCCGGGCGCAAACCGTCGCGAACACCGCCGCTCAGCTGGCGAAACTGCCGGATGACGCGGCGCCGAAAGTATTCAGCAAGGGGTTACGCGTCACGCACCGCTACCGTGTACCGGGCGCGCGTGAAGAGGCTCAGCAGGCGTTTCCGCACATCATGCAGCGCGCGCTGCCGCAGCTTCACCTCAGCCGCCTCAACGGCAGCAGCGAAACGCAGGCCAGACTCGACGCGCTGATGGCGATCATGACCTCGCTCACCGACACCTGCGTGCTGTCGCGCGCCGGCATGGAGGGGCTGGATGCCATGCAGAACGGCGCCCGTGCGGTGCTGAACGCGGGAGGATGCGCAACACTTGCGGGGCAGCAGGCGCTGGCGCGGTTAGACCGTCAGATGCTGACGCTTAACGCCTCGCCGGGCGGAGCCGCAGACCTGCTTGCCGCCACGCTGTTTCTTGACCGCGTCGAAACGCCCTATTCAAAGCATTAAGAGGATGTTATGGAAAAAATCACATTGACCGTGCCCGCCAGCCGCGAAGTAAGCGGCAGGGCGCTGGCAGGGGTAGTCGGTTCCGGGGATATGGAGGTGCTTTTCACCGCCGAACCGGGCCAGACCTTAACCATTGATATCACCACCTCCGTCGACAACAGCCGTGGGCGCTGGGAGGCGTTGTTCAATCGCCTGCAAACCGTCAGCAGCCTGCCCGCAGGTAAGCTGACCATCCACGACTTCGGCGCGACGCCGGGCGTGGCACGCATTCGTATCGAACAGGTTTTTGAAGGGGTGAACCATGCGTGATGACAGCAGCTTTATCGAATTAAAAGCGCGCCAGCGTGCGCAGGCGCTGCTCGACGACGGCAGCTACCGCGAACTGCTGGATCCGTTTGAAGGCATTATCTCTCCGTGGCTTGGGCCACAGGGGATTGTTCCTCAGGCCGATGACGGCATGGTAGTCGCGAAAGGGACCATCAACGGCCAGCCTGCAGTGGTGGTGGCGATTGAAGGCACCTTCCAGGGCGGCAGCATGGGCGAAGTGTCCGGTGCCAAAATGGCGGCGGCGCTGGAGCTGGCTGCGGAAGATAACCGCAACGGCATTCCGACTCAGGCGGTACTGTGCCTCGAAACCGGCGGCGTACGTTTGCAGGAAGCCAACCTCGGCCTGGCGGCGATTGCCGATATCCACGCCGCGATCGTTGACCTGCGTCGCTATACCCCGGTTGTCGGGATTGTCGCCGGGACCGTGGGCTGCTTCGGCGGGATGTCTATCGCCGCGGCGCTGTGCAGCTACCTGATTGTGACCCGCGAAGCGCGTCTTGGCCTCAACGGCCCGCAGGTTATTGAGCAGGAAGCGGGCATTGAAGAGTATGACTCCCGCGACCGTCCGTTTATCTGGAGCATGACCGGCGGCGAAGTGCGCTATGAAAGCGGACTGGTGGACGCGCTGGTGGGCGACGGCGTGAACGCGGTGAAAGCCGCGATGAACGAGGCCATCGCCAAAGGCGTACCGGCGAAACATCGCACCGATAACTACGACGATTACCTGAACCGTCTGACGAATTTCGACACCCGCAAACAGGCCGATGCCGAACAGATTAAAGCGCTTTTTGCCCGGGAGGTGAAATGATGACTAACTCAATTAGCCGTGGCGAACTCTGGCTGGAAACTCTGGCCCCGAATGCGAATCGTCTGGAGGGGTTATGCCCGTCCGTGCAGGCGGCAGACGGCGAGCTGAACGGTGAAACGGTGCGCTTTGTCGCCGTGGTGCCGGACGCCAACAACCACTTCCCGCGCGCGGCGCAGGGTGAAGTCGGCCTGCTGGAAGGATGGACGCTGGCAAAAGTGGTCAGCGAAACCGTCGCCGCTGACGCCGATAAAGCTGTGAAGCGCCCGATTGTGGCGGTGATCGATGTCCCAAGCCAGGCCTATGGCCGTCGCGAAGAGGCGTTTGGTATCCACCAGGCACTGGCCGGCGCCGCTGCCGCCTATGCCAATGCGCGGCTGGCGGGGCATCCGGTGATTGGTCTTATCGTCGGTAAGGCCATGTCCGGCGCGTTTCTGGCGCACGGCTATCAGGCCAACCGCCTGATTGCCTTCAACGATAAAGGCGTGCTGATCCATGCCATGGGCAAAGAGTCTGCGGCGCGCATTACGCTGCGTACCGTGGAGGCGCTGGAAAAACTGGCGGCAACCATTCCGCCAATGGCGTACGACATCAGCAACTACGCCACGCTGGGGCTGCTCTCCGACCTGCTGGATATCAGCAACCCGGATGCCCCTTCCGAAAGCGATCTGACGCGGGTGAAAACTACCCTGCAACAGGCCATCAGCGACGCTCGTCAGGACACCACGTTGAAAAACCGTCTGGGTGCTGACAACCGCCGCAGCTCGGCGCTCGTACGTGAACGTATGCGAGCCAGCTGGTAAGTAAAAAGAGACCTGCCAGATGCATTACCCCGTGGGCGCGCCCGTTGCGTCCACGCGGGAACCTGCATCCTGAAAATAATAAACATCGCGCCAGTGCTTAAACTTTTTTACTACAGGTGATTTATGACTTACGTAATTGTTCATGCTCTTGCACCGATTTTCGTCATCATGCTGCTGGGATTCTGGGCCGGTAAAGCAAAGATGGTCGATAACAAAAATGTTTCCCTGCTGAATATCTTCGTTATGGATTTTGCACTCCCTGCCGCGCTGTTCAGCGCCACCGTGCAAACCCCGTGGACCGGCATTGTGGCGCAGTCGCCGCTGATCCTGGTGCTCACCCTGGCGATGTGGATCACCTATGCGGCCATCTACTTCCTCGCCACCAAAGTCTTTAAAAAATCTCCGCAGGATGCAGCCGTACTGACGCTGACCGTCGCTCTGCCAAACTATGCGGCGCTCGGCCTGCCGATTCTGGGCAGCGTGCTGGGTGAAAGTTCTTCTACTTCACTCTCCGTGGCGGTCTCCATCGCCTGTGGTTCGGTGCTGATGACCCCGTTCTGCCTGCTTATTCTGGAGCGTGAAAAAGCGCGCGCCGAGGGCAATAACTCCGGTTCAACGCTTTCCATGCTGCCGGTGCTGATGTGGCGCTCCATTAAAAAACCGATCGTGATGGGCCCGCTGCTGGGTGTGATCCTGTCCGCTATCGGCATCAAAATGCCGGAGCTGGTACTGGCGGCGATTAAACCACTGGGACTGTCCGCGACCGCTGCGGCGCTGTTCCTGACCGGGGTGATCCTCTCCGCGCGTAAGCTTCAGATCAACACCATGGTGATCACTTCCACTATCGCCAAGCTGCTGATCCAGCCAGCGATTGCCTGGGGTATCGTTTTAATCTTCGGTCTGCACGGCTCCGTGGCGATCACCGCCATCCTGATGATTGCGCTGTCTGCGGGCTTCTTTGGCGTGGTGTTCGGAAACCGCTTTGGCGTGCAGTCGCCGGATGCTGAAGCCGTGCTGCTGTTGAGCTCCATACTGTGTATCCTGTCGCTGCCGCTGTTTATCTCGCTGACTTCAGGAATGTAATTATGACCACAACATTACGCCCACACGACCTCATCTGGCTTACCGCGCGCGACGCTCTGGAAGGGATTACCGAATCCTGGGTAGACGCGGCCTGGCATACCGGGCTACCGGTAGTGGTGCGGCGTGATGTTGATAATGAAGGCCGTATTCCCGTTGGCGTGCGCGGATTGCGCCGCGACCAGCGGGCGGCCGGATGGGTGAAGCCTGAGAACGTGTTGCGCGTGGTGTCGCCCGAAGAGTTGAGCGTTGCCGCCGACCTGCTGCGTTCGCCGTTTGTCACTCAGCCGCCGGTTCAGGTGGCTCTTCAGCTTGCGCAGCAGTCGTGGCCGTGGACGTGGGGGATAACCGGCAGTACGGGTTATGCGCTGGCGACCGGCATTCCGGTGATCCACGCCGACAGCGATCTCGATCTGCTGATCCGCGCCCCGCGTACCGTTTCCCCTGAGGCGTTTACTGACTGGCAGGCTCAGCTCAGCCGTGCGTTGTGCCGGGTGGATACGCAGGTGGACACGCCCGAGGGCGGATTCGCGCTGGCAGAATGGTTACGCGACGGCAAAACGCTGCTAAAAACGCAATGTGGACCGCGCCTGGTAGCGGATCCATGGCACAGGGAGGAGTAATGAAAATACTGTTTACCTTTCCGGGGCAGGGCACACAGCACGAAGGTATGCTGCAAAACCTGCCGGGAACGGAGCTGGAGCAGGCCCGTGCTGTGCTGGGGGCGGAAGTCGATACCCTGGACAGCGCATCCTCGTTAACCCACACCCGTGCGGTTCAGCTTTCACTGCTGATTGCCGGCGTGGCCTGGGCGCGCGAGCTGGAACGTCGCGGCGTGTCGCCGGATATTGTCAGCGGTCTGTCCATTGGCGCTTATCCTGCGGCGGTTATCGCAGGCTCGCTGGACTTTACAGATGCGCTGAAGCTGGTGGCGCTGCGCGGTGATTTGATGGAGCAGGCGTATCCGCACGGCTACGGCCTGACGGCGATTATGGGGTTGACCCTGCCGCAGGTGGAAAACCTGATTCAGGGGACTGGAACCTATATCGCTAACCTGAACGCCGAAACGCAGATCGTGATTGCCGGAACCGATGACGGTATGGCGCAGGTGGCGGAGCGCGCGCTGGCGAAGGGTGCAAGCAAGGCCAAACGGCTGGCGGTGAGCGTGCCATCGCACTGCGCGCTGCTGGCGGAACCGGCGAAGAAGCTGGCAGCGGCGTTTGAATCGGTCACGCTTTCCCGTCCCCGCTGCGCGTACCTGAGCGGCAGTACCGGACGCGTGCTCTGGCAGCCGGAGAAAATTGCCGACGATCTGGCAATGAACATGGCGCGAACCGTGCGCTGGCAGGAGGCGGTGATTTCCGCTAACGAGCGTGAAGCGCGGCTGGCGATTGAGATGCCGCCGGGAGGCATATTAACCTGCCTGACGCGGCAGGCGGCGTGGGAAGGCGAATCCATTTCGCTGGAGCGCAGCGGGGTGGACGTGGCGGTGCATCTGGCGGGGCGGCTTCGTGCGTGAGTTTTATTGCCCGGTGGCGGCTGCGCCTTACCGGGCCTACGGGTTCGGTTGTATTATTTTGTAGGCCGGGTAAGACGCAACGCGTCGCCACCCGGCAAGGCCTCAGGCTCCGTCCTGCAAACTTCTGGCGTACATCCGCCCTTCCGCGGCCAATGCCCGCAGGCTCGGATCCTGCTCGCGGTTGCGGGCAAAGACGATCGCAATCAGCTGCTGCATCTGGTACGGCTGTGCCAGCTTCAGTAGCTGCACCGAATTTTCGTACACTTTCTTCATCCTGCCCGGCATCAGCGTAAACCCGACCCCCGCCTGCACCAGGCTCAGCATCGAGAAAATATCGTTTACCCGCGTCACAATCTCCGGCTCGAAACCGGCAATATGAAACGCTTCCTGAAACCCGGCGTAAGTGGCGAACCCTTCCGCGAGGGCGACAAACTTCTGATCTTTATAGTCACGCAGATCGGCGGGACCGCTGGTATTCAGCGTGGCAGAGGCCGGTGCGGCAAGGAAAATATCGTCATGGAACAGGGGCAGCACTTCGAGGCTGTTACGGTCGATATCGCTCTCGGAGATAGAGATTAAAATCGCATCCAGCGAACCCTCATCCAGCATATGGAGCAGGGTTTCGTTCGAGCCCATCGTCAGATCCATCTCCAGATCCGGACGGCGCAGCTTCATGCCCATTATCAGGCGCGGCACGGTTTCCAGCGTCAGCGAGTAAAGCGTACCGACGCGCAACCGTCCCTGGCCGATACCGGCAATCTTGCGCGACTCTTCCAGTCCGCGCTCCATCACCTGCATCACCTCCTGACAATACTCCAGCAGCGTCCACGCGGAGGGGAGGGCAATCAGGTTACGCCCTTTGTGAGCAAAGAGCGGGCAGCGGACGTTCTCTTCGAGGGTATGCAGCGCGCGGTGCACGCTGACACCGCTCAGGCCGAGCGTTTCGGCGGTACGTGCGATATTGCCCTTGTCCATGAACGTCATGAAGATGCTGAGCTTACGGAATGTAATCTCGCTCGTGGTATCGAAGCCCATAACCCTCCCGGCGTGTTAGTCGGCTTGCAGCATCGCTTCCAGCTGTTCCTGCGCGTCCAGCCATGCCATTTCGCACTCTTCGAGACTGGATTTGGTTTTCGCCTGCGTTTGCAGACAGTCCGTCAGCTCCGCTTTGCGGCTCTGATCGTACAGTTCGCTGTCGCCCAGCTTCTCTTCGACGGCGGCAAGCGTGGCGTTAAGCTTTTCCATCTCTTTTTCGAGACGGGTAATCTCTTTACGCAGCGGCTGAGTCTGGGTGCGCAGTTCCGCTTCACGGCGCTTCTGGTCTTTACGCGCCTGGGCGCTGTTGGCGTTGTCTTTCGCTGACTCTTCCGGCTGGTTTTCCTGCTTCTGCACGTCCGTCAGCCACTGCTGGTAATCTTCCAGGTCGCCGTCGAACGGTTCCACTTTGCCGCCGTGAACCAGATAGAGATCGTCGGTGGTGGAGCGGATCAGGTGGCGATCGTGCGAAACGACAACCAGCGCCCCTTCGAACTCGATCAGCGCTTCGGTCAGCGCCTGACGCATGTCGAGATCGAGGTGGTTGGTCGGTTCATCGAGCAGCAGCAGGTTTGGACGCTGCCAGACGATCAGCGCCAGCACCAGACGCGCTTTTTCGCCGCCGGAGAAACGCGCTGTATTTTCAGTCACCTTATCGCCCTGGAAGCCAAAGCCGCCGAGGTAGTCGCGCAGCTTCTGCTCCATCTCCTGCGGCGCCAGGCGCGCCAGGTGCTGGATCGGCGATTCATCGGCGCGTAAAAATTCCAGCTGATGCTGAGCGAAGTAGCCAAGCTTGATGCCCTTCGCCAGCCCGATTTCGCCGCTGACCGGGTTAAGCTCGCCCGCCAGCAGCTTGATCAGCGTCGATTTACCGGCGCCGTTACGCCCCAGCAGACCGATGCGTGAACCCGGCACCAGGTTGAGCTTGATAGAGTCGAGAATAATGCGATCGCCATAGCCCGCGCTCACTTTTTCCATCTTCAGCAGCGGGTTCGGCAGGCTCTCCGGCTCGCGGAAGCTGAAGTGGAACGGGTTATCCACGTGCGCGGGGGCGATCATCTCCATGCGTTCCAGCATTTTGACGCGGCTCTGCGCCTGCTTGGCTTTTGACGCCTTGGCCTTGAAGCGATCCACAAAGCTTTGCAGGTGCGCCACGCGCTGCTGCTGGCTTTCATACATCGCCTGCTGCTGGGCGAGGCGCGTCGCGCGCTGGCGCTCGAAAGAGCTGTAGTTGCCGGTGTACTCGAACAGGCTTTGCTGTTCGATATGAATGATTTTATCCACCACCGGGTCGAGGAAGTCGCGGTCGTGGGAGATCAGAATCAGAGTGCCCTGATAGCTCTTGAGCCACTTCTCCAGCCAAATAACCGCATCGAGATCGAGGTGGTTGGTCGGTTCATCGAGCAGCAGGAGGTCAGAGCGGCAGATCAGCGCCTGCGCCAGGTTAAGGCGCATACGCCAGCCACCCGAGAAATCGCTCACCGGGCGTTCAAGCTGTTCGTTGCTGAAGCCCAGGCCGTGCAGCAGGCTGGAGGCGCGGGAGCGAATGGTCCAGGCGTCGATGGCGTCCAGCTTGCCGTGGACGGTGGCGATGGCGTGGCCGTCGTTGCGCTCGTTGGCGGCGTTGAGCTCCGCTTCGAGCTTGCGGTATTCACGGTCGCCGTCGATAACATAGTCGAGCGCCGGTTCGCTCAGCGCGGGGGTCTCCTGGTTTACCCAGGCGAGCTGCCAGTTGCCCGGGAAGGTAAAGTTCCCGCCATCCGCGCTTATCTCGTTTTTCAGCAGTGCCAGCAGGGTGGATTTACCGCAGCCGTTTTTGCCGACCAGCCCCACTTTCTGGCCCGGGTTGATGGTAGCAGTCGCGTTATCCAGCAGGACGCGCACGCCGCGACGAATTTGTAACGAGGAGAAAACAATCATAGAAGCGCCGTATGTTCCGACTATGTTAATTTGTCATTATGATAATGTAAGGTGTGGGCCAATTTCCCCACCGGGCCGCCATGGTAGCCCAAAACGACAACAATACACAAAAACAGAACCGGGAGGGGAGTGATGTCTCAGACAGCGAAAGTGCTGCTGCTGTATGCCCATCCGGAATCACAGGACTCGGTGGCAAACCGGGTGCTGCTTAAGCCGGCCACACAGCTCAGTAACGTAACGGTGCACGATCTCTACGCGCACTACCCCGATTTCTTTATTGATATTCCTTACGAGCAGGAACTGCTGCGTCAGCACGACGTGATTGTGTTCCAGCATCCGCTTTATACCTATAGCTGTCCGGCGCTGCTGAAAGAGTGGCTGGACCGCGTGCTGAGCCGGGGCTTTTCCAGCGGGGTGGGGGGCAACCAGCTGGCGGGAAAGTACTGGCGGAGTGTCATCACCACCGGTGAGCCGGAAAGCGCTTACCGTCACGACGGGCTGAACCGTTACCCCATGAGCGACATTCTGCGGCCGTTTGAGCTGACGGCGGCGATGTGCCGTATGCACTGGATGAGCCCGATTATTATCTACTGGGCACGGCGGCAGGATCCGAAAGCGCTGGCGAGCCATGCCAGGGCCTATGGCGAATGGCTGGCGTCACCGATTCCGGCGGGAGGACGCTAATGGACGGTTCGAATTTACTCCTCGCCGGGGTGCTGTTTTTGTTTGCCGCCGTCGTCGCGGTCCCCCTTGCCGCGCGTCTCGGCATTGGCGCGGTGCTGGGCTATTTGCTGGCGGGGATAGCCATTGGTCCCTGGGGGCTTGGGTTTATCAGCGATGTGGATGAAATTCTCCACTTCTCCGAGCTGGGCGTGGTGTTCCTGATGTTTATCATCGGGCTTGAGCTTAATCCGTCCAAGCTGTGGCAACTGCGGCAATCTATTTTTGGCGTCGGGGCGGCGCAGGTGTTGCTCAGCGCCGCCATTCTGGCGGGCCTGCTGATGCTGACGCAGTTTTCCTGGCAGGCCGCGGTGATTGGCGGGATCGGTCTTGCAATGTCGTCGACGGCGATGGCGCTTCAGCTGATGCGCGACAAAGGGATGAACCGCAACGAGGCGGGGCAACTGGGCTTTTCGGTGCTGCTGTTCCAGGATTTAGCGGTGATCCCGGCGCTGGCGCTGGTGCCGCTGCTGGCAGGCTCCGGAGACGATCATTTCGACTGGATGAAGATCTCCATGAAGGTGCTGGCCTTCGCGGGGATGCTGATCGGCGGACGGTTTTTACTGCGTCCAGTGTTCCGGTTTATTGCCGCATCCGGCGTACGCGAGGTCTTCACCGCCGCAACGCTGCTGCTGGTGCTTGGTTCAGCGCTGTTTATGGATGCGCTGGGGCTGTCGATGGCGCTCGGGACGTTTATCGCCGGGGTGCTGCTTGCGGAAAGCGAGTACCGCCACGAGCTGGAAACCGCCATCGATCCGTTTAAGGGGCTGCTGTTAGGGCTGTTCTTTATCTCGGTGGGTATGGCGCTTAATCTTGGCGTGCTCTATACCCATCTGCTGTGGGTTATTGCGAGTGTCGCCGTGCTGGTGGCGGTCAAAACGCTGGTGCTGTATCTCCTCGCGCGGATTTACGGGCTGCGCAGCTCGGAAAGGATGCAGTTTTCCAGCGTGTTAAGTCAGGGCGGAGAGTTTGCGTTTGTGCTGTTTTCCACTGCGTCGTCTCAGAAGCTGTTCAAAGATGACCAGATGGCGCTGCTACTGGTGACGGTCACGCTGTCGATGATGACCACGCCGCTGCTGATGAAGCTGGTGGACAAACTGCTGTCGCGCCGCCTGAATCCCGCAGACGATGAAGACGAAGCGCCGTGGGTGGAAGATGATAAACCGCAGGTGATCGTCGTGGGCTTTGGCCGCTTCGGACAGGTGATTGGTCGCCTGTTGATGGCAAATAAAATGCGCATTACGGTGCTGGAGCGCGATATCAGCGCCGTCAACCTGATGCGCAAATATGGTTATAAGGTGTACTACGGGGATGCGACGCAGCTTGAGCTGTTGCGCTCGGCGGGGGCAGAGGCTGCGGAGTCCATCGTCATTACCTGTAACGATCCGGAAGACACAATGAAGCTGGTGGAGCTGTGCCAGCAGCATTTCCCGCATCTGCATATTCTGGCGCGTGCGCGCGGACGTGTTGAGGCTCACGAACTTTTGCAGGCGGGTGTGAAACACTTCTCCCGCGAAACCTTCTCCAGCGCGCTGGAGCTGGGGCGCAAGGCGCTGGTTTCGCTGGGTATGCATCCTCACCAGGCGCAACGCGCCCAGATGCATTTCCGCCGGCTGGATATGCGAATGCTGCGTGAACTGATGCCTGTGCACAGCGACACGGCGCAGATCTCCCGCGTGCGGGAAGCGCGTCGCGAACTGGAGGAGATCTTCCAGCGTGAGATGCAACAGGAACGACGCCAGCTCGACGGCTGGGATGAATTTGAATAAAGGGTAACGAAAGATGGCTTTACGTAAACGCTTTATCGCGGGCGCAAAATGCCCGTCCTGCCAGGCGCAAGATACGCTGGCCATGTGGCGGGAGAATAATATCGATATTGTTGAATGTGTTAAGTGCGGTCACCAGATGCGTGAGGTCGACAAAGAAGCCCGCGATCACGTTCGCAAAGAAGAGCAAGTGATCGGCATTTTTCATCCAGACTAGCGATATGCTCTGAGTTTTTTTAAGCTTAAGGGTACACGGGTGCAGAATTCCGCTACAATCTGCGCCAGCAATTTTCCCACGCTCAGGAGATATCATGAAAGTAGCAAAAGACCTGGTGGTCAGCCTGGCCTATCAGGTACGTACAGAAGACGGTGTGTTGGTTGATGAGTCTCCGGTGAGTGCGCCGCTGGACTACCTGCATGGTCACGGTTCCCTGATTTCCGGCCTGGAAACGGCGCTGGAAGGTCATGAAGTTGGCGACAAATTCGACGTTGCTGTCGGCGCGAACGACGCTTACGGTCAGTATGATGACAACCTGGTTCAGCGCGTTCCTAAAGACGTGTTCATGGGCGTTGACGAGTTGCAGGTTGGCATGCGCTTCCTGGCTGAAACTGACCAGGGTCCGGTTCCGGTTGAAATCACAGAAGTTGAAGACGACCACGTTGTGGTTGACGGCAACCACATGCTGGCTGGTCAGAACCTGAAGTTCAACGTAGAAGTTGTTGCTATCCGTGAAGCGACCGAAGAAGAGCTGGCTCATGGCCACGTTCATGGTGCGCACGGTCACGACCATGACCACGATCACGGCCACGACGGCTGCTGCGGTGGTCACGGCCACGATCATGGTCATGACCACGGCCACGGTAAAGGTGGTTGCGGTAACGGCGGCTGCGGCTGCCACTGATTCCGTACTGCGGAAAATAAAAAAGCGGGATAATCCCGCTTTTTTTACGCCTCAATAATGAGGTGGTGGCGTCTCTTCAGCCTGAGAGGCGATGTGCGACGACTGCGTTGCCTTCACTTTTTCAGTGAGAAGTCGCATCAAATCGCGCATTTTTGCCATTTCAAGCTCATGAGCCGTCACGGTCTGGTTCAGTTCTTCGATGGTGATGTCCTGAAAAGCCAGGCGGCTTTCCAGCTCAGCCAGTCTCGCTTCGATCGTTGTATCCTTCATCATTCACCTCGTTTATCTCTCATGCGCCATAATGGACCAGCGGCGGCGAAGTTTATCTGACTTTTTCCTTAAGTACAGTATCCATCTCCCTGACAAGAAACTTATTTAAACAAAAATAGTCTGAAAAGAAGCGACATTCGGGGGAGTCTGTCTGTAGATTTCTTCCACAACGTTTTATAGTACGTCACTCATTTACATTTAACACTGGGGTGAGAGACCTCAGGTCCTGGAGATATGGATGAAATCACTGTTTAAAGTTACGCTGCTGGCGACCACTATGGCTGTAGCGCTCAATGCGCCGCTGTCTTTCGCTGCTGATACTGCTGCGAAGCCTGCTGCGACTACAGACAGCAAAGCGGCATTCAAGAATGACGACCAGAAATCCGCCTACGCACTCGGCGCGTCTCTGGGCCGTTACATGGAAAACTCTCTGAAAGAACAAGAGAAACTGGGCATCAAACTGGACAAAAATCAGCTGATCGCAGGGGTTCAGGATGCGTTCGCAGACAAGAGCAAACTGTCTGACCAGGAAATCGAGCAGACTCTGCAAGCGTTTGAAGCGCGCGTGAAAGGCGCCGCTCAGACCAAGATGGAAGCAGACGCTAAAGATAACGAAGCGAAAGGCAAAGCCTACCGCGATAAGTTCGCTAAAGAGAAAGGCGTTAAAACGTCTTCTACTGGCCTGATCTATAAAGTTGAGAAAGAAGGTACCGGCGACGCGCCTAAAGACAGCGACACCGTTGTAGTTAACTACAAAGGTACGCTGATCGACGGTAAAGAGTTCGATAACTCTTATACTCGCGGTGAGCCTCTCTCCTTCCGTCTCGACGGTGTGATCCCGGGCTGGACCGAAGGCCTGAAGAACATCAAGAAAGGCGGTAAAATCAAGCTGGTCATCCCACCGGATCTGGCTTACGGCAAAACCGGCGTTCCGGGTATCCCGGCTAACTCTACGCTGGTATTTGATGTAGAACTGCTGGACATCAAACCGGCGCCGAAAGCGGATGCGAAAACAGACGCACCGGCTGACGACAAAGCCGCAGCAGCTAAGAAGTAATGCTGAAAAAAACCGCCGCCTTTACAGGCGGCGGTTTTTTTATTGTGGGGCAGATATAATTAACACTGGAAAGCGTTATACACGCTGTATTAATTTAGTTGTCCGTGTAGATAATGAGCCTGCCCTGAAAACCTAACGACAGGCTCCTGAAAAGGAGTGTTTTTTTCATGTCCAGGTCGCTTTTAACCAACGAAACCAGTGAACTTGATTTGCTGGATCAACGTCCATTTGACCAGACCGACTTCGATATTCTGAAATCCTACGAAGCGGTAGTGGACGGGTTAGCGATGCTCATTGGTTCCCACTGCGAAATCGTATTGCATTCCCTGCAAGATCTTAAGTGTTCCGCTATCCGCATTGCGAATGGTGAGCACACTGGCCGTAAAATTGGTTCGCCAATCACCGACCTTGCATTGCGTATGTTGCATGACATGACCGGCGCGGACAGCAGCGTCTCAAAATGCTATTTCACCCGCGCCAAAAGCGGCGTGCTGATGAAATCAGAAACTATCGCGATTCGAAACCGCGAACACCGGGTAATCGGTTTGCTGTGCATCAACATGAACCTTGATGTGCCATTCTCGCAAATCATGAGCACCTTCATCCCGCCAGAAACGCCGGACGTGGGCTCATCGGTGAACTTTGCCTCTTCTGTTGAGGATCTCGTGACACAGACGCTGGAGTTCACCATTGAAGAGGTGAATGCCGATCGCAACGTATCCAACAACGCCAAGAATCGTCAGATCGTCCTGAACCTCTATGAGAAAGGGATTTTTGATATCAAAGATGCCATCAACCAGGTGGCCGATCGCCTGAATATCTCCAAACACACGGTTTACCTCTATATTCGCCAGTTCAAAAGCGGCGACTTCCTGGGGCAAGACAAGTAATGCGTTTTGCGTTAATGGTGACGGGCCCGGCGTACGGTACCCAGCAGGCCAGCAGCGCGCTACAGTTTGCCCATGCGCTGCTTGATGCCGGTCATGAACTGGCAAGCGTCTTCTTCTATCGTGAAGGGGTCTATAACGCGAACCAGTTTACGTCCCCGGCGAGCGATGAGTTTGACCTTGTGCGCGCCTGGCAAAAATTAAACGAAACGCAGGGCGTCGACCTGCATATCTGCGTCGCGGCGGCACTGCGTCGCGGCGTGACGGATGCGACTGAAGCCGAACGCCTTGGTCTGGCAGGGGCTAACCTGCAACCGGGCTTTTCGCTCAGCGGATTAGGCGCATTAGCACAGGCGGCGTTGACCTGCGACAGAGTGGTGCAATTTTGATGAAGCGCGTAGCGTTTGTTTTTACTTCTGCCCCGCATGGCAGCGCTTCAGGCCGGGAAGGGCTGGATGCATTGCTCGCGACCTCGGCTCTAACCGAAGATATTGGCGTCTTCTTTTTAGGCGATGGCGTATTCCAGCTTCTGGCAGGCCAACAACCGCAGGCTATTCTTGCGCGCGACTACATTGCGACCTTTAAAGTTCTGCCGCTCTATGACATTGAAACCTTCTATGTGTGCGCCGACTCGCTGGCCGCTCGTGGGTTAAATGAGAAAATACCGTTCGTGCTGGACGTGACGATCCTGACATCTTCTGCGCTGCGCGAACAACTTTCTCACTACGATACCGTTCTGACTTTCTGAGGCTGTCATGCTCCATACCCTGAGCCGTTCACCGTGGCAATGCGATATCGACACGTTACTGAGCATGCTGCGCGAAGGCGATGATCTGCTGCTGATTCAGGATGGCGTGCTCGCGGCGCTTGATGGCAGCCGTTTTGTTGAAATCCTCGCTAATGCCCCCATAACAGTCTCTGCGCTTAAAGAGGATCTGGATGCGCGGGGTCTTTCTGGTCAAATTTCAGCCAAAATTGACGTGGTTGGCTATACTGATTTCGTCAATCTTACTGTGACGCACGCCAGTCAAATGAACTGGTGATTTGAGATCGCTGTATATTTCTTGACACCTTTTCGACGTAGCCCTAAAATTTCGCGTCCTCATATTGTATGAGGTCGTTTTATTACGTGTTTACGAAGCAAAAGCTAAAACCAGGAGCTATTTAATGGCAACAGTTAACCAGCTGGTACGCAAACCACGTGCACGCAAAGTTGCAAAAAGCAACGTGCCTGCGCTGGAAGCCTGCCCGCAGAAACGTGGCGTATGTACTCGTGTATATACCACCACTCCTAAAAAACCAAACTCCGCACTGCGTAAAGTATGCCGTGTGCGTTTGACTAACGGTTTCGAAGTGACTTCCTACATCGGTGGTGAAGGTCACAACCTTCAGGAGCACTCCGTGATCCTGATCCGTGGCGGTCGTGTTAAAGACCTTCCGGGTGTTCGTTACCACACCGTTCGTGGTGCGCTGGACTGCTCAGGTGTTAAAGACCGTAAGCAGGCTCGCTCCAAGTACGGCGTGAAGCGTCCTAAGGCTTAATGGTTCTCCGTTAAGTAAGGCCAAACTGATTTATCTTAATGTCAAACTAAACTCGTAGAGTTTTGGACAATCCTGAATTAACAACGGAGTAATCCCATGCCACGTCGTCGCGTCATTGGTCAGCGTAAAATTCTTCCAGATCCGAAATTCGGATCAGAACTGCTGGCAAAATTTGTAAATATCCTGATGGTAGATGGTAAAAAATCTACTGCAGAAGCAATCGTATACAGCGCGCTGGAGACCCTGGCTCAGCGTTCTGGTAAAAATGAACTGGAAGCTTTCGAAGTCGCTCTCGACAACGTGCGCCCGACTGTAGAAGTTAAGTCTCGCCGCGTTGGTGGTTCTACTTATCAGGTTCCAGTTGAAGTTCGTCCGGTTCGTCGTAATGCTCTGGCAATGCGTTGGATCGTTGAAGCTGCTCGTAAACGCGGTGATAAATCCATGGCTCTGCGTCTGGCGAACGAACTTTCTGATGCTGCAGAAAACAAAGGTACTGCAGTTAAGAAACGTGAAGACGTTCACCGTATGGCAGAAGCCAACAAGGCGTTCGCACACTACCGTTGGTAATCCCTTCGGAGTCGTAGTCACCAGGCGGGCGCTTCAGAGAAGCCGCCCGCTCTGGGTAACTTAACTGAACGCCTAAAGATATAAACGAGGAATCAAATGGCTCGTACAACACCCATCGCACGCTACCGTAACATCGGTATCAGTGCGCACATCGACGCCGGTAAAACCACTACTACCGAACGTATTCTGTTCTACACCGGTGTAAACCATAAAATCGGTGAAGTTCATGACGGCGCAGCCACCATGGACTGGATGGAACAGGAGCAGGAGCGTGGTATTACTATCACCTCCGCAGCGACTACTGCTTTCTGGTCAGGTATGGCTAAGCAGTACGAACCGCATCGCGTAAACATCATCGACACCCCAGGGCACGTTGACTTCACCATCGAAGTAGAACGTTCCATGCGTGTTCTTGACGGCGCGGTAATGGTTTATTGCGCAGTTGGTGGTGTTCAGCCACAGTCTGAAACCGTATGGCGTCAGGCTAACAAATATAAAGTTCCACGCATCGCGTTCGTTAACAAAATGGACCGTATGGGTGCTAACTTCCTGAAAGT
Source organism: Enterobacter cloacae complex sp. IR5412 (assembly GCF_049237385.1). Taxonomy (NCBI): domain Bacteria; kingdom Pseudomonadati; phylum Pseudomonadota; class Gammaproteobacteria; order Enterobacterales; family Enterobacteriaceae; genus Enterobacter; species Enterobacter cloacae complex sp. IR5412. The sequence goes on along the minus strand of NZ_JBMKHQ010000008.1, from coordinate 2,219 downwards.
TGTTGGCCAGATCAAAACCCGTCTGGGCGCGAACCCTGTTCCGCTTCAGCTGGCAATTGGTGCTGAAGAAGGCTTCACCGGTGTTATCGACCTGGTGAAAATGAAAGCCATCAACTGGAACGAAGCAGATGCGGGCGTTACCTTCGAATACGAAGATATCCCGGCAGAGATGCAGGACCTGGCTGACGAATGGCACCAGAACCTGATCGAATCCGCAGCAGAAGCTTCTGAAGAGCTGATGGAGAAATACCTGGGTGGTGAAGAACTGACTGAGCAAGAGATCAAATCTGCTCTGCGTCAGCGTGTTCTGAACAACGAAATCATCCTGGTAACCTGTGGTTCTGCGTTCAAGAACAAAGGTGTTCAGGCAATGCTGGATGCGGTAGTTGACTACCTGCCATCCCCGGTTGACGTTCCTGCGATCAACGGCATCCTGGACGACGGTAAAGATACTCCGGCTGAGCGTCACGCAAGTGATGACGAGCCGTTCTCTGCGCTGGCGTTCAAAATTGCTACCGACCCATTCGTGGGTAACCTGACCTTCTTCCGCGTTTACTCTGGTGTGGTTAACTCCGGTGACACCATCCTGAACTCCGTGAAATCGGCGCGTGAACGTTTTGGCCGTATCGTACAGATGCACGCTAACAAACGTGAAGAGATCAAAGAAGTTCGTGCGGGCGACATCGCTGCTGCTATCGGTCTGAAAGACGTGACTACTGGTGACACCCTGTGTGACCCGGATCACCCGATCATTCTGGAGCGTATGGAATTCCCTGAGCCGGTAATCTCCATCGCGGTTGAACCAAAAACCAAAGCTGACCAGGAAAAAATGGGTCTGGCTCTGGGCCGTCTGGCGAAAGAAGACCCATCATTCCGCGTATGGACTGATGAAGAATCTAACCAGACCATCATCGCTGGTATGGGTGAACTGCACCTGGACATCATCGTTGACCGTATGAAGCGTGAATTCAACGTTGAAGCGAACGTGGGTAAACCTCAGGTTGCTTACCGCGAAGCGATTCGCGCGAAAGTTACCGATGTTGAAGGTAAACACGCTAAGCAGTCTGGTGGTCGCGGTCAGTACGGTCACGTTGTGATCGACATGTACCCACTGGAGCCGGGCTCTAACCCTAAAGGTTACGAGTTCATCAACGACATCAAAGGTGGTGTAATTCCTGGCGAATACATCCCTGCCGTTGATAAAGGTATCCAGGAGCAGCTGAAAGCTGGTCCTCTGGCTGGTTACCCGGTTGTAGACATGGGTGTTCGTCTGCACTTCGGTTCTTACCACGACGTTGACTCCTCTGAACTGGCGTTTAAACTGGCTGCGTCTATTGCCTTTAAAGAAGGCTTTAAGAAAGCAAAACCAGTTCTGCTTGAGCCAATCATGAAGGTTGAAGTAGAAACTCCGGAAGAGAACACCGGTGACGTTATCGGTGACTTGAGCCGTCGTCGCGGTATGCTGCGTGGTCAGGAATCCGAAGTAACTGGCGTTAAGATCCACGCTGAAGTTCCGCTGTCTGAAATGTTCGGATATGCAACTCAGCTGCGTTCTCTGACCAAAGGTCGTGCATCATACACTATGGAATTCCTGAAGTATGATGATGCGCCGAACAACGTTGCTCAGGCCGTTATCGAAGCCCGTGGTAAGTAATCCACAGGATTAAAACCTAAGTCCCGTGCTCTCTCCGAAGGGGAGAGCACTATAGTAAGGAATATAGCCGTGTCTAAAGAAAAATTTGAACGTACAAAACCGCACGTCAACGTTGGTACTATCGGCCACGTTGACCATGGTAAAACTACCCTGACTGCTGCAATCACTACCGTACTGGCTAAAACCTACGGCGGTGCTGCTCGTGCTTTCGAC
>NZ_JBMKHQ010000008.1:0-298 GCF_049237385.1 Enterobacter cloacae complex sp. IR5412 | reverse complement strand
ATCGTGTTCCTGAACAAATGCGACATGGTTGATGACGAAGAGCTGCTGGAACTGGTAGAGATGGAAGTTCGTGAACTGCTGTCTCAGTACGATTTCCCAGGCGACGATACCCCAATCGTTCGTGGTTCCGCGCTGAAAGCGCTGGAAGGCGAAGCAGAGTGGGAAGAGAAAATCATCGAACTGGCTGGCTACCTGGATTCTTACATCCCAGAACCAGAGCGTGCGATTGACAAGCCATTCCTGCTGCCAATCGAAGACGTATTCTCCATCTCCGGTCGTGGTACCGTTGTTACCGGTC
>NZ_JBMKHQ010000007.1:148761-234170 GCF_049237385.1 Enterobacter cloacae complex sp. IR5412 | reverse complement strand
GGAAGGCAAACGCCTCAGCGATTTACAGCCGGACCAGGGCATCGCTGACAGCCCTCAGTCATTTAGAAAGCAACTTTATTGCTTCTGCATAAAAAAATTACTGGGGAACCCTCAGCCCACAGGGAGAGGGAGAATCTCATTTCGCAATTCCTGCGCTTTAACTTCTCGTTTCTTGATACTTACCCTGATAACTATTATCGTGACCGCGTGTGACGAGAGGTTTCCCCATGAGTGAAGAAGAACTGTTTAGCCGCAGGCCGATGGGCATGCGGATGGCGATGATCGTGCGCCAGTGGCGTGCCGTCATTGACGACGCCATTCTCGATACTGGGTTAACCCAGTCGAGCTGGACGGTGATGATGCAGCTGCATCAGCTCGGGGATAACGTCTCGGTGAGTGAGCTGGCGGAGGTGCAGGGCATTGAACTGCCGCCGCTAATGCGCACCCTGACACAGCTGGAAAAACAGGGTTACCTGCTGCGCACCGTCTCGCCGTATGACAAGCGCATCCGGCTTCTGACGCTGACGCCTGAGGGAAAAGCTGTACTTAACAGGCTCACCCAGGTAATTGAGACGCTTCAGACGCGCGTATCGCAAAACATCGCGCCTGAACATCTCGACATTTTCAGCGCCACCCTGAATCAAATCGCCTGCAATTTGCGGACAATCCGCGAAGAAGATAACAAGACCGAAAAATAATGACTCCTGAACAAAAGTTTGCCCGCTGGGTAAGGGTAAGTATTGCCTCTTTCCTGCTGATGTTTGTCTACTTTATCGTCGCGGATATCTGGATCCCGCTGACGCCGGATTCCACCGTGATGCGCGTGGTGACGCCGGTGTCTGCCCGTGTCTCCGGCTATGTGGCGGCGGTCCATGTCCACAACAATAGCCAGGTGAAGAAAGGCGATCTGCTGTTTGAGCTCGACGACACCCCGTTTCGCAATAAAGTGGAAGCGGCGCAGATCGCGCTTGAGCAGGCTCGCCTTTCCAACGAACAACTGGACGCGCAGATCGCCGCCGCGCAGGCCAGCCTGAAGACCGCCGTGCTGACCGCGCGTAACGACAAAGTGACTTTCGACCGCTACCAGAAACTGAGCACCCTGCAGAACGTGTCGCAGGCGGATCTGGATAAGGTCCGCACTACCTGGCAGAGCAGCGAGCAGTCCGTCAGCTCGATTCAGGCGAATATTCATAACCTGCGCATTCAGCGCGGCGAGCGGAATGAACACCGTAACGTGACGCTGCAAAAATACCGTAACGCGCTGGATGAAGCGGAGCTGAATCTTGGCTGGACGAAGGTCTACGCCGAGGCGGACGGCACGGTGAGTAATCTGCAATTAAGCCCCGGTTTTTACGCCTCGTCCGGTTCGGCAGCGCTGGCGCTGGTGAATACGCAGACGGATATTGTGGCGGATTTCCGCGAGAAGAGCCTGCGTCATACCCACCAGGGGACCGACGCCGCCGTGGTGTTTGACGCCTTTCCGGGACGGGTTTTCCGCGCCCACGTGACCAGCAGTGACGCGGGGATCCTCGCCGGTCAGGAAGCCGTTAACGGTCAACTTTCTGAACCGGAAACCTCTAACCGCTGGGTGCGCGATGCCCAGCGAATGCGCATTCACGTGGCGCTGGACGAAGCCTTACCGAAGTCGCTGCCGACCGGCGCGCGCGCCACCGTGCAGCTCTACAACAGCGAAGGGCCCTTTGCGCGCTTCTTCTCCGGGATGCAAATCCATCTGGTGAGCCTGCTTCACTATGTCTATTAGCACCCTGGCGCGGGTATTTACCCCGCACGGCAACATCGTCTACACGGCAAACGACTTCCGCCAGACTCTGCGCATTGTCTTTGCCGGGATGATTGCGCTCAGTATTTCGAGCTTCTACAACACCAGCTACGGCGTGTTTTTTGTGGTCTACCCGATCATGCTGCTGTCGCTGGTGCCGGTGTTTAACCGCCACGTGGCGAAGCAGTTTATCTTCAGCGCATCGCTCAACTGCGTCGAAATGGTGATCATCATCGGCTTTCTGTCGCAATGGCCGGTCATTATGACGCTGGTGGTCTTTGCCCTGTACGTGATGCGCTTTCGCTTTATGAGCAAGGGGCCGCTGTTTCTGTTCGGTTCGATGGGCGTGGTGTGCCAGAGCGTAATGCTCAACTTTATGAGCTACCCCACCACCAACTGGCACACGCTTTTGTTCTCCAACATTGAAGCGAGCGTGATGGCGGTGTGTCTGAGCGCGCTGATGAATTACCTGCTGCCGGACGTGGAGCCACGTAAGCCGCCGCCGCTGATAGAGAAAGACGATGCCCGCGTGCGCCACGAGTCGCTGCTCTCCGGCACCGTGGCGACGCTGATTTTCGTGGTATTTCAGATGAGCGACTTAAGCGATTCGCTCTCGGCGCTGATGGCGGGCATTCTGATCCTGTTCCCGATGCACTACCGCGGCGCGGTGATGAGCTCTATCTGGCGCGTGGTCGGCGTGGTGCTGGGCTGTCTCTATATCCTCGTCGTTCAGCTTATCCTGTACGATCACAGCAGCCATATGCTGCTGATGATGCCGCTGATCGGCCTCGGGCTGGCATTTGGCGCGCGCCTGCACGTGATGGAGAAGGTCGGGGCCGGGGTGGGATTTTCCAGCATTACCACCATCGGCATTATGTTCGGGCAAAACATGCATCCGGACAGCGATCTGGTGTTCAGCGATCTGTACCGCATCACCTCCGTTACCTTCGCGCTGGTGGTCACGCTGACGATGGTCTTTCTGGTGCACCTGATCCTGAACCGCTTCGAGGCGACGCGCTACGTTATCGCGCCGCCAAAAGCGGATTAATGCCCCAGCACGGCGGGCAACTGAGAAAGTAAAAACAGGATCAGGCCAATCGTTCCGCCTACCAGGGTACCGTTTACGCGAATGAACTGAAGATCTTTACCGATATTGAGTTCTATCTGGCGTGACATATCTTTGGCGTCCCAGCTTTTCACCGTGTCGCTGATATGACGCGTCAGGAACGCAGCAAAATCCGGCGCGACGCGGTGCGCGGCCTGCTCCAGATGCTCGTTCAACGACGCACGCAGGCTGGCATCATTCGACAGCGTCTCACCAAACCACAGCCCGGCGTTGGCGATACGTTGCTTCACGCGGGAATCGTCGCTCTGCATGTCATTTTTCAGCCACTGGCGCAGGTCAGCCCACATTTCACCCAGGTAGCGGTTAAATGCTTCATCATTCTTCAGATAGTGCTTGATATTGTCGGCTTTGGCCGTCATCTCCGGGTCGTTTTTCAGGTTGTCGATGAACTTCAGCGTGGCGCGGTCAAATGCCCGACGGATCTGGTGCGTGCGGTCGTGGCTGATATCATCCAGCAGCGTGTTCACCGCGTTCGACACCATCTCTGCGCTCTGATCGCCCAGCCACTCGGTGGGCAGCACCATCGCCTTGCGCGGATGCTCGGTCTTCAGCCAGTGGACGATCTGGTCAGAGATAAATTCCCGCGTGCTCTCGCGCTGAATCAGGGTAATCAGACGGTTGATGATGGCGTCCAGCAGCACCTGGTGACGGTTGTTTTTGGTCATGCTTTCCAGCATGACGGCGCTGGTCTCGGTTAAATCGACCTTGTCGATAGCCTTATGCACCGCGCGTTTGAGCAGGCGCTGAATGCGCCCGTCGTCAGTCAGCTCAAGAAAACCGCTCATCACCTGCATCAAATGCAGCCCGACGCGCTGGGCGTTGTCGGGCTTGCTGAACCAGGCACCAATCATCTGGGCCGGCTCGTAGCGGCGAATTAATGCGACCAGCGACTGGGTATCCAGAAACTTTTCCTGCACGAACTGGCCAAGATTGTCGCCGATGCGGTCCTTATTGCGCGGGATAATCGCCGTATGGCGCGAGATAAAGGGAATTGGCACCCGGCGGAACAGCGCGACAACGGCAAACCAGTCCGCCAGCGCGCCGACCATCGCCGCCTCGGCAATAGCTTTTGCGCCGCGTACCCAGAAGGTTTGCGGCAGGAACAGGGTAGTGATAAAGGCCGCAGCGGCAATCAGCAGCAGCGACAGCGCGAGAAGCTTGGCGCGTTTGAGTTCGGTATGTTTTTCCATGGGTTAAGGATAGAGGGATACGGGGGAAAAGTGCAAAAACCGCCACAGCACCCACCCACCAAACCCCATCAATACCACCCCCGCCGTGCGCTCTATCAGCCAGAGCGAACGGCTGAGCTTTCGCTGAACCGCCGGTAACCCCATCAGCGACACCAGCGCAAAATCCCATACCAGTACTACCATCACCATCCAGACGCCGCAGGTCGCCTGCTGAAGCAGCGTGACGTCCGGCCCGAGTAACGCCGTCATCAGCGCCAGGTAGAACAACGCGTTTTTGGGATTCAACAGCGCCGAGCCCAGCCCCAGCAGGATCTGCTTACGCAGCGAGGGGCAGCGCTCATGTGTTTCATTTAGCGTCAGCGTCTGCGGTCGGCTGCGTACAAGATGCGAGCCGATCCAGAGCAAATACAGTGCGCCGGATAATTCAATCAACGTGAACAGCCACGCGAACTGACGCAGCGCGCTCCATCCCATAATGACCAGCAAAATGTAAAGCCCATTTCCTGCCGCTATCCCGATGCACAATCCGGCGCTGCCGCGCAGTCGGTAGCGGGCGGCGTAGCCCATCAGCAGGAAAAAATCCGGGCCCGGGCTTAACAGGGCAACAAAATGCGCCAGCGCCAGGGCGAGAAAAGCGGAAGGGAAGAACAGTTCCATAGCGACCTCAGAATGCAAAACTGGGGCCAGACTACGAAAACACAGAACCTATTTATTGTCTGATATTGATCGGCCCGTAGCGTACTGGCGCGGTGTGGCGGCGGTGTAGCGCACAAAGGTCTTATGAAAATGGCTCTGGTCGGCAAACCCGCTCTGGTAGCCGACATCGGCGATATCATCCCCGGCACGCAGCCGCGCTTTGGCGTACTCTACGCGGGAGATATTGAGGAAGCTGCCAGGCGTCAGGCCCGTGTCCTTCTTGAAGGTACGGATCAGCGTCTCCTTTCGCAGCGAGAATCGTTGCGCAAGTGCGTCGAGGGAAGGCGGGCTGGAAAGACTGGAAAGAAATGCCTGCTGAACCTGCTGGCTGGTTGATCCAGGCTTTTCTGCCTCATCCATGCAATGGGGAAGGGCAGCAAGCAGCTTGTCCACGGACGCAGGGGACATCCTCTCAACAACTTCCCGATAATACATAAACAGCGTAGCGTTGCGAATCACCTGAACCGCAAGGGGAAGGTCCGTATCGATATAAAGCATATGATAACTACGCGGCTGCCCGGCAACAGGGTTGCAGCTGTGTGGGACATAAGCCGGGATCACAATCAGGTCCCCGGGCTGGAGGATGTATTCTCTGCCATTACACACGCAGCATGTCTGGCCTTCCACAATTGCGCCGATGGAGAGCTGAGGGTGGCAATGGCGTTTGTACGCCTGCATGCTCTGCCACGTGCTGCGTAGTTCAAGGCCCGAGGCGCGGTGAAAGGTCTGACGGATGCGGCGGGTATCGGTCATAGCAACTCCTTATGAAGGTTTTTTATACCACGCCAGCCACGGTATGGCATCGCTTTACTCAGAACCTTCCGGATATACCCAACTTTACGTCCATAGCCAGTCATGTTGACTACCCTTAATACCCTAAGCGGTAAAACATGGAGATTCGATATGGCTTATCAGACAGTAAATCCTGCCACTAACCAGCTCATCAAAGAATATCCCTCCCACAATGACGCAGATGTTGAAGCGGCGCTGAAGGCAGCCGATGCGCTCTATCACTCCGACTGGGCGAAAGGCGACATAAGCCAGCGCCTGCCGGTACTGCATAAGCTGGCGGACCTGATCGACGAACGCGTGGAGGAGCTGGCGAAAATCGCCAGCCAGGAGATGGGTAAGCTCATCGAACAGAGCCGCGGCGAGGTGAAGCTGTGCGCGCAAATCGCCCGCTACTATGCGGACAACGCGAAGCAGTTCCTGGCCCCGGTGAAGTATGACTCTGAACTCGGGGAAGCATGGGTTGAACATCACCCCATCGGCGTGCTGATGGCCGTCGAACCATGGAACTTCCCGTACTATCAGCTGATGCGCGTTCTGGCGCCAAACCTGGCGGCGGGTAACCCTGTCATCGCTAAACACGCCAGCATTGTGCCGCACTGTGCGGAAACCTTCGCCCATCTGGTGCGTGAGGCGGGCGCGCCGGAAGGGGCGTGGACCAACCTGTTTATCTCGTCCGATCAGGTGGCGAACATCATCGCTGACGATCGCGTACAGGGCGCGGCGCTAACCGGTTCAGAAAAAGCGGGCAGCGTGGTAGCGGCCCAGGCGGCGAAGCACATTAAGAAATCCACGCTGGAGCTTGGCGGTAACGACGTATTCGTGGTGCTCGACGATGCGGACCTGGATAAGGCGGTGAAGATCGGCGTTAACGCGCGGCTCAACAACGCCGGGCAGGTCTGTACCGCGGCGAAGCGCTTTATCCTGCATGAAAAGATTGCCGATGCCTTCCTGAGCAAATTCACCGAGGCATTTAAGCAGGTGAAGATTGGCGATCCGCTGGACGAAAGCACCACGCTGGGGCCGCTGTCCTCTAAAGACGCGCTCGACACGTTGACCAAACAGGTTAACGAGGCGGTGAAAAACGGCGCTACGCTGCACTATGGCGGCAAACCTGTGCAGCGAGACGGGAGCTTCTTTGAGCCGACCATCCTGACCAACATCTCACGCGACAACCCGGCGTACTTCGAAGAGTTCTTTGGCCCGGTAGCGCAGATTTACGTGGTGAAAAACGACGACGAGGCGGTCGCGCTGGCGAACGACTCCCACTACGGCCTGGGCGGAGCGGTGTTCAGCCAGGATATTGAGCGCGCGAAGAAGATGGCATCGCGTATTGAGACCGGGATGGTGTACATCAACTGGCTCACCGATACGGCGGCAGAACTGCCGTTCGGCGGCGTAAAACGTTCGGGTTACGGACGCGAGCTGTCGGACCTGGGGATCAAAGAGTTTGTGAACCAGAAGCTGGTGGTCGTTCGCAAGTAATGTCGGACATAAAAAAACCTGCCATCCGGCAGGTTTTTTTTTATTAACAGTCTCATCGCCTTTTTTGCCGGGTGGCGCTGCGCTTACCCGGCCTACAAGGTGCAATAATATTCATAAATTGCACCCTTCATTGTAGGCCCGTGCAAGCGTAGCGCCGCCGGGCGAAACGGGCAAACAGGCTTAGAAGGACACGCCACCGCCAACATATGCGCCGTCAATCAGCGTGTGGTTAGGACGACCGTCTTTACCATCAACGCTCACGTGACGATAACCCACCTTCAGCGTCACCGGCTTCACTGGCGTCCAGCTTACGCCACCGTTCGCTTCAACGTAGTTTTTCACGCTGTTGTTCAGGCCGTCTGGCGCAACGTAGCCTTCACCGAATACCCTGATGCTGTCGGTCAGGGCAACGTTCACACCGCCGCCGACCGGGAACGCCACGCCGTTATCGCCTTTTTTCGGGCCAACGTAGAGGGCCTTAGCGCCTGCGTTCAGCATCACCGGGCCGACTTCAAAGTTGTAGCCTGCTCCTACGCCACCGGTTGTGGTGCCGTCATCGGTGTTTTTCAGCCAGCTACCTTCGGTGTACAGACCGGAGGTTGATTTCCCCATTTCCACATTCAGGTTGGTAAAGTTTTTACCCTGCTCAATGCTGCCGCCCATGGCCAGTGCGGAGCCCGATACGGCAGTCAGAGCGGAAAGAAGGAGAACGTTGAGCTTTTTCATGAGTTTTTCCTCGTCATCAAATTAATCTGAGGGCACCTTAACAAGAGCTGTTTATCTCTGCAAATGCGATGCTTGTCACGTTTTTATGCTGTTTTTGTTTGGTTTTTGAATTTTAAATGTTGTTCGAATGTTGACCCGGCAAGGAGTCAATACGTAATGCATTCGCGTTTAGGAAGGGTTCAGGATTCTCATTAAACGTACGCTGAACGGGTCGGAAAAATTAGTTCAGGATGAATTAATTGAGTTTCTAATAATTTCCAAAAGTGTTTCAGTTGTCACAGATAAAGACACAGGTTTACATTTCTGGAGGTGGCTATACGCCCCGTCGTGCCGAACCGCTTTCACCATGTCATTTTTCTGACACGTTTCTTCATTACGTTGTTGGCTTCACTTACTGGGTGCTAACACTATGAAAAGAAAAATTATTCCTGTGCTAATTGGTTGTGCGCTCTCTTTCTCTGGCCTGGCGGCACAGCCAACCGCGGAGCGTTACGTCGTCAGTTTTCCCGAAGGTGCGCATGTCAAATACAGCGGTGCGTTTGCCAGCGCGTTTCCGAACGGGCTGCCTGTGGGGATTGGCTCTGGCCTGCTGTTTATGGGCAAGCAGGGCGACGCCTTGACGTTTATGACCGTGACCGATCGCGGTCCTAACGCGGATTCGCCAAAAATGGGGAAAAATGACGCTAAAATCTTTGTTACCCCGGATTTCGCCCCGCAGCTAATGACGATCCGCGTGCAAAACGGTAAAGCGGAGGCCGTGGACGCGCGTCCTTTGCATGACGATAAAGGCGAAATCAACGGTCTGCCGCTGCAAAGTGGCGTGATTGGTTCCACCAATGAAATCGCGCTAAGCGACACCTTAAAAGTGCTGAAAGGCGATAACCGCGGGCTGGATACGGAAGGCATCACGCCGGACGGGAAGGGCGGCTACTGGCTGTGCGATGAGTATGGCCCGTTCCTGATTAATATTGACAGTAAAGGGAAAATCCTCGCGATCCACGGCCCACAGGCGGCGGAAGGGGAGAAATCCATCGCCGGCGGTCTGCCAAATGTTATCAAATGGCGCCAGGCAAACCGGGGATTTGAAGGCCTGACCCGCATGCCGGACGGACGTATTATCGCCGCTGTCCAGAGTACGTTGGATATCGACGGGAAGAGCAAAAAGCAGGCGCTGTTTACGCGACTGGTTAGCTTCGATCCGGCGACCGGAAAAACCGCGATGTACGGCTACCCTGTCGACAGCGCGGCCTACAGCAAAAACAGCGACGCCAAAATCGGCGATATCGTGGCGCTGGATAACCACACTATCCTGCTGATTGAACAGGGCGAAGATAAAAACGACGCAATGCGTAACCTCATCTACAGGGTGGATCTGAGCAAGGCGAGCGATCTGGCCGCCTTCGACAAGCCGGGCGAATACCCGGAATTTGACGATGAGAAAACGCTGGCGCAGCGCGGCATTACACTTGCGGAAAAAACGCAGGTGGTCGATCTGCGTGCGCTGGGCTGGCAGCAGGAAAAGGCCGAAGGGCTGGCGCTGATTGACGACAAAACGCTGGCGGTGGCGAACGATAACGACTTTGGCGTGAAGGTGGCGATGCACAACCCGGCCGAGGGCAAGAAGCTCAAGGATTATCGGGTGAACGCGGAAGGCAAGCTGACGCTGGATGACAAAGCGGTTGAAACTACCCTCAGCGTCAAGCCGCTGAAGAAGCCGGAGTCCGACAGCGAGCTGTGGATTGTGACGCTGCCGGAGGCGTTGAAATAATATTGGACTTTACCCCTCACCCTGGCCCTCTCCCCACAGGGGAGAGGGGATTGTTCGGTGCAGATACTTTTCAACGCGGAATAGTTAGATCGACTTAACGCTCTTTTCCCAGGTCTCGACCAGATGATCTCGCAGGCTTCCGGTTCCGTGCATTGTCACCAGAAGATTCTGTCGTGCGCGGGTAATGCCGACGTAAAGGCGCTTGATATCGTCACTCAGATCTTCACTGTCCCTTTCCTTTGCCGCATCCATAATGGCGACCGAATTAAACTCAAGCCCCTTGCTGCTGGGCAGCGGCATGACGCAGAGGTAATCATTCTGCGGGGACCAGTGCTTTTTATCATCGCTGGAGACAATCATCTGGTATGGGATCTTGCGGGCTTCAAGCCTTGGCGCGAGCATGCCTGAAATGCTGTAGGTTGAGGGGCACAGTATGGCGATTTCTGACCACGCAACACCTTCCTGTCGCTGCTCTGTGACCCAATCGAGGACGCGCGTAATCTCCTCGTCCTGATTATCAAAGCTGGCCAGCGCGGGATACTTCCCGGACAGGCCACCTGCGGCAGGCTGCTGGTATTTGAGAGAAGCTTCTATGTGATTATTGAGATAATTAAATGCTACGCTGCTGGCAAAATGGAGTATTTGCCGGGTGTTGCGATAATTGGTATCCAAAATAGTTGTACGGCCCTGAGCCTTTATATCGACGCTGGACAGGGTAAAATCGAGAGCTTTCTTTTTCTGATAAATTGACTGAGCGTCATCGTACAGAAACAGCAGGGAGCTATCTTTATTGTCCGGCATTTTGGCGAGGATTCTTAGCCATTCCGGTTTAAAATCGTGTCCTTCATCTATCAAAACGGCGCTGTACTGCTCCGGTTTGATTGCTCCCTCTTCAAATGCCACCGTCAGCGCATTCTCCATCAGCTCAATAAAGTTTTTGCTCCTGGGGGGAAGACGCCGATGCGCGTTTAATTGCTGATAACACCAGGCGTGGAAATGGATAACTTCGACGGGAAGTCTGAGGCTATGCTGTTCGAGCTGCGCTTTGAGTTTTTTAGCCAGCGTAATGTTGTAGCAAATCACCAGTATCGGTTTGGTGTTTTCAATGTTGTTGGCAAGCTCAATACATCGGTGGTGCAAAATGAGCGTTTTGCCCGAACCAGCCACGCCATGAATTACCCTGTGTCCCGCCCCCATACTTCTGGCGAGTTGTTCCTGGTTCCTGTCCATCATGCATACCACATCAGGGGTGTGGAAAGTAAAATTATCCAGGTCAACCCGCGTAACGGATGGGTTAATGCGGACATCGGGATAAAGATGCCACCGGATGCGGTCGAGCTGCTGTGGTGTTGTGTTATGAACAAAGTGATGTTTGAGAAGGGATTCGAGCCGGCCAGAGATTTGTTCTCGAGTCATAAACTCGTGGAGTTCGTCTTTGCATATCACCTGGCTGGCGGGCAATATTTCATTCAACTCCTCAGGTGTAAAACTCTTTTCCAGCTGTGCCCGAGTGATGTTGCTCAAATAAACACCGTATCCATACGGCATAATAAAACCGCCCTCATGCTCTCCCTGTTTCTGGCGAAGCAGGGGATCTTTTTTCAGGCTATTGATGATATGAAAGGTATATTGTCGAACTTGTTCGAGTGGGTTCTTCAACGGCTCTATGCCGTTTTTGGTTTCATAATTAATATGGGTTTTATTAGCCGATTTTATTTTTGTGATATACCAGTCTTTCACTTCTATAAACAGCAGCCCTTTATTGGGGGCCAGAATCACAAAATCAGGATGATCGTCTTTGTCTCCCATTCGGGTATCATACCAGCAGGTACATTGTTCGCTGAGCCCACCCTCCAGAAGCCTTGCCAGTCTTTTTTCTCCTGCCGTAATTTTCTCGCTACAGCTGCTAACCGTGGGAATAATGATTGCCATATTACGCCTACCAATTCATGAAAATTATATGAATCCAATTAATTAATATTGTAACCAATATTAATCAAAGCATGATTTCATTCATGATAAGAACATTAACAGACAATATTGCAAACAGAAAGGGCGAAACCCGCATTTTGCCCTAATGAAATACGCCCCCTTTACTGTTTAAAGGGGAGCGACGATTTACTTTTTCAGTCCCGCAAACGCTGCCCGAATTTCCTCTTCCGGCAGCTGTATTCCAATAAACACCATCACGCTGTGCGGCGGTTCATCGCCCCACGGACGATCCCAGTCGGCGCTGTACAGGCGCTGCACGCCCTGGAACAGCAGGCGGTTCGGCTCGCCGTCGATCCACAGCATTCCTTTATAGCGCAGCAGCTTGTCGGCAAACGACAGCAGCAGGTTCTCCATCACGCGCGAGACCTCGCTGATGTCCACCGGGTAGTCCAGCTCCACCACAATCGACGCTACGTCGTTTTGCTTGTCTGCCATAAAGTGGAAGCGCGGTTTCGCGGTGACGTTCTCCTCCAGCATAAAGCCGTTGGTGTTGAACAGCTGAGACAGGTCGATATCGCCGTGCGTCACGGTATAAATGGGTGCGCGCGAGTTGATGCGCGTCAGGCGCTCACGCAGTTTTTCGCTTTCACCCGCCACGTCGGTTTTGGTCAGCAGAATGCGGTCGGCGTAGCCAATCTGAGACTGGGCGATGGTGAACTGGTTCATCTGCTCGTCGGCGTGTACCGCATCCACCAGCGCGACGACGCCGTCCAGCAGGTAGCGCTGGCACAGAATGTCGTGGGAGAAAAAGGTCTGAATAATCGGGCCGGGGTCGGCCATGCCGGTGCACTCGATCACCAGACGGTCGAAGACGATGTCACCGCGATCGCGGCTGTCGAGCAGGTCCAGCAGGGCGTCTTCTAATTCACTGGAGCGGGTGCAGCAGATGCAGCCGTTGGTCAGGGTTTTGATCTGCGTGGCGCGGTCGCCAATCAGCTGATCGTCAACGGAGACTTCGCCAAATTCGTTTTCAATGACGGCGATTTTGAAGCCGTGCTGTTCATTCAGGATGTGGCGCAGCAGGGTGGTTTTACCGGCGCCGAGAAAACCGGTCAGCAGGGTAACGGCAATCGGGGTCATGGTTTCTCCTTTAGCAGCAGCGGACGCCGCCTTCTCCACTTCCGCCGTAGCGCGCTTCCTGACGCTCGCGGAAGAATTCAGTGTAGGTCATGTACGGCTTATCCGGATGGTTGGTCTTCATATGCTCAACGTAGTTGTCATAGTCCGGAATGCCAATCAGCATTTTCGCCGCCTGACCGAGGTATTTTTTTGCTTCGCCTAAGTTACCAAACATAACGTGTCCTGATAAGAAAAAGCCCGGTGGCGCTACGCTTACCGGGCCTACAGTAACGTTGTAGGGCGGGGCAGCGCAGCGCCACCCGCCATTTTATTAATGGTGTGAAGACGTCTTCACGCCGCCTTCCGGCACCGGCACGTACGGGGTTTCTTTGTCCGTACGGCCATCGGCATTACGCACTTTCATCCAGGTTTTAATGCCGTAGAAGATAATGCTGTACACCACCACCAGGAACAGAATGCTCAGACCCGCGTTGGTGTAGTTGTTCACCACGATATGGTTCATGTTGGCAATCTGCTGCGCGGTCAGATCCGCGCCGCCTGCGGCAATCTTCTCTTTGTACTGGTTAGCCATGAAGAAGAAGCCTTCCAGCTGCGGGTTGGTGCTGAACAGTTTCAGACCCAGCGCCCAGGTAGTGCAGAGCAGCAGCCACAGCGCAGGCACCACGGTTACCCAGATGTATTTGGTGCGTTTCATCTTCACCAGGACAACGGTGCCCAGCACCAGGGCCACAGCCGCCAGCATCTGGTTAGAGATGCCGAACAGCGGCCACAGGCTCTTCACGCCGCCCAGCGGGTCTACAACGCCCTGATACAGCAGGTAACCCCACAGACCTACGCAGCCCGCAGTACCCAGAACACCGGCCACCAGAGAGTCGGTTTTCTTCAGGAATGGCACGAAGTTACCCAGCAGATCCTGCAACATGAAGCGGCCTGCACGCGTACCGGCATCCAGCGCGGTGAGGATGAACAGCGCTTCAAACAGAATACCGAAGTGGTACCAGAAGCCCATGTCCGCCCACGGCAGCACTTTGTGGAACACGTGTGCGATACCCACCGCCAGCGTCGGTGCGCCACCTGCGCGGTTCAGCACGGATGGTTCGCCGATGTCTTTCGCGGTTTGCATAATCTGCTCAGGCGATATCACGAAGCCCCAGGAGCTGACGGTCGCCGCCGCGTGTGCGCTGGCGTCTTTCAGCTGCGCCATAATCAGCGCGGTATTTTCGCCGCCCATCTCATGCAGGTTTGGCATGGTGATGCCGAGACCCGCTGGTGGGGTGTTCATCGCGAAGTACAGCCCAGGCTCGATAATCGACGCCGCAACCAGCGCCATGATCGCCACGAAGGATTCCATCAGCATTGCGCCGTAACCGATGAAGCGCGCGTCGGTTTCGTTGGCCATCAGCTTCGGCGTGGTGCCGGAGGCGATCAGTGCGTGGAAGCCAGACACGGCACCGCAGGCAATGGTGATAAACAGGAACGGGAACAGGGCGCCTTTCCACAGCGGACCGGTACCGTCAATGTACTGCGTCACCGCCGGCATTTTCAGCTCCGGGTTGATGATCACAATCCCGATTGCCAGCCCGACGATCACGCCGATTTTCAGGAAGGTCGCCAGGTAGTCACGCGGAGCCAGAATCAGCCACACCGGCAGCAGCGCTGAGATGAACGCGTAACCGATCAGCGCGAAGGTGATGGTGGTGTCTTTAAAGGTCAGCGCCGGGCCCCAGTACGGGTCGTGCGCAATCACGCCGCCGAAGTAGATGGAGGCGACCAGCAGCACGATACCGATGACCGACACCTCGCCAACGCGGCCAGGGCGCAGGAAGCGCATGTAGATGCCCATGAACAGCGCAATCGGCACGGTAGAGCAGACGGTGAAGACGCCCCACGGACTTTCGGCCAGCGCTTTCACCACGATCAGGGCCAGCACTGCCAGGATGATGATCATGATCAGGAAGCAGCCGAACAGGGCGATGGTGCCCGGCACGCGGCCCATCTCCTCTTTGATCATCTCGCCCAGCGACGAACCGTTACGGCGCGAGGAGATAAACAGCACCATAAAGTCCTGCACCGCTCCCGCCAGCACCACGCCCGCCAGCAGCCAGAGCGTACCCGGCAGGTAGCCCATCTGCGCGGCCAGTACCGGGCCGACCAGCGGGCCAGCGCCTGCGATGGCGGCAAAGTGGTGACCAAACAGCACGTAACGGTTGGTTGGCACATAGTTCAGGCCGTCATTGTTAATGACTGCCGGGGTGGCGCGCGTCGGGTCGAGCTTCATGACCTTCTGCGCGATGTACAAGCTGTAGTAGCGATAAGCCACAAGATAGACGGAAACCGACGCGACCACGATCCACAGGGCGCTGACGTGCTCGCCCCGGCGTAATGCGACAACCGCCAGACAGAAAGCGCCGATGATCCCGAGGATGGCCCAGGGCACGTGCTTAAATAGTTTTTTAGTATCCATAGTAAGACCTGGTTTTTTATGTAAAGAAAAAAGGGTCAGGGTTCGTTGTGAGGAGGTATTGATTAATGCTGGAGCGATCGTGCCAGATCCTCGCGCGTGTAAAGCACGGTAAATGGGTGAGTGGTTGAAAGCGATGCGTGAGCGGTCAAAAGCGAGGGTGAGTGGTTAAGGCTCACCCCCGGCGGGAGAAAATATGTGATTGAGATCACTGAGAATAATCTAGCCCTGCGGGGTTTCGTCGTTCGCATCAGGGCATTGCGTGCAGCGGCAGGGCTGATATGCGGGCAGCAGCTGATAGCGTCCTTTGCCGTCGTGTTCGATAATTGGGGAAAGGGCCTGTAGATCGCGGTACACCGTACGTTCGGTAATGCCAAATTTTTGCATCAGATCGCGGCGATTAACGCTTCCGTTGCGGTGCAGAGCAATAATGATGTCAACCAGACGCTCAGCCGAGCGGCTTCGGGGTGAAGGGGCCATAAGACTTTCCAGCGTTAAGGGGGCGGCTGACGACGTCGTCAGCCGCCCCGAAAAATTTATCTTATGGATAGTTAACGGCGCACCTTTGCGGAAACCTTAGCGTTTTTTTGAGCAACGGGATCAAACTGCGGCTTCCATCTCCATCATCACCGGGTGGAAACGGCGTTTGAAGTAGATCAGGCCGTGCCCCTCGCTGCTGAGGATGATGTTCTTAATCTCCACCAGGTAGACCAGATGGGTACCGATGGTTTGCACCTGGGTTATCTCGCCTTCCAGGCTTGCCAGGGCGCCTTTCAGCACCGGCTGCGCCAGCGGTCCTTTCTGCCAGCAGGAGAGAGCAAAGCGCTCCTCCATGGCCATGCCGGTCATCCCGGCAAAGTGGCGGGCCATGATCTCCTGCTCGTGGTTCAGCACGTTGACGCAAAGTTTGCCGTTGCCCTGGAAGACCGGGTTCATGGCGCTGTTGGCGTTGATGCAGACCATGACCGAAGGCGGGGTGTCCGTGACCGAACAGACGGCGGTGGCGGTAATGCCGCAGCGGCCCGCATCGCCCTCGGTGGTGACCACATTCACCGCCGCCGACAGGCTGGCCATCGCGTCGCGAAAACGCAGGCGTTCTTCAGATTGCATTGAAACCTCCCGCTGCGTTATTTCAGCAGCTTATCCAGCATGTTGATATCAGTGTTGTTGTGCAGGTGCGGTACAGTCCAGCCGTGCTGGTCGTACTCGGACATGCAGCGGTCAACCATCGCCATCATCTTGTCCATGTTGCCGGAGCTTTGCGCCTGACGCAGGCATTGCAGGCGGATCTCATCCTGGCTACCGGAGTAGTTGATTTCGTACAGCTCGTGACGTCCGCCAAACTCGCTACCGATGGCATCCCACATCAGTTTCAGAATCTTGATGCGTTCGACGTGATCCATCCCGTTGGAGCCGCGTACGTACTTCGCCAGATACTGGTCGATCTGCGGGTTGTTCAGGTCCCGCGCGCTGGACGGCAGGTAGATCAGCCCGGAGGTCACGTTGCGTTCGATGATGTTCTTGATTTTCGCGTAGGCCATCGGCGCCATCACGCGGTAGGTCTGTAACGCCGCGTGGTCAGGCAGGTACGCGCCGTTTATCCACGGCGTGGCTTCGGAGCACATGGAGTCGCTCAGCGCCCAAAACATGTTGCGCCACGCCACCACTTCGCCGAGATCCGCCTGCACGCCGCGGAACTCGAGGGTGCCGGTACACTCCAGTGACTTCTTCAGCAGAGCGGTGATGAAGTCGAGCTTCACTGCCAGACGCACGCAGGCCTGAAGCGGGTACATGCGGGCGAAGCCACCTTCCATCGTCCAGCGACGGCAGCGGTCGAAATCGCGGTAGATCAGCACGTTTTCCCACGGGATCAGCACATGATCCATCACCAGAATGGCGTCGTTCTCGTCAAAGCGGCTGGAGAGCGGGTAGTCGTATGGAGAGCCTGTCGCCCCTGCCACCATCTCGTATGAGGCGCGAGAGATCAGTTTCACCCCTTCGGCATCCATCGGCGCGACGAACATTAGCGCGAAGTCCGGGTTTTCGCCCATCACCTGCGCAGAGCCAAAACCAATCATGTTGTAGTGGGTCAGCGCCGAGTTGGTGGCCACCACTTTCGCGCCGCTGACGATGATCCCGGCGTCGGTCTCTTTCTCCAGCTTGATGTAAACGTCTTTCACCTCGTCCGCCGGTTTATGGCGGTCGATAGGCGGGTTGACGATGGCGTGGTTAAAGTACAGGCCGGTTTCCTGAATACGGGTGTACCAGTTGCGGGCGTTCTGCTCGAACTGACCGTAGAAGGCAGGGTTAGCCCCCAGCGCGCAGCCGAACGCGGCTTTGTAGTCTGGCGTGCGGCCCATCCAGCCGTAGCTCAGGCGCGACCACTCGGCGATGGCGTCGCGCTGCTGGCGCAGATCGTCGGCGCTTTTCGCCACGCGGAAGAATTTATGGGTGTAGCCGCCGCTGCCGGTGTCGGTGCCCCAGCAGAGTGTATCCTGCATGTCTGGCTTGTGCAGGGCATCGTACATCTGGGCGATGGACGCCGCCGCATTGCGAAATGCCGGGTGGGTAGTAACGTCCTTAACGCGCTCGCCGTAGATATAAATCTCACGGCCATCTTGCAGGCTTTTTAAATACTCTTCACCGGTTAACGGACGTTTGGCATCAGCGCGGAAATCTTCAGGCTTCATAGGGACCTCGTATCGGAAGATGGTTGTTAAATTTATGTTTTGTTTTTGTTGTTTAATTGAAGCGTGAGAGGGGCGGAACGTGAAGGGACGATTGGGACAACGGCAGGTACTTTTCGGGTGGGATGTTGTTTTGTGATCTGTGCGGCTTTTCGACGGGTGGCGCTGCGCTTACCCGCCCTACGAACCGTGATGCGTTCAGGAAACCGGTACTTTCTGCGCCCGGTATGCGCTGGGTGAGCACCCCGTCAGTCGGTTAAAAAAACGGGCGAAATAGGCCGGATCTTTAAACCCCAGTTGCCAGGCAATTTCGCTCACTGTGCTGTCGGAAAACAGCAGCAAGCGCCTGGCTTCCCGCAGCTGGCGGTCGAAGATCAGCCGTTTCGGCGAGCGGTTGGCAAAGCGGCGGCAGATATCGGTCAGGCGGGATTCGGTAAGATGCAGTTCGCTGGCGTATTCCGGCACCGTCCAGTGCTCGTGGTAATGCGCATCTGTCAGCTGGTTAAAGCGCTGAAACAGCTTCAGCTCGCCGCGCATGCCGCCTGAAGCGTGGTCGTCGAGCTTCGCGTTGCGCAGCAGCAGGGTAAATACGGCCTGCGCCAGCAGGACCAGCGTATGCTCATGGCCCGGCAGCTGTTCCGTGGATTCCCGGGCAATGAGCTGCCAGTAATGCTTCAGCGCCGCCAGCTCGTCAGGCCTGTCGGCAAGCGACAGGCAGATCCCCGGCAGGCCGAACGCTTCCCGCGTGCCGGGGTAGAGCACTTCTAACAGCGGCCAGATGAGATCCTCGCGTACCGTCAGCACATGGCCGTCGCTGTCGGATTCGGTGATAAACGCGTGCGGCACCGACGGCGGCGTCAGCACAAACAGCGGCGCCTGCACCGAGTAGCGATGATCGTCGAGCTGGAGCTCAATCTGCCCGGTGTCGAGAAAATGCATCTGAAAATACTGGTCGTGGCGGTGCGCCTGCATGTCGCGGCCAAAAAAAGCCGCCATGCGGGCGAACGACTGGTAGTGCACATCGTCGGTGCCCAGACTTTCGTCGTACTCCTTGCTGATATCAATGTTGGCGATAGGGCTCTGGCACATGATCGTTCCTCTTTTGAACCCGCTGCGTCATCGGAATGCGCGTCAGCACCAGCGCGCCCACTACCAGCAGACCCGCCACGAACCACAGCCCCGAGCTGAAGCTGCCGGTCGCGTCGCGCAGAATACCAATCAGCAATGGGCTGACGGCAGACCCGACGTTGCCGATGGCGTTGATCACCGCCAGCGCCACCGCGCGGGATTGCAGGCTAATCACCTGGTCCGGCGTGGTCCAGAATATCGCCATGGCGGTAAACGATCCGGTTGAGGCCATGATGATGCCAAGCAGCTGGATCAGGCTGTGATCGGTCGCCGAGGCCAGCATCCATCCCGCCGCCGCAAACAGATACGGCAGGATGGTGTGCTTTTTTCGCTCTTTCAGCCTGTCGGAGCGGCGGCTCCACCAGATCATCCCGAGGATGGTGCAAAACTGCGGGATCGCCGCCAGCAGGCCAATCACGATATTGCTGCTGCCGGTGTTGAAGCTTTGCAGGATCTGCGGCGTCCAGATGTTGATCGCGCTCAGCGTATTCGTCAGGCAGAAGTAGGCCAGCGTGTAGAGCAGTACGGCGGGCGTCAGCACCTCGCGCAGCGTCGATCGCGGCGTGGCGACGTGCGCAATGGCCAGTTCCTGCTCGCGGGCGATCATCGTTTTGAGTGCCTGCTTTTCATCATCATCCAGCCAGGTGGCCTGATCCGGGGTGTCGTTAAGGTAGAACCAGGTCACCACGCCGAGCACCACCGACGGCAGCCCCTCCAGCAGGAACAGCCACTGCCAGCCCTTCAGGTTCCACAGCCCGTCCATCGCCAGAATGTACCCGGAGAGGATCGAGCCGAGCATCATGGTCACCGGCATGGCGATCATAAACAACGCGTTGGCGCGGGCGCGGTGATAGGCCGGGAACCACCAGGTGAGATAGACCAGGATCCCCGGCAGGAAACCGGCTTCGGCAATGCCCACCAGCATGCGAAGGACGTAGAGCGTTTCCGGGCTGGTGGCGAACATGGTGCAGGTAGAGGCGATGCCCCACACCACCATGATCCCGGCGATCCAGCGCCGCGCGCCGATTTTCGCCAGCATGATGTTGCTGGGGATCCCGCACAGCACGTAGGTGACGTAAAACAGGGTCGCGGCCAGGCCAAACATGGTCGACGTGAGGCCCAGATCTTTGCCCATCGTTAGCCCGGCAAAGCCGATGTTGATGCGATCGAGAAACGAAAAGACAAACAGGATAAAGAGAAACACGATCAAACGACGGAACAGCTTGTTGATAACGCGATGTTCTATAGCTTTCTTATCTTGCAGGGTAGAGGTCGTCATGCTGCGCTCCAGATCTTACGTTTAGTAGACGGATTTATTGTTATTAACTGACGTAACCGGTTGTTCGATAAAACGTGCCGCCAGCGCTTCCGCGCCGCGGGCGAGCAGGGTGGTGTCGACGCCGACGGCGACAAACAGCGCGCCGAGTGCAAGGTAACGTTTCGCCAGCTGCTCGTTGGCCATCAGGATGCCGGGCGCTTTACCGGCGGTGCGTATCTGCGCGATCGCCTGCTCAATGGCGGCCTGCACCTCCGGGTGCTGCGGATTACCGGCAAAGCCCATGTCGGCACTCAGATCCGCCGGGCCGATAAACACGCCGTCGACGCCGTCCACGTCCAGGATCTGCGGCAGGTTTTTTAACGCTCTTAGGGTTTCGATTTGCACCAGCACGCACATGGCGTCGTTAGCCTGATGCAGATAGCCCGGGATACGGTTCCAGCGCGACGCCCGCGCCAGCGCGCTGCCGACGCCGCGAATGCCCGCGGGCGGATAGCGGGTGGCGCTGACCGCCAGCCGCGCTTCGTCGGCGTTTTGCACCATCGGCACCAGCAGGGTTTGCACCCCCACGTCCAGCAGCTGCTTGATCTGCACCGGATCGTTCCACGACGGGCGCACCACCGGCTGGCTGGGATAAGGGGCGATGGCCTGTAGCTGAGTCAGAACGGTCTGTACGCTGTTCGGCGCGTGCTCCCCGTCGATCAGCAGCCAGTCAAAACCGGCCCCGGCCAATAGCTCAGCGCTGTAGCTGCTGGTTAGCCCCAGCCATAACCCGATTTGCGGTCGGCCCGCTTTCAGCGCCGCTTTGAATGCGTTTTGCATGGTCATCTCCTTACACAAAGCGGCAGCTGATGGAGCCCATGTTGCCGTAGTCGACGTGGAAGGTGTCGCCTCTGCTGGCGGCAACCGGGCGGGTAAACGAGCCGCCGAGAATGATCTGGCCTGGCTCAAGCTGCACGTCGTATGGCGCGAGTTTGTTCGCCAGCCACGCCACGCCGTTCGCCGGATGATTAAGGACGCCTGCGGCCACGCCGGTCTCTTCGATCACGCCGTTGCGGTAGAGCAGGGCGGAGATCCAGCGCAGATCCAGCTCGTCGGGTTTAATCGGGCGGCCGCCGAGGATCACGCCCGCGTTGGCGGCGTTATCGGAGATAGTGTCGAATACCTTGCGCGGGCGCTGGGTTTCCGGGTCAACGTTGTAGCAGCGGGCGTCGATCAGCTCCAGGGCAGGGATGACGTAATCCGTGGCGTTGTAAACGTCGAAGATCGTGCAGTTCGGGCCGCGCAGCGGTTTTGCCAGCACAAAGGCCAGCTCCACTTCGATGCGCGGGACGATAAAGCGATCCACGGGAATGTCGCTGCCGTCGTGGAAGAACATATCGTCCAGCAGCGCGCCGTAGTCTGGCTCGCTGATCTGCGAGCTGGCCTGCATCGCTTTGGAGGTGAGGCCGATCTTGTGGCCTTTCAGCACGCGGCCTTCGGCAATTTTCAGGCTCACCCATTCGCGCTGGACGGCGTAGGCGTCTTCAATGGTGATCTCCGGATACTCAAGCGAGATCGCGCGGATCTGCTCCCGGGATTGTTCCGCCTGATGCAGGCGGTGGGCGATCAGGGTATGGGTGTGTTTGTCGAGCATGGCGATATCCTGTTGTTGCCGGGTGGCGCGTAGCGATCCCGGCCTACGTTCGAGCCGTTGTAGGCCCGGTAAGCGAAGCGCCACCGGGCGAGCAGACGGCTACTTAAACAACGCGTGCACGTTGTTCTGCTTGTAATTGAGCGTCGGGTGCAGCTCGTCGAGCTCGAAAGAGAGCGCCAGATAACGGGCGGTCCCCAGCTCTGCAAAATGCGTTTTGATCAGCGCAAACAGCATTTCACCGACCTCTTCCCGGCTCTCCAGACTGCGCCCGGCGCCGATTTTGAGCGTCATATGCACAAAGGCGTAATCGTGCTTGCCGTCGGCCATCTGCCAGGTGTCCAGCCAGTGGGCACGGCTGCGGATACCGCCGAGCGGGAAAATACCCGTGGCGGCGAGCGCCTCGTTCACTTTGGCGAACAGCCCCGGCAGGTCGGCCTGCGCGCGGATGTTGTCGGTACATTCAGCAATAAAATGCGGCATGGTGGCTCCTTACGCGGGCAGCGGGAAAACGGCGTTGACCTGGCCGGTGCCGGAGCTGGCGAACAGCTCGGTGAGAAACTCCACCTTACCGTCGTAGTTGTCCCAGCCGAGCATCCCCAGCAGCATCACCGTGTCGTGCATGTTGCCTTCGCCGTAGCAGTAGTCGGCGTACTCCGGCAGCATGCTGCAAAACTCTTTGAACTGCCCCTCGCGCCACAGCTTCACTACCCGCTCATCCATCTGGCGGTCAAACTCGCGGGTATAGCTGTTCATCCCTTCCTCCGCGCGCTGGTCGTCGATAAAGCGGTGCGACAGCGAGCCGCTGGCGAGCACCGCCACGGTGCCGTCGTATTTTTCGATGGCGCTGACGATGGCCTCGCCCAGCCTGCGGCTGTCGGCGAAGTCGTGTACCGTGCAGAACGCCGAGATGGAGATCACTTTGAAGTGCTTATCCGCGTTCATGTAGCGCATCGGCACCAGCGTGCCGTACTCCAGCTTGAGGCTCGGGATGTTGTGCGCCTTGGCGCGCACGCCAAGCTTCACCGCTTCGTCGGCGATCAGCTGGCCGAGTTTCGGGTTGCCGTCGTAGTCGTAGGTCATGTCGCGAATAAAATGCGGCAGCTCGTTGCTGGTGTAGACGCCTGAAAAATGGTCCGCACAGTTGATGTGATACGCGCTGTTCACCAGCCAGTGGGTGTCGAAGACGATAATGGTATCGACGCCCAGCTCGCGGCAGCGCTTGCTGATCTCTTTATGCCCGTCGATGGCTGACTGGCGGCAGCCGTGGTTTTTGCCCGGCAGTTCAGAGAGATACATTGACGGCACGTGGGTGATTTTTGCCGCTAAGGCTAATTTTCCCATGATCAGATCCCCCATTTTGGAATCGGATGGTCGCCCATGGAGATACAGACGTTTTTCATCTCCGCGAAGACCTCAAAGCTGTACTCGCCGCCCTCACGCCCGGTGCCGGAGGCCTTCACGCCGCCAAACGGCTGGCGCAGGTCGCGCACGTTCTGGGTGTTGACGAACACCATGCCCGCTTCGATGTTGCGCGCCAGACGCAGCACTTTGCTGACGTCCTGCGTCCAGATGTACGACGCCAGGCCATACTCCACGTCGTTTGCCAGGCGCAGGCCTTCCGCTTCGTCCTTAAACGGCAGCAGGCAGGCCACCGGCCCGAAGATCTCTTCCTGCGCCACGCGCATGCGGTTATCGACATCCGCCAGCACGGTCGGGCGCAGGAAATTGCCGCCTTTCAGGTGCGCAGGCAGATCGGTCGGTTTGTCCGGGCCGCCCGCCAGCAGGGTTGCCCCCTCTTCAATGCCGAGGCGGATGTAGCCGGAGACCTTCTCCCAGTGCTGCTTGCTGATCAGCGCGCCAATCTGGGTGTTCGGATCGGTCGGGTCGCCCACGCGCAGGCGGCTGGCGCGCTCGGCAAAGCGTTTGACGAACTCCGGGTAGATGCTCTGCTGGATGAAGATGCGCGAGCCGGCGGTGCAGCGTTCGCCGTTGATGGAGAAGATGGTGAACAGGGCGGCGTCCAGCGCGCGCTCAATGTCCGCGTCTTCAAAAATCAGCACCGGAGATTTGCCGCCCAGCTCCATGGAATACTTCTTCAGCCCGGCGTTTTTCATGATGTTACGCCCGGTGGCGGTGCCGCCGGTGAAGGAGACGGCGCGCACGTCATGATGACGCACCAGCGCGTCGCCCGCCGTGGCGCCATAGCCCTGCACTACGTTCAGCACGCCCGCCGGAATGCCCGCCTCCAGCGCCAGCTCGCCCAGACGGTCGGCGGTCAGCGGGGAGAGCTCGGACATCTTCAGCACCGCGGTGTTACCCAGCGCCAGGCACGGCGCGACCTTCCAGGTGGCGGTCATAAACGGCACGTTCCACGGCGACACCAGCGCACAAACGCCTACCGGCTGCACGAGGGTGTAGTTGAGCATCTTGTCATCGACCGGGTAGGTTTTGCCGTTCATCTGCTGGCACACCTCGGCGAAGAACTCAAAGTTGTGCGAGGCGCGTGGAATGAGCACGTTTTTGGTCTGGTGGATCGGCAGGCCGGTGTCGGCGGTCTCCATCGCGGCAATGTCCGGCACGTTCTGGTCAATCAGATCCCCCAGGCGACGCATCAGGCGCGCACGCTCCTTCATCGGCAGGTTGGCCCATTTCGGGAACGCCTCTTTGGCGGCGGCAACGGCCTGATGGATTTCGGCTTCGCCGCCAGAGGCCACTTCTGCCAGCACCTCGCCGGAGGCCGGGTTAGTGGTTTGGAAGTACTCACTTCCGGCGACGTTTTTCCCGTTGATCCAGTGGTTAATCTTTTTCATTTTGCAGTCTCCTCACTGACAATTCGGTTTACCAGGCGGCCTACGCCTTCCACTTCCACTACCACCTCATCGCCCGGCACCACGTCGGACAGCCCCTTCGGCGTGCCGGTGGCAATCATGTCGCCCGGTTGCAGGGTCATGAAATCGCTCAGATACGCAATCAGGAATGGGATGCTGAAAATGAGATCGGCGGTGGTGCCTTCCTGACGCAGTTCACCGTTGACGTAGGTGCGAAGACGAAGGTTGTGCGGGTCAGGGATGGCTTCTTTTGGCACTACGTTCGGGCTGATGGGGGTCAGCCCGTCGCGGCTTTTCACCCGCAGGTTCGGGCGATAGTAGTTTTCGAGATAATCGCGGATGGCGTAGTCGTT
Source organism: Enterobacter cloacae complex sp. IR5412 (assembly GCF_049237385.1). Taxonomy (NCBI): domain Bacteria; kingdom Pseudomonadati; phylum Pseudomonadota; class Gammaproteobacteria; order Enterobacterales; family Enterobacteriaceae; genus Enterobacter; species Enterobacter cloacae complex sp. IR5412. Next base: position 209,169 of record NZ_JBMKHQ010000007.1, on the reverse strand, counting down.
GCACACCGTGTAGCCCGCAACATAGTCCATCGCCTCGGCTTCGCTGACCTTACGCGCGGTTTTACCGATGACCACCACCAGCTCGGCTTCGTAATGCATGTATTCAATGTTGTTTGGGCGCACCGAGGTCTGGTTGTCGCCGTTAAAGGTGTTCGGCGCTTTGATAAACACCAGCGGCTCGGTGGGCGGTTTGAAGTCCAGCTCGCTGGCGTGATCGGCGTAGTTCAGGCCGAGGGCGAACAGCGTGGCGTGCGGCGGCGTGCGCGAAGCGATGGTAACGTCGCGTTCCTCCACCACCGGGTTTTCCAGCGGCGGAAATCCCTCTGCCAGAATGCGTACCCGATCGCCCGGGCGAATTTCGACGCGGCTTTGCGTGGTACCGAGCAATATCGCATCGCCGGGGTTCAGGGTGGCAAATTCGCTCAGAGCGCTCAGCAGTTTGGCGGCGTTGCGGTGCAGATCGGCCGTGTTCCAGTGGTCCGCTTCGCGACCGTTGATCTCGGTGATGATGGTCAGGTTGTCCACGTTATCAACGGCGACAGGTTCGCCGAGCGGGCAAAATCCATCCCGGCATTTGGCTTTAATAGCCGGGCGGTAGAAGCTCTCTTCCGGCAGGCTGATTTCGTTGGCCAGCGCGTAGCCGGCGATGTACGCCGCCGCCTCTTCAACGCGTACTTTGCTGGCGGTTTTGCCCACCACCAGCGCCACCGTTGCGCCGCTTAACACGGTTTCTCCCTGCGGGAAGGGAATCGGCTCGCCTGCGCGAATAACGGTGTTATGTGGCTTGATAAACCACACCGCCGTTTTTGGCGGCGCGTTATAGGGGGCTTTTTCAAACGCCTCAGCCCAGGCCGCACGCTGGCTTTGGTGGTTTAGCGCTACGGCAAAAACAGTACCTTTCATTCCCATACTCCTCAAACCGGCTGTCCGGTTTTGATTTCATTAATATGTTAATGATCTGGTTTTATGCTTTTGCTGTTCGTTTCGCAATCAGAAGTGAATAATTTGTGATATAAATAACAATAAATTTACACCTATGGGTTAATTATCATTAAAATCAATGCATTAAAAAAATGACGTTGTTTCTGTTAGACTTTTTGGGTTACAACGTGTTGTCTATAAAAGCATCTGTTTTAAATTGTTTACTTGTTAATGATGTAAGGGGAAGGTGATGCATGATTCATTAACCATCGCGCTGTTGCAGGCGCGTGAAGCGGCGATGGGCTATTTCCGCCCGATAGTGAAACGGCATAATCTGACCGAGCAGCAGTGGCGTATCGTCCGCGTACTGGCCGAGCATCCCTCCATGGATTTTCACGATCTGGCGTTCCGCACCTGCATTTTGCGCCCAAGCCTGACCGGCATTCTGACGCGGATGGAGCGCGACGGTCTGGTGCTGCGCTTAAAGCCGGTGAATGACCAGCGCAAGCTGTACGTATCGCTGACGAAAGAAGGCAACGCGCTGTACCAGCGTGCTCAGGCTCAGGTGGAAGAGGCGTACCAGCAGATTGAGGCGGAATATACCCCGGAGAAGATGAAGCAGCTCACGGCGCTGCTGGAAGAGTTTATTGAACTCGGAAACCGACATATTGCCGCGCGGGACGAAGAGTAAAAACCCTAAAATCCAGGATGATTTTCGTAAAGTTTTCCCTTTCCAGGCCGAAAATTCTGTATCTGTCTGAGGAAAGAGAAAACATGTTAAATCGTATCAAGATTGTCACCAGCTTACTGCTGGTTTTAGCGATATTTGGCCTTTTACAACTCACATCCGGTGGTCTTTTCTTCAATGCCCTGAAGCATGACAAAGAGAATTTCACCATCCTGCAAACCATTCGCCAGCAACAATCCACCCTGAACGGTAGCTGGGTGGCGCTGCTGCAAACCCGTAACACCCTGAACCGCGCGGGTATCCGCTATATGATGGATCAGAACAATATCGGCAGCGGCTCAACCGTCGCCGAGCTGATGCAGATAGCCTCTGCGTCTCTGAAACAGGCGGAAAAAAACTGGGCGGATTACGAAGCACTTCCGCGTGACCCGCGTCAGAGCGACGCTGCGGCACTGGAAATCAAACGTAATTACGATATCTACCACGGCGCGCTGGCCGAGCTGATCCAGCTGCTGGGGGCGGGCAAGATCAACGAGTTCTTCGACCAGCCGACCCAGAGCTATCAGGATGGCTTTGAGAAGCAGTACGTCAGCTATCTGCAACAAAACGACGCGCTCTATCAGACCGCGGTTGAAGACAGCAACAGCTCTTACCGCCAGGCTATCTGGGTGCTGATTAGCGTGCTGGCTGCGGTGCTGGTGGTGATTGTTGCCGTCTGGCTGGGTATTCGTCAGGCACTGATTTCGCCGCTGAACCGTCTGATTGACAGCATTCGTCATATCGCCAGCGGCGACCTGGTGAAGCGCATCGACGTGGAAGGCTCCAACGAGATGGGTGAACTGGCTGACTCCCTGCGCCATATGCAGGGCGAGCTGGTGCGCACCGTGGGTGACGTGCGTAACGGCGCAAACGCCATTTACAGCGGTGCGAGCGAAATCTCGATGGGCAATAACGATCTCTCATCCCGTACCGAGCAGCAGGCTGCCTCTCTGGAAGAGACCGCCGCCAGTATGGAACAGCTGACCGCCACCGTGAAGCAGAACGCCGAGAATGCCCGTCAGGCGAGCAACCTGGCCCTGAGCGCATCCGAAACCGCGCAGAAAGGCGGGAAAGTGGTGGATAACGTGGTGCAGACCATGCGCGACATCGCCGGCAGTTCGCAGAAAATCGCCGATATTATCAGCGTGATCGACGGGATTGCTTTCCAGACCAATATTCTGGCGCTGAACGCGGCGGTAGAAGCGGCACGTGCGGGCGAGCAGGGCCGCGGCTTTGCGGTGGTTGCAGGTGAAGTACGAAACCTGGCGCAGCGCAGCGCCCAGGCGGCTCGCGAGATCAAGAGCCTGATTGAAGACTCCGTGGGGCGCGTGGAGTTGGGTTCAACGCTGGTAGAAAGCGCCGGTGAAACCATGGGTGAGATCGTGAATGCGGTAACGCGCGTGACGGACATCATGGGCGAAATCGCGTCTGCGTCTGATGAGCAGAGCCGCGGTATCGACCAGGTGGGGCTGGCGGTGGCTGAGATGGATCGCGTGACCCAGCAGAACGCCTCGCTGGTGGAAGAGTCTGCGGCGGCCGCGGCGGCACTGGAAGAGCAGGCGAGCCGTCTGACGCAGGCCGTTGCGGTGTTCCGTATTCAGCAGGAACAGATGAAGGCGCGCGAGTTCGCCTCCGCGATAAGCGTTGCCGCACCGGTAGTGGCGCGTAAACCGGCGACCGCAGATGCGGGCGATAACTGGGAAACGTTCTGACGTTGTGCGTTTTGCCGGGTGGCGGCTGCGCCTTACCCGGCCTACGGGATGTGCGTTTCGCCGGGTGGCGGCTACGCCTTACCCGGCCTACGGATTGTGGGTTTTGCCGGGTGGCGGCTACGCCTTACCCGGCCTACGGATTGTGCAATTTGCCGGGTGGCTTCGCTTTACCCGGCCTGCGGAATTGGGTTTTGTAGGCCCGGTAAGCGCAGCGCCACCGGGCGATTTTACAGAGACAGGCGCATGGCGCAGCGGGAACCATACGCTAAACCGTGCGCCGTCTCTTCTTCACGTTTCTGGCGCATTTCCGGCGTCAGCGTCGTCATCATTTCAAACCCTAATCGCCTGTAGTAGGGCGTGTTCCACGGGACATCACGAAACGTCGTTAACGTCAGCGAGGTTAGCCCCAGCGTGCGGGCATGCTCTGCGACACGGTTAATCAACCGGCGTCCGAGACCTCGTCCCTGCCAGTCCAGATGAACCGAAAGTTCCACAATAAACAGCGAAGATGGCTGGGCTTCGGCGAGAATAAAGCCCACGGGCCTGTCATCAGCCAGCGCCAGCCAGCTTAATCCGCGTCCGGCGTAACCGAGGTGATCTTCAACGGAAATAACCTCGCTGTCTGCCAGCCAGGCCAGCTCAGGAACGTCGCGAAATCGCTGCCCCGCCGCGCGTTCAATGGCGGGCAGGGCAGCGACGTCGTCGATGCACGTCGGGCGAAGGGTGAACGCCGTCATCAGCCAGCGCTGCTCACAATTTTAATCTCCACCATGCCGATTCCCAGCTTGCGCGGAGCGTGACCGAGAATATTCCCTTCGTTAGTGGACTGCGGCTCGGGCGGCACAATGACCAGCGTATTGCTGCGCGTGGGGTTATCGAAATGCAGCGTGCTGGTGGTGACATCATTGCTCAGCGTCAGCATCTGTTCTTTATCGCCGACGCGCACCGGCACAGGACGGTTTGCGTTGGGACCAAATGCCCTGGCGGTGATCACCAGATCGAATTTCTCCGGCAGCGGATGGGTATACTCAATTTTCACCTCATCACCTAACTGCGCGTTAGACCAGCGCCCCCAGGATTCGGGACGTGAAATACCGCTGAACTGCTTCACCTCTTCAGGCGCGCCGGCAACGTTAAAGATAAAGCTGTCAGCTTTATAACGAATGTCGTTGTCGACGATTTTCAGCAGGTCTACGTTGCGCTGATAGCGTGCGGTATCAATGACCGTATCTTTAAACGCGGTTTTCCCCTGCCACTGCGGTTTATCAACGTGTTGCACGGTCTGCTCGCCACCGAGTTGCCCCTGTGAGACGCACCAGTCGGTGGACAGTGACAGCTCTTGTGACCAGAGCTGGCCCATTTTGTAGCATTTATCGACCCAGACGAAATTATCGCGCGGGGCGAATTCCGCCAGCTGGAAGCGCAGTGGCGCGGAGTATTCGCTTTCCGGCAGCGGCTCGACGCGGTTATCCGACACGCGCAGCAGCAGAGGCAGGCGGAAATGGCTGCCGGAGAACGCGATCATTTTTTTATCCTGATCGATGGTGAAGTCGTTTATCTCTTTCGGGAAGTTCCACAGGCGAATGATATCCGGCTTCCAGGCGAGGATTTTTTCCTTCATGTTGAGGAAGATTTCCGACAGGGACTGGCCCGACAACGTACTGCGGCCCAGGCCAATGAAGTTATCGCCACCCAGAATATCCAGCACGGTAGCGCCGTTATCCATCGAGTTACGTTTAGCGGCAATGATCTCCTGCTGCGGTTTATCGCCGCGCAGCACAAAGAACAGGTTGCTGCGATCCAGCTTATTCAGCTCATCCCAGGCGCTGTTTTTCATCGCCAGATGGTCAGATGAAACGACGATGACCGTATTTTTGAAATACGGCGACGCTTTGATTTTCTCGATTAACGCCGCGATATGTTCCTGGCTACAGGTCACAGCGCTGAACGACTTGTTGTTTTTACCGTCAATGTCGTAGCCCTGACGTTTACAGGTGCGTGAGACGAAACCATCCGGATGATGCGTGTCGACGGTCAACGCAAACAGCGAGAAGCGTTTACCGGCGCGGGAAAGCTCCTCGAATTTCTTCCAGGTTTCATCCAGAACGGTATCGTCGTAAAAGCCCCAGTCGTTGCGGTAGGCCGGATCGGCGACCGTGGTTTTCAGCTCTTCGGAACCATATAAGTGATCGAAACCGTGGGATTTCAGGAACACATCTTTCCCGGCAAAGCGCAGGTTAGCGCCCTGCATAAAGTAGTTTTCATAGCCCGAGTTTTTCAGGATATCGCCGAGACAAATGTTCTGCGGGAAGAAACTCGACATCGAGGCGGAGGCGTTGCCTTCAAACGGGGCGAACAGGGGAATGCCGCACTGGGAAGCCACCATCCCGGCGATGGTGTAATCCGTGCCAGGCAGTTGCATGGTGTGGCTGAAGTCGAGGCCCTGGTTTTTCAGCGCGCCGAGCTCTGGCGTCAGGTTCGGGAAAGCATCGTTATCAAACCAGGTGCGTTCCAGACTTTCGCCGTATATATAGACCAGGTTGAGTCTGGGATTGTCGATCTTCTTCGAGGGTTCTTTGTAATAGGCCGCAAAGTCCGGATCGCCATCGCGCGACTGGGATTTTACCAGCTCGGTAATTTGATGGAATGCCGGGCTGGCATCCACGGAGGCCAGCGCCAGGCACAGCGCCAGCAGGCTGTAGCCATGATGATGCGGACGGTGACGGCGACGGCGCAGAACCCAGGCCAGCGCGGCGAAGATGCCCACCAGGGCGACCACCAGCCCCAGACCCGGAAGGATGTACTTACCCACACCAGCGCCGGTGAGGCTGTTGGTCAACGTGTAGAGCACCGCGTCGTTAATACCGTCGCCGGTAAAGTAATCGCTGGCATATAACGTAATGTTTAAAACAATAAAAATGCCGAGCACCACCAGGGTGGCCACAAACCACCAGGTGTGACGACCGGCTTTCCAGGCATAAACGCCGATGGAAGCCAGGAAAAGGACAAGGGACATTAACTCTGACAACAGCAGATCCTCATCATGCCGGACGCTTAGCCGGCTAATTGCTTATTTTTTGGGTAATACAATGTAATTGCGATGTCGCTTAGCTGCAATTTTAGTGTCACGAAAGTGTGCTGTTGTTAGGATTTGGTTTATAAAATCGGATTTTTGAATACAGTCGCATCGTGGCATACGGAGGCTGAGGTGGTGGCAGGGGGTAAAAAAACGCACTTCACGCCGCGGTATAAGACTAATGTAATAAACGCGGCGTGTTGTGGCAGAAAAAGGGGGACAATCAGGAGAGGAAATTAACGCCTTGTTTCAGCACCAGATCGCAGGCTTTCGTTTTCACCTGTTTCGCCAGAGATGAATTTCCAAGGGTGCTGAGGTTCAGCTGCTGACCATTTTGCGCGTTAAGCAGGCCCTGAATACCGTCCATATAGTTGGTGTCCGCTTTCTGCTCCTGGGTGTCCAGTCCCAGTTTACCCAACACCTGGTTTTTGATGTTTTCGGTATCGGTGACGGAAGCCAGTTTCTGCTTCGCGCAGTATTCCAGAATACCCGCGGCGTTGTTCATCGTTCCGGCACTCAGGCTTTGGGAGCTGTTGCCCAGCAGGCCGGTGAGGGACGAGGCTGACAGTCCGCCCTGGGACGTGCCGCTCTCTTTGGTTAACTCACTTGCTGCGCTGGAGAGCGACTCCTGCCATGATGCGGCCGGCGCTGCGCCAGTCACCAGCAGGGCGCCAGTAAGGATGCTGATAAGAAATTGTTTTTTCATAATGATTTACTCAACAAGGTCCGTTTTGGGCCAGAAGTGGGTTCAGTATATACCTCTGCTCTTCCGGCGCTCCCTGGAAATATCTTAATACTCTTTGCCGGTGACGCGGCTGCGGTAGCTGTCCCAGTCGAAGATGACGTACAGGCTGTTACCCAGCTTCATGCGATCCATCACCCGCTCGCCAAGAAGTCGGGTCATCTCGTCGATATTGTGGTTCGTCAACATACCGGTTGGGCGTTTTGACGACGAACGGCGATCGACAATCTGGTTGATGATCACTTTTTCGTAGCGGGACTCCGTCTGGACACCGATCTCGTCGATGACCAGCAAATCCACGTTACTTAAATCATTCAGCAACTGTTCTTCGCTGGTTTCGCGATTACTGAAGGTGTCTTTCATGGCGGACATAATATCGGCCACGGTGATAATCAGCACTGACTTCCCGCGCAGCAGCAGCTCGTTGCAGATAGCGGCGGCGAGGTGATTTTTCCCGGTGCCGGGTTTTCCGCTAAAGATGAAGCTGGCGATGTTGCCGTCAAATTCATCCACGTACTGGCGCGCCTGGTTAAGGGCGTTCATCTGCCCCTGAGACTCGACCTTATAATTCTCGAAGGAGCAGTTCTGGTGCAGAGGGCGAATGCCCGAGCGGTTAAAGGTGCGCTGCATTTTCATCGCGCGGTTTTCGCGGGCGAGGGCAGCCGCGCGAATTTTACCCTGCTCTTTTTGCCATGCCAGCAGCTCTTCACCGGTGGTGAAGGCGGGCTTCACGTTGGCAGGCATCATCTTCTGCAAACGTTTCATCAGGTCGCCGACGTTTTTCATTTCGCACCTCGGAATCCATCAGGGATTTTTTTGTCCGGTTCTGAAAAAGCATTGATATCACGTTTTGGCTGGCCGTTGTTGCTGGCGCGGTTGATTTGCAGACTGCGCGCGAATTTTTGCTGCCACTGAACATGGTGGAAGACTTTTCCTTCAGCTTGCCAGTATGCGGTAAAGGCTGCCAGCTCTTCCGGTGTTGCGGGCTGCGAGAGGGCTATTCCCCATAAGGCCGCCTGCCGCTGAAAATCGGCGTCCGGCTGCCAACCGGCGTACATGGGAAATTTCCCCATTGGAACGGCCACCGGGGCGCTGGCGGGTTCGTCAAAAAACTGATTATCCAGCATGACATCGCTCGCCGGGCGCGACAGCTTCTCTTCAATTTCCAGAAGCTGCGCCAGACGTTCCGGCGTGACCGCATAAAACGCCGGGGCGTTGTCGGCAAATACCGCGAGCGTGCCGCCTTCAGCGTGCGTCAACACACCGCGAGGATCGCGCATAAAGGCATCAATGCCAGCAATACTGGTGGTCAGAATTCTGGAGGACATAACACTTTCTCAACTGATTACTACGGGCGTGATTGAGGGTTATGGTAGCACAGAGAGAGGGGAGGAAAGGAGAGGATTTCCCCGGTGGCGTTACGCTTACCGGGGCTAAAATCACAGGGGCTGGTTACGCGATGATGTTCAGCGTCACGTCGATATTGCCGCGCGTCGCGTTAGAGTACGGACAGACGATGTGGGCCGCATCCACCAGTTTTTTGGCTTCCGCTGCGTCCATCCCTTCAACGTGGATGTTAAGCTTCGCTTCGATACCAAAACCGGTTGGCAGCGGGCCAATCCCTACTTCGCCTTCAATAAAGGCGTCTTTTGGCAGAGCGAATTTATCGCGTGCCGCAACGAACTTCATTGCGCCCAGGAAGCAGGCGGAGTAGCCCGCAGCGAACAGCTGTTCAGGGTTGGTTACGTCACCCCCCATGCCGCCCATCTCTTTTGGCACACCCAGTTTGACATCCAGAACGCCATCGGAAGACGTGGCGCGGCCATCACGGCCTCCGGTTGCTTTGGCTTTGGCAGTGTAGACAACTTTTTCTAAAGACATGGCAGGTTCCTCATCTTACGTTTATATGCGCTATTAAATAGCGCGCGATGTTTTAAGTTAAAATTAGACGCGTAAAGTACAGCCTTACGCGCGATGCAGCTGTTGGCGCAAACTTTCGAGCTGTTGCTTGAGCGCCAGCATGGTGTCGGTATCACACTGCGCTGCACAGCCCACGGCGTGGGGTATCGTCACGGCCTGCTGTTGCAGCGCCCGACCCGCGTCGCTCAGGGTGACGGCGACCTGACGCTCATCCTGACGGGAACGCTGGCGGAGGATCAATCCTGCGCTTTCCAGGCGTTTCAGCAGGGGAGTCAGCGTGGCGGAATCCAGGAATAGCCGCTCGCCAATGTCTGACACCGTAATATCATCCTGTTCCCAGAGCACCAGCATCACCAGGTATTGCGGGTAGGTCAGATTAAGCGGCGCCAGCAGTTGCCGGTACAGCTTGTTAAGCGCCAGATTTGCCGAATAGAGGGCAAAACAGAGCTGGTTATCCAGCAGAAGCGCGTTGGTAGTGTCGTTCGTTTTTGCGTCCATGAAATGAATATAGATAGTGCGCGATACAATTGCAAGCGATTTTATTATACGCGTGGACGTTTGCGGTAAAGCCATAAGCCGGGGATCGACAGGCCGATGGAGAGCGCACCCACGATCGACGAGGCTTTAAGGAAGTTGCTCAGGAGCAGGATCATCTGGGGTTCGCTGTAGCCAAAATGGCTGATTTTGACGGCGGAGATCATCGCCGTATAGGCTGAAATGCCCGGGAACATAGGAATCACTGCCGCCACGGTGAATACCTTCGGGTGCGCCAGATACCAGCGGGACCACTGAATACCGATGCTGCCAACCAGCATGGAGGCGATAAACGTCGACCATTCAATATTAAAGCCCGCTGTCATCATGATCATACGAGAGCCGTGGCCAATGGCACCCAGCAGCGCACACCAGGGTAATGCACGCTGTGGGACGTTAAACACCATCGCAAAACCAACGGCGGGAAGGGCAGACAAGAGCATGTCCTGTGCCAGTGCGAGCATAAAATCCATCACGCCCATCCGCGTAACCCCCAGAGTGTCATGGCCATTACCACCCCGATACAGGTCGCCAGCGTCAGCAGGCTGGCTATCGCCCAGCGCGCCAGACCGGTGTTGATATGGCCTTTGAACATATCAGCGACGGCATTAATTAAGGGAAAACCTGGCACCAGCAGCAATACGCTGGCGGCCATCGCAATAGTAGGCGTGCTGGCGAAGTAGGGCTGGCGCAAAAGCAGGCCGGATACGGTTGTCGCCACAAATGCCGTGATGCAGAAGTTAATTTGCGGATGTAGCTGTCTGTGCGTCAACAGCTGGCGGACATACATTGCGATGCTGCTGGCAAAGAAGGTCACGACAGCGCCGTCCCAGCCGCCCGCGTTGAGCTTGCAGAAGCAGGCGCAGGACAGTCCCACCATCAGCACAACCAGCCAGCGCGGATACCGGAGGGGTTTGATTTGATTGAAACGTTTTTCTATCTCCCGGAGATCGAGCAGCTTGTGTTCAGCAAGGATCACGATGTGCTGCACTTCCGTCACGACGTGCATGTTAATGCCGCGGTCATGATTTTTACGGGTGGAGGTCAGGCACTGTCCGTCTTTAATGGTGGTCAGCACAATGGCATTTGACGAGATGGAACTCTCAACGCTGTCCATCCCCAGCGCCAGCCCAAGGCGTGTGGAGAGCTCTTCGACGAGGGCGCTTTCTGCGCCGTGCTGTAAGAGAAAAAGCCCGCACTGAATACATAGCCGCGTGGTGGCACGTTGCGTAGACCGATCTGCCTGCATGAAACGCCCTGAAGAGAAGAGAGATTGCTTACTTTTAACACAAAGTGCAGGGCCCTTTGCGCTGGGCCAGATCAACATTTGTGCGATCAGTGGCGCGATGGGGGCGGAGGAAAGACAACATTGTTATTTATTTAATGAATGTGAAATTAGGATTTATAAAAACAATATATTAAGTATTTCTAATTTCATATTTTCGATCTTTTCACGCAATTTGAATTAAATTTAAATGGTCTTTATGCGATATTAGGCCTGTATTGGGCGTTTCTTAACCCATGTGATATTTGTTCTATTTTGCGAGTATTAACCCGTTTGTACTTCGGAATGCAAACGTGTTTAACCTTGCAGGGTTAGTTCGTTCTTAAATAAAGAATTCATGACAGGGAGGGTCTATGTTGCCATTGAATGGTAAACACGGAGTGGTGATCAGCAGAGTACCGGTTATGCAAAATGGGTTAGGTGGCGTCATGTCGCGTCATTTTCCCGATTTTGAGATAACGTACTGCCGTTCGATGCAGGAGTTGACGTTATTACAATTGCGTCGCGCTGGGGTCGTTATTGCCGATATTTCGGGTGAGTATCGTAATCCACGCGGCACGCTTGAGCAATATTATGGGTTAATGAATCAGTACCGGGATATTCACTGGATATTCCTCGTTTCGCGCCCCCTTTATCCACTTGCAGTAGAGCTTCTTATGCGTCCGGAAAGCACGCTGCTTTCGGATATGGAACCCATTGAAGGCGTAATTAACGCTATTCGCGCGGGGAGTGAACGTGCCGAGCGAATAAGCCAGACGTTATTGATACCGGAAAATCCTGATATTGAAGAGGAGAGTGAGCAAATGATTGCGCTTACCCACTCTGAACGCAAGGTGTTGCGTTTGTTAGGTAAAGGTTGGGGAATCAACCAAATAGCCACGCTACTTAATAAAAGTAATAAAACGATCAGTGCACAGAAAAACAGTGCAATGCGTCGCTTATCACTTCGCAGTAATGCCGATATGTACGCGTGGATAAGCAGTACCCAGGGAATGCGAGAACTCAGTTTAATGTCGGCTTATGGAGAGTTTGAGGAATGGAAAAGACCACTGCAACAAAACATATCGCCGTCATCGAAAGCTGCTCAATGAGCGCTATGGGGCTGAAGCATCTTTTTGCGATGCCCGCCCTGAGCCATTACCAGGTGCACCTGTTTGCCAGATTTGACAACTTCAAAGCGGCGCTCTCGGAAATCTCATTCTTTGCCGTAATTTATTCATTGTCCGATGAGCGTGAGGAGCGGCGAAACTGTCTGGCCTGTTTGCGGGATCTCACCTTCACCCACAGCGACGTCAAGCGTATCGTGCTGGCCTCTGATGAAATGGAGGCGAGACTGGTCAGCCATCTTTCGCCTTCTCGCTTACATGGAATTATCAGTAAATCGGTTCCGCTGAAGCAGTTAATGGAGGGGCTGGAGACATTACTCAGCGAAACGCATCACGTGAACGACAACGTGTACAATCACTGGTGTGTGAGCCAGCATCGTATGCTAAGCCCAACTGAAAGGGCGATTCTGCGATATATGTCATCGGGTTTTTCGATCCCTGAAATTGCGGCACAGCTTGAACGCAATATCAAAACCATCCGGGCGCATAAGTTTAACGCAATGGTAAAACTGGGCGTCAATTCTGATGTGGGATTACTGGATGCGGCAGATATCCTGGCGCATCTCCCGGTCAGGGAAATACGCCGTTCCGCTCTCACCGTTCCTTCTTTCTCGTAGTGTTAAGTGATGCGCCAGAATTTTTCTGGCGCAACGTTCAAATACAGACATCAACCCATTTCGCTGCGGTCAGTTCCGCCATTCTGTCGGGCGATATACGCACCGCACTGTGGATGGCGCCCGCTGCGGGTAACACTTCGGCGTACTGTTTTAAAGTGATGTCACAGTAAACAGAGAGCGGATTTTCCAGTCCAAAAGGGCAGACGCCGCCAACAGGATGACCCGTCAGGGTTACTACCTCATCGCAGCTGAGCATGCGGGCTTTTGCGCCGAATGTCTCTTTGAGCTTTTTGTTATCCAGACGCGCATCGCCTTTTGCAACCACCAGAATCACATCATTTTTAATTTTCAGTGACAGCGTTTTGGCAATTTGGCCGGGTTCAACGTTGTGCGCGGCAGCAGCAAGGGCAACAGTCGCTGTGCTTTGGTTAAGCTCGATGATTTCTATATCCGAAGCGTGTTCGGCGAAAAACTGCTGTACAGACTGCAAACTCATTGATTCCTCCTGACAAATATCTTCCGTAATCTGTCATAAGAATTTAGTCGCTGTAAATATCCCTTAAGTAACAAATATCCGTCAGGGGCGATTTCTGGATCGCCTTCACATTCACAGAAACCGGTTACAGTAACCGGTTGCAGAGCGTGATGCAGAGATTAATACTGAGTGTGTAACTTCCCCTGTATCTAATAATAAGAGCTAATTATGAAACCATTCCGTTTGAGCAGTACCGCAGGTACACGATCCGGCAAGGTTGTGACGCTGATGTATGGAACAACGTGTGACGTGAGAACGTCCGAAACGAACGTCTGACAGGAGATCTGCTATGTCTGCCAACCATGCTGCATTTAATCTGATTTTCCGCTTCGTTGAAAATTATGTCAGCCCTATTGCCGGGCGCATCTCTTCCCAGCGTCACGTTATGGCGATTCGTGACGGGTTCATCTCGGCAATGCCGTTTATGATTGTCGGGTCGTTTTTATTAGTGTTCGCTTACCCACCTTTTTCGCCAGATACCACCTGGGGCTTTGCTCGCGCCTGGCTGGATATGGCGAAGCAGTTTGAAGGTCAAATTCTGACGCCGTTTGATATGACGATGGGGGTGATGTCCCTCTATATCTGTGCGGCTATCGCCTACAACCTGGGCAAACATTACGTTAAAACCCATCAGCTGGATCCGTTCATGTGTGCGATGCTGTCGCTGATGGCGTTCCTGCTGGTCGCCGCCCCTAAAACCAAAGGCGCCTTACCGGTTGATAGCCTTGGAGGCACCGGGATTTTCACCGCGATCCTGGTGGCGATTTACTGCGTTGAGATGATGCGTTTCCTGAAAGCACATAATATCGGGATCCGCCTGCCAGACCAGGTTCCGCCGATGATCAAAAACTCGTTTGACCTGCTGATCCCGGTGCTGGTGGTGGTGCTGACGCTCTATCCGCTGAGTCTGTTGATCCAGTCGCAGTTCGGTATGCTGATCCCACAGGCCATCATGTCGATATTCAAACCGCTGGTCTCTGCGGCGGACTCGCTGCCAGCGATCCTGCTGGCGGTGCTGATTGGCCACCTGCTGTGGTTTGCCGGGATCCACGGCGCAGCGATTGTCTCGGGTATGCTGCAAATGTTCTGGCTGACGAACCTGGGGGCGAACCAGACCGCGCTGGCGGCGAGCCTGCCTTTACCACACATCTTTATGGAAGCCTTCTGGACGTTCTTTATTGTGATCGGTGGGTCAGGAGCGACGATGGGGCTGGTGTTCTGTTACCTGCGTAGCCGCTCCGCGCACCTGCGCTCCATTGGACGCCTGAGCGTGGTGCCAAGCATTTTCAATATCAATGAACCGGTGATTTTTGGTACGCCGATTGTGATGAACCCGGTGTTCTTTATTCCTTTCCTGCTGGCGCCGATGGTCAATGCCGTGCTGGCATGGGCAGCGATGAAGTTTGATCTGATTGGCCGCGTGATTTCCGTTGTGCCGTGGACGGCACCGGCTCCGGTTGGTGCCGCCTGGGCGCTGGGCTGGGATTTCCGTGCAGCCATTCTGGTGCTGGTTTTGGCCTGCGTTTCCGCCATTATCTATTTCCCGTTCTTCAAGGTGTACGAGAAACAGTTGCTTCAGCAGGAAGCGGAAGAAGCACAGCGTAATGGGGAAGAGGAAAATCAGCAGGTAGCCTAGATAAAAGCAAAACGGCAACGCAGGTTGCCGTTTTTAGTGTTTGTTCCCTCTCTCTGCGGGTTTCAGGCAGGGCCAGACTACTTAAGCGTGCAATCGCCGCACTGCTGGACATCCGGCAGACGGTAGCGCTGACAGCAGGTACGACGCACCAGAAGTCCCTCACGCGGAACCACGGTGCGGTAAAGAGGGTTATCCCGCCCATCCGACAGCTGTCTGGCAAAGAAACAGCTCTGACGCAGCGCATCCACTTTCTCGTCGCCGAGCAGCGGCTTCATCTCCGTTAAATACCAGTGGATAAGATACCCGGTATTACTCCAGATCAGTTTGCCGTTGATCTCCCCCGTCGCTTCCAGCGCATCAATGACCGGAACCAGCGCTCTTGTAATCAACCGTTCCATACGCGCCTGCGCTGACAGGTGACTCGCGCTCGGATCTTCGTGTACATCAATCCAGAAACAGGCGGCGCGTCCGGTCTCATGGAATTCGACGTGGAAATGTTCCGACGAGAGATCGAGCATCGTTTCCTGGGTCAACAGGGCCAGCATGACAGGCGGCACCATTAGCCCGATATACCATTGTGCCCAGAGGGAAAGCAGCGGTTTATTTTCCCGCGCCAGCGTCGGTTGGTTACGATAAATATGGTCGGAATAGGTTGCCAGCAGTGACCGCAGCTCGGCAGGTCGTTGCCACTGAGTCAGCGTCAGAGCATGATGCGGCGGTGCTTCATCCAGTTTGATGAAATCCAGCAGATGGGCGCGTGTTACGGCGATTTTTTCCCGAATGGCATCCGCAAGCGTCGTTTCTCCGGCGGAGAGTGGAGCTCGCCAGAGCAGTGGCTCAACGATGTGTGCGGTACGAGTCGCCATAGTGTGGATTACAAATCTAAATGATAATGATTGCCAATCCTAACTATAGATAAAACCGAGCGCAAGCGTTTTATCCTGGCGCTGTGAAGGCGGTTTCAGGCGATATGAAGCTCGTTGCTCAGCAGAATGCTGTTGCGTCCCATATGCTTGGCTTCATAGAGGGCTTTATCGGCTTTCGCCAGTGCGCCATCAACGTCTTCACCTTCGAACATGGCTATGCCAATGCTGATGGTCACGTTAGTGGCGACGCTTTCGTTAAACATGTGGGGGATTTTGAGATCGTAAACCTTCTGACGTATGCGTTCAGCTGTCTGGCGCGCTTGCTCCAGTGGGATGTTACTTAACAGCACCATAAATTCTTCCCCGCCAAACCGGGCGACAACATCGCGTGAGCGCACGGCGTCGCGGATCGCAGCCGAGACCCTGATCAAGGCCTGATCGCCCATCATATGGCCGTAATGATCGTTGTAGGCTTTGAAATGGTCGATATCCATCAGCAGCACAAAGTGCTCGCCAGCGTCAGGCCTGGGGAGGTTCTCAAGCCGGCTTTGCAGCCCGCGACGGTTATATAGGCCGGTGAGCGGGTCCATCATGCTGAGATCGGTCAGGGTTTCACGCTCTTCGAGCAGTTCGGAAAGCAGCTCCTGGGCGAAACGGTCATTACGCCGCTGAAGAACATGATGGATACCAATGGCGACCACCGGCAGCGCGAAAAAATAGGCCATTCTCAGCCAGTTTTCGGACGGGCTAAGCCACAGGCAGGATATAAAAGCGGGAAATGAATGTAACGTAAAGGCTTTAATATTACTGGCGAAAGCCAGAGACCCTATAAAAAGCACTGTTAATAGCGCCATCATTAAATAGGTTGCGTGATCGTGCGTTATTAACAGAAATTTTGAGACGATCTGCCATGCCCATAAAAACCCAAAAATAGCTGAAACAGCAGGGATATTTATTTTTCGCGTGCTATTTTTCCAGTGCCAGATAAGTAAGCCAGTGCTGGCAGTCAATACGGCAAACAGGGGGACTGATAACACACGAACGGAATAGAGAGGGTTTGTTATCGAGAACAATGCTGATGCAGCGTTCAGAAATAAAAATAAACGTAAAGAAAGCTGATATTTCTTGTTGACTAAGGACAGCCAGGATTGTGATGTCATATGCGTGCGTTTTTATTAAAACTCAATTAAAACAATGAGCAAGGTGTTGTTATGTATTATTGGTCGCTACAAAATTGAATTTTTATTATCAGAAAAACGTTATCGGAAGTTAACAGGTGGGCAATTTATCACCTTACACATTCTCTGTCATTATGGGAAAGCAATTGCTGGCGCAATTTCTTACGTCGCATGCTGACAAGTGATAATTACTATCATATGATACTGGTTATCATTATCAGTGCGAGAGGTGAAACCATGTTGAGCAAAGCGCTGGGAAGTGGGTGGGGAATATTGCTGCCTGGTTCCATTATCGGTGGGCTGATGTTTGCCGATCTTCCCATTGATATCTGGAAAGCAATGATTGTTTCGGGCTTGCTGGTGACATCCGCGATGATCTGGCACAAACAGTTACGGCATTACGTGCTGTTGCCATCATGCGTTGCGCTAATCAGTGGACTGCTGGTGATTCTGATGAGTTTGAAATAAAAGGGAAAAACAAGAGGTACTGCTGAAGGGATGTAAGATAATTGGTGCGAGGGGGGGGACTTGAACCCCCACGTCCGTAAGGACACTAACACCTGAAGCTAGCGCGTCTACCAATTCCGCCACCTTCGCACAGTCATCTTACTGGTTTGATATCGCCTCGTTGGTGCGAGGGGGGGGACTCGAACCCCCACATCCTAAGGACACTAACACCTGAAGCTAGCGCGTCTACCAATTCCGCCACCTTCGCCCAGTGCGAGCAATATCAACGTGATTTATGGTGCGAGGGGGGGGACTTGAACCCCCACGTCCGTAAGGACACTAACACCTGAAGCTAGCGCGTCTACCAATTCCGCCACCTTCGCATACCATCAACACTGTAAAAGTATCGTAACCACGGAGGCGCATTCTAGATGTTTTCAGCTTTACGTCAACAGAAAATTGCGCACGTTGTTTTGATTGCTGCAAAAATGGGCGATGGCAGCGTCAGCCATCGCCGGGCAGGGGAATTACTTTTTCGCCTGGCGCGTCATCACGGTGCGATACACCTTAAAGCGGCCTGTCTGGGCGATCACTTCGTGGAAGCCGAAGGTTTCATCCAGCACTTTCGGATACGCCAGGAAGGCATTCGCCACAATACGTAGCTCACCGCCGCTGTTAAGGTGACGGGTTGCGCCACGGATCAGCGTTTGCGCCGCTTCAAGGCTGGTCTCCATCCCGTCGTGGAACGGCGGGTTAGAGATGATCATGTCAAAGCGACCGGTCACGTCGGAGAAGACGTTACTGGCAATCACTTCGCCTTCAATGCCGTTCGCAGCAAGCGTGGCGCGGCTGGCTTCTACCGCCGGGGCGCTCACGTCACACAGGGTTAAACGCACTTTTGGTGAGTGGCTGGCGAGAACCGTTGACAGCACGCCCGCGCCACAGCCGACGTCCAGCACCTTGCCCTTGGTGTGCGGCGTCAGGGTGGACAGCAGCAGCTTGCTGCCCGTATCAAGCGCGTCACGGCTAAACACACCCGGCAGGGTTTTAATGGTCAGTCCGTCAAGCTGGTACTCGTCCCAGAAGGTGTTGGCATCAAAAGTGGTCTGTTTTTCCAGACGGCCATGATACAGGCCGCAGCGTCGGGCGCTGTCGATTTTCGTCAACGGCGCGTAGCCTTCGAGCATCTGCTCTGCGCTTCGCACCCCGCTGCGGTTCTCACCGACGACAAAAATATCGCAGCCGACCGGCAGCAGAGAAAGCAGGTTCATCAGCTGGAACTGGGCTTCCGGTTTGTTCTTCGGCCAGTAGTAAATGAGCGTATCGCAGTCAGCAATATCGCTCTGCTCCGCCACCAGGCTAAAGCGTGCGCGCTCGCCCATCTGGCGGCTCAGCACCTGCCAGTGGTGGTAGTATTGGGTGTGGGCACGGCTTTCAGCACAGTCGAAACGTGCGGGCAGGTCATCCTGCATATCTCCGGCAAACAGAATACGGCTTTCTTCGAAATCATCACTGTGACGCAGCAAGACTTCACTTGCCGGGGTAAATGCAGACATGAATTGTTCCTCAATAAACTCAGGCGGGGATTATAGTAGGTAGATGGCGCAGTTTCGACACATTTGCTATATTTGCGCGCCTGAGAGACAGGAGTTTTCGCTATGACATCCCGACGAGACTGGCAGTTGCAGCAACTGGGCATCACCCAGTGGGCTTTGCGTCGCCCGACGGCGTTGCGGGGCGAAATAGCCATCTCCATCCCTGCGCATGTCCGCCTGGTGATGGTGGCAGAAGTGCCGCCTGCCCTGAACGAACCCCTGATTGAGGATGTCCTTCGCACCCTGAAGGTGACAAACGATCAGGTATTACAGCTGGCGCCCGAAAGCGTCGCGATGCTTCCCCCTGACAGCCGCTGTAACAGCTGGCGAATCGGGGCGGTGGACGAGCTACCTCTTGAAGGAAGCCAGATCAGCTCGCCAGCGCTGGACGAACTGAAAGCCAACCCAAAAGCGCGTAGCGCGCTATGGCAACAAATTTGCGAATATGAACACGATTTCTTCCCTCACGACGGCTGACCTGGCCACCGCGTTCGCGATTGAAACACGCGCCCATGCCTTTCCGTGGAGCGAAAAGACGTTTGCCAGCAATCAGGGCGAACGCTATTTAAATCTCCGCCTGGACGTTGACGGTGCGATGGCCGCGTTCGCCATCACGCAGGTCGTTCTGGACGAGGCGACGCTGTTTAATATCGCGGTCGATCCCGCTTACCAGCGCCGCGGGCTGGGCAGGGAGCTGCTTGAGCACCTCATTCGTGAGCTGGAAACCCGTGACGTTTTCACCCTGTGGCTGGAGGTGCGCGCGTCCAATGTCGCCGCCATCGCGCTCTATGAAAGCTTAGGCTTCAACGAGGCGACTATCCGCCGTAACTACTACCCCACCGCAGAGGGACGTGAAGACGCCATTATCATGGCTCTGCCGATTGGATAACGAAAATAAGGTTGTAACGATGAAATGGGACTGGATTTTCTTTGATGCCGACGAAACGCTGTTTACGTTTGACTCGTTCGGCGGCCTACAGCGGATGTTTCTCGACTATAGCGTGACGTTCACCGCGGAAGATTTTCAGGACTATCAGGCGGTGAACAAGCCGCTGTGGGTGGATTACCAGAACGGAGCCATCACCGCGTTACAGCTTCAGCATCAGCGTTTTGACGTCTGGGCTGAACGGTTAAACATCAGTCCTGGGGTGCTGAACGAGGCCTTCCTGAATGCGATGGCAGATATCTGCGCGCCGCTGCCCGGCGCCGTTTCTCTGCTGGATTCGCTGAAAGGGAAGGTGAAGCTTGGGATCATCACCAACGGCTTTACCGCGCTTCAGCAGATCCGCCTTGAACGCACTGGCTTGCGCGATCATTTCGACGCGCTGGTGATCTCCGAAGAGGTAGGCGTGCCGAAGCCGGATCCGCGTATTTTCGATTATGCGCTGGCGCAAGCGGGCAATCCTGACCGCGATCGCGTGCTGATGGTGGGGGATACGGCAGAATCTGATATTCTGGGAGGTATGAGATCGGGCCTGTCGACCGTCTGGCTGAATGCGCATGGCCGCACGCTGCCGGAAGGCATCGAGCCGACCTGGACCGTAACGTCATTGAACGAACTGGAGCAGCTCCTGTGTAAACAATGATTGCCTGCCCCCTGTTGATGGGTAAAATAGCCGCATTTTTCGTATTCCATGATGCGCGGCCTGCTGCCGCGCTTACCTAAGAAGAATTGATTATGACGTTGTCTCCTTATCTGCAAGAGGTGGCCAAACGCCGCACTTTTGCCATTATCTCGCACCCGGATGCCGGTAAAACGACCATCACCGAGAAGGTGTTGCTGTTCGGACAGGCGATCCAGACCGCGGGTACCGTTAAAGGCCGTGGCTCCAGCCAGCATGCTAAATCCGACTGGATGGAGATGGAAAAGCAGCGTGGTATTTCGATTACCACCTCCGTGATGCAGTTCCCGTATCATGACTGCCTGGTGAACCTGCTGGACACCCCGGGGCACGAAGACTTCTCCGAAGATACCTACCGTACCCTGACGGCCGTGGACTGCTGCCTGATGGTGATCGACGCCGCGAAAGGTGTTGAAGATCGTACCCGCAAGCTGATGGAAGTCACTCGTCTGCGCGATACGCCGATCCTTACCTTTATGAACAAACTCGACCGTGACATCCGTGATCCGATGGAGCTGATGGATGAAGTGGAAAACGAGCTGAAAATCGCCTGCGCGCCAATCACCTGGCCGATTGGCTGCGGCAAGCTGTTCAAAGGGGTTTACCACCTCTATAAAGACGAAACCTACCTGTATCAGACCGGTAAGGGCCACACTATTCAGGAAGTCCGTATCGTGAAAGGGCTGGACAACCCGGAGCTGGACGCCGCTGTCGGTGAAGAGCTGGCCGCGCAACTGCGCGATGAGCTTGAGCTGGTCAAAGGCGCCTCTCACGAGTTCGACAGAGAGCTGTTCCTGAGCGGTGACATTACCCCGGTCTTCTTCGGTACTGCACTCGGCAACTTCGGCGTTGACCATATGCTCGACGGTCTGGTTGAGTGGGCCCCGCAGCCGATGCCGCGTAAAACCGACACCCGCGTAGTAGAAGCGAAGGAAGAGAAGTTCTCCGGCTTCGTCTTTAAAATTCAGGCCAACATGGACCCGAAACACCGCGACCGCGTCGCCTTTATGCGCGTGGTTTCCGGTAAGTACGAAAAGGGCATGAAGCTGCGTCAGGTGCGTATTGGTAAAGACGTAGTGATCTCCGACGCGCTGACCTTCATGGCGGGCGACCGTTCGCACGTGGAAGAAGCCTATCCGGGTGACATCATTGGTTTACACAACCACGGTACCATTCAGATCGGCGATACCTTCACGCAGGGCGAGATGATGAAGTTCACCGGTATCCCGAACTTCGCGCCGGAACTGTTCCGTCGCATTCGCCTGCGCGATCCGCTTAAGCAGAAGCAGCTGCTGAAAGGCCTGGTCCAGCTTTCGGAAGAGGGGGCTGTACAGGTGTTCCGCCCTATCGCCAACAACGATCTGATCGTGGGCGCGGTGGGTGTGCTCCAGTTTGACGTGGTAGTTGCCCGTCTTAAGAGCGAGTACAACGTGGAAGCGATTTACGAATCGGTGAACGTGGCGACCGCGCGCTGGGTTGAATGTTCAGACGTGAAGAAATTCGAAGAGTTTAAGCGTAAGAACGAAGTTCAGCTGGCGCTGGACGGTGGCGATAATCTGACCTATATCGCCCCGACTATGGTTAACCTGAACCTGACGCAGGAACGTTATCCCGACGTTCAGTTCCGCAAAACGCGCGAGCATTAATTCCCTCACAGAGCACGGCAGCCGCCGTGCTCTTCTTTAATTCCAGTGTTATTAAACCCTTGCGGAATGTTCTTAATTCAACGTAATTTTTCGCTATTCGTTCGTTTTTTCCCCAATTCTGAATGCACCCCTCTGATTGTGATCTATATTTAACTCAGTGTTTAGCACCGGGCGTGGATGAATTAACTGTTCAATGCATGTCCACTGGTTCTCCATTTCGCCCGTGTGTTAATTCGCAATATATAAAACCAAGATTTAGGGAAGTATGTCGCCCAAATAACGGGCAAAACACAGGAATAAATCGATGAATATGACAAGACTGAAGATTTCTAAAACTCTGCTGGCTGTAACGTTGGGTAGTGTCCTGGTAAGCGGTTCTGCTCTGGCGGAATCCAGCACCATGGATAAAGCGCAAAATACCGCTAATACCGCAGGGGAAAAAATCGATAGCTCTATGAATAAAGTCGGTAATTTCATGGATGACAGCTCTATCACAGCAAAAGTGAAAGCCGCACTGGTGGATCATGAATCCATTAAGAGCACCGATATTTCTGTTAAAACCGACAACAAGGTTGTCACTCTGAGCGGTTTCGTTGAAAGCCAGACTCAGGCTGAAGAGGCCGTTAAAGTAGCGAAAGGCGTTGAGGGCGTAAGCTCTGTAAGCGACAAACTGCACGTACGTGACAGCAAAGAATCGTCGGTGAAGGGCTATGCCGGAGATGCAGCAACTACCAGCGAAATCAAAGCTAAACTGTTAGCTGACGACATCGTGCCATCCCGTATGGTGAAAGTTGAAACCACCGATGGCGTGGTCCAGCTGTCCGGTACGGTTGAGAACCAGGCACAAAGCGATCGTGCCGAGTCAATTGCGAAAGCTATTGATGGTGTGAAAAGCGTCAAAAACGATCTGAAAACGAAGTAAAGCAGTACCACTCGCCCGTCTGGCTGAAAACCGCGGGCGAAATAAAAACGACTCTGGAAAAGCCGGTGAGTGACCTGAGCGCTCACGTTTAGCGGCCGACATTAACTATGGTAAAGGAGAGGCTTATGTTTCGTTGGGGCATTATATTTCTGGTTATCGCGTTAATTGCCGCCGCATTGGGCTTTGGTGGACTGGCGGGTACCGCGGCATGGGCAGCGAAAATTGTTTTCGTCGTCGGTATTATTCTGTTCCTGGTCAGCCTGTTTACGGGTCGACGTCGCCCGTAGCAAACGCAATAGTTATTAAACAAACTCAAGCCAGTCCTCGTGACTGGCTTTTTCTCGTTTGAGAACCATCGGGAATGTGCGTTACTGTGTCTCATCAAAATAATGAAAACAGGAAGGCAGAGGTGGGGCAACGAATTCCCGTGACGCTCGGCAATATTGCGCCGCTGACGTTAAAACCGTTTCATGCAGGCCAGCTTGCGCTGGTCTGTGAAGGAGGCGGGCAGCGCGGTATTTTTACCGCCGGCGTGCTCGACGAATTTATGCGCGCGCAATTCAACCCGTTCGATCTCTACTTCGGTACCTCTGCCGGGGCGCAGAACCTCTCCGCCTATGTCTGCAACCAGCCCGGCTATGCGCGCAAAGTGATTATGCGCTACACCACCTCCAAAGAATTCTTCAATCCGGTACGCTTCGTGCGCGGCGGGAACCTGATCGATCTCGACTGGTTACTGGATGCCACCTCCAGCCAGATGCCGCTGGCCATGGATACCGCGTCACGACTGTTCGATACCGGCAAAGCGTTCTGGATGTGCGCCAGCCGTGGCGATGACTATTCGCCGGGTTACTTTTCGCCGCAGAAAGAGAACTGGCTGGATATCATTCGCGCTTCCAGCGCGATCCCGGGTTTCTACCGTACCGGCGCGCTGCTGGAGGGGATAAACTATCTTGACGGCGGTATCAGCGACGCGGTGCCGGTACAGGAGGCCGCGCGGCGCGGGGCGAAAACCATTGTGGTGATCCGCACGGTACCTTCGCAGATGTATTACACCCCACAGTGGTTTAAGCGGATGGAACGCTGGCTGGGCGACAGCAGCCTGCAACCGCTGGTGAATATCGCGAAGCAGCATGAAACCACCTACGGCGCGATGCAGCGTTTTATTGAAAAACCACCGGGCAAGCTGCGCATCTTTGAAATTTATCCGCCGAAGCCGCTGCTGAGCATGGCGCTGGGCAGTCGGCTGCCTGCGTTGCGTATGGATTACAAAACGGGGCGGCTATGCGGGCGTTACTTCCTGGCGACCGTCGGGAAAATGCTGGCCGAGCAACCGCCTCTTCATCGGCATAAAAGCATCATATTGCCACCCGCTAGTGTGGCCAATGACGCGGTGGCGATGCCGCTGGTGGACGCGCCGCAGGCCAACGACGGCATACTCGATAACGAGGACCTGGCGTGACGCACTCTTTTATCGATACCCATTGCCACTTTGATTTCCCGCCGTTTAGCGGGGTGGAAACATCAAGTATTGCGCGTGCGGCTGAGGCCGGTGTGAGAGCCATTATTGTGCCCGCTATTGAAGCGGCGAGATTCGAGAAAGTCCTGGCGCTTGCCCAGGGTCACGATGCGCTGTATGCCGCGCTGGGTCTGCATCCGATCGTGATTGAGCACCATCTTGATGACCATCTCGACAGGCTGGATGCCACGCTGCAAAACGCGGATACGAAGCTGGTTGCCATCGGTGAGATCGGCCTCGATCTCTATCGTGAAGATCCGCAGTTTGAACGCCAGCAGACGATCCTGGATGCGCAGCTCCGGCTGGCAAAGCGCCACGATCTGCCGGTGATCCTCCACTCCAGGCGCACCCATGACAAACTGGCGATGCACCTGAAGCGCATCGACGTGCCGCGCAGGGGCGTGGTCCATGGTTTCGCTGGAAGCCTTCAGCAGGCGCAGCGTTTTATCGAGCTGGGCTATAAAATTGGTGTCGGTGGCACTATCACCTATCCGCGTGCCAGCAAAACCCGGGATGTGATGGCGCAGCTCCCCCTGTCTTCGCTCCTGCTGGAAACGGATGCCCCTGACATGCCGCTGAATGGTTTTCAGGGCCAGCCCAACCGTCCGGAGCAGGCGGCGCGCGTTTTTGATGTGCTGTGCGAGCTGCGTCAGGAGCCTGAAGATGTGATTGCCAGCGCGCTGCTGGAAAATACCCGCGCGGTCTTCGGCATCACGCTATAGATAAAGGGCCGGGCGGATCACCGTGATCTGCTGTCGTTCCAGGGCCTGCGCCAGCGGCTCGATGTCCTCCGGCGTGGCGCTCCGCCATCGCGCCGCCTCCCCGTAAACCCCATGGGCATGAAACGCGTTGATCCGCACCGGAACGTTCCCCAACGCGTGGATAAAAGCGGTCAGCGATGACAGATGTTGCAGATAATCACACCGATCGGGGATCACCAGCAGGCGCAGCTCCGTCAGGCGATGACGATCGGCCAGCCAGCGGATGCTCTGCTTGATCAGCGTGTTTTCGCGCCCGGTCAGAAAACGGTGATGTTCATTGCCCCAGGCTTTCAGATCCACCATCGCGCCGTCAAACACCGGTAACAGCTTTTGCCAGCCGGTTTCGCTTAACAGGCCGTTGCTGTCCACCAGGCACGTCAGATGGCGCAGGGACGGATCGGCTTTGATCGCGGTGAACAGCGCAACCACAAACGGCAGCTGCGTGGTGGCCTCACCCCCGCTGACGGTCACGCCCTCAATAAACGGCGCGGACGTGCGGATCCGTGAGAGGATCTCCTCGACGCTGTATCGCTGCGCCATCGGCGTCGCCTGCTGCTGACACAGGTGCAGGCAGGTATCGCACTGCTGACAGTGACTCTCCTGCCACCAGACGCGCCCGGCCTGAATCGTCAGCGCATCATGAGGACAGTGGGGAACACAGTCGCCGCAGTCGTTGCAGCGCCCGATGGTCCACGGGTTGTGGCAGGTTTTGCAGCGCAGGTTACAGCCCTGGAGGAACAGCGCCAGGCGGCTGCCCGGCCCGTCCACGCAGGAGAAGGGAATAACCTGACTAACTAAAGCGCATCTGCTGTTCATGGCTTATCACGCGTGGCTGACGTTCCAGAATACGGGTATTGCGCGCGGCCTCCTCGCCGAGCCAGGTGGTGTTGGTGCGCGAGCCGGCCTCCCGATATTTCTCCAGATCGGAGAGCCGCACCATATACCCGGTGACGCGCACCAGGTCGTTTCCGGCCACATTCGCGGTGAACTCACGCATACCGGCGTTGAACGCTCCCAGGCACAGCTGCACCACCGCCTGAGGATTGCGTTTAACCGTCTCATCCAGGGTGAGAATATCGCTGATCCCCGAATGATAGTGTTTATGGTGCGGGGCTACGGCCAGCAGGTGGCTGATGGGATCTGGCTCGTCACCGTACGGCAGACGCGCCCCCGGCGTGGTGCCTGAATCAGAACTGATCCCTGACTGCGCGTGCAGCATCGCGCGGTGCTGCCAGCCGTGTTTCACCGGCGTGTTTTCAACGAACGCCGCCAGCTGTTCACTGATGCGGTAACCCAGCGCATTGGCCTGCTCGTTTTTACCGTACCGTCCCGTAATGCCTGCTTTCTCGCACAGCACGTTTACCGCTTCGGCCAGACCGTACATGCCAAACATCGGTACAAAACGATCGGCATCAATCAGCCCCTCTTTCACCAGGAAGCTATTCTCAAAGAAGCCGGATTGTTCATATAAAAAATCGCAGCGCGCATTGATGATCGCGATTTGTTGCTGGCAGTAGTGGGGAAGGGTACGGGTGAAAAAGTCTTCCGGTGAGCGGCTGTGCTCCGCAATCGCTTTCAGGTTAAGGCGCACCAGCGTGCTACCGCCGCCCGCCAGCGGCAGGGAGTTGTAACAGCTCACCACGCCATAGCGACCTTTTGTGAAAATTTTATCATTCACCGGGCCATTGGAAATATGCGGCTTACTGCACTCACAAATGTTTTTCGCCACGCTCAGCAGCAGATCGTCAGGGGTGACGTCCGGGTCGTAAATAAAGGTCAGGTTCGGCGCGACCTGCTTCAGCTCTGCGTCCGCTCGCAAAATGGCACGCGTGACGGGCGTATCCGCCGGGCCGATATTGGCATGCATAAAGGCATCGGGCAGGGTTCTGTCCAGGTAACGCCAGAAACGTTTTATTCGGCTATCGATTTCATCCTGTGTTAGAATTTTAACATATGGGTTGAGTATCTCATCGAGCTGACCCAGATAGACTGGCATTGATGTGACGGACGGAACATGGTGATAAAGGATAGTGAGCAGTGAGAGGGCATCATCCAGATCTTTCGCCCCTTCCAGCTCCAGCCATTCTGAGCCGTTAGCCAGAAATTTAGCGTAGTCCGGCAGCACGTAGCGCGGTTTGTAAGGTGCATGACCTTCGAACATGTCGCAGATGTATCCCTCGTCCAGCGCGGCGCGGGCCGCCTCTGGCAGAGCGGGATAGAACAGATTGTTCTCCGCTTCCAGCGCCAGAAAATGACGTTTTTGTTCCGGGGTTAACACCGGGCTGGTCACAATGTGCTGGCATCGTTGTTGCAGGGCGTCGGGCATGTTCAACTTCCTTGAGGGTTCTGCGGATGGTGAACGAATTGTAAGAAGCCAGCCTGCCGGGGCTTTTGATCCGACAGGGGGCATCGCTGCTTTTGTCGGCGGTTGACGCATGAAAGTTTGAAGAAGATCTCATTACAGTAATGCAAATTTGCACACAGTTTTCATTAACTGTGATGAATGTCGAAGTGTGGATGCGGGTGAATGTTAGAATACTCACAGACCCGCAAGGTAAAATTTATACGGCACTGCCGTTGGAGAATGTTATGACCGATTTAACTGCAAGCAGCCTGCGCGCGTTGAAACTGATGGACCTGACCACCCTGAATGATGACGACACCAATGAAAAAGTCATCGCCCTGTGCCATCAGGCAAAAACGCCAGTGGGTAATACCGCCGCCGTCTGTATCTACCCGCGCTTTATCCCGATTGCCCGCAAAACGCTGAAAGAACAGGGCACGCCGGACGTGCGCATTGCGACCGTGACTAACTTCCCGCACGGTAATGACGACATCGAGATCGCGCTGGCGGAAACCCGCGCGGCGATTGCGTACGGCGCAGACGAAGTTGACGTGGTATTCCCGTACCGCGCGCTGATCGCCGGCAACGAGCAGGTCGGTTTTGACCTGGTGAAAGCCTGTAAAGACGCATGTGCGGCGGCAAACGTGCTGCTTAAAGTGATCATCGAAACCGGCGAGCTGAAAGAAGAGGCGCTGATTCGTAAAGCGTCTGAAATCTCTATCAAAGCGGGCGCGGATTTCATTAAAACCTCTACCGGTAAAGTGCCGGTCAACGCGACTCCGGAAAGCGCGCGCATCATGATGGAAGTTATCCGTGATATGGGCGTGTCCAAAACCGTTGGCTTCAAACCGGCAGGCGGCGTGCGTACCGCAGAAGACGCGCAGCAGTTTCTGGCGATTGCCGACGAGCTGTTCGGCGCCGACTGGGCGGACTCCCGCCACTACCGCTTCGGCGCGTCCAGCCTGCTGGCCAGCCTGCTGAAAGCGCTGGGTCACGGTGACGGTAAGAGCGCAAGCAGCTACTAAGTTTGAATTGCCGGGTGGCGCTACGCTAACCCGGCCTACAGGATCGTAGGGCGGGTCAACATACCCGCCGCCATTCACCCGATTCCGCATGGAGGTTACCGTGTTTCTCGCACAAGAAATTATTCGTAAAAAACGTGATGGTCATGCATTAAGCGACGAAGAGATCCGCTTCTTTATCAACGGCATTCGTGATAACACCATCTCTGAAGGGCAGATTGCGGCTCTGGCGATGACCATTTTCTTCCACGATATGTCGATGCCTGAGCGCGTGTCCCTGACCATGGCGATGCGAGATTCAGGAACCGTTCTGGACTGGAAAAGCCTTAACCTCAACGGCCCGATTGTGGACAAACACTCCACCGGCGGTGTGGGCGACGTGACCTCCCTGATGCTTGGCCCGATGGTGGCAGCCTGCGGCGGTTACATCCCGATGATTTCCGGGCGCGGCCTGGGTCATACCGGCGGTACGCTCGACAAACTGGAAGCCATTCCGGGCTTCGATATCTTCCCGGATGACAACCGCTTCCGCGACATTATTAAAGACGTTGGCGTGGCGATTATCGGCCAGACCAGCTCTCTTGCGCCAGCAGACAAGCGTTTCTACGCGACGCGTGACATTACCGCGACCGTAGACTCCATCCCGCTGATCACCGCCTCTATCCTCGCCAAAAAGCTGGCGGAAGGGCTGGACGCGCTGGTGATGGATGTGAAAGTGGGCAGCGGCGCGTTTATGCCGACCTATGAACTCTCTGAGGCGCTGGCTGAAGCGATCGTTGGCGTTTCCAACGGCGCGGGCGTGCGCACCACCGCACTGCTGACGGACATGAACCAGGTGCTGGCGTCCAGCGCCGGTAACGCCGTTGAAGTCCGCGAGGCCGTGCAGTTCCTCACAGGCGAATACCGTAACCCGCGCCTGTTCGATGTCACCATGGCGCTGTGCGTTGAGATGTTAATCTCCGGCAAGCTGGCCAAAGACGACGCTGACGCGCGCGCGAAGCTTCAGGCGGTGCTGGACAACGGCAAAGCGGCGGAGATCTTTGGTCGGATGGTGGCGGCGCAGAAAGGCCCGACCGACTTCGTGGAAAACTACGCGAAATACCTGCCCACCGCGATGCTCAGCAAAGCGGTCTATGCGGACAGTGAAGGCTTTGTCTCGGCTATGGATACCCGCGCGCTCGGCATGGCGGTCGTGTCTATGGGCGGCGGTCGTCGTCAGGCATCGGACACCATTGATTACAGCGTCGGCTTTACCGATATGGCCCGTCTGGGCGACAGCGTTGACGGCCAACGTCCGCTGGCGGTGATCCACGCGAAAGACGAAGCCAGCTGGCAGGACGCGGCGAAAGCGGTGAAGGCGGCAATAACTCTTGACGATAAAGCACCGGAAACCACACCGACGGTCTATCGTCGTATCACTGAATAGCGGTATACTGATCTGATCGCATTTTTATGAAGCACTAAGTACGGAGAACAATTATGAAACGTGCATTTATTATGGTGCTGGACTCATTCGGCATCGGCGCAACCGAAGATGCAGAACGTTTTGGTGACGTGGGTTCCGATACCCTGGGTCACATCGCGGAAGCCTGTGCAAAAGGCGAAGCGGACAACGGTCGTAAAGGCCCTCTGAACCTGCCAAACCTGACCCGCCTCGGGCTGGTAAAAGCGCATGAAGGTTCTACCGGTAAAATCGCAGCCGGTATGGACGGAAACGCGGAAGTGGTGGGCGCCTACGCGTGGGCGCACGAGCTCTCTTCCGGTAAAGATACGCCGTCCGGTCACTGGGAAATCGCTGGCGTGCCGGTGCTGTTTGACTGGGGTTACTTCTCCGATCACGAGAACAGCTTCCCGCAGGAGCTGCTCGATAAGCTGGTGAAGCGCGCCAACCTGCCGGGCTACCTCGGCAACTGCCACTCTTCCGGTACCGTGATTCTGGATCAGCTCGGCGAAGAGCACATGAAAACCGGCAAACCGATTTTCTATACCTCTGCTGACTCTGTGTTCCAGATCGCCTGCCACGAAGAGACGTTTGGCCTGGATAAACTGTACGAGCTGTGCGAGATCACCCGTGAAGAGCTGACCGAAGGCGGCTACAATATTGGCCGTGTTATCGCGCGTCCGTTTATCGGCGACAAAGCGGGTAACTTCCAGCGTACCGGCAACCGTCACGATCTGGCCGTGGAGCCACCGGCGCCGACCGTGCTGCAAAAACTCGTCGACGAGAAAGACGGCCAGGTCGTTTCCGTAGGTAAAATCGCGGACATCTACGCTAACTGCGGCATCACCAAAAAGGTCAAAGCGACCGGTCTGGATGCGCTGTTCGACGCCACCATCAAAGAGATGAAAGAAGCGGGCGACAAGACCATTGTCTTCACCAACTTCGTGGACTTCGACTCCTCCTGGGGTCACCGTCGCGACGTTGCCGGTTATGCCGCGGGTCTGGAGCTGTTTGACCGCCGTCTGCCAGAGCTGATGGAGCTGGTGGGGGAAGATGACATTCTGATCCTGACCGCTGACCATGGCTGTGACCCGACCTGGACCGGTACCGACCACACCCGTGAGCACATTCCGGTGCTGGTGTACGGCCCCAAAGTCAAACCGGGCTCGCTGGGTCACCGTGAAACCTTCGCGGACATCGGCCAGACGATTGCGAAATACTTTGGTACGTCTGACATGGAATATGGCAAGGCTATGTTCTAAACGGATTGGGTGAGGCCTGATGCCCTCACCCCGACCCTCTCCCACAGGGAGAGGGAGAACAGAATGTAGGCCGGGTAAGGCGCAGCCGCCACCCGGCAAAAACAACAATGTAAAAGGAACTGAAGATGGCAACTCCTCACATTAATGCAGAAATGGGTGATTTCGCTGACGTCGTATTGATGCCGGGCGACCCGCTGCGCGCGAAACACATTGCAGAAACCTTCCTCGAAGACGTGCGTGAAGTGAACAACGTGCGTGGCATGCTGGGCTTCACCGGTACCTATAAAGGCCGCAAAATCTCCGTGATGGGTCACGGCATGGGTATCCCATCCTGCTCCATCTACACCAAAGAGCTGATCACCGATTTCGGCGTGAAGAAAATCATCCGTGTCGGCTCCTGCGGCGCGGTGCGCATGGACGTTAAGCTGCGTGACGTGGTGATCGGCATGGGCGCGTGCACCGACTCTAAAGTCAACCGCATTCGCTTTAAAGATCATGACTTTGCGGCCATCGCTGATTTTGACATGGTGCGTAACGCGGTTGACGCAGCAAAAGCGCTGGGCGTTGACGCGCGCGTGGGCAACCTGTTCTCTGCCGATCTGTTCTACTCGCCAGAAGGCGATATGTTCGACGTGATGGAAAAATACGGCATTCTGGGCGTAGAAATGGAAGCGGCCGGTATTTACGGCGTGGCGGCTGAATTCGGTGCGAAAGCGCTGACCATCTGCACCGTGTCTGACCATATCCGTACTCACGAGCAGACCACCGCTGCCGAGCGTCAGACCACCTTCAACGACATGATCAAAATCGCGCTGGAATCCGTTCTGCTGGGCGATAAAGAGTAAGAGCTGTTGTGCCGGGTGGCGGCCTCGCCTGACCCGGCCTACGGTTTTGTAGGCCCGCTAAGCGCAGCGCCAGCGGGCTTTTTTACTAGCGCACGGCCTGAGCAATCCACGCCGATACATCCCGCAGCTCTTTTTCCTGCTCAGGAAAATCCCCAATTAATGCATCACATTCCTGCTGCAGCATATCCGCCCGATACAGACAGCCCTGTAAACGTGCGGCCAGCGCCTCCAGCGGTGCAGGATTGAGACTATCCGTAAAGACCTGCGTGCGGGTAATATGGCCCTTCTCCACGTCAAAGTGCAGCTCAACGCCGCCCCATGTAAATCGCTCATCCAGCAGGTGTGAAAACGCCGGTGCCTGACCGAAGTTCCACTCCCAGCTGCTCTGGCGCGCAAAGGTTTCCGCGAAGTTGGGCAGGTCCGGGGTTTTATCCGGAGAAATCACCTCGGCTTCTACGCGTTCACCGTAATGCTTGAAAAAGGCTTCACGGATCGCGTCGCAAATCTGCTCATGAGTAATCCCCGGCAGCAGATCCACCAGATTCGCCACGCGACCGCGCACGGAGGTAATGCCTTTCGCCTGGAGCTTTTTCTTGTCCGGGTTCAGATAGTTTGCCAGACGGCTCAGATCGGCATTCAGCAATAATGTGCCGTGGTGGAATCCGCGATCCATCGTTTCGCGGTAGGCTGAGCCTGACACTTTCCGGTCGCCTTCAGGTGTTTTCACCACCAGATCGTTACGACCCGAGGCTTCAGCCGTCACGCCGAGCGAATTGAGCGCGTTGAGCACAATGGAGGTCGAGATGGTTTTGTCGTATTCCGGCTTGCCCGCCATAAAGGTAAAGCAGGTGTTGCCGAGATCGTGGAACACCGCACCGCCGCCGCTGCTGCGGCGCGCCAGGCGGACGTTGTCCTCTTCCATACGGCGGGTGTTACACTCTTTCCACGGATTTTGCGCGCGGCCAATAACGACCGTATCAGCGTTGCGCCAGAGAAACAGGACGCGCTGGGTGGCGGGCATCTGGCGGAAGATGCACTCTTCCACCGCGAGATTAAACCAGGGATCGTAAGAGTCAGAGATAAGCAGGCGTAACGTCGACATGGCAGAGTTCCTTTTCCGAATCATCCGCCTACTTTATCACTATTCTTTCTTCTCGCTCTCTTCCTCTTCGGGAACTGACTTGCTGGCGGTTAACAGGAACGGCGACTGCTGCCAGCGGGTGCGCTTGCCTTGCAGCAGCGTGCGCGCCAGTACCACGCCAATCGCCAGCGAGAGCAGCAGCATCAGGCGCAAAATATTGGTGGTGTTATCCACCTGTTTGGCTTCGGTTGGCAGGGTGTGGGTGTCGAGTGTCAGACGTAAATAGCCGAGTGGGCCATTCTTGCCCTGAATGGGTTCAACGATTTGTTGATTGAAATAACCGCCAGCTTTTTTGCCGTCCAGCGCCAGCCTGTCGCGCACGTCGACATGCTCACCCGCGCGGGCAATCAGGTCGCCCTGTTCATCGTACACGCCCGCATCCAGAATGCGGCTGTTTTCCGTAAGCTGGCGCAATACCTGCGCTATCCGCTTGTCATCCGGCGTTTCGGTGCGCATAGACGGCGCAACGTTGAGCGTCACCTGGCGCGCCAGCGTACGGGCCAGTTCTTCAAACTGTGGGTTACGCTGTCGTTGGTGATTCTGGCTAAACCAGGATGCCCCCTGCATAAGCGCCACTAATAGTGCGAGACAGATCAGGACAATCACGGCGCGATGAAGCCGGAATTTCAGTTTTGCGCGAGCCATATTCCACCTGCTTAAAATTTACGGCTTAATGTTGCCAGAAGTGATGGTTACAGGGTAGCCTCATGCGTTATTTTCCCTCTGGAACCTTCCGGCGCGAACGAAATTACAGGAGCTTCAATGCCGAACATTACCTGGTGCGACCTGCCAACGGATGTCTCTTTATGGCCAGGATTGCCGCTCTCTTTAAGTGGCGATGAGGTGATGCCTCTCGATTACCACGCTGGCCGTAGCGGCTGGCTGCTGTACGGACGCGGCCTGGATAAGCAACGCCTCACCCAGTATCAAACTAAACTGGGCGCAGCGATGGTCATCGTTGCGGCCTGGTGCGTGGAAGATTATCAGGTTATTCGCCTGGCGGGTTCCCTGACGCAGCGCGCCACGCGTCTGGCGCACGATGCCGGGCTGGACGTAGCCCCGCTCGGCAAAATTCCGCACCTGAAAACGCCTGGCCTGCTGGTGATGGACATGGACTCCACCGCCATTCAGATCGAGTGTATTGACGAGATTGCTAAACTGGCGGGCAGCGGCGAGCTGGTGGCGGAAGTCACCGAGCGCGCGATGCGCGGCGAGCTGGATTTCACCGCCAGCCTGAGACAGCGCGTGGCGACCCTGAAGGGGGCCGATGCTAACATTTTGCGTCAGGTGCGCGATGAACTGCCCCTGATGCCAGGGCTGACGCAGCTGGTGCTCAAGCTGGAGACGCTCGGCTGGAAAGTGGCGATTGCCTCCGGTGGGTTCACCTTCTTTGCCGATTACCTGCGTGACAAGCTGCGTCTGACCACCGTGGTGGCAAACGAGCTGGAGATCATGGACGGCAAACTCACCGGACAAGTGATTGGCGACATCGTGGATGCGCAGTACAAAGCCAATACGCTGACGCGTCTGGCGGAGAAATACGCCATTCCGGTCGAACAGACCGTCGCCATCGGTGATGGCGCGAACGATCTGCCGATGATCAAAGTTGCCGGACTGGGTATTGCCTACCACGCCAAGCCGAAAGTGAATGAAAAGACGGAAGTCACTATCCGTCATGCTGACCTGATGGGCGTGTTCTGCATTCTCTCCGGCAGCATTAATCAAAAATAGCGGCCTGCTTTTGTAGGCCGGGTAAGCGTCAGCGCTATCCGGAGCGCAGACCGCACAGAAATAACGAGGTAAACCGTGGCGAAAGCTCCAAAACGCGCATTTGTCTGTAATGAATGTGGTGCGGATTATCCGCGCTGGCAGGGGCAATGCAGCGCCTGTCATGCCTGGAACACCATCACCGAAGTGCGTGGTGTGGCGGCTTCGCCGAGCGTGGCCCGCAATGAACGCCTGAGCGGCTATGCGGGCAATGCAGGCGTGTCGAAGGTACAAAAACTTTCGGATATCAGCCTTGAGGCGCTGCCGCGCTTCTCAACCGGATTCAAAGAATTTGACCGCGTGCTCGGCGGTGGCGTAGTGCCGGGCAGCGCTATTCTGATCGGCGGTAACCCGGGCGCGGGTAAATCGACCCTGCTGCTGCAAACGCTCTGCAAGCTCGCCGAACAGATGAAAACCCTGTACGTCACGGGCGAAGAGTCACTCCAGCAGGTGGCGATGCGCGCGCACCGCCTCGGTCTGCCGACCGGCAATCTGAATATGCTCTCGGAAACCAGCATCGAGCAGATCTGCATGATCGCCGAAGAAGAGCAGCCGAAGCTGATGGTGATCGACTCCATCCAGGTGATGCACATGGCGGACATTCAGTCGTCACCGGGGAGCGTGGCGCAGGTGCGTGAAACGGCTGCGTACTTAACGCGCTTTGCCAAAACGCGCGGCGTAGCGATAGTGATGGTGGGCCACGTCACCAAAGACGGCTCGCTGGCCGGCCCGAAAGTGCTTGAGCACTGTATCGACTGCTCGGTGATGCTCGACGGCGATGCGGATTCCCGTTTTCGTACCCTGCGCAGCCATAAAAACCGCTTCGGCGCGGTGAATGAACTGGGCGTGTTTGCCATGACCGAGCAGGGGCTGCGCGAAGTCAGCAACCCGTCGGCCATCTTCCTGAGCCGTGGCGACGAAATTACGTCCGGTAGTTCGGTGATGGTGCTGTGGGAGGGGACGCGTCCGCTGCTGGTTGAAATTCAGGCGCTGGTGGATCACTCGATGATGGGTAATCCGCGGCGCGTGGCGGTCGGTCTGGA
This sequence comes from Enterobacter cloacae complex sp. IR5412, assembly GCF_049237385.1. Lineage (NCBI taxonomy): Bacteria > Pseudomonadati > Pseudomonadota > Gammaproteobacteria > Enterobacterales > Enterobacteriaceae > Enterobacter > Enterobacter cloacae complex sp. IR5412. The sequence goes on along the minus strand of NZ_JBMKHQ010000007.1, from coordinate 172,937 downwards.
ACAGAACCGCCTGGCGATCCTGCTGGCGGTGTTGCACCGTCACGGCGGCCTGCAAATGGCGGATCAGGACGTGTTCGTCAACGTGGTTGGTGGGGTGAAGGTTACGGAAACCAGCGCGGATCTGGCGCTGTTGCTGGCGATGGTCTCCAGCCTGCGTGACAGACCGTTGCCGCAGGATCTGGTGGTATTTGGCGAAGTAGGGCTGGCGGGCGAAATTCGCCCGGTGCCGAGCGGTCAGGAGCGTATCTCCGAAGCGGCAAAACATGGCTTCCGCCGCGCAATTGTTCCGGCCGCCAACGTGCCGAAAAAAATTCCGGAAGGGATGCAGGTTTTTGGCGTTAAAAAACTCGCAGATGCGTTAAATGTCTTTGACGACTTATAATTACGTATTCGATTTTGCAGGAGGCACCGTAATTTATGTCATCATTTGACTACATCAAGACCGCTATCCGCCAGAAGGGTTGCACGTTACAGCAGGTAGCGGACGCCAGCGGCATGACCAAGGGCTACCTGAGCCAACTGCTGAACGCCAAAATCAAAAGCCCCAGCGCGCAGAAGCTGGAAGCACTGCACCGTTTTCTGGGGCTTGAATTTCCGCGGATGCAAAAGAACATTGGCGTGGTGTTCGGTAAGTTCTACCCGCTGCATACCGGCCACATCTATCTGATCCAGCGCGCCTGTAGTCAGGTCGACGAGCTGCATATCATCATGGGTTATGATGAAACCCGCGATCGCCAGCTGTTTGAAGACAGCGCCATGTCGCAGCAGCCCACCGTGCCGGACCGCCTGCGCTGGCTACTTCAGACATTTAAGTATCAGAAAAATATTCGTATTCATGCCTTTAACGAAGAGGGCATGGAGCCGTACCCGCACGGCTGGGACGTGTGGAGCAACGGCATCAAAGCGTTTATGGAAGAGAAGGGCATTGCGCCTAACTGGATCTACACCTCTGAAGAGTCCGACGCGCCGCAGTTCCGCGAGCATCTGGGCATCGAAACCGTGCTGATCGATCCTAAACGCACCTTTATGAACATCAGCGGGGCGCAGATCCGCGAGAACCCGTTCCGCTACTGGGACTACATTCCGACCGAGGTGAAGCCATTCTTCGTGCGTACGGTGGCGATCCTCGGCGGCGAGTCGAGCGGGAAATCGACGCTGGTGAATAAGCTGGCGAATATCTTCAATACCACCAGTGCGTGGGAGTATGGCCGCGATTACGTCTTCTCACACCTCGGTGGTGACGAGATGGCATTACAGTATTCCGACTACGATAAAATCGCGCTTGGTCATGCCCAGTACATTGATTTCGCGGTGAAATACGCCAATAAAGTTGCCTTTATTGATACCGATTTCGTCACCACGCAGGCGTTCTGCAAAAAGTACGAGGGGCGCGAGCACCCGTTTGTGCAGGCGCTGATTGATGAATACCGCTTTGATCTGGTGATCCTGCTGGAAAACAACACCCCATGGGTTGCCGACGGCATGCGCAGCCTGGGCAGCTCGGTGGACAGGCGGGAGTTCCAGACCATGCTGGTGGAGATGCTTAACGAGAACAACGTTGAGTTTGTGCATGTGGAAGAGTCGGATTACGAGACCCGTTTCCTGCGCTGCGTCGAGCTGGTGAAAGAGATGATGGGTGAGCAGGGGTAAAAGATTTACCCCTCACCCTAACCCTCTCCCCAAAGGGGAGAGGGGATCGCACGGAGCTGTCTTTACCCTCTCCCCCGTGGGGAGAGGGCAGGGTGAGGGGGAACAAACCACTCAATACTCAACCACCACTTTCCCACGCATATGCCCCTCCAGCACCATGCGGTGCGCTTCGGTAATGCTTTCCACGCTCAGCCCGTGCAGCGTTTCGCTGAGCGAGCTTTCCACCACGCCGTTATCCACCAGCTTCGCCACCTCATTTAAAATCTCGCCCTGGCGCGCCATATCCGCGGTCTGGTACATGCTGCGGGTGTACATAAATTCCCAGTGCAGGGCGGCAGATTTGGACTTCAGCTTGTCCTGGTTTAGCGGATGCGCATTTTCAACGATGGAACAAATGTGTCCCTGAGGGGCAATCAGATCGCTGACCGCATCCCAGTGCCCGTCGGTGTCGTTGAGGATAAAAATGTAATCCACAAAGGTGAGCCCCTGTTTCGCCAGTTCACCCTTCAGGTCGCGGTAATCTACGACAACGTCAGCCCCGCGATCGCGACACCATCGGGCGGAATCTTCTCGTGAGGCGGTTGCGACGATCTTCACCTTGCTGTTGTGCTTCGCAAACGGGATCGCCAGCGATCCGACTCCACCCGCGCCGCCAATTATCAGCAGCGTTTTATCTGCGTCGGCATCCTGAATCTTCAGCCGTTCAAACAGGCCTTCCCACGCGGTGAGCGCCGTCAGCGGCAGTGCTGCCGCAGAGGCCCAGCCAAGGTTTGCAGGCTTGTGCCCGACAATGCGCGCATCGATAAGCTGGTGCGTGGTATTGCTGCCCGGTCGGGTGATATCCCCCGCGTACCATACTTCGTCACCCGGTTTAAATCCGGTGACGCCAGCCCCGACGGCTTTGACGATCCCGCTGGCATCCCACCCGAGAATGCGCGGCTCCTTCAGCCCGCTTTTAGCAATGCCTGCATGTACCTTGGTGTCCACCGGGTTTACGGAGACGGCTTTCACCTCCACCAGCAGATCGTACTCGCCGGGCTGCGGCATCGGCGGGGTAATTTCAACGAAGGTGGAGGGATTTTCTGGGTTAACGGCAATGGCTTTAACAGACATGATGTTCTCCTCAATGAATGCGTTGTGTTGAGGCTAGTCTATTAAGTGGTCAGTTGCATGATAAGATGGACAATCAAGAACTCAGCGTTCGTACAGGGTGAACAATCATGTTTAAACAGCTACAGGATATGGCGCTGTTTGCGCTGGTGGCTGAGATGGGCAGCTTTACTGCGGCGGCGCAGAAGGCTGAACTGCCGAAATCCAGCGTCAGCCAGCGCATTAGCCAGCTGGAGCAGCAGGTGGGGATCCGCCTGCTTAACCGCACGACGCGCAGAATAAGCCTGACGTTTGCGGGCGAGCACTATCTGGTGCACTGCCGCGAGATGCTGGCGGCCAGCGAGCGCGCGGAGTATGCCATTCAGCGGCTGCGAGAAAACCCCAGCGGACGGCTGAGGATCACCTGTCCGGCAGGGATTGGCGCGACGCTGCTGGCGCATATGAATGCCGAGTTCCAGCTTCGCTACCCTGACGTGTCGCTGGATGTATCAATTTCAGACGATGTGGTAGATCTGGTCGAGTCGGGTTTTGACGTGGCGCTGCGCACCGGCAAACCGCAGGATTCTTCCCTGATTGGTCGCATGATTGGGCACTGTCCGCGCTACATGCTGGCCTCGCCTGACTATCTGGCACGTCGGGCGCCGTTAATCCATCCCCGACAGCTGGTGGATCACCGCTGCATTACGCACCGGGCATGGTCGGAGTGGCTTCTGCGAAGCGAGAGTGAGGATTACCGTTACCTGCCGGATAACGCCCACATGACGGATAACCTGGTGTACGCCCGAGAATGCGCCATTGCCGGGGCGGGGATCACGCTGTTACCCGCATTCCTGCTGGAAGATAAAATTGAAAAGGGCGCGCTGGTAAAGGTGCTACCGGAGTGGCGCGTTGAGGGGAACGATCTCTGGCTGGCCTATCCGAGCCGTAAGCTCAATTCGCCTGCGCTGATGAGCTATATCGACTTTGCGATGCAGTTTGATGAGGTGAAGCGGTATTACGTGGGCAAATAAAAAAGCCGGGTGGCGGCTTCGCCTTACCCGGCCTACACACTGTGCGGCCTGATGCCCTCACTCTGGCCCCCTCACGGGGAGAGGGAACAAACATAAAAAACGGCAACCGAAGTTGCCGTTTTGCTTTTATTTCGCAATACGCTTGTACTTAATACGCTTCGGCTCCAGCGCGTCTGCGCCCAGCGTGCGTTTCTTGTACTCTTCGTATTCGGTGAAGTTACCTTCGAAGAACTCCACTTTACCTTCGTCCTGGTAGTCCAGAATGTGGGTCGCGATACGGTCAAGGAACCAGCGGTCGTGCGAGATAACCATGGCGCAGCCCGGGAATTCCAGCAGGGCGTTTTCCAGCGCGCGCAGGGTTTCGATGTCCAGGTCGTTGGTAGGTTCATCGAGCAGCAGAACGTTGCCGCCAACCTGAAGCAGCTTCGCCAGGTGCAGACGACCACGCTCACCGCCAGACAGCTCGCCCACGCGTTTGCCCTGGTCGGTGCCCTTGAAGTTAAAGCGGCCAACATAGGCGCGGCTTGGCATCTCGGTGTTGCCGATACGCATGATATCCAGACCGCCGGAGACTTCTTCCCACACGGTTTTGCTGTTGTCCATCGCGTCACGGAACTGGTCAACGGAGGCCAGCTTCACGGTCTCACCCAGGGTGATAGAGCCGCTGTCAGGCTGTTCCTGACCGGACATCATGCGGAACAGGGTGGATTTACCCGCGCCGTTCGGACCGATGATGCCGACGATAGCGCCTTTCGGTACGGAGAAGGTCAGATCGTCGATCAGCAGGCGGTCGCCGTACGACTTACGCAGGTTGGTCACTTCAACCACTTTATCCCCCAGACGTGCTCCAGGCGGGATAAACAGTTCGTTGGTTTCGTTACGCTTCTGGTATTCGGTGTTGTTCAGCTCTTCGAAGCGTGCCAGACGGGCTTTGCCCTTGGACTGACGGCCTTTCGCGCCCTGGCGCACCCACTCCAGCTCTTTCTCAATAGATTTACGGCGCGCCGCTTCCTGAGACGCTTCCTGCGCCAGACGCTGATCTTTCTGCTCCAGCCAGGAAGAGTAGTTGCCTTCCCACGGAATCCCTTCACCGCGGTCCAGCTCCAGGATCCAGCCCGCCACGTTGTCGAGGAAGTAGCGGTCGTGGGTAATTGCCACCACGGTGCCTTCGAAGTCGTGCAGGAAGCGTTCCAGCCACGCCACGGATTCCGCATCCAGGTGGTTGGTCGGTTCGTCGAGCAGCAGCATGTCTGGTTTTTCCAGCAGCAGGCGGCACAGCGCCACGCGGCGGCGTTCACCACCGGAGAGATTCGCGATTTTCGCATCCCAGTCCGGCAGACGCAGGGCATCTGCCGCGCGCTCCAGCTGCACGTTCAGGTTGTGACCGTCGTGCGCCTGGATAATCTCTTCAAATTTGCCTTGCTGAGCGGCCAGTTTGTCGAAGTCCGCATCCGGCTCGGCGTATTTGGCATACACTTCATCCAGACCTTTCAGGGCGTTAACCACTTCGGATACCGCTTCTTCAACGGATTCACGCACGGTGTGTTCCGGGTTCAGCTGAGGTTCCTGCGGCAGGTAGCCGATCTTGATGCCAGGCTGCGGACGGGCTTCACCTTCGATGTCTGTATCGATGCCGGCCATGATGCGCAGCAGGGTGGACTTACCGGCACCGTTGAGACCCAGAACACCGATTTTTGCGCCCGGGAAAAAGCTCAGCGAGATATTTTTAAGAATATGACGTTTCGGCGGGACAACTTTGCCGACACGATGCATGGTATAAACGAATTGAGCCACGTTGGACTTCGCCTCTTTTATCGTGATGAGAATGAATTTCAGCCTCGAAGTGTAGCCTTTTTCACGCCCTAATCCCAGCCAGGAACGTCGGGAGTGTTAAAACGCGCAAGAAAGGTAAAAAAGTGTCCATGACGTGGCGCGTTGTGGGATGCCTGGTTAGCATAAGTTGAGGTAACTTTAACGTGGCAAGACGCTGCAACTGACGAAAAACAATGAGGAAGAGCTTGTGGAAAAAGCCAAACGGGTGGTCTGGCGTCTGCTGGCTGCCAGCGTATGCGTAATGGCGGTAAGCCAGGCGGTGCATGCCGATTCACTGGATGAACAACGTAACCGCTATGCCCAGATTAAGCAGGCATGGGACAACAAGCAGATGGATACCGTGCAGGCGCTGATGCCGACGCTGAAGGATTATCCGCTGTATCCGTATCTGGAGTATCGTCAGATCACTGATGATCTCATGAATCAACCGACCGTCACCGTAAATAACTTCATTCAGGCGAACCCGACACTGCCGCCTGCGCGTAGCCTGAAGTCCCGGTTTGTGAACGAGCTGGCCCGTCGCGAAGACTGGCGCGGCCTGCTGGCTTTCAGCCCGGATAAACCGGGCGCGACGGAAGCGCAGTGTAATTACTATTATGCGAAATGGGCGACCGGTCAGCAGGAGGAAGCCTGGACCGGCGCGAAAGAGCTGTGGTTGACGGGCAAAAGCCAGCCAAACGCCTGTGACCCGCTGTTCAGCGCCTGGCGCGCCTCGGGCAAGCAGGATCCGCTCTCTTACCTGGAACGTATTCGCCTGGCGATGAAGGCCGGAAACACCCGGCTGGTTACCGTGCTGGCGGGCCAGATGCCCGCGGATTATCAGACCATTGCCTCTGCCGTTATCAGTCTGGCAAACGATCCCAATACCGTGCTGACGTTTGCGCGTACCACCGGCGCGACCGATTTTACCCGCCAGATGGCGGCGGTGGCCTTTGCCAGCGTGGCGCGTGAGGATGTGGAAAACGCCCGGCTGATGATCCCGCAGCTGGTGCAGGCCCAGCAGCTTAATGACGATCAAACCCAGGAACTGCGCGATATTGTGGCATGGCGACTGATGGGAACAGATGTCACCGACGAACAGGCGCGCTGGCGTGACGACGCGGTAATGCGTTCAAACTCTGTCTCGCTGGTGGAGCGTCGCGTGCGCATGGCGCTGGGAACGGGCGATCGTCGTGGCCTCAATACCTGGCTGGCGCGCCTGCCGATGGATGCTAAAGAGAAAGATGAATGGCGTTACTGGCAGGCGGACCTGTTGCTGGAGCGTGGTCGTGAAGACGAAGCCAAAGCGATCCTCCACTCCCTGATGCAGCAGCGCGGCTTCTACCCGATGGCGGCGGCGCAACGTCTGGGCGAGGAGTACACCCTGAAGATCGACAAAGCGCCAGCCAACGCGAACCCGGCGCTGACGCAGGGTCCGGAAATGGCGCGCGTGCGCGAGCTGATGTACTGGAATCTGGATAATACCGCGCGCAGCGAATGGGCCAACCTGGTCACCAGCCGTACCACCGACGAGAAGGCGCAGCTTGCCCGCTATGCGTTTGATAATCGCTGGTGGGATCTGAGCGTGCAGGCGACGATCGCCGGCAAGCTGTGGGATCATCTCGAAGAGCGTTTCCCGCTGGCTTATAAGGATCTGTTCGATCGCTACACCAGCGGCAAAGATATTCCGCAAAGCTACGCGATGGCCATTGCCCGTCAGGAAAGCGCCTGGAACCCGAAAGTGCGTTCGCCGGTGGGGGCCAGCGGCCTGATGCAAATTATGCCGGGCACCGCGACGCACACGGTGAAGATGTTTAATATCCCAGGCTACAGCAGCCCGTCCCAGCTGCTGGATCCGGAGACCAACATCAACATCGGTACCAGCTACTTGCAGTACGTCTATCAGCAGTTCGGTAATAACCGTATCTTCGCGTCAGCGGCGTACAACGCCGGGCCAGGCCGCGTGCGGACATGGCTTGGTAACAGCGCAGGGCGACTCGACGCCGTGGCGTTCGTCGAGAGCATTCCGTTCTCGGAAACGCGCGGATATGTGAAGAACGTGCTGGCGTATGACGCCTACTATCGGCACTTCATGGGGGAGAAAGATGCCCTGATGAGCGATGCCGAGTGGCAGAGACGTTACTGATAGGCGTGGGTTGTGTTATGCTGTACTCGCTAATGAGTACAAGAGGCAGCATAACATGACCCAGCATTCCCCGTATTCCTCGGCCATGGCCGAACAGCGTCATCAGGAGTGGCTTCGTTTTGTGGAGTTGCTCCGCCAGTCTTACGACAAAGATCTGCATTTACCCTTGCTACAGCTGATGCTGACGCCAGACGAGCGTGAAGCGCTGGGTACACGGGTACGCATTATTGAGGAACTGCTGCGTGGCGAAATGAGCCAGCGTGAACTGAAAAACGAGCTGGGCGCGGGCATCGCGACGATTACCCGGGGTTCAAACAGCCTGAAGTCGGCGCCGGTTGAACTGCGTCAGTGGCTGGAAGCGGTATTGCTTAAAAACGCCGGATGACGGCTTCGCCTAATCCGGCCTACAAACTTAACGATAAATCGCGTTATGGAACGGACTTAACGCCAGAATAACGGCCTGGTGGTAAACGCTCGAACGGGTGAGCTTGCCCGCGGTAAAGACGCCAATCGCCCCCTCTTTACGACCAATCTCATCAATGCCGGTGTAGTGCGACATTACCGGCCCCAGCGCCTCACCCGCGCGGACTTTCTCCAGTATGACCTCCGGCAGCGGCAGCGTGGCTGAACGCGCTTCGCCGCGCTGCTCGCGGCTTTCGATGACAACCCAGCTGAAGGTCGCCCCTTCGTCGATACCTGCTTCAATCGCGACCCAGAAGTCAGCATCTGGCGCGGCGGCTTTTGCATTCGCCACGCGATTTCGTGCGCCAGCGCGTGTTTCCTCGCTGCCAAACGGCTGTTCCGGCACACCGCTCTCGACGCCGACGGCGTCAATATGGCAGGATCCTTCGCCGAAGATCTCTTCAAATGCCCTTAGAATTGCCTGAATTTTGGCAGGATTGGTGGTAGCAGAGACAACATGGTGCATAATTAAGCTCGATTTAAAAAATTCATCGCAGTATAACGGAAAAAAAGCATGTTACAGGTATACCTTGTTCGCCACGGTGAAACGCAGTGGAACGCCGAGCGACGTATTCAAGGCCAGTCAGACAGTCCTCTCACCGACAAAGGTGTGCAGCAAGCGTGGCAGGTGGCGGAACGCGCCAGAACGCTGGGTATCACTCACGTCATCTCCAGTGATTTAGGCCGCACGCAGCAGACGGCACGCATCATCGCCGATGCCTGTGGCTGCGACGTGACCCTTGAACCGCGCCTGCGCGAGCTGGATATGGGCGTGCTGGAAAAACGCCCTATCGATACGCTGACGGAAACCGAAGAAGGCTGGCGTCGCACGCTGGTGAACGGCACTGAAGATGGTCGCATCCCTGAGGGGGAATCCATGCAGGAGCTGAGCGTGCGCATGCATGCCGCGCTGGCCGAGTGCCTGAAACTCCCGGCAGGTAGCCGACCGCTGCTGGTGAGCCACGGTATCGCGCTGGGTTGCCTGGTGAGTACCATTCTGGGGCTGCCGGCTTACGCCGAGCGCCGTTTGCGTCTGCGCAACTGTTCCATTTCCCGTATCGACTATCAGGAAAGTGCCTGGCTGGCATCGGGGTGGGTGGTTGAGATGGCAGGGGACATTTCGCATCTTGATGCCCCTGCACTGGATGAGTTGCAGCGTTAACGACGTACCGGAATCAGGAATTCCATACGCAGATTGATAGGGCCTTCTTCCGGTTTTGCATCTTGCGCCGGATAGTAGCGCTCAATGTCCTGACCTTTACGGCGATTCAGATTCAGCATCGGCATGCAGGTCCCGTAAACGGTCAGGATGAACTCCTGAACGCCCGTTCCTAACCCTTCGTATGAGAACATCACATACTCGCCGCCTTCCAGCACGACAGGCTTCGAGCCATGAATGTAACCGTTCGCCATGTCAGGCGTCAGCGCCGTGGTATAGAACACTTCCTGCTCGTCGTCTTTTTCCTGGCTTGGATACGTTTCGTTCAGGCCATACAGAATCGGCGGGATCGCCGGAGCGTGGCTTAAAAATTCGCGCCAGAACTGAACGCGCATCTGATGGCGGAACTCGGAGATCTGCTCCAGGGAACAGGAGTAGCTCTGCGTGGTGCCGACCAGGTGCGTTTCCGGCAGGGTGATGATTTCATATTTTGGCATCGCAAACTCGCCCAGACGCAGCGGCGGACGCATACCAAAGGAGCTCCAGTCCGGCGAGCGGCGATAAAGCGCTGGCGTTAACGAGAACTGTTTTTTAAAGGCGCGAGTGAAGGTTTGCTGTGAATCGAAGCGATATTGCAGGGCAATATCCAGGATTGGTCGCGCGGTCAGGCGCAACGCAACAGCAGACTTTGATAAACGACGTGCGCGAATATAGGCACCGATAGCATGACCGGTGACATCCTTGAACATCCTTTGCAGATGCCACTTGGAATAGCCTGCTTTTGCCGCCACATTATCCAGTGACAAAGGCTGGTCGAGATGACCTTCCAGCCAGGTGAGCAGGTCGCGAATAATTCCAGCCTGATCCATATACTATCCTCATCCTTAAAACTGCCGCAGGTGCCTGTTTACAGGTTAGCGGATAATAGCATTTTTTGACGTTTTAGCATTCAGTGTTTTTTTTGCGCATAAATGCTTTTTGTGGTGATTTAAGTGCGGATATATTCTAATCCTGTGATCTTGCTACATTTTTATCTAACCTGTTGAATAATCGCTCAGCGTAATTTTTATGAATGGTAACAATATGAAATACAAGGTTTTAGTCTTTGCAGCACTGGCGCTGATGGCAGGGCGCGTGGCACAGGCGGAGCAAATTGGCTCCGTGGACACCGTGTTTAAAATGTTTGGGCCGGACCACAAAATTGTGGTGGAGGCCTTTGACGATCCGGACGTTAAAAACGTCACCTGCTATGTCAGCCGGGCGAAGACCGGCGGGATTAAAGGCGGCCTGGGGCTGGCTGAAGACACGTCTGACGCGGCCATCTCCTGCCAGCAGGTTGGTCCGGTGGAATTGAGTGACAAAATTAAAAACGGCAAAGCGCAGGGCGACGTTGTATTCCAGAAACGGACCTCGCTGGTGTTCAAAAAGCTACAGGTGGTCCGTTTTTATGACGCGAAGCGCAACACACTGGCTTATCTGGCTTATTCCGACAAAGTCGTGGAAGGCTCACCGAAAAACGCGATTAGCGCGGTGCCGATTATGCCGTGGCATTGATAAAAAAAACGGCGCAAAAGCGCCGTTTTTTACTGCGTGACGGGAGGATTACTCCTGGAGGTCACCGCAGAAACGATAGCCTTCACCATGGATCGTGGCGATGATTTCCGGCGTATCAGGCGTAGATTCGAAATGTTTACGAATACGACGGATGGTTACGTCAACGGTACGATCGTGTGGCTTCAACTCACGACCGGTCATTTTCTTCAGCAGTTCTGCACGGGACTGGATCTTGCCCGGGTTTTCGCAGAAGTGCAGCATCGCGCGGAATTCACTGCGCGGCAGTTTGTACTGCTCACCGTTCGGGCTAATCAGCGAACGGCTATTGATATCAAGTTCCCAGCCGTTGAATTTGTAGCTGTCGACGCTACGACGCTCTTCACTGACCGTACCCAGATTCATGGTGCGGGACAGCAGGTTGCGTGCACGAATGGTTAACTCGCGAGGGTTGAACGGCTTGGTGATGTAGTCATCCGCGCCGATTTCCAGACCAAGAATTTTATCAACCTCGTTGTCACGGCCTGTCAGGAACATCAACGCGACGTTCGCCTGTTCACGCAGTTCGCGCGCCAGAAGAAGCCCGTTTTTGCCCGGCAGATTGATATCCATAATCACCAGGTTGATATCATTTTCAGAAAGGATCTGATGCATCTCTGCGCCATCGGTCGCTTCAAAGACATCGTAGCCTTCTGCTTCGAAAATGCTCTTTAACGTGTTGCGTGTTACCAACTCGTCTTCAACGATAAGAATGTGCGGGGTCTGCATGTTTGCTACCTAAATTGCCAACTAAATCGAAACAGGAAGTACAAAAGTCCCTGACCTGCCTGATGCATGTCGCAAATTAACATGATCGGCTTAACGTGACTAAAGTACGTAATTGCGTTCTTGATGCACTTTCCATCAACGTCAACAACATCATTAGCTTGGTCGTGGGTACTTTCCCTTTGGACCCGACAGTGTCAAAAACGGCTGTCATCCTAACCATTTTAACAGCAACATAACAGGCTAAGTGACACCGGACACCCAATAAAACTACGCTTCGTTGACATATATCAAGTTCAATTGTAGCACGTTAACAGTTTGATGAAATCATCGTAGCTGAATGCTAGCCTTTGTCACAATTTTTCAATAAACCAACTAGTTGCGGACATTGATTGATAAACGGTACGAATCCAATCGGAAAAGAGTATTCATAAGGTCATTATCATTACAAAACATAAGGATAATGGACTTCTGTTAACATTCTAACTGATTGTTCAGCCACAAAATAGTTTAGCTTTTTTTAATTGTTATGAAACGCTATTTCGGTGATTTGTGTTGCAAAATTGTAAATTCGTGCTGCGTAATATGTTGAAGTGAATCACATTTTTACCTGCTAACTGATTAAAAAGAGAGCATAAATGCATCTGTCGATTGTGCTGGTGGCACCAGCAAGAGCTGAAAATATTGGCGCTGCGGCGCGTGCCATGAAGACCATGGGTTTTACCGATTTGCGTATCGTAGACAGCACGGCGCATCTGGAGCCTGCTGCGCGATGGGTGGCGCACGGTTCGGGTGATATTCTCGATAATATAACCACTTACGCTACGCTCGCTGAGGCGCTGCACGATATGTCGTTTACCGTCGCGACGACCGCGCGCAGCCGGGCGAAGTTTCATTATTACGCCACGCCTGCTGAACTGGTGCCAATGCTGGAAGAGAAAAGCCAGTGGCTGGAGAAAGCCGCGCTGGTGTTTGGGCGAGAAGATTCCGGGCTGACTAACGAAGAACTGGAACTGGCTGACGTGCTGACGGGCGCGCCGATGGTGGCGGATTATCCGTCACTCAATCTGGGGCAGGCGGTGATGGTGTACTGCTATCAATTAGCATCCTTAATACAAATTTCTCAGCCGCCAGCGTCAGTAACGGATGAAAACCAGCTGGCGGCGCTGCGTATTCGTGCAGATAAGCTTCTCGAGCAACTGGGCGTCGCTGACGATCAAAAAATGGTGGACTGGTTACAGCAGCGCCTGGGGCGTCTTGAACAGCGCGACACGGCAATGCTGCACCGATTGCTTCATGATATTGAAAAAAAATTAGCCGAGTAAAATAGTGTCATAGGTTTTTATTATGGCCGATCCTGCTGATGTCTGGGGTTGCATCTGGGGTATTCCGATGAAAATAAATCTGCACGCAGCGGGACGTGAGAATGTCCCGAATTGTGATCAAATTAAAAATTCATTGACTTAAGGTGTCCGATCCTTTAACCCTAAAAGAATAGAGCACAGACAGATAATAATGACAGAGTACACAACATCCATGAAACGCATCAGCATCACCACCATTACTACAACCATCATCATTACCACAGGTAACGATGCGGGCTGACGCGTACAGGAAAAACAGAAAAAAGCCCGCACCTGAACAGTGCGGGCTTTTTTTTCGGCTAAAGGAAATGAGGTAGAACCATGCGAGTGTTGAAGTTCGGCGGTACATCAGTGGCAAATGCAGAGCGTTTTCTGCGTGTTGCCGATATCCTGGAAAGTAACGCCAGGCAGGGGCAGGTTGCTACCGTGCTCTCTGCCCCGGCAAAAATCACGAACCACCTGGTGGCGATGATTGAAAAAACCATCGGTGGCCAGGATGCACTTCCGAACATCAGCGACGCCGAGCGTATCTTCGCTGAACTGCTTCAGGGGCTGGCAGACGCCCAGCCTGGCTTCCCGCTGGCGCAGCTGAAAACCACCGTTGAACTCGAATTTGCCCAGATTAAACACGTTCTTCACGGTATCAGCCTGCTGGGTCAATGTCCGGACAGCATCAACGCGGCGCTAATTTGCCGGGGTGAAAAACTCTCTATCGCCATCATGGCAGGCGTGCTGGAAGCGCGCGGTCATCACGTGACGGTCATCGATCCGGTTGAAAAACTGCTGGCTGTGGGACACTACCTTGAATCCACCGTCGACATTGCCGAGTCGACACGCCGCATTGCGGCGAGCAAAATCCCGTCTGACCACATGATCCTGATGGCAGGCTTCACCGCCGGTAACGAGAAGGGCGAACTGGTGGTGCTGGGGCGTAACGGCTCTGACTACTCCGCTGCCGTGCTGGCGGCCTGTTTACGTGCAGACTGTTGTGAGATCTGGACTGACGTTGATGGTGTATATACCTGTGACCCGCGCCAGGTGCCGGACGCCAGGCTGTTGAAGTCGATGTCGTACCAGGAAGCGATGGAGCTTTCCTACTTCGGCGCCAAAGTGCTTCACCCACGTACCATCTCCCCGATTGCCCAGTTCCAGATCCCTTGCCTGATTAAAAATACCGGTAATCCGCAGGCGCCGGGTACGCTGATTGGCGCCAGCGCTGATGAAGATGACCTGCCGGTAAAAGGCATTTCGAACCTTAATAACATGGCGATGTTCAGCGTCTCTGGCCCGGGTATGAAAGGTATGGTTGGCATGGCGGCACGCGTATTTGCGGCCATGTCCCGTAACGGGATCTCCGTGGTGCTGATCACGCAGTCTTCTTCCGAATACAGCATCAGCTTCTGCGTCCCGCAGGGCGATTGCCTGCGCGCCCGTCGCGCGCTGGAAGAAGAGTTCTACCTGGAGCTGAAAGAAGAGCTGCTGGAGCCGCTCTCTATTCAGGAGCGTCTGGCCGTGATCTCCGTGGTAGGCGACGGCATGCGCACCCTGCGCGGAATCTCCGCCAAATTCTTTGCCGCCCTGGCGCGGGCCAATATCAATATCGTGGCGATTGCCCAGGGCTCATCAGAGCGTTCAATTTCCGTTGTCGTGGATAACGATGACGCCACTACCGGCGTGCGCGTGGTGCATCAGATGCTGTTCAACACCGACCAGGTGATTGAGCTGTTCCTGGTGGGCGTCGGCGGCGTCGGCGGCGCGCTGCTGGAGCAGGTAAAGCGCCAGCAGGAGTGGCTTAAGAAGAAACATATCGATTTGCGCGTCTGCGGAATTGCGAACTCGAAAGCGTTGCTGACTAACGTCCACGGTCTGAACCTGGAAAACTGGCAGGCGGAACTGGAAGAGGCGAAAGAGCCGTTCAACCTGGGTCGTCTGATCCGTCTGGTGAAAGAGTATCACCTGCTTAACCCGGTGATCGTCGACTGTACCTCCAGCCAGGCTGTGGCCGATCAGTACGCGGATTTCCTGCGCGAAGGTTTCCATGTGGTGACGCCGAACAAAAAGGCCAACACCTCGTCGATGGATTACTATCACCAGCTGCGTCTGGCGGCGAGCAAGTCGCGCCGCAAGTTTCTGTATGACACCAACGTGGGCGCAGGCCTGCCGGTCATCGAGAACCTGCAAAACCTGCTGAACGCGGGCGACGAACTACAGCGTTTCTCCGGCATCCTCTCCGGCTCCCTGTCGTTTATCTTCGGCAAGCTGGACGAAGGGATGAGCCTGTCGGAAGCCACCCGCGCCGCGCGCGAGCTGGGCTACACCGAGCCGGATCCGCGCGACGACCTCTCCGGTATGGATGTGGCGCGTAAGCTGCTGATCCTGGTGCGCGAAACCGGCCGCGAGCTGGAGCTTTCGGATATCGTGATTGAGCCGGTGCTGCCAGCAGAATTTGATGACAGCGGCGACGTCAGCGCTTTTATGGCCAGGTTGCCGCAGCTTGACGACGCCTTTGCCGCCCGCGTTGCGAAAGCCCGTGATGAAGGTAAGGTATTGCGCTATGTTGGCAATATTGAAGAAGACGGCGTCTGCCGCGTGAAGATTGCCGAAGTGGATGGCAACGATCCGCTGTACAAGGTGAAAAACGGCGAGAACGCCCTGGCGTTCTACAGCCATTATTATCAGCCACTGCCGCTGGTACTTCGCGGCTATGGCGCAGGGAATGATGTGACGGCGGCGGGCGTGTTTGCCGATCTGCTGCGTACCCTGTCATGGAAGTTAGGAGTTTAAGATGGTTAAAGTATATGCCCCGGCTTCCAGCGCCAATATGAGCGTCGGATTTGACGTGCTGGGCGCGGCGGTTACGCCGGTGGATGGTTCGCTGCTGGGCGATACGGTAACGGTTGAGGCGGCAGAGCGCTTCAGCCTGAATAACGTCGGCCGTTTTGCCAGCAAGCTGCCGCCTGAACCGCGTGAGAATATCGTTTATCAGTGCTGGGAACGCTTCTGTCAGGAGATCGGTAAAAACGTGCCGGTCGCCATGACGCTGGAAAAGAGCATGCCGATTGGTTCGGGACTCGGCTCCAGCGCCTGCTCGGTGGTCGCCGCGCTGGTGGCGATGAATGAGCACTGCGGCAAGCCGCTGAACAACAGCCGCCTGCTGGCGCTGATGGGCGAGCTGGAAGGGCGCATCTCCGGCAGCATTCATTATGATAACGTGGCGCCGTGCTTCCTTGGCGGCATGCAGCTGATGATTGAAGAAAATGGCATCATCAGCCAGCAGGTGCCAGGGTTTGATGAGTGGCTGTGGGTGCTGGCCTATCCGGGCATTAAGGTTTCTACCGCCGAAGCGCGTGCGATCCTGCCGGCGCAGTATCGTCGTCAGGACTGTATCGCCCACGGGCGTCATCTGGCGGGCTTTATTCATGCCTGCTACACCCGACAGCCGCAGCTGGCGGCGAAACTGATGAAAGACGTTATTGCCGAGCCGTATCGCACGAAGCTGCTGCCGGGCTTTAACGAAGCGCGACAGGCATCCATGGATATCGGCGCACAGGCGTGCGGCATCTCCGGCTCCGGCCCAACGCTGTTCGCCTTATGCGACAAGCCAGACACCGCGCAGCGCGTGGCGGACTGGCTCTCTAAACACTACCTGCAAAATCAGGAAGGCTTTGTTCATATTTGCCGTCTGGACACGGCTGGCGCACGAGTACTGGGATAACGAATGAAACTCTACAACCTTAAAGATCATAACGAGCAGGTCAGCTTTGCGCAGGCGGTAACGCAGGGTTTGGGCAAAAATCAGGGGCTGTTCTTCCCCCACGACCTGCCGGAATTTCAACTGACTGAAATCGATGAACTGCTTAAGCAGGACTTTGTCACCCGCAGCACCAAAATTCTGTCTGCGTTTATTGGCGACGAAATCCCGCAGGAGCTGCTCGAAGAGCGCGTGCGCGCGGCGTTTGCTTTCCCGGCCCCGGTGAAGCAGGTGGAGCCTGACGTTGGCTGTCTGGAGCTGTTCCACGGCCCGACGCTGGCGTTCAAAGATTTCGGCGGTCGCTTTATGGCGCAGATGCTGACCCACATCAGCGGCGACAAACCGGTGACCATCCTGACCGCGACCTCAGGTGATACCGGTGCGGCGGTGGCTCATGCGTTCTACGGCCTGAAAAACGTCCGCGTGGTGATCCTCTATCCGAAAGGCAAAATCAGCCCGCTTCAGGAAAAACTGTTCTGCACTCTTGGGGGCAACATTGAAACCGTGGCGATCGACGGCGATTTCGATGCCTGCCAGGCGCTGGTGAAGCAGGCCTTTGATGACGAAGAGCTGAAGGCGGCGCTGGGGCTGAACTCTGCCAACTCCATCAACATCAGCCGTCTGCTGGCGCAGATCTGCTACTACTTCGAAGCGGTGGCCCAGCTGCCGCAGGACGCGCGCAATCAGCTGGTAGTTTCTGTGCCAAGCGGGAACTTCGGCGATCTGACGGCGGGCCTGCTGGCGAAATCACTCGGCCTGCCGGTGAAGCGCTTTATCGCCGCTACCAACGCCAACGACACCGTGCCGCGTTTCCTGAAGGACGGAAAATGGGCGCCGAACGCGACGCAGGCCACGCTCTCCAATGCGATGGATGTGTCACAGCCTAACAACTGGCCGCGTGTGGAAGAGCTGTTCCGCCGTAAGGTCTGGCGTCTGGGCGACCTGGGCTACGCAGCGGTGACGGACGAAACCACGAAAGCCACCATGCGCGAGCTGAAAGCGGTGGGCTATACCTCTGAGCCGCACGCGGCGATTGCCTATCGTGCCTTGCGCGATCAGCTTCAACCGGGTGAGTATGGCCTGTTCCTCGGTACCGCCCATCCGGCCAAGTTCAAAGAGAGCGTGGAAGCGATCCTGGGTGAAACGCTGCCGCTGCCAAAAGAGCTGGCCGAGCGCGCCGACCTGCCGTTGCTGTCCCATGAGCTGCCCGCAGACTTTGCCGCACTGCGTAAGCTGATGATGACCCGAGCGTGAGTTTATTGCCCGGTGGCGGCTACGCCTTACCGGGCCTGGAACATTTCAGAAAGTAGGCCGGGTAAGGCGAAGCCGCCACCCGGCTTTTTTATGGAGAAAATAAGGAGAAAAACAGCAGGAAAAAAGCAGAAATTCCCAATAAATGCGGTCACTTAGGGTTTAGGATTGCAGAGAATAACATCCACCGTTCCCATCACGTACTCTCCTTACATCGGCCCACGTTGGGCAAGAAGAATAAGGAGTCACCTATGTCTACACTGAAACCTGCGCTTATCGCGCTTTCACTGATGCTGGTCGCTCCCATGGCGGTGCAGGCAGCTGAGATCACCCTCGTCCCTGCGGTAAAACTGCAAATTGGCGATCGGGATAATAACGGACACTACTGGGATGGCGGCCGCTGGCGCGACCATGACTGGTGGAAAGCGCACTATGACTGGCGCGATAACCACTGGCGTCCGCACGATGAACATCGCGATCGTCACGATCATCACCGTCATGACGATCATCGCCCGGGGCCGGACCGGAAGCACCATTAACACAAACCCCGCCAGCTGGCGGGGTTGTCTTTTATTGCTCGTGACGCTTAAACACCAGCTCGTTTTTTCCTGACGATGCCTCGTCGAAGAAATACCCTTCACTGTTAAAGCCAGTGAGCTGCTCTGGCTTCGTCAGGCGGTTTTGAATGATGAAACGGCTCATCAGACCGCGCGCTTTTTTGGCGTAGAAGCTGATCACTTTAAATTTGCCGTTTTTCTCGTCGAGGAACACCGGCTTGATAATGTCCGCATTCAGCTTTTTCGGCTTCACCGATTTGAAGTACTCATCGGAGGCCAGGTTGATCGCCACGTTGTCCCCCTGGGCTTGTAGCACCGCGTTAAGCTTATCGGTAATGACATCGCCCCAGAACTGGTACAAATCTTTGCCTTTGGCGTTTTCCAGGCGGATACCCATCTCCAGACGATATGGCTGCATCAGATCCAGCGGGCGCAGCACCCCGTACAGGCCGGATAACATGCGCAGATGCTGCTGGGCAAAATCGAAATCGGCTTCGCTAAACGTTTCTGCTTGCAGGCCAGTGTAGACGTCACCTTTGAAGGCCAACAGCGCCTGGCGGGCGTTAGCGGGCGTGAAGTCAGGCTGCCACTCGTGAAAACGGGTGGCGTTCAGGTCGGCGAGTTTATCACTGATGCTCATCAGCGAAGCGATTTGCGGAGCCGAAAGCTTACGCGCCTCGTGGATCAGTTGTTGCGAGTAGTCCAGCAATTCCGGCTGGGTATAACGCTCAGTGGCGAGCGGGCTCTGGTAGTCGAGCGTTTTGGCAGGTGAAATCAGAATCAGCATATCCAGTCCTTGCAGGAAATTTAGAGCGACTTTAACAAAAAATCGCCCTGAATTGATCGATAGCTGTTATTGCCGCGGCAAATCATCCCAGGTGCCAGGAGCAATTTGTGATTCGATTTCGGGATAGCGTGAGGCGTCAAAGACGGGCTGTACGCCGAGCTTGCGCTGACGCAGATAATCGCGCGCGATCAGCGCCACAACCGGTGAAAGAAGCAAAATTGCCGTCAAATTGGTGATGGCCATCAGCGCCATAATGACATCCGCCAGTTGCCAGATCATCGGCATGCTGAGCAGGCAACCGACAAATACCATCGCCAGCACACCCGCGCGAAGGATGTTGCGGGCCAGACGCGAGTCAACTTTCAGGAAAATAAGGTTGTTCTCGGCATAGATATAGTTCACCACAATAGAACTGAAGGCAAAAAGCCCCACGACAAGGGCGACAAGGCCTGCGCCCCAACCGCCGACGAGGGAGACCAGCGCCTGTTGTACCCAGTGAATGCCTGCTGTACTGCCGGATGGATGTTCAACGGCGCCGGACAGCAACATTATCATCGCACTGGCGGAGCAGATAACAATGGTGTCTGTGAAGACGCCAATCATCTGTACAATGCCCTGCGCGGCGGGATGCGGGGGCCAGGATGCGGCCGCTGCGGCGGCATTCGGCGTGGAGCCCATTCCCGCTTCGTTGGAGAACATGCCTCGCTGAAAACCCGCAGTGAGAGCCTGGCTAAGGGTGTAACCCAGCGCGCCGGAAGCCGCTTCGCGCCAGCCGAACGCGCTTTGGAAAATGGTGACGATGACGTTCGGCACTTCGTCGATATGTATCGCGCATACCAACAGGCTGGTTGACACCCACAGCAGCGCCATCAGCGGAACCAGCCACTGCATCAGGCGGGCTACCCCTCTCAGCCCGGTCACAATGGTCAGCAGGGTGAGAAGGGCAAGCGCGCTGCCCGTCAGCCACTCCGGACAATTGAAGGCAAAGCGCAGCGCGTGGGCGACGGAATTAGCCTGAACGGTATTGAAAATAAGACCATAGGCCATCAGTAAAAAGATTGAGAACAGGACGCCCATCCAGCGCATTCCCAGTCCGCGAGCCATATACCAGGCGGGGCCGCCGCGAAATTGACCGTTGCCGTCTTTTTCTTTGTAGAGCTGCGCAAGCGAGCATTCAGCAAAGGAGGTGGCCATACCGATAATCGCCGTCACCCACATCCAGAATACCGCGCCCGGACCGCCCGCGCCGATTGCCAGCGCGACACCGGCCAGGTTACCGCTGCCGACGCGCGCGGCCAGGCTGGTACAGAGCGCCTGAAATGAGGTCAGGCCGCCCGGCTGTGGTGTGACGCTGTTTTTCAGACTTCTGCCAAATTTGCGAATATAGCGAAACTGAATCAGTCCGCTGCGCCACGTAAACCAGATACCTGCTCCTGAAAGCAGGTATATCATGATAGAACCCCAGAGGACTTCGTTAATAAAGAAAAAGAAATCAGGCACTAACGTCCCTCTTGTTGATGCCAACGTGAATATGTAAGCGCTACCACTGATTGTGCATGCTGTTACTTAGCAGCCTGTTAATATTCTGAGTTTATCATACTCTGCCTAAGCGCACTGTCTGCGGTTGCGCTGCCTCTCACTCGTGTTATCATCAGGGCAGACCGGTTACATCCCCCTAACAAGTAAACCTGTCATTTTTCCGCTGCTGGCAGGCTGTCGGTAGTGTGAATTATCCAGGGAACGTTAAAAGAGAAACACTATCATGACGGATAAATTGACCTCCCTTCGTCAGTTCACCACTGTCGTCGCTGACACCGGAGATATTGCGGCAATGAAGCTGTACCAGCCGCAGGATGCTACAACCAACCCTTCTCTGATCCTTAACGCCGCGCAGATCCCTGAGTATCGCAAACTGATCGACGAGGCGGTGACCTGGGCAAAAGCACAGAGCAATGACCGCGCGCAGCAGGTTGTAGATGCGACTGACAAACTGGCAGTAAACATCGGTCTGGAAATCCTGAAGCTCGTTCCTGGCCGTATCTCTACTGAAGTTGATGCTCGCCTGTCCTACGACACCGAAGCGTCTATTGCCAAAGCAAAACGCCTGATCAAACTGTACAACGATGCGGGCATCAGCAACGACCGTATCCTGATCAAACTGGCCTCTACCTGGCAGGGCATTCGCGCCGCTGAACAGCTGGAAAAAGAAGGGATCAACTGTAACCTGACTCTGCTGTTCTCCTTCGCACAGGCGCGTGCATGTGCCGAAGCTGGCGTATACCTGATTTCTCCGTTTGTGGGCCGTATTCTGGACTGGTACAAAGCCAACACCGACAAGAAAGAGTATGCGGCGTCTGAAGATCCAGGCGTGATTTCCGTGACGGAAATCTACGAATACTACAAACAGCACGGCTATGAGACCGTTGTTATGGGCGCAAGCTTCCGTAACGTCGGTGAAATCATTGAGCTGGCTGGCTGTGACCGCCTGACCATCGCCCCTGCGCTGCTGAAAGAGCTGGCAGAAAGCGAAGGAGCTATCGAGCGTAAACTGTCCTACACCGGTGAAGTGAAAGCGCGCCCAGAGCGCATCACCGAGTCCGAGTTCCTGTGGCAGCACAACCAGGATCCAATGGCCGTAGATAAACTGGCGGACGGTATCCGTAAGTTTGCTATCGACCAGGAAAAACTGGAAAAAATGATCGGCGACCTGCTGTAATCATTCTGCGTGACCGGGTTCCCGGTCACGCCTCTTTCCCCCGCCTCTGTCTGAATTTTCTCTCTGCGTGTATCATTCCCTTTAATCAGTACTTTTTGAATGGAATGGATATGAATACCTTACGCATCGGCTTAGTGTCGATTTCTGACCGCGCCTCCAGCGGTGTTTATCAGGATAAAGGCATCCCTGCTCTGGAAGCGTGGCTGGGCAGCGCGCTCACTACCCCGTTTGAGATCCAGACTCGCCTGATCCCGGACGAGCAGCCGATCATCGAGCAGACCCTGTGTGAGCTGGTGGATGAGATGAGCTGCCACCTTGTGCTGACGACGGGCGGAACCGGCCCCGCGCGCCGCGATGTAACGCCGGACGCGACGCTGGCTATCGCCGATCGTGAAATGCCGGGCTTCGGTGAACAGATGCGCCAGATCAGTCTACACTTTGTCCCGACGGCCATTCTTTCCCGTCAGGTCGGGGTGATCCGCAAACAGGCGCTGATCCTGAACCTGCCGGGGCAGCCGAAGTCGATAAAAGAAACGCTGGAAGGAGTAAAAGCCGAAGACGGCAGCGTTATCGTCCACGGTATCTTTGCAAGTGTACCGTATTGTATACAACTGCTTGACGGTCCGTACGTGGAAACTGACGGCAATGTGGTAGCAGCATTTCGCCCTAAAAGCGCTCGCCGCGAAACAATCTCCTGAAAATGCTTTAAATGTGACATTAGCGCCAGCCGCAGTAGCGTGTAAATGGATTTACGATATAGTAATTTTTTCTTTACGATTGCTGTAAAAAATAATCCACAACACATGCACAATGGTTCGCTATGTCACATAACACCCGACCTCTGAATCGACAGGACTACAAAACCCTCACGCTCGCTGCTCTGGGCGGCGCGCTGGAGTTTTACGACTTCATCATCTTTGTCTTCTTCGCCGCCGTCGTGGGGGCGCTGTTTTTCCCGGCGGATATTCCTGAATGGCTGCGTCAGGTGCAAACCTTCGGCATTTTCGCTGCCGGGTATCTGGCGCGTCCGCTGGGCGGCATTGTTATGGCGCACTTTGGCGATCTGGTTGGGCGCAAGAAGATGTTTACCCTCAGCATCCTGCTGATGGCCGTGCCGACGCTGGCGATTGGCCTTTTGCCTACATATGAGTCGATGGGCATTATCGCCCCGTTATTGCTGCTGCTGATGCGTATTCTCCAGGGCGCGGCCATCGGCGGGGAAGTGCCGGGCGCGTGGGTGTTTGTCGCTGAGCACGTCCCGGTGCGCCGCATCGGCATTGCGTGCGGAACGCTGACCGCAGGACTGACGATCGGGATCCTGCTTGGCTCCGTGGTTGCAACCATCATCAATACCAGCATGACGCAACAGGCCGTTCACGACTGGGGCTGGCGTATCCCGTTCCTGCTGGGCGGGGCGTTTGGGCTGGTGGCAATGTACCTGCGACGTTGGTTGCAGGAGACGCCAGTATTTCTGGAAATGCAGCAGCGGAAGGCGCTGGCGCAAGAATTGCCGGTAAAAACCGTAGTAGTGCGGCATAAAAAAGCGGTAGTCGTGTCGATGCTTCTGACCTGGCTGCTGTCTGCGGGTATCGTGGTGGTCATTTTGATGTCGCCGGTCTGGCTGCAAAAACAGTACGGTTTTGCGCCTGCTGTGACGTTACAGGCGAACAGTATCGCGACAATTATGCTCTGCTTTGGCTGTCTGGCCGCGGGACTGGCGGCGGATCGTTTCGGTGCCAGCGTGACCTTTATTGTCGGCAGCCTGCTGCTGGCCGCGTCGAGCTGGGCATTCTACCATCTTGCGGGCAGCCATCCTGAACAGTTGTTCCTGCTGTACGGCATCGTCGGGCTGTGCGTGGGCGTCGTTGGCGCCGTACCGTACGTAATGGTCCGCGCCTTCCCGCCGGAGGTACGCTTCACCGGCATCTCTTTCTCTTATAACGTCTCGTATGCCATTTTCGGTGGGCTGACCCCGATTGTGGTCACGGTGTTGATGGGGCTGTCACCCCTTGCACCTGCATGGTACGTGCTGGCGTTATCGCTGATGGGGCTGGTATTGGGGATGTGGCTTCGCCAGTCAGAGGG
>NZ_JBMKHQ010000007.1:132490-148745 GCF_049237385.1 Enterobacter cloacae complex sp. IR5412 | reverse complement strand
GGGGCCCCGCGCGGGGGCCACGACAGAGGGATCAGTGTTTTTCACCAATCGGTAATACGGTGCGGCCGAACTGCTCGTTCAGCACTTCACCCATTGCCAGGTAGATAGCGCTTGCGCCGCACACCAGACCGACCCAGCCGGCAACGTGAACGATGCCTTCGTTATCCGCCAGGTGACCCGCGGCAAGCAGAGCGAACAGCACGGTCAGGCTCAGGAAGACGAATTGCAGCGCGCGGTTCGCCTTCAGGGTGCCGAAGAACATGAACAGGGTGAACACGCCCCACAGTCCCAGGTACACGCCCAGGAAATGGGCGTTTGAAGCATCTGCCAAGCCCATTTTAGGCATCAGCAGAATGGCGACCAGCGTCAGCCAGAACGAACCGTAAGAGGTAAAGGCGGTTAAGCCGAAGGTATTGCCTTTCTTATATTCCAGCAGGCCCGCGAAAATTTGCGCGATACCGCCGTAAAAAATGCCCATCGCCAGGATTACGCCGTCCATCGGGAACATCCCGATGTTGTGCAGGTTCAGCAGAATGGTGGTCATGCCAAAACCCATCAGGCCCAGCGGAGCCGGATTAGCCAACTTAGTGTTGCCCATAAGTCCTCAAAAAAATCATCATTAATATGGTGAAATGGTTAAACCCGCGCCAGTTCTACCTGACGGGGCGCGGCATCATAATGGGCGGCATCGGCGCCGTCTATGATCTCATCGGGGTGAAATTAAAAAATTTTTTATCCTTCCCCCTTGATGGATGCCGTTGTGACCCCATCTTGTAAGCAACCGCAGTGTGTGGACCTGAAAAAAATCAAATCTGGGCAGTTGAAAAAGCACGTTCTGCCCTTATTACAGGTACACAACCACATGTTGACTGAATTTTTAGTGGAGACGTTTAGATGGGTAAAATTATTGGTATCGACCTGGGTACTACCAACTCTTGTGTAGCGATTATGGATGGCACTACTGCACGTGTGCTGGAGAACGCCGAGGGCGATCGCACCACGCCTTCTATCATTGCTTATACCCAGGATGGTGAAACTCTGGTTGGTCAGCCGGCTAAACGTCAGGCAGTGACAAACCCGCAAAACACCCTGTTTGCGATCAAACGCCTGATTGGCCGCCGCTTCCAGGACGAAGAAGTTCAGCGTGACGTTTCCATCATGCCTTACAAAATCATCGCAGCCGATAACGGCGATGCATGGCTTGATGTGAAAGGCACCAAAACTGCACCTCCGCAGATCTCTGCTGAAGTGCTGAAGAAAATGAAGAAAACCGCGGAAGATTACCTGGGTGAACCGGTAACTGAAGCTGTTATCACCGTACCTGCTTACTTCAACGATGCTCAGCGTCAGGCAACCAAAGATGCTGGCCGTATCGCAGGTCTGGAAGTAAAACGTATCATCAACGAACCAACCGCAGCTGCGCTGGCTTACGGTCTGGATAAAGAAGTTGGCAACCGTACTATCGCGGTTTACGACCTGGGTGGTGGTACCTTCGATATCTCTATTATCGAAATCGACGACGTTGACGGCGAAAAAACCTTCGAAGTTCTGGCAACCAATGGTGATACCCACCTGGGTGGTGAAGACTTCGATACCCGTCTGATCAACTACCTCGTTGACGAGTTTAAGAAAGATCAGGGCATTGACCTGCGTAACGACCCGCTGGCCATGCAGCGCCTGAAAGAAGCCGCTGAGAAAGCGAAGATCGAACTGTCTTCCGCTCAGCAGACCGACGTGAACCTGCCGTACATCACCGCAGACGCGACCGGTCCAAAACACATGAACATCAAAGTGACCCGTGCGAAACTGGAAAGCCTGGTAGAAGACCTGGTGAACCGTTCTATCGAGCCACTGAAAGTTGCATTGCAGGACGCTGGCCTGTCCGTGTCTGATATTCAGGACGTTATCCTGGTAGGTGGTCAGACTCGTATGCCAATGGTTCAGAAGAAAGTTGCTGAATTCTTTGGTAAAGAGCCACGTAAAGACGTGAACCCGGACGAAGCGGTTGCTATCGGTGCTGCGGTTCAGGGTGGTGTTCTGACGGGTGAAGTGAAAGACGTACTGCTGCTGGACGTTACTCCGCTGTCACTGGGTATCGAAACCATGGGTGGCGTGATGACTCCGCTCATCAACAAAAACACTACTATCCCGACGAAACACAGCCAGGTGTTCTCTACCGCTGAAGATAACCAGTCTGCGGTAACCATCCATGTGATTCAGGGTGAGCGTAAGCGTGCGGCGGATAACAAATCTCTGGGTCAGTTCAACCTGGACGGTATTAACCCGGCACCACGCGGCATGCCACAGATCGAAGTCACCTTCGACATCGATGCTGACGGTATCCTGCACGTGTCTGCGAAAGACAAAAACAGCGGTAAAGAGCAGAAGATCACCATCAAGGCATCTTCTGGCCTGAACGAAGCGGAAATCGAAAAAATGGTTCGTGATGCCGAAGCTAACGCGGAATCCGACCGTAAGTTCGAAGAGCTGGTTCAGACCCGTAACCAGGGTGACCATCTGCTGCACAGCACCCGTAAGCAGGTTGAAGAAGCGGGCGATAAACTGCCAGCGGAAGACAAAACTGCGATCGAAACTGCACTGAGCGCGCTGGAAACGTCTCTGAAAGGCGAAGACAAAGCGGACATTGAAGCGAAGATGCAGGAGCTGGCACAGGTTTCTCAGAAGCTGATGGAAATCGCTCAGCAGCAGCACGCACAGCAGCAGGCGGGCGCTGATGCTTCCCAGAACAACGCGAAAGACGACGATGTTGTCGACGCTGAGTTCGAAGAAGTGAAAGATAAAAAATAATCGCCCTGATGCAGGGTAATTAATCGGCACGGGCGTAGGAGTATTCTCCACGCCCGTGCTCGCATGTTAAGGGGCTTAAAAAAACCAATGGCAAAGCAAGACTATTACGAGATTTTAGGCGTTCCGAAAACTGCGGAAGAGCGTGAAATCAAAAAGGCATATAAGCGCCTGGCCATGAAATTCCACCCTGACCGTAATCAGGGTGACAAAGAGGCTGAAGCCAAATTTAAAGAGATTAAAGAAGCCTACGAAGTCCTGACCGATGCACAAAAACGTGCGGCTTATGACCAGTATGGTCACGCGGCCTTTGAACAGGGCGGCATGGGCGGCGGTGGATTTGGTGGCGGCGGCTTCGGCGGCGGCGCTGATTTCAGCGACATCTTTGGCGATGTATTTGGCGATATCTTCGGCGGCGGTCGTGGTCGTCAGCGCGCGGCGCGCGGCGCAGATCTGCGCTATAACATGGACCTGACGCTGGAAGAAGCGGTTCGTGGCGTAACCAAAGAGATCCGTATCCCGACGCTGGAAGAGTGTGACGTTTGCCACGGCAGCGGCGCGAAAGCGGGGACTCAGCCACAGACCTGTCCAACCTGTCACGGTTCCGGTCAGGTACAGATGCGCCAGGGCTTCTTCGCGGTGCAGCAGGCCTGTCCGCATTGTCATGGTCGCGGTACGCTGATTAAAGATCCGTGCACCAAATGCCACGGTCACGGTCGTGTGGAGAAAACCAAAACGCTGTCCGTTAAGATCCCGGCAGGCGTGGATACGGGCGACCGCATCCGTCTGGCAGGTGAGGGGGAAGCGGGCGAGCACGGCGCACCGGCAGGGGATCTGTACGTTCAGGTTCAGGTTAAACAGCACGCCATCTTCGAGCGTGAAGGTAACAACCTGTACTGTGAAGTGCCGATCAACTTTGCGATGGCGGCGCTGGGCGGCGAAATCGAAGTGCCGACGCTGGACGGTCGCGTTAACCTGAAAATCCCTGGCGAAACCCAGACCGGGAAGCTGTTCCGCATGCGCGGCAAAGGCGTTAAATCCGTTCGCGGTGGCGCGCAGGGTGACCTGTTATGCCGCGTGGTTGTTGAAACGCCGGTCGGCCTGAACGACAAGCAGAAACAGCTGCTGAAAGAGCTTCAGGAGAGTTTTGGTGGCCCGACGGGTGAGAAAAACAGCCCGCGCTCCAAAAGCTTCTTCGATGGCGTCAAAAAATTCTTCGACGATTTAACCCGCTAACCTGCCAGCTGGTTACTATCCTTTAAAGCCCGGAAGCGATTCCGGGCTTTTTGCTTTATAGCGTTATTCCTCGGTTAAACTGAATCTATAACCAATATTAATCTGTTTTTACCGATCTGTTTGCGCTGATATTATGGTTTTACCGAGGTATTGTTGTAAAAGAGAGTTTAAACGTGAAATTACTACACCGTTTCTTTAGCAGTGAGGCATCCGGCGGCGTCATCCTGATTATTGCTGCTGCAGCCGCCATGCTGCTCGCCAATATGGGCATGACGCGCGATCTCTATCACGCATTTCTGGAAACCCCCGTCGAGCTGAAGGTCGGGGCGCTGGAAATTAACAAGAACATGCTGCTGTGGATCAACGATGCGCTGATGGCGGTGTTCTTCCTGCTGGTAGGCCTGGAGGTCAAACGTGAGCTGGTGATCGGTTCTCTTGCCAGCCGACAGCGCGCGGCGTTTCCGGTGATCGCGGCGATTGGCGGGATGATCGTTCCCGCTTTGCTCTTTCTCGCGTTTGCGTGGCAGGATCCGGTTGCGCGTGACGGCTGGGCGATCCCGGCCGCAACGGATATCGCGTTTGCGCTCGGGGTCTTAGCCTTGCTCGGTAGCCGCGTCCCGGTAGCACTGAAAATTTTCCTGATGGCGCTGGCGATTATCGATGACCTGGGCGCTATCGTGATTATCGCGCTGTTCTACACCAGCGATCTGTCGGTTCTGTCGCTGAGCGTGGCGGCCGTGGCTATTGCGGTGCTGGCGTTGCTGAACGTCTTCAACGTCCGACGCACGGGTATTTATATTCTGGTGGGGATGGTGCTGTGGACGGCGGTGCTGAAGTCTGGCGTGCATGCCACGCTGGCGGGCGTCATCGTTGGCTTCTTTATTCCGCTGAAGGAGCAGGACGGCAAATCGCCTGCCAGACAGCTGGAGCATGTGCTTCATCCGTGGGTGGGCTTTATGATCCTGCCGCTGTTTGCATTTGCCAACGCGGGTGTTTCCCTGGCCGGTGTTACCCTGGACGGACTCACCTCTGTGCTGCCGCTGGGTATCATCGCTGGTTTGTTTATCGGTAAGCCGCTGGGTATCAGCCTGTTCTGCTGGCTGGCGCTGAAGCTGAAGCTGGCGTCATTGCCAAATGGAACCACCTTTAGTCAGATTATGGCCATCGGCGTGCTATGCGGTATTGGATTCACCATGTCGATCTTTATCTCGACGCTGGCGTTTGGCACCAGCGCGCCTGAGCTTATCGTCTGGGCGAAACTCGGCATTCTTATCGGGTCGTTACTGGCCGCGGTTATTGGTTATACCTTGTTGAAGGTGAAGTTGTCCGGACAGGCTGTCCAGGCATAACAGGAAACCGGGAGAAGGGAAGCCTTCTCCCGATAAACTATCAGGGAGTGAAAACGTGATGTCTCATTTGAACTATAACCATCTCTATTACTTCTGGCATGTCTACAAGCAGGGCTCGGTCGTGGGAGCGGCAGAGGCGCTCTACCTGACACCACAAACTATTACCGGGCAAATCAAAGCCCTGGAAGAGCGCTTACAGGGCAAGCTTTTTAAGCGGAAAGGACGTGGCATTGAGCCGAGCGAGCTGGGCGAACTGGTGTTCCGCTATGCGGACAAGATGTTCACCCTGAGCCAGGAGATGCTGGATATCGTTAACTATCGCAAAGAGTCGAACCTGCTCTTTGACGTGGGCGTGGCGGATGCGTTGTCCAAACGGCTGGTAAGCGGTGTGCTGGATGCGGCGGTGGTGGAAGATGAACAGATTCATTTACGCTGCTTTGAGTCCACTCACGAGATGCTGCTGGAACAGCTGAGCCAGCATAAGCTGGATATGATTATCTCGGACTGCCCAATCGACTCCACGCAGCAGGAAGGCTTGTTCTCGGTGAAAATTGGCGAATGCGGCGTCAGTTTCTGGTGCATTAATCCGCCGCCGGAAAAACCGTTTCCTGCTTGCCTGGAAGAGCGCCGCCTGCTGGTGCCGGGTAGGCGGTCTATGCTCGGACGTAAGCTGCTGAACTGGTTTAACTCGCAGGGGCTGAACGTGGAGATCCTCGGTGAGTTCGACGATGCGGCTTTGATGAAGGCTTTTGGCGAGGCGCACAACGCTATCTTCGTTGCCCCGACGCTGTACGCGCACGATCTCTATTCAGACGACAAGATTACCGAGATTGGCAGGGTGGATAACGTGATGGAAGAGTATCACGCCATATTCGCCGAAAGGATGATTCAGCACCCGGCGGTGCAGCGAATCTGCAACCGCGACTACTCGGCGCTGTTTACGCCGCCGGCAATCTGAAGACATAAAAAAACCCGCGTTAAGCGGGTTCTTTCAAACAAGCAACAACAAGTAGCGATTAAGCCAGTTTGTTGATCTGCGCGGTCAGGTTTGCTTTATGACGCGCTGCTTTGTTTTTGTGGATCAGACCTTTAGCAGCCTGACGATCCACGATTGGTTGCATTTCGTTAAATGCGTTCTGCGCTGCAGCTTTGTCGCCTGCTTCGATTGCTGCGTATACTTTCTTGATGAAAGTACGCATCATAGAGCGACGGCTTGCGTTGTGCTTACGAGCCTTTTCAGACTGAACGGCACGTTTCTTAGCTGATTTGATATTAGCCAAGTCCAACTCCCAAATATGTTCTATGTGGACAATTCAAAGGCCGAGGAATATGCCCTCTTTGCCTTCTTTTGTCAATGGATTTGTGCAAATAAGCGCCGTTAATGAGCGACGCTACGTTACGTAGTGATGGCGCAGGATTCTACCAGCTTGTCTTTCGTGAATACAGCCTTTCGGCATAAAAATCGCAGTTCTCGGGCAGATTTTTTTGCTGTGAAAGGTCAGCCTGATGAAATCATACGGCTTTCTGTTTCGCGTGAACAATCGCCGGTTAACCTTAACCGCCGTACAAGGTATACTTTGGCGATTTTCACTGTTTTGAGCCAGTCATGAAGCTGATACGCGGCATACATAATCTCAGTCAAGCCCCGCACGGGTGCGTACTGACCATTGGTAATTTTGACGGCGTGCATCGTGGGCATCAGGCGCTGTTGCAGGGATTGCGTAAAGAAGGGGAGGCGCGTGGCCTGCCCGTTGTGGTGATGATTTTCGAACCGCAGCCGCTGGAGCTGTTTGCCGGCGAGAAATCCCCCGCGCGGCTGACGCGTCTGCGTGAGAAGTTACGCTACCTGGCGGAGTCCGGCGTGGACTACGTCCTGTGCGTACGCTTCGACCGTCGGTTTGCCGCGCTGACCGCACAAAACTTTGTCAGCGATCTGTTGGTCAGGCAGCTTGGCGTGCAGTTTCTCGCCGTGGGCGATGATTTCCGCTTTGGCGCTGGTCGTCAGGGCGATTTCTTGTTATTACAGAAGGCTGGCCTGGAGTACGGGTTTGACGTCACCAGTACGATGACCTTCTGTGAGGGCGGGGTGCGCGTCAGCAGCACGGCGGTACGTCAGGCGCTGGCGAACGATGAACTGGACACGGCAGAAACGCTGCTGGGTCATCCGTTCACAATTTCAGGTCGTGTGGTCCATGGCGATGCGCTGGGCCGCACGATAGGTTTTCCGACGGCGAATATACCGCTGCGTCGTCAGGTCTCCCCGGTTAAAGGGGTCTATGCGGTGGAAGTGGCAGGACTGGGTGAGAAGCCTTTCTACGGTGTTGCCAACATTGGTACACGTCCAACGGTTTCCGGTGTGCGTCAACAGTTAGAAGTACACCTGCTGGACGTTGTAATGGACCTCTACGGTCGCCATATAGATGTGATACTGCGTAAAAAAATACGCAATGAACAGCGATTCGCTTCGCTGGATGAACTTAAGGCGCAAATCGCGCGAGATGAATTAACGGCCCGCGAGTTTTTTGGGCTTTAGAACCGGCTTAACTGCCTACGTGATAAATACGGAACCGAGAATCTGATGAGTGACTATAAATCAACCCTGAATTTGCCGGAAACAGGGTTCCCGATGCGCGGCGATCTCGCCAAGCGCGAACCGGGAATGCTGGCGCGTTGGACTGATGATGACCTGTACGGCATCATTCGTGCAGCCAAAAAAGGCAAAAAAACCTTCATTCTGCATGATGGCCCTCCCTATGCGAATGGCAGCATTCATATTGGTCACTCTGTAAACAAGATTCTGAAAGACATTATCGTGAAGTCCAAAGGACTCGCGGGATATGACTCGCCTTATGTTCCGGGCTGGGACTGCCATGGTCTGCCAATCGAGCTGAAAGTGGAGCAAGAGTACGGTAAGCCAGGTGAGAAGTTCACCGCCGCAGAGTTCCGCGCGAAATGCCGCGAATACGCTGCCACCCAGGTAGACGGTCAGCGCGCTGACTTCATCCGTCTGGGCGTGCTGGGCGACTGGTCGCACCCGTACCTGACCATGGACTTCAAAACCGAAGCCAACATTATCCGTGCGCTGGGTAAAATCATCGGCAACGGTCACCTGCATAAAGGCGCTAAGCCGGTGCACTGGTGCGTGGACTGCCGTTCTGCGCTGGCAGAAGCGGAAGTAGAGTATTACGACAAAACCTCGCCTTCTATCGACGTGGCGTTCGAAGCGGTCGATCAGGATGCGATCAAAGCTAAATTTGGCCTGCCAGGCGTAAGCGGTCCAGTCTCGCTGGTTATCTGGACCACCACCCCGTGGACGTTACCAGCCAACCGTGCCATTTCCCTGTCCGGTGAGTTTGAGTACGCGCTGGTACAAATTGATGGTCGCGCGGTTATCCTGGCAAAAGATCTGGTTGAAAGCGTGCTTAAACGCGCGAACATCAACGATTACAGCGTGCTGGGTACCGTAAAAGGCGACGCGCTGGAGCTGATGCGCTTCAAACACCCGTTCCTGGACTTCGACGTTCCGGCGATCCTGGGCGACCACGTCACGCTGGACGCCGGTACCGGTGCGGTGCATACCGCCGGCGGCCACGGTCCTGACGACTACAACATCAGCCTGAAATACGGTCTGGAAATCGCCAACCCGGTCGGTCCGGATGGCTCTTACCTGCCTGGCACCTACCCGGCGCTGGACGGTATCAACGTCTTTAAAGCCAACGACATCATCGTTGACATGCTTCGCACCAGCGGCGCGCTGCTGCACGTTGAGAAAATGCAGCACAGCTACCCGTGCTGCTGGCGCCATAAGACCCCGATTATCTTCCGTGCGACCCCGCAGTGGTTCGTCAGCATGGACCAGAAAGGCTTGCGCGAGCAGTCTCTGAAAGAGATCAAAGGCGTGCAGTGGATCCCGGACTGGGGCCAGGCGCGTATCGAATCCATGGTGGCTAACCGTCCTGACTGGTGTATCTCCCGTCAGCGCACCTGGGGCGTGCCGATGTCGCTGTTCGTGCATAAAGAGACGCAGGAACTGCACCCGAACACCCTGGAACTGATGGAAGAGGTGGCGAAGCGCGTTGAAGTTGACGGCATTCAGGCGTGGTGGGATCTCGATTCCCGTGACATCCTGGGCGCTGACGCGGACAACTACGAGAAAGTGCCGGATACCCTGGACGTGTGGTTCGACTCCGGGTCTACCCACTCCTCCGTGGTTGACGTGCGCCCTGAGTTCGCCGGTCACGCTGCCGACATGTATCTGGAAGGCTCCGACCAACACCGCGGCTGGTTCATGTCATCCCTGATGATCTCCACCGCCATGAAGGGCAAAGCACCTTACCGCCAGGTACTGACCCACGGCTTCACCGTGGATGGTCAGGGCCGTAAGATGTCCAAATCCATCGGTAACACCGTTTCTCCGCAGGACGTGATGAACAAGCTGGGCGCGGATATTCTACGCCTGTGGGTGGCATCCACCGACTACACGGGCGAAATGGCGGTGTCTGACGAGATCCTGAAACGTGCTGCTGACAGCTATCGTCGTATCCGTAACACCGCGCGCTTCCTGCTGGCGAACCTGAACGGGTTTGATCCGGTAAAAGACATGGTGAAGCCGGAAGAGATGGTGGTGCTCGATCGCTGGGCGGTAGGCTGCGCGAAAGCGGCACAGGAAGATATTCTGAAAGCCTATGAGTCTTACGACTTCCACGAAGTGGTGCAGCGCCTGATGCGCTTCTGCTCCATTGAGATGGGGTCGTTTTATCTCGACATCATCAAAGACCGCCAGTATACCGCGAAAGCGGACAGCGTGGCGCGTCGTAGCTGCCAGACCGCACTGTTCCACATCGCAGAGGCGCTGGTACGCTGGATGGCGCCGATCATGTCCTTCACCGCAGATGAAATCTGGGGTTACCTGCCGGGCGACCGTGAGAAGTATGTCTTCACCGGCGAGTGGTACGAAGGTCTGTTCGACCTCTCCAGCACTGAAGCAATGAACGACGCCTACTGGGACGAGCTGCTGAAAGTGCGTGGCGAAGTGAACAAGGTAATCGAGCAGGCGCGCGCTGACAAGAAAGTCGGTGGCTCTCTGGAAGCGACGGTGACCCTGTACGCAGAGCCTGAGCTGGCCGCGAAGCTGACCGCGCTGGGCGATGAATTACGATTTGTCCTGTTGACCTCCGGTGCGAAAGTTGCGGATTATGCCGAGGCATCTGCTGATGCTCAGCAGAGCGAACTGCTCAAAGGACTGAAGGTCGCACTGAGCAAAGCCGACGGTGAAAAATGCCCGCGTTGCTGGCATTACACTACCGATGTCGGCCAGGTGGCGGAACACGCAGACATCTGCGGACGCTGTGTAAGCAACGTCGCCGGCGACGGCGAAAAACGTAAGTTTGCCTGATGAGTAAAACTCTCTGTTCAACAGGACTGCGCTGGCTGTGGCTGGTGGTAGTGGTGCTGATTATTGATTTGGGCAGCAAGTTCCTGATCCTCCAGAATTTCGCTCTGGGGGATACGGTCCCGCTGTTCCCGTCGCTTAACCTGCACTACGCCCGCAACTACGGCGCGGCGTTTAGTTTCCTTGCCGACAGCGGTGGCTGGCAGCGTTGGTTCTTCGCAGGTATCGCAATGGGTATCTGCGTCGTGCTCGCGGTGCTGATGTACCGCTCGAAGGCCACGCAAAAGCTGAATAACATCGCCTACGCGCTGATCATTGGTGGCGCACTGGGTAACCTGTTTGACCGCCTGTGGCACGGCTTTGTAGTCGATATGATCGACTTCTACGTCGGCGACTGGCACTTTGCGACCTTTAACCTCGCCGATAGCGCAATATGCGTTGGTGCAGCGTTAATCGTGCTGGAAGGCTTCTTGCCTAAACCGGCCGCGAAAGAGCAAGCGTAACAAAACCAGCCGGGTGACGCGTAGCGATCTCGGCCTACAGAATTTGTGGCCCCCGTAGGCCGGGTAAGCGTAGCGCCACCGGGCAACAGGTGACCCAAAACAAGCGAGCAATTTGCATGTCTAAATCCGTACAGAGCAACAGCGCGGTTCTCGTTCATTTCACGCTGAAGCTGGATGACGGCTCCACGGCCGAATCCACCCGCAACAATGGCAAACCGGCGCTGTTTCGTCTGGGCGACACCTCCCTGTCTGAAGGCCTCGAACAACAGCTTCTCGGGCTGAAAGAGGGTGAGAAAAAAGCGTTCTCACTGGAGCCGGATGCGGCATTCGGTGTGCCAAGCCCGGATCTGATTCAGTACTTCTCGCGCCGTGAGTTTATGGATGCGGGTGAACCGGAGATCGGGGCGATTATGCTCTTTACCGCTATGGACGGCAGCGAAATGCCTGGCGTGATCCGCGAAATCAACGGGGATTCCATCACCGTTGACTTCAACCATCCGCTTGCCGGGCGTACCGTTCATTTTGATGTAGAAGTGCTGGAGATCGATCCGGCGCTGGAGGACTGAAATGCAGATCCTGTTGGCTAACCCGCGCGGTTTTTGCGCCGGTGTAGACCGCGCTATCAGCATTGTTGAAAATGCGCTGGAGATTTACGGCGCGCCGATTTACGTACGTCACGAAGTGGTGCACAACCGCTACGTGGTCGACAGCCTGCGCGAGCGCGGTGCGATTTTTATCGAGCAGATCAGCGAAGTGCCGGACGGCGCAATCCTCATCTTCTCCGCGCACGGCGTATCCCAGGCCGTACGTAACGAAGCCAAAAGCCGCGATCTGACCGTATTCGATGCCACCTGTCCGTTAGTGACCAAGGTGCATATGGAAGTGGCGCGTGCAAGCCGTCGTGGTGAAGAGTCGATTCTGATTGGCCATGCCGGTCACCCGGAAGTTGAAGGAACCATGGGTCAGTACAGCAACCCGGAAGGGGGCATGTATCTGGTTGAGTCGCCGGAAGACGTTTTTACGCTGAATGTGAAAAACGAAGCGCGTCTGTCGTTTATGACCCAGACGACGCTTTCCGTGGACGACACCTCAGACGTGATTGACGCCCTGCGCCAGCGCTTCCCAAAAATCGTCGGGCCGCGCAAAGATGATATCTGCTACGCAACCACCAACCGTCAGGAAGCCGTGCGCGCGCTGGCTGAACAGGCGGACGTGGTGCTGGTGGTCGGTTCAAAAAACTCCTCTAACTCTAACCGCCTGGCCGAACTGGCGCAGCGTATGGGGAAAGCGGCGTTTCTGATCGACGACGCAACGGACATTCAGGAAGCGTGGGTGAAAAACGCGGCCTGCGTCGGTGTTACCGCAGGTGCTTCAGCGCCGGATATTCTGGTGCAAAACGTCATTGCCCGCCTGCAAGAGCTGGGTGGTGGCGAAGCGGTGCCGCTGGAAGGCCGTGAAGAGAACATTGTCTTTGAAGTGCCGAAAGAGCTGCGAATCGACGCCCGCGAAGTGGAATAATTTCTTTTCTGATGAAAGGCCAGCACCTTCTGTGCTGGCCTTTTTTTTGCTTCGTATCTTATCGTGACGACAAAATCATGTCTTTTACTGATATCTGAGTCGGTTTCACGTTAAATTCTAATTATTGGTGTTTTCAGTTGGCAGCCTTAGCGAAGGCTGGTTAATCTGAAAACGGTTTACATCATTTTAACGTAAGAGAATAACTATGCATGATGCACAGATCCGTGTCGCCATTGCGGGCGCGGGTGGACGTATGGGTCGCCAGCTGATTCAGGCGGCACTACAGATGGATGGCGTGGCACTTGGCGCGGCGCTGGAGCGTGAAGGTTCATCCCTGCTGGGCTCCGATGCGGGCGAGCTGGCAGGCGCGGGCAAGACAGGCGTTACCGTGCAGAGCAACCTGGAGGCGGTGAAAGAAGACTTTGACGTGTTCATCGACTTTACCCGTCCGGAAGGCACTTTGACTCATCTGGCGTTTTGCCGCCAGCACGGTAAAGGGATGGTGATTGGCACCACCGGTTTCGATGATGCCGGTAAACAGGCCATTCAGGAAGCAGCCGCCGACATTGCAATTGTCTTCGCCGCGAACTTTAGCGTAGGCGTTAACGTTATGCTGAAACTGCTGGAAAAGGCAGCGAAGGTGATGGGCGACTATACCGACATTGAGATTATTGAAGCGCACCACCGCCATAAAGTCGATGCCCCATCTGGCACGGCGCTGGCGATGGGCGAAGCGATTGCTTATGCAATGGATAAAGATTTGAAAGACATCGCGGTCTATTCTCGCGAAGGTCACACTGGCGAGCGCGTGCCTGGCACCATTGGTTTTGCCACCGTTCGCGCGGGTGATATCGTCGGCGAACATACCGCTATGTTCGCCGATATTGGTGAAAGGGTCGAAATCACACATAAAGCATCCAGCCGCATGACGTTTGCAAACGGGGCGGTACGTTCCGCACTGTGGCTAAAAGGTAAGCCAAATGGTCTTTTTGATATGCGAGATGTGCTCGAACTCAACAATTTGTAAGCGTTATTACCCATCGTGATGTGGTTATTGCAGTCGTAACTGTTTGATTGCATAGGGCAATATTTTATTGCCCTTTTATTTTGTCTATTTCAAAGGATTATTACATTTAACTCATTTAAAGTAAGTGTTTTCATGCTATTTTATGTTGCTGTACTGTAAATTTTGACCACCTGGTCCACTTTTTATTCCCGCAAGACGATTGTTTCTTTTAAACTGCCTGCGCAAGCGGTTTCCACAGTGATTTAGTTGATCTTTTTGCCGCTTAATTTGAAATCAAGCCATCAGGCCTGCAAAAGAATAAACAAAATCCCCGTTTTAAGTTGACTTTTACATGGCAAATCCCCCAGAATGCCGCCGTTTGCCAAAAATCCGCTGGCAACACATTTGCATTGATCCATGACATGGTTATGAATTAATATGCAAATAAAGTGAGTGAATATTCTCTGGAGGGTGTTTTGATTAAGTCAGCGCTATTGGTTCTGGAAGACGGAACCCAGTTTATCGGTCGGGCCATAGGGGCAACGGGTTCGGCGGTTGGGGAAGTCGTTTTCAATACTTCAATGACCGGTTATCAAGAAATCCTCACTGATCCTTCCTATTCTCGCCAAATCGTTACTCTTACTTATCCTCATATCGGCAATGTCGGCACCAATGCGGCTGACGAAGAATCCTCTCAGGTACATGCGCAAGGCCTGGTCATTCGCGACCTGCCGCTGATTGCCAGCAACTTCCGCAACACCGAAGACCTCTCTTCTTACCTGAAGCGCCATAACATTGTGGCGATTGCCGATATCGATACCCGTAAGCTGACGCGTCTGCTGCGCGAGAAGGGTGCACAAAATGGCTGCATCATCGCAGGGGACAACCTCGATGCGGCGCTGGCGCTGGAAAAAGCGAAAGCCTTCCCGGGCCTGAACGGGATGGACCTGGCGAAAGAAGTGACTACCACAGAAGCCTACAGCTGGACGCAGGGAAGCTGGACGCTGGAAGGCGACCTGCCGGAAGCGAAACCGGAAAGCGAGCTGCCGTTCCACGTGGTGGCCTACGATTTTGGTGCCAAGCGCAACATCCTGCGTATGCTGGTTGACCGTGGCTGCCGCCTGACGGTCGTCCCGGCACAAACGTCTGCGGAAGATGTTCTGAAGATGAACCCGGACGGCATCTTCCTCTCTAACGGTCCTGGCGACCCGGCGCCGTGTGACTACGCTATCGACGCCATTAAGTCCTTCCTTGAAACCGATATCCCGGTATTCGGCATCTGTCTCGGCCATCAGCTGCTGGCGCTGGCGAGCGGAGCGAACACCGTCAAGATGAAGTTCGGCCACCATGGTGGTAACCACCCGGTGAAAGATATCGACAACAACACGGTAATGATCACCGCGCAGAACCACGGCTTCGCTGTGGATGAAGCGACGATGCCAGCTAACCTGCGCGTGACGCATAAGTCACTGTTCGATGGTACCTTGCAGGGTATCCATCGCACCGATAAGCCTGCGTTCAGCTTCCAGGGCCACCCTGAAGCCAGCCCGGGCCCACACGATGCCGCGCCGCTGTTCGATCACTTCATCGAACTTATCGAGCAATACCGTAAGACTGCTAAATAATCAGGAGCTGAGAAGACCATGCCAAAACGTACAGACATAAAAAGCATCCTGATCCTTGGCGCTGGCCCGATCGTGATCGGCCAGGCCTGCGAATTTGACTACTCCGGCGCGCAGGCGTGTAAAGCCCTGCGTGAAGAGGGTTACCGTGTCATCCTGGTAAACTCAAACCCGGCCACCATCATGACCGACCCGGAAATGGCAGATGCGACATACATTGAGCCGATTCACTGGGAAGTGGTACGCAAAATTATCGAGAAAGAGCGTCCGGATGCGGTGCTGCCGACCATGGGCGGTCAGACGGCGCTGAACTGCGCGCTGGAGCTGGAGCGTCAGGGTGTGCTGGAAGAGTTCGGCGTGACCATGATTGGGGCAACCGCCGACGCGATTGATAAAGCAGAAGACCGTCGTCGCTTCGACGTGGCAATGAAAAAAATTGGCCTCGACACCGCGCGTTCCGGTATCGCACACAACATGGAAGAAGCGCTGGCCGTCGCGGCTGACGTGGGCTATCCGTGCATCATCCGTCCATCATTCACCATGGGCGGCACCGGCGGCGGTATCGCCTACAACCGCGAAGAGTTCGAAGAGATTTGCGAACGCGGTCTGGATCTCTCCCCAACCAAAGAGCTGCTGATTGATGAATCGCTGATTGGCTGGAAAGAGTACGAGATGGAAGTGGTGCGTGATAAAAACGACAACTGCATCATCGTCTGCTCCATCGAAAACTTCGACGCGATGGGGATCCACACCGGCGACTCCATCACCGTTGCGCCAGCTCAGACGCTGACCGACAAAGAGTACCAAATCATGCGTAACGCCTC
>NZ_JBMKHQ010000007.1:128183-132442 GCF_049237385.1 Enterobacter cloacae complex sp. IR5412 | reverse complement strand
GTCCCGTTCCTCCGCGCTGGCCTCCAAAGCCACCGGCTTCCCGATTGCGAAAGTGGCGGCGAAACTGGCGGTGGGTTACACCCTTGACGAGCTGATGAACGACATCACCGGTGGCCGCACGCCAGCGTCCTTCGAACCGTCCATCGACTACGTTGTGACCAAAATTCCTCGCTTTAATTTCGAGAAATTCGCCGGCGCGAACGACCGTCTGACTACCCAGATGAAATCCGTTGGTGAAGTCATGGCGATTGGCCGCACGCAGCAGGAATCCCTGCAAAAAGCGCTGCGTGGCCTGGAAGTGGGCGCGACCGGCTTTGACCCGAAAGTCAGCCTGGACGACCCGGAAGCACTGACCAAAATCCGCCGCGAGCTGAAAGACGCGGGCGCAGAGCGTATCTGGTACATCGCCGATGCCTTCCGTGCGGGCCTCTCCGTCGACGGCGTATTTAACCTGACTAACATCGACCGCTGGTTCCTGGTGCAGATTGAAGAGCTGGTGCGTCTGGAAGAGAAAGTGGCAGAGCTGGGCATCAACGGCCTTGACGCAGACTTCCTGCGCATGCTGAAGCGTAAAGGCTTCGCCGATGCGCGTCTGGCTAAACTGGCGGGCGTACGTGAAGCGGAGATCCGCAAGCTGCGCGACCAGTATGACCTGCACCCGGTTTACAAGCGCGTGGACACCTGTGCGGCAGAGTTCTCGACCGATACCGCGTACATGTACTCCACCTATGAAGATGAGTGCGAGGCGAACCCGTCCGTCGACCGCGACAAGATTATGGTGCTGGGCGGCGGTCCAAACCGTATCGGCCAGGGCATTGAGTTCGACTACTGCTGCGTGCATGCCTCGCTGGCGCTGCGCGAAGACGGTTACGAGACCATCATGGTCAACTGTAACCCGGAAACCGTCTCGACCGACTACGACACTTCCGACCGTCTTTACTTCGAGCCGGTTACGCTGGAAGACGTGCTTGAAATCGTGCGCATCGAGAAGCCGAAAGGCGTGATCGTGCAGTATGGCGGCCAGACTCCGCTGAAGCTGGCGCGTGCGCTGGAAGCGGCAGGTGTGCCGGTCATCGGCACCAGCCCGGACGCGATTGACCGTGCGGAAGACCGCGAGCGTTTCCAGCAGGCAGTTGATCGTCTCAAGCTGAAACAGCCGGCGAACGCCACCGTGACCGCGATTGAAATGGCCGTTGAGAAAGCGAAAGAGATTGGTTACCCGCTGGTGGTGCGTCCATCCTACGTACTGGGCGGCCGTGCGATGGAAATCGTCTATGACGAAGCCGACCTGCGTCGCTACTTCCAGACGGCGGTGAGCGTCTCCAACGATGCGCCAGTGCTGCTCGACCGCTTCCTCGACGA
Source organism: Enterobacter cloacae complex sp. IR5412 (assembly GCF_049237385.1). Taxonomy (NCBI): domain Bacteria; kingdom Pseudomonadati; phylum Pseudomonadota; class Gammaproteobacteria; order Enterobacterales; family Enterobacteriaceae; genus Enterobacter; species Enterobacter cloacae complex sp. IR5412. The sequence continues at coordinate 131,080 of NZ_JBMKHQ010000007.1, read as the reverse complement.
CGCGGTTGAAGTCGACGTTGACGCTATCTGCGACGGCGAGATGGTGCTGATTGGCGGCATCATGGAGCACATCGAGCAGGCTGGCGTGCACTCCGGTGACTCCGCATGTTCTCTTCCTGCGTACACCCTGAGCCAGGAGATTCAGGATGTGATGCGTCAGCAGGTGCAGAAGCTGGCCTTCGAGCTACAGGTTCGCGGCCTGATGAACGTTCAGTTCGCAGTGAAAGACAACGAAGTTTATCTGATTGAAGTCAACCCGCGTGCGGCACGTACCGTACCGTTCGTCTCTAAAGCGACCGGTATTCCGCTGGCGAAAGTGGCGGCGCGCGTGATGGCTGGCCAGACGCTGACTCAGCAGGGCGTCACGAAAGAAATCATCCCGCCGTACTACTCGGTGAAAGAGGTGGTGCTGCCGTTCAACAAATTCCCGGGCGTTGACCCACTGTTAGGGCCAGAGATGCGCTCTACCGGGGAAGTGATGGGCGTGGGCCGCACCTTCGCAGAAGCGTTTGCCAAGGCACAGCTGGGCAGCAGCTCCACCATGAGAAAATCGGGCCGTGCGCTGCTCTCCGTTCGCGAAGGCGATAAAGAGCGCGTGGTTGACCTGGCCGCCAAGCTGCTTAAACAGGGCTTCGAGCTGGATGCAACCCACGGCACGGCAATTGTGCTGGGTGAAGCTGGGATCAACCCGCGTCTGGTGAACAAGGTGCATGAAGGTCGTCCGCACATTCAGGACCGTATCAAGAATGGTGAGTACACCTACATCATCAACACCACCGCAGGTCGCCAGGCGATTGAAGACTCCAAGCTGATCCGCCGCAGCGCGCTCCAGTATAAAGTGCATTACGACACCACCCTGAACGGCGGTTTCGCGACGGCCATGGCGCTGAATGCGGATGCCACCGAGAAGGTGATTTCGGTGCAGGAAATGCACGCTCAGATTAGCAAGTAATCTGCGTAGGCCCGGCAAGCGTTAGCGCCGCCGGGCAAGTGGCGGGTGGCGCTTCGCTTACCCGCCCTACGGTTTTCTTTACCCATCTTAAGAACCTTCTGGTTTTTCATCCGCTTTCAGTCAGTTAGCCTAAAATGGTTAGGTCGATAACGAAAATTCAACTGAGAGCAGGGGAAAACACCATGCAAAATAAACTACTGATCGCTTCCGTTCTGGCTGCCACTGCAATGTTCACCGTGGCGGGCTGTTCGTCAAATCAGGCCGTAAAAACCACCGATGGTAAAACTATCGTTACTGACGGGAAACCGCAGGTGGATGACGATACCGGTCTGGTATCGTACAAAAACGCCGAAACCGGTCAAACTGAACAGATTAACCGTGACCAGGTTAAATCAATGGGTGAGCTGGATAACTAAAAAAAAGCAGTGGCACATGCCACTGCTTTTTTTGCGTCAGAATGATCGATTACCAGCGATGGTTTAACAAAATATGACCGCCGTAAGCGGCATAGCTGTTTTCACCCCACTCACCGCTGGCACGCAGGGAGATCGTTGTGGTTTCGTTCAGGTTGCCGGTTACGCCCAGCTCTAACTGACCACGATCTTCTGGCGTATCGTTGCTGACGGTTTCGTCATTGAATGCCAGATCGTTTTGACCAGCACCTTTCAACCAGTTAACTGCGACGTATGGCTGCCAGGCCTTGACGTCCTTCTGCTGGAAGTAGCTTGCTTTAACGCCAAGACGACCAAAGACGCTGTCATTGTCCAGCGTGGTTACGCGTACGCCATCGCGATCGGTGTGATTTTCCTGATCGAGATAGCTGTAGATCACCTGCGCCTGTGGCTCGATCTTCCATGTACGTTCATTTTCAGACTGGATAACCCACGCGTGGCCGACTTCAACAGACGCGGCGAAACCTTCGCTATCGTAATCTTCATCGTTACGATTGCTGGTGACTTTGTTGTTGTACCAGCTATAAGCGGCCCAGGTATCAACGTAGCTGCCCAGACGTAATTTCTGATCTTCCTGCCAGGTGGCGTAAAGCCCAACATTGAAGCCATCAACTTTACCCTGTGCGTCACGCACGTTGTGCTTCGCATCAGAGTGGGTCTTCGCCTGGCCTGCACCGAACATACCACCGGCACGCAGGATGCCGTTATCCATTGGCTTGCTCATGAAATCGCTGCCGACTTGCAGAACGGTGGTGGTGGTGTCGTAGCTGACTTTATCGCCACCCGCATCGTTCTCATGATAGCGACCCTTAACGTACATCCAGGTGTTCAGATCGTCTTCATTGCGGAAAGTGAGCTGGTCGCGATCGTCGCGCTTATGCAGGAACATGCTCTGCGCGGCAAGGTAGTTACCTAAGTAAGCACCCACTTCAGGTGCCATAACTTCCGGGGCACTGTTACCGCCGTTATCGGTGTTGCCGCCGTTATCGGTGTTGCCGCCGTTGTCGGTGTTACCACCGTTATCGGTGTTGCCGCCGTTGTCAGTGTTGCCGCCGTTGTCGGTGTTACCACCATCATCGGCGTTACCACCGTCATCGGTGTTACCACCATTATCGGTGTTGCCACCGCCGTCGGTGTTACCGCCGTCATCATTATTGCCACCGTCATCGGTGTCGTCGGAAGGATCATCAGAAGGCGTCGACTTTGATTCCAGATACCAGTTTCCGTCACTGTGCTGGTAGAGGTTATATTCCCAGGCGCCTGCGACGACCGGTTTTGCCAGCGTCAGCTGGGCTTCGGAACTGCCGCCAATGCTGACAATTTCCATACCGTTAATGGTTTGCGCGCCTGCGCCGCCAATGTTGGTAATGCTGACGCCGGACTGACCGAAGCTGCTGCCCGTAATGGTGAGGTGGTCAGTTGGTGAGTTATCTTCACCCAGAGTGCTGTTCATCACAATCTGGCTACCGTCAGAGCCGGTGTAGTCGCCATTA
>NZ_JBMKHQ010000007.1:103175-128139 GCF_049237385.1 Enterobacter cloacae complex sp. IR5412 | reverse complement strand
TTACCCTGGACTGCATTCCATGCCGCCAGCGTACCGCCGCTAAGAATCGCGATGTTGTTGTTCACTTCGCCTGCGGTGGCAAAGGTCGCACCGTTTTCAACGGTAACGGTGGCGTTACTGCCCTTGACGCCGAGCGTTGCTCCGGTGGAGATAAGCGTGGTGCCACCGTGCAGAACCGTATTCCCTGTATAGCTATTTTTTCCTGTCAGGGTCAGCGTGTTGGAATCAACTTTTTCGACGTTACCGCTACCGGTCATGTCGGTGGCGAAAGTGAAATCGCTACCCTGATTAAAAATGACGGTACCATTGTTGGTGAGCCCACCGCTGAGCGTCGCAGTTTTTTCGCCATCGCCCAGTTGCAGCGAGGCGTCTTTGGCCACCCGCGTATTACCGGTATTCGATACCGCACCCGACAGGGTTAACGCGCCAGTCTCTATCAGCAAGGAGTCGCCAGAGCCAATAATGTCGAGATCGCCCGACAGTGCCCAGTTTTCACCCTCCATTTTTACGCTGGCAAAACCGTCGCCTTCATTCAGACCCACGAAGTTACTGTCTTCCGTACCGGTGCCGATCAGAGTGAGAGTGTTTCCCATGGAGTTGGTGGAAATAACGTCACCGATAAGAGTGGAACCCGTATCAAGTACCAGGGTGTTATTTTTATTGCTGGCGAACATAATAGCCGCAGTATCGCCACTAATCGTTCCGCTATTCGTAATATCTACTTTTGCCGTATCTTTTACATTAATGCCGTTCTGGGTTCCTTGTACCGTACCACTGTTTAATATCTTTGTATTGCCAGTGCCTAGTGTGATAGCGTCACCGCTTGTACCAATAATTGCACCACTGTTATTAATACCAATGCCAGTCTGAGAACTCAGGCCTGTTTTTCCTTTTATCACTCCAGTGCTGGTGTTGATAATATTTACTGCTGAGGAGCTTTCACTGACATAAATGCCATTTTCCGCACCGATGATATTTCCATTGTTGTTGAAATCGCCGAGTAATGACTGAATATTGACAGCATTCGCTGTGGTGGAAGAAATGGTTGCACCACTGTCATTGTTAATAACTACACGTTGCGCGCCAGTATTAATATCCAGGCCAGTTCCTGTACCGGAAATATTTCCTTTGTTAGTGACATTATCGATCGCAAACCCATAGACCGATACCGCCGCTTCACTACCGGCGGAGGAGATCGTCACGTTTTTATTAATAATATATTCAGCATCGGCTGAGAAATCTTGAGGAACAGAAGTTGATTGGTCAATCGTTGCAGAAAACGCAACCGCAGGGGTGCATATCAACAAGGCAGGAAATATCTTTCCAAGAGTTTTGGTTGTATGATTTAATCTAAAGAAATTGTTGCTCATGTACACATCCATTTGAGTGAGAAGGAACATTAGATAACGTGCGTAAAACGTATTTAGTCCGTCTTAAAGCGTGAGCTTAAAACAAAAAAAAGCATAAAATTATTATTTTTTCAATAGGTTATGTACAGGTTGATTTATTAAATAATGACTTAAGTTTCGCTAAAAATATCTGTTGATAATATGAATGGCCATAACTATTTTGTAGGATGAATTTGTCTCGCGTATCGCTCTTCGTGTTTAGCGCCACTGTCGCTGGTAAGGTGGGATGGGTTGCCAATACTTGCGTTTTACTTTTAACCGTTAGATAGCCCCTTTAAGTCGGGGTGGTAACTGTCTACACTCAATGCTACAAGAAAAGTAAAAGACAGGCATATTCATGGTTCTGATAATTTATGCGCATCCCTATCCGCAACATTCGCATGCGAATAAACGGATGCTTGAGCAGGCAAGGACGCTCGAAAACGTTGAGATACGTTCCCTCTATCAACTCTATCCTGATTTCAGTATCGATGTCGCCGCCGAACAGGAGGCGCTCTCTCGTGCCGATCTGATCGTCTGGCAGCATCCGATGCAGTGGTACAGCACACCTCCGCTGCTGAAATTGTGGATCGACAAAGTCTTGTCGCACGGTTGGGCATACGGACATAACGGCAAAGCGCTTCAGGGAAAAAGCCTGATGTGGGCTGTAACCACCGGTGGGGGTGAAAGCCACTTTGAGATTGGCGCTTTCCCCGGATTTGACGTGCTGGCGCAGCCGCTCCAGGCTACCGCCCTTTACTGTGGCCTGAACTGGCTTCCGCCTTTTGCAATGCACTGTACCTTTGTCTGCGACGATGAAACCTTGCAGGCGCAGGCTCGTCACTACAAACAACGCTTACTCGAGTGGCAGGAGGGGCACAATGAATAGCCATACGATGATACAGGCGCTGATTTACCTCGGCGCGGCGGCATTAATTGTGCCCGTGGCGGTCCGTCTGGGGCTGGGCTCGGTGCTCGGCTATCTGATTGCCGGGTGTGTGATTGGCCCCTGGGGCTTTCGGCTGGTGACGGATGCCGAGTCAATCCTGCATTTTGCGGAAATCGGCGTGGTGCTGATGCTGTTTGTGATTGGCCTGGAATTGGATCCGCAGCGGCTGTGGAAACTGCGCGCCTCGGTGTTTGGCGGTGGCGCTTTGCAAATGCTGGCCTGCGGTATGCTGTTGGGCGGGTTCTGCATTTTGCTGGGGATGGAGTGGAAAGTCGCAGAGCTGATCGGCATGACGCTGGCGCTCTCCTCGACGGCGATTGCCATGCAGGCAATGAACGAACGTAACCTGACGGTCTCGCAAATGGGGCGCAGCACCTTCTCCGTACTGCTGTTCCAGGATATTGCCGCCATCCCGCTGGTAGCGATGATCCCGCTGCTGGCAACCAGCGGCGCATCAACGACGCTGGGGGCATTTGCCTTATCTGCGCTGAAGGTTGTCGGTGCGCTGGCACTGGTAATTCTTCTGGGGCGCTACGTAACGCGTCCGTTGCTGCGCTTTGTGGCTCGCTCTGGCCTGCGCGAAGTATTCAGCGCCGTTGCGTTATTCCTGGTGTTTGGTTTTGGATTGCTGCTTGAAGAGGCTGGGCTGTCGATGGCGATGGGCGCTTTCCTCGCAGGGGTCTTACTGGCAAGCTCCGAATATCGTCACGCGCTGGAAAGCGATATCGAGCCGTTTAAAGGATTGCTGCTTGGGCTGTTTTTCATCGGCGTCGGGATGTCTATCGACTTCGGGACGCTGGTAACCCACCCGCTGCGCATCATCATTCTGCTGGTGGGTTTCCTGGTCATTAAAATGGCGATGCTGTGGCTGATTGCCCGACCGTTAAACGTGCCAAAACCGCAACGCCGCTGGTTTGCTGTGCTGCTGGGGCAGGGGAGTGAGTTTGCTTTCGTGGTCTTTGGCGCAGCGCAAATGGCAAATGTACTCGATCCGGAATGGGCAAAAGCGCTGACGCTGGCGGTCGCGCTGTCGATGGCCGCAACGCCAATTCTGCTGGTGCTGCTGACGCGTCTGGAAAAAACGGGAAGCGAACAGGAGCGAGAAGCCGATGAGATCGACGAGGAGCAGCCGCGCGTGATCATCGCCGGATTTGGCCGCTTCGGGCAGATCGCCGGCCGTTTACTGCTTTCAAGCGGTGTGAAAATGGTTATCCTCGATCACGATCCTGACCATGTTGATACGCTGCGTAAATTCGATATGAAAGTGTTTTACGGTGATGCGACCCGGGCGGACCTGCTGGAATCCGCCGGGGCGGCGAAAGCCGAGGTGCTGATTAACGCCATCGACGATCCTGAGACCAGCATGCAGATGGTTGAGCTGGTTAAAGAGCATTTTCCGCATCTGACCATTATCTCCCGTGCGCGCGATGTGGATCACTACATCCAGCTGCGTCAGGCGGGGGTGGCAGCCCCTGAACGTGAAACCTTCGAAGGGGCGCTCAAATCTGGCCGCATGGCGCTGGAAAGTCTGGGGCTTGGTGCGTATGAAGCGCGTGAACGTGCCGATCTGTTCCGCCGCTTTAACCATGAGATGGTGGAAGAGATGGTGGCGATGGCGAGCAGTACGGCAACCGAACGCGCAGCGGTGTTTAAACGCACCAGCACCATGCTGACGGAAATCATCAACGAGGATCGTAATCACCTGTCGCTGGTTCAGCGCCACGGCTGGCAAGGGACGGAAGAGGGCAAGCATACCGGTGATCCTGCGGATGAACCGGAGAGTAAACCCTCTGCGTGAAGTGGAGTTGCCAGCAATATTAAAAAATTTCTAATTCTTTACCCTGCCGCCAGTCGACGAAAGATTAAGCTTTCCGTATAGTGGCGGCAATTTTTTGCATCCGGGAAATTTTCAATGATCAGTCTGATTGCAGCGCTGGCGGTAGACCGCGTTATCGGCATGGAAAACGCCATGCCGTGGAACCTGCCTGCCGATCTCGCATGGTTTAAACGTACTACGTTAAACAAGCCGGTAGTGATGGGCCGCCTGACCTGGGAGTCGATTGGTCGTCCATTGCCGGGTCGTAAGAATATTGTGATCAGTAGCCAGCCGGGCACTGACGATCGCGTGCAGTGGGTGAAATCCGTTGATGAAGCGATTGCCGCCTGCGGCGATGCCGAAGAGATCATGGTGATCGGTGGTGGTCGCGTGTATGAGCAGTTCCTGCCAAAAGCGCAGAAACTGTATCTGACGCACATTGATGCGGAAGTGGAAGGGGATACCCATTTTCCGGATTACGATCCGGACGAGTGGGAGTCCGTATTCAGTGAGTTTCACGATGCGGATGCGCAGAACTCGCACAGCTACTGCTTCGAAATTCTGGAACGTCGTTAACGTTTTTATCCTCTCCCCAAAGGGAGAGGATAAACATCTTCAGGAGGCGACCGCCTCTCCCTCGCCTAAATCCAGCTGTCGGTTGGATGGCTGGACAAAGTAGGTTTTATCTTCCCAGCGTAAGCAGGTTAAATCCCCGCCCCAGCAGCATCCGGTATCCAGCGCATAGATATTTTCCGGGGTGCCTTTTCCTTCCAGTGATGCCCAGTGCCCAAATACCACGCTATATTCGTTTGTCACGGGGCCCGGAATCGCAAACCATGGCTTAAGCGGCGCAGGGGCATTTTCCGGCGTATCTTTGCAATACATATCCAGCTGCCCGTTCGGGAAGCAGTAGCGCATCCGCGTAAAAGCATTGGTGATAAAACGTAGTCGCGCCAGGCCGCTGAGGTCATCACTCCAGTTATTCGGCATGTCGCCGTACATCGCATCGAGGAAGAACGGGTAGGAGTCGCTCGCCAGCACCGCTTCGGCGTCGCGCGCACAGGTTTTTGCCGTCTCAAGATCCCACTGAGGCGTGATGCCGGCATGAGCCATCACCAGCTTTTTCTCTTCGTCAATCTGTAGCAGTGGCTGGCGACGCAGCCAGTTGAGCAACTCATCGGCATCCGGTGCTTCCAGCAGGGGGGTAATGCGATCTTTCGGCTTATTACGGCTGATCCCGGCGTATACGGCCAGCAGATGCAGATCGTGGTTGCCCAGTACCAGCCGCACGCTGTCGCCCAGAGATTTGACGTAACGCAGGACGTCAAGGGAGCCAGGGCCGCGCGCCACTAAATCGCCTGTAAGCCAGAGCGTGTCCTGCCCGGGAGTAAAATCGACCTGTTTTAATAATGCGATCAGTTCATCGTAGCAACCGTGAACGTCGCCAATCAGATATGTAGACATTAGATTAATGAATAAGTGTAGGTACGGCGAGACGGAACACAGGAATAGCAATGCGGAAAGCATTACCGTCGGCATCGACCATTTCGTAATGGCCTTGCATGGTACCCAGTGGCGTTTCAATGACCGCACCGCTGGTGTACTGATACTCTTCGCCAGGGGCGATATGGGGTTGTTCACCGACCACACCTTCACCCTGGACTTCAATTTCGCGGCCATTGCCGTTGGTGATAAGCCAGTAGCGCCCGAGCAGTTGCACAGGCATCCGCCCCAGATTGCGAATGGTTACTGTATAAGCAAAGACAAAACGTTCTTCATCCGGTGTGGATTGGGACTCAATGTAGACGCTTTGAACCTGAACACAGACGCGGGGCGAATCAATCATGGCTTAGCTCTCCTTCGGCGGCGCATTGTCGCTGATGTAATTAGCCAGCTTGCAGTACTGCTCTACGGAAATATTTTCCGCACGCATTGCCGGGTCGATGCCCAACTCAGCTAACACGTCAACGGTAAACAGATTGCCAAGGCTGTTACGAATCGTTTTACGGCGCTGGTTAAAGGCTTCTGTCGTGATACGGCTCAGCACGCGCAGGTCTTTGACCGGATACGGCATCGTTTTATGTGGCACCAGGCGCACAACCGCAGAATCCACTTTTGGTGGTGGCGTGAACGCGGAAGGCGGCACTTCTAATACCGGGATCACGTTACAGTAATATTGCGCCATCACGCTTAAACGACCATACGCTTTACTGTTCGGCCCTGCAACCAGACGGTTAACGACCTCTTTTTGCAACATGAAGTGCATGTCGGCAATGGCATCAGTATAGCTAAACAGATGGAACATCAGCGGGGTGGAGATGTTGTACGGCAGGTTACCGAACACGCGCAGCGGCTGTCCCATTTTTTCTGACAGTTCGCCAAAGTTCATGGTCATCGCATCCTGCTGATAAATCGTCAGCTTCGGCCCGAGGAAAGGGTGCGTTTGCAGACGCGCGGCCAGATCGCGGTCGAGTTCGATAACGGTCAGTTCGTCAAGGCGTTCGCCTACCGGCTCGGTCAGCGCGGCAAGACCCGGGCCGATTTCGACCATGGCCTGGCCTTTCTGCGGATTAATGGCAGAAACGATACTGTCGATCACAAACTGATCGTTGAGGAAGTTTTGCCCGAAGCGTTTACGGGCTAAGTGGCCCTGATGGACTCGATTAGTCATTGAGTATTAACAATCATTTTGATGGCGAGATTAAGCGCCGTGATAAAACTGCCGACATCTGCTTTTCCCTGGCCTGCCAGATCCAGCGCAGTACCGTGGTCAACGGACGTTCGAATAAAGGGTAAGCCGAGGGTGATATTCACCCCGCGACCAAATCCCTGGTATTTTAGCACGGGCAGACCCTGATCGTGGTACATCGCGAGTACGGCATCGGCTTTATCCAGGTATTTGGGCTGGAAAAGGGTGTCGGCAGGCAGTGGCCCGCTGAGGTTCATCCCCTTCGCCCGCATCTCCTCAAGCACCGGAATGATGGTGTCGATCTCTTCAGTGCCCATATGTCCGCCCTCACCCGCGTGCGGATTCAGGCCGCAAACCAGCACATGCGGCTGCGGAATACCGAATTTGGTTTGCAGATCGTGATGCAAAATGCCAATGATCTCACGCAGGAGTTCAGGCGTAATGGCATCCGGAATGGCTTTGATCGGCAGGTGCGTTGTTACCAGCGCAACGCGCATTGCTTCGGTTGCCAGCATCATCACCACTTTCGGGCTGTGCGAACGCTCTTCGAAAAATTCGGTATGCCCGGTAAACGGAATGCCCGCGTCGTTGATTACGCCTTTATGCACCGGACCGGTGATCAGGGCTGCAAATTCGCCCTGAAGGCAACCGTTACAGGCGCGCGCCAGCGTCTCGACAACGTAGTGGCCGTTTTCGATGTGTAACTCACCGGGGACAACAGGTGCACGGAGCGGAACTGAAAGCAGGGTGAGAGTACCAGCCTGCTGCGGTGCGGACTGTTGGCCTTCAACGTAAGGGAGGAGCGTTAAAGGCAGACCGAGCAAGGCTGCCCGGTCTTGTAACAGTGTTGCATCTGCGCAAACAACCAACTCTACCGGCCAGCTGCGCTGGGCGAGCTGAACCACAAGGTCAGGCCCAATCCCGGCGGGTTCGCCGGGAGTGATCACAACACGATGCGGTTTCATTAGTTGCTCAACACTTTCACGTAAGCGCTGGCGCGTTGTTCCTGCATCCAGGTTGCGGCTTCTTCAGAGAACTTACGGTTAAACAGCATGCGATACGCACGATCTTTCTGCGCCGCGTCGGTTTTATCCACGTTGCGCGTGTCCATCAGCTGGATCAGATGCCAGCCGAAGGAGGAGTGCACTGGCGCGCTCATCTGACCCTTATTCAGCTTCATTAACGCATCGCGGAAAGCTGGATCGTAAATATCCGCTGCCGCCCAACCCAGGTCACCGCCCTGGTTTGCAGAGCCAGGATCCTGAGAGAACTCTTTTGCCGCTTTATCGAAGGTGGTTTTACCGCTCTTGATGTCTGCGGCGATCTGTTCCAGCTTCGCACGGGCCTGATCGTCAGTCATGATCGGAGACGGTTTGAGCAGGATATGGCGCGCATGCACTTCGGTAACCGAAATGTTCTGGCTCTGACCGCGCAGGTCGTTCACTTTCAGAATGTGGAAGCCCACACCGGAACGGATTGGACCGACGATGTCGCCTTTCTTCGCCGTGCTCAGCGCCTGGGCAAACAGGGATGGCAGCTCCTGAATACGGCCCCAGCCCATCTGGCCGCCTTTCAGCGCCTGCTGGTCAGCAGAGTAGGTGATCGCCAGTTTGCCGAAGTCATCGCCATTACGCGCCTGCTCAACGATAGCGCGCGCCTGACTTTCCGCCTCAGCCGCCTGATCGGAGGTTGGGTTTTCCGGCAGTGGGATCAGGATGTGGCTCAGGTTAAGTTCAGTGCTGGCATCATTCTGATTACCCACCTGTTTCGCCAGGGCATCCACTTCCTGAGGCAGGATGGTGACGCGGCGACGGACTTCATTGTTACGCACTTCTGAAATCAGCATCTCTTTACGGATCTGATTACGGTAGGTGGCATAGCTGATGCCGTCATAGGCCAGGCGGCTACGCATCTGGTCCGGGGTAATGTTGTTCTGCTTTGCAATGTTGGCGATCGCCTGATCGAGCTGCTCGTCAGAGATCTTCACACCCATTTTCTGGCCCATTTGCAGGACAATCTGATCCATGATCAGACGTTCCAGGATCTGGTGGCGCAGCGTAGCGTCATCCGGAAGTTGTTGACCTGCCTGGCCCGAGTTGAGCTTTACAGATTTCATCAAACCGTCAACGTCACTTTCAAGCACGACGCCGTTGTTAACCACAGCCGCGACTTTATCGACAACCTGTGGGGCCGCGAAGCTGGTATTCGCAACCATAGCGACACCGAGTAGCAGCGTTTTCCAGTTCTTCATACTTTTTCCATTTCAATTAACCGCAAAGCGGATTACGTTGTAAATCAAGCACATTACAATGAACTACGATACGGCAGAATGTTCGAGCGCAGCATCTGCTGCGTGCCCAGACCGTAGTTAGAGCTCAGGCCGCGCAACTCGATATTAAAGCCAATCACGTTATCGTATTTGCCCTGACTGTTTTGCGTATCCCAGCCGTTAAGTTTGCGTTCGTAACCGACACGTATTGCGTAACAGCAGGAGTTATATTGCAGACCCAGCATCTGGTCAGCAGGTTTTTGGGCATTCGTGTCATAGTAGTAGGCTCCGACGACTGACCAACGATCGGCGATAGGCCAGCTCGCGGCGGTACCCACCTGTGAAATACCGTCTTTGTATTGGTCTGTATTCGCATAGTTTGGCAGTGTCGCCTGGATATACTCCGGGCTGGCGTAACGGTACGTCAACTGCAACATGCGATCTTCATCACGACGATATTCGATGGCAGCGCTGCCCGTCGCGATATTGTCCAGTCGTGTATCGTACTGAACACCACCGCGCAGACCCCAACGATCCGTCATACGCCAGTAGGTGTCGCCCGCCCATACCAGTGAGCCCGTTTTGTTGTCTTTCTCCCAGTTAATGTCGTCATCACCGGTACGAGACTCGGTGAAATAGTAGATTTGACCAACAGAAACGTTAAAACGTTCAACGGCAGCATCATCATAAATGCGCGTTGTGACGCCGGTCGTTAACTGGTTAGCAGACGCAATACGGTCAAGGCCGCCGTAGGTACGATCGCGGAACAGGCCGCTGTAGTCTGATTGCAGGAAGGACGAGTCGTAGTTTTGAATTTTGCTCTGATCGCGATAAGGCACGTACAGATACTGCATACGTGGCTCAAGCGTCTGGGTGTATCCATCCGCGAGAAGAGCCATATCACGTTCGAAAATCAGCTTCCCATCCATTTTGAATTGCGGAAGCGTACGGTTTACCGACTCTTCAAGATCGGTGCCATAGCGTTTGTTATACCAGTCCAGATTTTTCTGCTGATAGTGGGTGGCCATCAGCTTGGCTTCGGTATTCAGGCTCGCCCAGTCGTTTGACCACGGCAGATTGATCGTCGGCTCGATATGCAGACGCGTTGATTCCGGCATATCCGAGTTGGTGTTGACGAAATGGACCGCCTGAGCGTAAACGTGCGTGTCGAAAGGACCCACATCGTTCTGGTACCAGTTCACGTCCAGCTGCGGCTCTGCACCATAGGTACTACGCGATTGCGTATCAAATACCTGGAACTGCTTGGTCGACACCGTCGCGTCAAAGTTCTCAATGGCGTAGCCCACGCTGAATTTCTGCGTGGCGTAACCGTCGGTACTGGACCCGTATTTAGAGTCGAAGTCGTTGAAGTAATACGGATCGCTGACTTTGGTGTAGTCGATGTTGAAGCGCCACACCTGATCCAATACCCCGGCGTGCTTCCAGTAGTACATCCAGCGGTGCTTATCACCTTCGCTCGGATGTTCGTCCTGGAACACCTTATCTGATGGCAGATAATCAAACTCCATCAGGCCCGCGCCCGCTTTGGTCAGATAGCGGAATTCGTTCTCCCACATGATGTTACCGCGCTTATGGATGTAGTGCGGCGTGATTGTGGCGTCCATGTTGGGCGCAATGTTCCAGTAGTACGGCAGGTAGAACTCAAAGTAGTTCGACGTGCTGTACTTGGCGTTCGGGATCAGGAAGCCTGAACGACGTTTGTCACCCACAGGCAGTTGCAGGTAAGGACTATAGAAAATGGGCACCGGGCCGAGTTTAAAACGGGCGTTCCAGATCTCTGCAACCTGTTCTTCACGGTCGTGGATCACTTCGCTGCCCACAACGCTCCAGGTATTTGACCCTGGCAAACAGGACGTAAACGAGCCGTTTTCGAGAATGGTGTAGCGGTTCTCGCCGCGCTGCTTCATCAGGTCTGCGGTACCGCGCCCCTGACGACCGACCATCTGATAATCACCTTCCCAGACGTTGGTGTCTTTGGTATTCAGATTCGACCAGGCTTTCGGACCTTTCAGGATGACCTGATTGTCGTCATAGTGCACATTACCCAGCGCATCCACCGTACGGACAGGTGCCTGAGCACCTTCCGGCTGCTTCTGGTGCAATTGCACTTCGTCAGCCAGCAGACGGCTGTTACCCTGGTTAATATCGACATTGCCCGTAAAGGTTGCATTGTCAGGATAATTACCTTTTGCGCTGTCGGCATTAATGGTGACGGGTAAGTCATTCGTATCGCCTTTCACCAGTGGGCGATTGTAACTTGGGACGCCAAGCATACACTGCGAGGCGAGATCGGCTGCGAGCCCCTGTTGGCTGTACAGGGCGGTGCCAATCATTGTGGCCAGAAGGGTGGGGATACGTTTTTTCATACGTTGTATTTTATTGTTCCGTCATCAGTGGCTACGGCTTACAAACGCTCAGAGACTATCTTACTCATCAGCGCAGTACCAGCGTTAATCCTGCCCGTTTGCGCGCCAGAGTGTTAGGCTCGCTATCGAATGACGAGTATGATAATGCAAATTATAGGCGATGTCCCTCAATTGACCGTGGCGCGACCACTGTAATGATGGCGTTGCGTCGGCCAGGAACATGACCATTCGGGGAGTATATGCAGTATTGGGGTAAAATAATCGGCGTTGCGTTCGCAATTATTATGGGTGCCGGATTCTGGGGTGTTGTTCTTGGCCTCATTATCGGCCATATGTTTGATAAAGCACGCAGCCGCAAAATGGCCTGGTTTGCCAACCAGCGCGAGCGCCAGTCACTCTTCTTCTCCACCACCTTCGAGGTGATGGGGCACTTAACCAAATCAAAAGGGCGCGTAACGGAAGCCGATATTCAGGTTGCCAGCGTCTTTATGGATCGCATGAATCTGCACGGCGAATCCCGCGTCGCGGCGCAGAATGCATTCCGGATTGGTAAAGCGGATAACTACCCGCTGCGTGAAAAAATGCGGCAGTTCCGTAGCATCTGCTTCGGGCGCTTTGATTTAATTCGGATGTTTCTGGAAATTCAAATCCAGGCCGCCTTCGCGGATGGCTCTCTGCATCCGAATGAACGGGACGTCCTGTATGTGATTGCTGAAGAGCTGGGCATTTCCCGCATGCAGTTCGATCAGTTCCTGCGCATGATGCAGGGCGGCGCGCACTTTGGCGGCGGTTATCAACAGCAATCGTCCGGTGGCGGTTGGCAGCAGGCGCAGCGTGGCCCTACGCTTGAAGATGCCTGTAATGTCCTCGGCGTGAAGCCCTCTGACGATGTCACGACCATCAAACGCGCCTATCGTAAGCTGATGAGCGAGCACCATCCGGATAAGCTGGTGGCGAAAGGCCTGCCGCCTGAGATGATGGAGATGGCGAAACAGAAAGCGCAGGAAATCCAGAAAGCCTACGAGCTGATTAAAGAGCAGAAAGGTTTTAAATAAAAAAATGGCCCGACAGTGTCGGGCCATTTTTTCAGAAGTCCACCGGGGCTTTGAACGTCATGGCGTTGCAGAAAGCAGGGTGGGTGATGGTGAGCGTCTGCGCATGCAGTTGCAGGCGCGGCGCTAACGCCAGCGCTTCCGGCGGCGCATAGAATCTGTCACCCAGAATCGGGTGACCCATCGCAAGCATATGCACACGCAGCTGATGGGAGCGCCCGGTAATCGGCTTCAGCAGGACGCGCGCGGTATTATCCGGCGCGTACTCCAGCACTTCATACTCGGTCTGCGCAGCCTTGCCGGTTTCATAACACACCTTCTGCTTTGGCCGGTTCGGCCAGTCGCAAATCAGCGGTAAATCCACCAGCCCTTCCGCCTGCGCCGGATGGCCCCACACGCGGGCGACATACTGCTTCTTCGGCTCGCGCTCGCGGAACTGACGCTTCAGCTCACGTTCTGCCGCCTTATTAAGAGCCACCACAATCACGCCGCTGGTCGCCATATCCAGACGATGGACAGACTCGGCCTGGGGATAATCGCGCTGGATACGCGTCATCACGCTGTCTTTATGCTCTTCCAGACGCCCCGGCACGGACAACAGACCGCTCGGCTTGTTAACCACCATAATGTGCTCGTCCTGATACAGAATGACCAGCCACGGATCCATCGGGGGATTGTAGGGCTCCATTACCATTTTGCGCTCCGCTTACTGATGCGTCACAACGATAAGACGCAGGGCGTCGAGACGCCATCCCGCCTGATTCAGACTTTCCAGCACCTGCTGGCGGTTGCTCTCAATTGCGGCCAGCTCATCGTCACGAATGTTCGGGTTCACCGCTTTCAACGCTTCCAGACGCGACAGCTCGGCAGAAAGCTTCTCATCGGCTTCGCTGCGCGCCGCATCAATCAGCACTCTGGCCGCTTTTTCGGCCTGGGTTTCACCCAGTTGCAGAATGGCATGCACGTCCTGTTGCACCGCATTCACCAGCTTGCTGCCGGTATGGCGGTTCACCGCGCTCAACTGACGGTTGAAGCTTTCAAACTCCACCTGGCCGGCCAGATTCGTACCGTTTTTATCCAGCAGCAGACGCACCGGCGTTGGCGGGAGGAAGCGGTTAAGCTGAAGCTGTTTCGGCGCCTGCGCTTCCACAACGTAGATCAGCTCCACCAGCAGCGTGCCCACAGGCAAGGCTTTGTTCTTCAACAGGGAAATGGTACTGCTGCCGGTATCGCCGGAGAGGATCAGATCCAGACCGTTGCGGATCAGCGGGTGCTCCCAGGTAATAAACTGTGCGTCTTCGCGGGACAGCGCCACATCACGCTCAAAGGTGATTGTGCAGCCGTCTTCCGGCAGGCCCGGGAAATCCGGCACCAGCATATGATCGGACGGGGTCAGCACGATCATGTTCTCGCCGCGATCGTCCTGGTTTATACCGACGATGTCGAACAGATTCATGGAGAAGCTGATCAGGCTGGTGTCGTCGTCCTGCTCTTCAATGCTTTCGGCCAGCTGCTGCGCTTTTTCACCGCCGTTGGAGTGGATCTCCAGCAGGCGATCGCGACCCTGCTCCAGCTGCGCTTTCAGTGCGTCGTGCTTCTCACGGCAGGATTTAATCAGCTCATCAAAGCCCTCACTATTTTCAGGCGCGGCCAGGTAACCGATCAGATCGCCATGGACCTGATCGTAAATGGTGCGGCCGGTCGGGCAGGTGTGTTCAAACGCGTCCAGCCCTTCGTGGTACCAGCGCACCAGCACGGACTGGGCGGTTTTCTCCAGATACGGCACGTGGATCTGAATATCGTGCGCCTGCCCGATACGATCCAGACGGCCGATACGCTGCTCCAGCAGATCCGGGTTAAACGGCAGATCGAACATCACCAGATTGCTGGCGAACTGGAAGTTACGGCCTTCAGAACCGATTTCAGAGCACAGCAGAACCTGCGCGCCGCTGTCCTCTTCACCAAACCAGGCTGCTGCACGATCGCGCTCAACTATGGACATGCCTTCGTGGAACACGGCGGCGCGAATGCCTTCGCGCTCACGCAGAACCTGCTCCAGCTGCAATGCGGTAGCGGCTTTGGCGCAGATCACCAGCACTTTCTGGGAACGGTGAGCGGTGAGGTAGCCCATCAACCACTCCACGCGCGGATCGAAGTTCCACCAGGTGCCGGTGTCGCCTTCGAATTCCTGATAAATCTGCTCCGGGTAGAGCATGTCGCGCGCGCGATCTTCCGCAGATTTACGGGTACCCATAATGCCGGAGACTTTAATCGCCGTCTGGTACTGGGTCGGCAGCGGCAGTTTGATGGTGTGCAGCTCGCGTTTCGGGAAGCCTTTCACGCCGTTACGGGTGTTACGGAACAGCACGCGGCTGGTACCGTGGCGATCCATCAGCATGTCGATCAGCTCTTTACGCGCGGATCCCGCATTATCGCTGTCGCTGTTCGCGGCCTGAAGCAGCGGCTCAATATCCTGCTCGCCAATCAGATCGCTGAGAGTGTTAAGCTCATCATTAGAGAGACGATTACCGGCCAGCAGCAGCGCGACGGCGTCCGCCACCGGGCGGTAGTTTTTCTGCTCTTCAACAAACTGCTCAAAATCGTGGAAACGGTTGGGATCGAGCAGACGCAGACGGGCGAAGTGGCTCTCAAGACCCAGCTGCTCCGGCGTGGCGGTCAGGAGCAGAACGCCCGGTACGCGCTCGGCAAGCTGCTCAATCGCCATGTATTCACGGCTTGGCGCGTCTTCGCTCCAGACGAGGTGATGCGCTTCGTCGACGACCATCAGATCCCATTCAGCGTCGCACAGATGCTCCAGGCGCTGCTTGCTGCGGCGCACGAAGTCCAGGGAACAAATGACCAGCTGTTCGGTTTCAAACGGGTTGTCCGCGTCGTGCTGGGCTTCGGCATAGCGCTCATCGTCGAACAGGGAGAAGCGCAGGTTAAAGCGGCGCAGCATTTCAACCAGCCACTGATGTTGCAGCGTTTCTGGAACCACAATCAGCACGCGCTCGGCAGCGCCAGAGAGCAGCTGCTGGTGCAGGATCATGCCTGCTTCGATGGTTTTACCCAGGCCCACTTCGTCAGCCAGCAGCACGCGAGGCGCATGGCGACGGCCCACGTCATGGGCGATATTCAGCTGATGGGGAATAAGGCTGGTACGCTGACCGCGCAGGCCGCTCCACGGCATGCGGTACTGCTCACTCTGGAACTTACGCGCGCGGTAGCGCAGGGAGAAGCGATCCATTCGGTCGATTTGCCCGGCAAACAGACGGTCCTGCGGCTTGCTGAACACCAGTTTGCTGTCGAGCAGCACTTCACGCAGGATGACATTCGTCTCGTCGGTATCAAGACGCGTTCCGATGTAGGCGAGCAGTCCATTCTCTTCTTTTACGTCTTCAACCTTCAGTTGCCAGCCGTCATGGCTGGTCACGGTATCACCCGGATTGAACATTACGCGGGTAACAGGGGAGTCATTGCGAGCGTACAGGCGGTTTTCACCGGTAGCAGGGAAAAGGAGGGTAACCATGCGCGCATCGACGGCAACGACGGTTCCTAATCCAAGTTCGCTTTCTGTATCGCTGATCCAGCGTTGACCAAGTGTAAAAGGCATAGTTGTTCGGCTCTAATCTTTAATTGCAGGCAATAGTTCGACCCCGTCAAAAAAGACGGTCATCGAAAAATGGGTCCGGGAATGGAAAGGGCGCTATGGTACTGGATGGCAACGGTTTCGTCACGCGTCAAAATAGCCCAAGTTGTCCTGTCACTAGTGTAGCAAAGTCGTCGTTGATGAACGGTAAAATTCCCTCCGCAACAGGCTGAAGCTGGCGGGTCAGGTAGTGATCGTAATCGAGCGGAGACTGCTGGTAATCAACGGGTTCTGGTCCGTTCGTTGTCCAGACGTATTTGATCGTTCCCCGGTTCTGATACTGCGGCGCGCGGCCCCGGCGAACGTTCTCTTCATCCGCCAGCCGCGCCGCGCGGACGTGCGGAGGAACATTACGCTGGTAGTCCGCCAGCGGGCGGCGCAGGCGCTTGCGATACACCAGCTGCGCGTCAAGTTCGCCCGCCATCAGGCTGGCTATCGTCTCGCGCACGTAGTCCTGATACGGCTCATTGCGGAACACCCGCAGATAAAGCGTTTGCTGAAACTGCTGTGCCAGCGGCGTCCAGTCGGTGCGCACTGTCTCCAGCCCTTTAAACACCATCCGCTGCTTGTCGCCTTCCTGAATCAGTCCGGCGTAGCGCTTCTTGCTGCCCTGGTCGGTTCCGCGAATGGTCGGCATTAAGAAGCGGGCAAAATGGGTTTCAAACTCCAGCTCTAACGCGCTGGTTAACCGCTCTTTTTGCAAACTTTCGCGCCACCAGGCGTTCACGAAGGCGACCAGTTCTTTGCCGATTTGCGCGGCGTCGTCTTCTGAATGGGCCGATTTCAGCCAGACAAAGGTGGAATCGGTGTCGCCATAAATAACGTCATAACCCCGGGATTCAATCAACGCTTTGGTCTGGCGCATAATGTCGTGCCCGCGCATGGTGATGGACGACGCCAGACGCGGATCAAAGAAGCGGCAGGCGCTGGTGCCCAGCACCCCGTAAAAGGCATTCATAATGATTTTCAGCGCCTGTGAGAGCGGCTTGTTGCCGTGGCGTTTTGCCTCGTCGCGGCCGTGCCAGATGTTTCCCACGATCTCAGGCAGGCAGTGTTTTTCGCGCGAGAAGCGTGCCCCGAGAAAACCTTCAGTACTGTGCGCATCGTCTGGCTGCGCCATCCCCTCGACCAGCCCTACCGGATCAATCAGAAATGTGCGGATAATCGACGGGTACAGACTTTTATAATCCAGCACCAGCACCGAATCATACAGCCCGGGCCGTGAATCCATCACGTAACCGCCGGGACTGGCCTGCGGCGGCACGTCACCGAGGTTAGGGGCCACATAGCCCGCCCGGTGCATCCGCGGGAAATAGAGGTGGCTGAAGGCCGCTACCGAGCCGCCGTGCCTGTCGACCGCGAGACCGTTTACCGTTGCGCGTTCCAGCAGGAAGGGCATGATCTCGGTTTTATGGAAAATCTGCGTTACCAGCTCACAGTCTTTCAGGTTATAGGTAGCGAGCGCTGGCTTATCCTCATTAAAGCGCCGGTCGATCTCGTCCATTCGGTCCCAGGGATTGTCGATGGATTTACCTTCGCCGAGCAGCGCCTGGGCGACCGCTTCCAGCGAGAAGGAAGAGAAGTTCCAGAAGGCGGATTTCAGCGCCTCGATGCCGTCGATTATCAGGCGACCGTTAGCCTGTGCGAAGAATACGCCGTTCTTAAAACCGTGCTCACGCCACTCCAGCTCCGTGTTTCCGCGCCCTAACGTCAGGGGAATGCGGTACCGCTCGGCATGTTTTTGCAACACGCGCAGGTCAAACTGCACCACGTTCCAGCCGATCAATACATCCGGGTCGTGCTCGGCAAACCACTGGTTAAGCTTCTCCAGCAGTTGTGGTCGGCTGGTAACGTATTCCAGATGAAAATCCAGCGCGGACGCATCGCCGTTCGGCGGCCCGAGCATATAGACAACCCGCTGCCCGCAGCCTTCAAGGCCGATGCAGTACAGCTCGCCGTGACGGGTGGTTTCGATATCCAGCGAGACCCACTTCAGCGGCGGGCGATAGTGCGGGTTAGGCTTCAGGCGCGCGTTCACGAGACAACCGTTCTGCTCAGCGCCGTCCACCCAGACGGGGGCGGTGATAAACCGCTCCATCAGAAAACGTTCCGGCGGGCGAATGTCCGCTTCGTAGAGCGTCACGCCCGCTTCGCGGAGCAATTTTTCATAGCGCATCAGCTGGCGATGGGCGCGGCAGTAGAGGCCATAAACCGGCTGGCGGTGGAAGTCTTTTAGCTCAAGGGGAGTAAGGCGCCAGCCGTTTTCACCGCGCAGCAGCTGCTTTACCTTCTCGACGTGGTGTTCAGGGATAAACGCCACGGACTCCTGAGGCGGCAGGGTAACGTGCAGCGGGCCGTTATCCGTCGCCAGCCAGAACGCAACCTCGGTGCCCTGAGGGGTATCCCGCCAGTGTCGGGTCAGTAAAAAGCCTTCTTGCGCCTGTGCCACGCCGCTATCCCACAAAACAAACCAGGCCTGATTATAGCCTGGTTGAGGGGTGTTTGCTGGGGTTTTATACAGTGCCTGTTTTGCCGGATGGCGCTACGCTTATCCGGCCAACAGGATCCGTAGGCCCGATAAGCGCAGCGCCACCGGACAATGTTTTACTGCCCGTAGTACGCCTTCGCGCCGTGCTTGCGCAGATAATGCTTATCGAGCAGGGTTTGCTGCATATCCGGCAACTGCGGTGCCAGCTGGCGGCAGAAGATCCCCATGTAGGCGACTTCCTCCAGCACGATCGCGTTGTGCACCGCGTCCTCCGCGTTTTTACCCCAGGCAAACGGACCGTGGGAGTGCACCAGCACGCCGGGCATTTGCGCCGCGTCGATACCCTGTTTTTCGAAGGTTTCGACGATCACGTTCCCGGTTTCCCATTCGTACTCACCGCCGATCTCCGCATCGGTCATCAGACGCGTGCAGGGAATGGTGCCGTAAAAGTAGTCCGCGTGGGTGGTGCCGGTGGCCGGAATTGGCTGGCCCGCCTGCGCCCAGATGGTCGCGTGACGCGAATGGGTATGCACAATCCCACCGATGGTCGGGAAGGCCTGATACAGCAGGCGGTGAGTGGGCGTATCGGAGGAGGGCTTTTTATCGCCTTCAACCACTTCACCCGTTTCGATGCTGACCACCACCATATCTTCCGCGGTCATCACCGTGTAATCCACGCCCGAAGGCTTGATCACGAACACGCCTTTTTCCCGGTCAACGGCGCTGACGTTGCCCCAAGTCAGGGTCACCAGGTTATGTTTTGGCAGCGCCAGGTTGGCTTCGAGTACCTGACGTTTGAGATCTTCTAACATTGTCGTCTCCTGCCGGATGGCGCTGCGCTTATCCGGCCTACAGAACCGTAGGCCCGGTAAACGAAGTGCCACCGGGCATTCAGGGCTTAGCGTTTTGAACCGTAATAGACTTCGTTCCAGCGCAGCGCGTCTTTAAAGGCTGGCAGACGGGTGTCGTTATCAATCACGGTCAGTTCGATGTCGTGCAGCTCGGCAAACTGACGCATATCGTTCAGGTCAAGCGCGTGGCTGAAGACGGTGTGGTGCGCGCCGCCGGCCAGGATCCAGGCTTCCGACGCGGTTGGCAGGTCAGGTTGCGCTTTCCACAGGGCGTTCGCGACCGGCAGTTTCGGCAGAGAATGCGGAGTTTCCACAGCATCGACGCAGTTCACCAGCAGGCGGAAACGGTCGCCGAGGTCGATCAGGCTGGCGTTAATGGCCGGGCCGGTACGGGTGTTGAAGATCAGACGGGCCGGATCCGCTTTGCCGCCAATGCCGAGGTACTGCACATCGAGGATCGGTTTCTCTTCGACGGCGATAGAGGGACACACTTCCAGCATGTGCGAGCCGAGCACCAGATCGTTGCCGTTCTCGAAGTGGTAGGTGTAGTCCTCCATAAAGGAGGTGCCGCCCTGCAGACCGGTCGACATCACCTTCATGATGCGAAGCAGAGCGGCAGTTTTCCAGTCGCCTTCGCCCGCAAAACCGTAGCCCTGCTGCATCAGACGTTGTACCGCCAGACCCGGGAGCTGTTTCAGGCCGTGGAGATCTTCAAAGGTGGTGGTGAAGGCATGGAAGCCGCCCTGTTCCAGGAAGCGCTTCATGCCCAGTTCAATGCGTGCGGCATCCAGCACGTTCTGGCGCTTGTCGCCGTTGACCTGTGCCGCAGGCGTCAGGCGATAGCTGCTTTCGTACTCGTCCACCAGCGCGTTCACGTCGCCATCGCTGATG
Source organism: Enterobacter cloacae complex sp. IR5412 (assembly GCF_049237385.1). Lineage (NCBI taxonomy): Bacteria > Pseudomonadati > Pseudomonadota > Gammaproteobacteria > Enterobacterales > Enterobacteriaceae > Enterobacter > Enterobacter cloacae complex sp. IR5412. Next base: position 107,710 of record NZ_JBMKHQ010000007.1, on the reverse strand, counting down.
TCATTCACCACCTGCACCAGGTCGCCCACCGCCCAGGTATTCACGGAGAAGCCGAACTTGATCTGCGCGGCCACTTTGTCGCCGTCGGTTACGGCAACTTCACGCATGTTGTCGCCGAAACGCACCACTTTAAGGTGACGGGTATCCTGCTTAGAGACCGCCTGACGCATCCAGGAGCCAATGCGTTTTTGTGCCTGGCCGTCCTGCCAGTGGCCGGTCACCACGGCATGTTGTTGACGCATACGTGCGCCGATGAAGCCGAACTCGCGACCGCCGTGCGCGGTCTGATTCAGGTTCATGAAGTCCATGTCGATGCTGTCCCACGGCAGGGAGGCGTTGAACTGAGTGTGGAATTGCAGCAGCGGTTTGTTGAGGATAGCCAGGCCGTTGATCCACATTTTGGCTGGCGAGAAGGTGTGCAGCCACACCACCAGGCCAGCGCATTTGTCATCGTAATTGGCATCGCGGCAGATGTTAGTGATTTCGTCCGGCGTAGTACCCAGCGGCTTCAGCACCAGTTTGCACGGCAGTTTGGCTTCCGCGTTCAGCGCATTCACAACGTGCTCCGCGTGTTTCGTCACCTGCTGCAACGCTTCCGGTCCGTATAAATGCTGGCTGCCAATCACAAACCACACTTCATAATTATTAAAAATGGTCATTATCGTGTCCTTAATGTGTCAGGGTTGCCGTAGTGTCCGCGGTAGTTTTGGCCGGGGCGGCGACAGGGAGATAGTGAAGTTCGGCGCTTTTTGCCCATTGCTGGTAGCGCTGATAAAGCTGTTCAAAGCGTTGTGCCTGCTGAGCCTGCGGCTGGAGCGTACTTTCGACGGCGCTCGCCATATGCTGTTGCGCGGTCGGGATATCCGCATGGACGCCTGCGGCCACGGCAGCGAAAATCGCTGCGCCCAGCGCACAGCACTGATCGGAAGCCACAATTTGCAGCGGACGGTTGAGCACATCGCAGCAGGCCTGCATGATCACCGGGTTTTTACGGGCGATACCGCCCAAAGCCATCACGTTGTTCACGTCAATGCCCTGCCCGGTGAAGCACTCCATAATGGCGCGCGCGCCGAACGCGGTGGCGGCGATCAGGCCGCCAAACAGCGCGGGCGCGTCGGTCGCCAGGTTGAGATCGGTAATCACCCCTTTCAGACGCTGGTTGGCAAACGGCGTACGACGGCCGTTGAACCAGTCCAGCACCACCGGCAGGTGATCGAGAGACGGATTTTTTGCCCAGGCTTCGGTGAGCTGCGGCAGGAGCTGTTTTTTGCTCGCGGTAATCTGGGTTTTCAGTTCAGGATGCGCGGCCGCCAGCTGATCCAGCGGCCAGCCGAGCACCCGGCCAAACCAGGCGTAGATATCGCCAAACGCGGACTGACCCGCTTCGAGGCCGATAAAATCGGGCACCACGCTGCCGTCAACCTGACCGCAGATACCCTTCACCGCGCGGTCGCCAACGCTGGTTTTATCCGCCGTCAGAATGTCGCAGGTGGAGGTGCCAATCACTTTCACCAGCGTGTTAGGCTGCGCACCCGCGCCCACGGCGCCCATATGGCAGTCGAACGCGCCGCCGGAAATGGTCACGTTTTGCGGCAGACCGAGGCGTTTCGCCCACTCTTCGCAGAGCGTGCCGACCGGAATATCGGCGGTGAAGGTGTCGGTAAACAGCGGGTAGGTCAGGTTTTTGTTGATGATCGGGTCGAGTTCATCGAAGAACGCTGCCGGAGGCAGACCACCCCAGCTTTCATGCCACAGCGATTTATGCCCGGCGCTGCAACGGCCACGGCGAATAGCCTGCGGACGAGTGGTGCCGGAGAGCAGGGCGGGAACCCAGTCGCACAGCTCAATCCATGACGCCGCTGCCTGTGCGACCGACGCGTCCGCGCGGGTAACGTGCAGGATTTTTGCCCAGAACCATTCGCTGGAGTAGATCCCGCCGATGTAGCGCGAGTAGTCGGTTTTGCCCGGCTGGTGGCATAAGCGGGTGATGGCTTCCGCCTCTTCCACGGCGGTATGGTCTTTCCACAGCACAAACATGGCGTTCGGGTTATCGGCAAACTCCGGGCGAAGCGCCAGTACGCGGCCTTCTGCATCAACCGGGGCCGGCGTTGAACCGGTACTGTCGACGCCAATCCCCACGACGTCGGCCCGCTGGGCGTCCGTCAGCTCCGCCAGCACGGTTTTGATCGCCGCTTCCATTGATTCAATGTAATCGCGCGGGTGGTGACGGAACTGGTTGTTCGGCGCATCGCAGTAGCGCCCCTCTTGCCAGCGCGGATACCACTCAACGCTGGTTGCTATCTCCTGGCCAGTCGTACAGTCCACTGCCAGCGCGCGAACTGAGTCGCTGCCAAAATCGAGGCCAATTGCAATTGCCATGGTGTTGCTCCATCCAAAACAGGTATGGAAGAACATTAGAGACTGGGGACAAAGATCGTCAGGCAGGATCCGCTAATCTTATGGACTAAATTGCTGTAGCAGCGGAAAGTGTGACGCCGTGCAAATATTCAATGTGGACATTTCTGCCGTACTTATAGACACTTTTGTTACTGCTTAACCGCCCGTGCTGGCGGAGAAATCAGGGGGAAAGGCTGAAACATGGCGGACGTAAAAGAGGCGTGATGCTTTTTGGATCTTTTCGCGGGCCATTTTTATACTGCTTTTATCGATATGGACAATTGGTTTCCTTCAGGACCCTTGGGAGAACTGAATCTATGGCCGAACCGCAAAACGATCCCCTGCTGCCGGGATACTCATTTAACGCCCATCTGGTGGCGGGGCTGACGCCCATTGAGGCCGAGGGGTATCTCGATTTCTACGTCGATCGACCGCTCGGAATGAAAGGGTATATTCTGAACCTGACCGTTCGCGGGGAAGGGGTGATTAAAAACGGCGATCGGCAGTTTATCTGCCGCCCTGGTGATATGCTGCTGTTCCCGCCGGGGGAGATCCACCACTACGGACGCCACCCGGATGCCAAAGAGTGGTATCACCAGTGGGTCTATTTCCGTCCGCGCGCCTACTGGCAGGAGTGGCTCTCGTGGCCGGCCATTTTCGCCCATACCGGTTTATATCGCCCGGATGAGGCGCATCTGGCGCAGTTCCGTGAGCTGTTCGCACAAATTATTGAGGCAGGGCAGGCGGGAGGGCGCTACGCTGAACTGCTGGCCATCAACCTGCTTGAACAGGTGCTGCTGCGCCGCATGGAGGCCATCAACGAGTCGCTTAATCCGCCGCTGGACAACCGCGTCCGCGACGCCTGCCAGTACATCAGCGACCACCTTGCCGACAGCCAGTTTGATATTGCCAGCGTCGCCCAGCATGTGTGCCTGTCGCCGTCACGGCTGTCGCATCTGTTCCGCCAGCAGCTTGGCGTGAGCGTACTCAGCTGGCGCGAGGATCAGCGCATCAGCCAGGCGAAACTGCTGCTCAGCACCACCCGAATGCCTATCGCCACCGTCGGGCGTAACGTCGGCTTTGAAGATCAGCTCTATTTCTCTCGCGTGTTTAAGAAGTGCACCGGTGCCAGCCCGAGCGAATTCCGTGCGGGATGTGAATAATCGGTAAACATTCAGGTGAACTTCAGGCGCATCTTGTAAACTATTCAGACAATTGATGCCTTGACGCGGTGCAGGGCGCTAAGCAGAATCGCTGATTCGTTTTCTGACCGGAATAGTTATGCAGGCATTGCTGGAACATTTTATTACCCAGTCCGTTATGTATTCGCTCATCGCCGTGGCGCTGGTGGCGTTTCTGGAGTCGCTGGCGCTGGTCGGGCTGATCCTGCCCGGCACCGTGATGATGGCGGGGCTTGGGGCGCTTATCGGCAGCGGCGAGGTCAATTTCTGGCAGGCGTGGATGGCCGGTATTATCGGCTGTTTGCTGGGGGACTGGATCTCCTTCTGGCTGGGCTGGCGCTTTAAGAAGCCGCTACACCGCTGGTCGTTCATGAAAAAAAACAAAGCGCTGCTGGATAAAACCGAGCATGCGCTGCACCAGCACAGCATGTTCACCATCCTCGTGGGGCGCTTCGTTGGGCCAACGCGTCCACTGGTGCCGATGGTGGCCGGGATGCTGGATCTGCCCGTCGCGAAGTTTGTGGTGCCGAATATCATCGGCTGCGTCTTCTGGCCGCCGTTCTACTTCCTGCCGGGTATCCTGGCGGGCGCGGCGATTGATATTCCTGACGGTATGCAAAGCGGTGAGTTTAAATGGCTTCTGCTGGGTACGGCGGTGCTGCTGTGGCTGGCGGTTTGGCTCTGCTGGCGCCTGTGGCGCAGCGCGAAAGCGAGCGTCGATCGCCTGACCCGCTATCTCCCGCGCACGCGCCTGCTCTGGCTGGCCCCACTTACGCTCGGCGTGGCGGTGGTAGCGCTGGTGGCGCTGATCCGCCACCCGCTGATGCCGGTGTACGGCGAGATCCTGTTGAAGGTGGTGAGCCGTTAAGGTGTTTTCCCTCTCCCCGTGGGCTGAGGGTTCCCCAGTAATTTTTTTATGCAGAAGCAATAAAGTTGCTTTCTAAATGACTGAGGGCC
>NZ_JBMKHQ010000007.1:19907-103036 GCF_049237385.1 Enterobacter cloacae complex sp. IR5412 | reverse complement strand
GGTCATGTCGTTACAGAGTAGCAAGGAACATAAAGTGAACGGAATGACCACCACCGCCGTATGTTCCCCTCACCCTAACCCTCTCCCCGGAGGGGCGAGGGGATTGCTCAGTGCTCGCATTAATTTGTGGGGAACCCTCAGCCCCGTGGGAGAGGGTTAGGGTGAGGGCATCAGACCGCACGAATACCCAACAATGAAGATGCCCCTGCGTTACCACTCAGAAGTTCTTCTGTTTCTCCATCCCACAAAATACGGCCCTCCGCGATCACCACCGATCGCGGCGCGATGCGTGCGGCATCTTCAATGCTGTGCGAAACCATCAGCATCGTCAGTTGTTCGCGCTCGCAAACCTCCTCAACCAGCGAGAGCATTTCCTGACGCAGAGCCGGGTCGAGCGCCGAAAAGGGTTCGTCGAGCAGCAGCAGCGGCTGCTTGCGCACCAGACAGCGTGCCAGCGCCACGCGCTGGCGCTGGCCGCCGGAAAGCTCCCCCGGAAGTCTGTTGATAAACGCAGACAGGCCCATTTGTTCGGCGATCGCCTCCAGCGTCTGACGCTGCGCAGCACTGAGCTTTAACCCCGGATCCATACCCAGCGCGATGTTCTGCCAGACCGTAAGATGATTGAACAGATTGTTTTCCTGAAACAGCATCGACACCGGGCGCTTAGCCGGCGGAGCGTAGGTAAACTCGCCGTTATCAATGACGATCGACCCGCTGGCAGGCTGCAAAAAACCGGCAATCAGATTGAGCAGGGTACTTTTTCCGGCCCCGCTGGGGCCAAGCACTGCGATTCGCTCTCCCTGACGAACGGAGAGGGTAAAACGCATTGGCAGGTGCTCATAAAGCCAGGTTACATCAGTCAGTTTTAACATCACGCCCCGGAAGTTTTTCGATAACGGTAAATAACGCAAAGCACAGCAGCAACAGGAGCAGCGCCGTGACGGCGCCGTCTTGGCTACGATAGGAGCCAATTTGCTGATAAAGCCAGAACGGCAGCGTGCGGAAATCCTCGTTGCCGAAGAGCGCCACTACGCCAAAATCGCCAATCGACAGCACGCAGGCAAACGCCAGCGCCTGGGCGAGCGGACGTTTCAGTGCGCGCAATTCTACCACCTTCAGGCGCTGCCAGCCCTGCATGCCCAGCGACTGACACAGCAAGCTGTAGCGGCTGTTGACGTCGCGCATCGGGTTTTCCAGTACCTTGAGCGCGTAAGGGATGGCCATCAGTGCGTTGGTAAAAATGACGATGCCGTCGGCGCTTTCCGGCAGGCCGAGGGTGCTGTTGAACAGTAAAAAGAATCCGGTCGCCAGCACAATGCCCGGCATCGCCAGGATCAGCATACCCGTCAGTTCCAGCGCGTGTCCGGCTTTACGTGCATGACGCGCGTACAGCTCGCGGCTGCTCCAGAGCAGCATCATGGTCAGAATCACGCACAGTAGCCCGGCTGCCAGCGCAATGCGCAAGGAGGTCCACGTCGCTTGCCACAGGACAGGTTGTTGCAGTACCGACAACACATTGCGATTCAGTCCATCAACGATAACGGCCAGCAGCGGGGGCAGCAAAAGCAGGAGTGCCAGTGCGATCAGCATAAAATCCGCGACGCGGCTATACAGGCTGTCCTGCGGATCGCGCCAGCCTGTCATGTTATTGCTTCCTGCGGGGATCGTTTTGCTTAGCCTCTGGCTGAGTAACACCAGTGCCAGACAGCATACCATCTGCACGATCGCCAGCAGCGCGGCGCGGCCCGGATCGTAGTCGTAACTTAAAGCCTGATAGATCGCCAGCTCAATGGTGGTGGCCTGCGGCCCGCCGCCGAGAGAAAGTACGGTCGCGAAGCTGGCGAAGCAGAGCATAAAGATTAGCGCGGCAACCGGGGCAATCTGGCGTCGCAGCCACGGCCATTCGACAAAGCGGAAGAACGACCAGCCGCGCATGCCAAGCTGGGCGGCAATTTGGCGCTGCTCGCCGGGAATGTTCTCCAGCGCCTGTAAAAAGAGGCGCGTCGCCATCGGCATATTGAAAAAAATATGCGCCAGCAGAATGCCCTTCAGGCCGTAAGGGGAGAAGGACCATTCCAGACCAAGCAGGTTAAAGAGGGAGGCCAGCCAGCCCTGGCGACCGTATACGCTCAGAATCCCGAACACCGCCACCAGCACGGGCAGGATCAGCGTCATGGCACACAGGCGCAGCAGGGCCAGCCTGCCGGGAAAACGTCTGCGATAGAGGGCGCGGGCGAGGAAAATGGCCGGGATGACTGACAGCAGCGCGGAGAGAAACGCCTGCCAGAACGAGAAACGGATGACGTGCCAGAGATAGCTGTCGTGCCAGAGGGCAAGCAGATCGCTCTCTGGCGCGTTAAACCACAGCGCGAGAAACGCTCCCAGGCTGACGACCACCATCAGTATAGCGGCGAGCAGCCCGGGAACTAACCAGCCGGGGATCAGCGGCTGACGGCGCGTTGCCATTCACTTATCCATGCGGCGCGCTGGGTGGCAACCTGCTGCGGCGTAAATTCCAGGGAGGTTTGCGGTTTGTTCAGCTGCTCAAAACCTGCCGGCAGCGCAACATCAGTGACCGGGTACATCCAGTTTCCTGTCGGAATAGCATTCTGGAATGCCGGTGAAACCATAAACTTCAGGAATTTCTCGGCGAGCTCCGGCTGTTTGCTCGCGGCGGTGCGGGCGGCCACTTCCACCTGCAAATAATGTCCTTCAGCAAAGTTCGCGGCGGCGTAGTTGTCTTTCTTCTCGGCGATAATGTGGTAGGCCGGAGAAGTCGTGTAGCTCAGCACAAGGTCGCTTTCGCCTTTCAGGAACAGGCCGTAGGCTTCGCTCCAGCCTTTGGTGACGGTAACGGTTTTCGCAGCCAGTTTCTGCCACGCCTCAGGCGTTTTGTTGCCATAGACTTTCTGCATCCACAACAGCAGCCCCAGACCCGGCGTGCTGGTGCGCGGATCTTCATAAATCACGCGCCACTTCTGATCGCTTTCGACCAGCTCTTTCAGGCTTTTGGGCGGATTCTTCAGCTTGTTTTTATCGTAGACAAACGCAAAGTAACCGTAATCAAAGGGTACGAAGGTGTCGTTTTTCCAGCCGCCCGGCACGTTGACGGCATCTGCCGCCACGCCGCTTTTGGCGAACAGTCTGGTTTGAGTGGCGGCTTGCAGCAGGTTGTTATCCAGCCCGAGCACCACGTCGGCTTTGCTGTTTTTGCCTTCCATACGCAGCCGGTTAAGCAGAGAGACACCATCTTCCAGCGCCACGAATTTCAGCTCGCAGTTGCAGTCGGCTTCAAAGGCTTTTTTCACCGCCGGGCCGGGGCCCCAGTCGGCGGAGAAGGAGTCGTAGGTGTAGACCGTCAGGACAGGCTTAGCAAAAACAGGCAGCGCAAACAGCGCCAGCAGAGGAAGAACGTTTTTTAACACTTTGCACCTCAGGGTTGAGTGGCAAAGGATTTTGAGAGACAGCCTCAAATCCCTTCGCCGGCGTTATCCGGATCAGGTTCGACGGGTATTATCTCAGCGCACATCAGTGATGCAGCACCCCGTTGAGAACGGCGCTATTGTAATGATTTGGTGAATATTACGAAAGCGTTATGGCTCCGGCGGCGCAAACCACGCGGATTTAAAATCAAACCAGCCCAGGGTATTCATTCGCAGGCCGCGCATGCTGCGCTGACCCTGGATCAGCAGCCAGTGGTGAATCAACGGTACGATCGTCTGCCCGGCCAGCAGCTCCTGACACCAGGCGGCCAGATCCATTTCTCCTGCCCGCCACCGTGCGGCGTCTCGCTGCCAGTCCCGCTTGATACAGTGCTGAATCAGGGGCACTTCATACAGGTGCGAGAAGAGCGAAAAATCAAGCGGCAGCGTGAAGTTCGCACTGTTGAGCCAGATATCGCTGATAACATCTCCACGGTGCCATTCATCATAGTCCACTTCCTGTATCGCCAGCGTCACGCCCTCGGCTGCCAGCAGCTTACTCATGATCCTTGCGATAAACCGGTGCTCAATGTGATCGCGATAGTAGCTGAGGGTGATGGTCTCCAGTCCGGCAGGTTTTTCACTGCGTACTGGCTGCGCATGGTGCCAGCGCGGAAGCAGGCCATAGGCCGGGAACCACCAGGTCTGGTATTGCTCTTCAGCGTGATAAATCAGGTTAGCGGGAGCCAGAATATGGCTGATCCACTTGCGGACGTCGTGATTCGCCCCGCGATGGCTGCGGCTGTCAAAAAGCAGATAGTAGCAACCCTCTTCCAGGCGACTCTCGAACGCCTTTTCGCTGGTTGTTGGCCCTTCCAGCGTCAGGCCTGCGCTCAGCTCTTCGTTGAGATCCGGTAGTACCCAGACGTTGACTTCGTCGATCAGCGCCCTATAGCCAAAGTAATCATCAAAGGCGCGGATCTTCAGCTGATTACTGTTGTTCCGTGAAACGGAGTAGGGGCCCGTACCAATCGGCTGGCTGGAAAAATTGTTCAGGGATCGCCACTCGGCAGGCAGGATCATCGAGGGTACGTAGCCCAGAAGCCACGGAAGCCATTTGTCCGGCTGCGATAGCTCAATATCCAGGGTCCAGGCCGTGGGGGAGTGGATCCGCGCGATATGCGAATAGAGCGGCAGCGTGCGGGCGCGCTCTAAGGAATCGATAACGTCGCGCATCTCCAGCTCGCGTCCATGGTGGAAATGAATGCCGGGACGTAAAAAGAAGCGCCAGTGCAACGGAGACACCTGTTGCCAGTGATGGGCAATATCCGCTTCCAGTTCCCCGTTTTCCTCATTTATCCGCGTCAGACCGCTAAAAATCTGCCGGGCCATGTGGGTTTCAGAGCGACGTAACGCCGTACCGGGCAACAGATTTTTCATTGGGCGATAGTAAAGCACTCGCAGAATGTGGCGTCCCTGACGAAAGCTGCGTCCCAGATGCGAGACCAGCATCTGGCGCACGGCGGCTTTGTCGCCCACCAGCTGGACCAGCTGATCGATGCGGTCCTGCTCCAGCAGATCCTCCGCCCGCTGTTGCTGCAACGCCAGGCCGGTATAGAGGAAAGTCAGGCGCGAGCGCTTACCGCGTCCGGCTTCGGCCTCCCAGTTTAGCCAGCCCTGCTGCTGCATGGTGTTAAGGAGGGTACGCATATGACGCCGGGAGCAGTTGAGGAGCTCAGCCAGCTCGTTCAGCGTGGTCTCCTGCGATTGCCCCTCGCAGCACTGCCAGAGGCGGATAAATTGTTGTTGCAGACGACCAGAAGGCATAAAAGAGGAACTCCTGACAAAAAATCAGCAATTTATTAATCCCTATATTAAGCCAATAATCCTTATCGATGAAGCGAGGAGGTAAATTATGAAGAGGTCTACCGCACGTCAGTTTTATCAGCACTATTTTTCAGCGACAAAGGGAGTGTCCTGGCTGGCCCGCCAGTGCGCAGAGCAGCGGCTGAGAATACTGGAAGATCTGATGCAGTGGGACGTTACGAAACCGACCTCTTCTCGCTAACTCGCCTCGATCATGTGTGACTGAGTATTGGTGCTAATCACCCGCCAGCAAAATGTTTTTGCTGGCTTTTTTCGTTTACTATTTCACCCAATTTCGATTCGCTTTCATAAGGACTTGCGCATGCTCTGGTTGATGACGATGGGGCGACGCCTGAACGGCGTGTACGCCGCTTTTATGCTGGTGGCCTTCATGATGGGCGTGGCCGGTGCGCTACAGGCGCCGACGCTGAGCCTGTTTCTCAGTCGTGAGGTTGGGGCGCAGCCATTTTGGGTAGGCCTGTTCTACACCGTCAACGCCATTGCCGGGATCCTCGTCAGCCTGTGGCTGGCGAAACGATCCGACAGCCAGGGCGATCGCCGCAAGCTGATCCTCTTTTGTTGCGCCATGGCCGTGGGCAACGCGTTGCTGTTTGCCTTTAATCGTCACTACCTGACGCTTATCACCTGTGGCGTGCTGTTGGCCTCTCTGGCGAACACCGCCATGCCGCAGCTCTTCGCCCTGGCCCGGGAGTACGCCGACAACTCGGCGCGGGAAGTGGTGATGTTCAGCTCGGTGATGCGTGCGCAGCTCTCTCTCGCATGGGTCATCGGCCCCCCGCTGGCGTTCATGCTGGCGCTGAACTACGGTTTCACCGTCATGTTCACCATCGCCGCGGGAATTTTTGCCATCAGCCTGGCGCTGATAGCCTTTGTGCTGCCATCGGTGGCGCGCGTAGAGCAAGCGACGGACAAGCCCATCACCCAGGTAAGCGGCTGGCAGGATAAACACGTCCGCATGTTGTTTATCGCCTCCACGCTGATGTGGACCTGCAACACCATGTACATTATCGATATGCCGCTGTGGATCAGCAGCGATCTGGGACTGCCCGACAAGCTCGCGGGGATCCTGATGGGCACCGCTGCCGGGCTGGAGATCCCGGCGATGATTCTGGCGGGTTACTACGTAAAACGTTTCGGAAAGCGTCGGATGATGGTCGTCGCCGTGGCGGCTGGGGTGGTGTTCTACGCGGGGTTAATCCTTTTCCATTCGCGGGAAGCTTTGCTGGCGTTACAGCTATTTAACGCGGTATTTATCGGAATCGTTGCCGGGATCGGCATGCTCTGGTTCCAGGATTTAATGCCGGGGCGAGCAGGCTCCGCGACCACGCTGTTTACTAACAGTATCTCTACCGGCGTGATTCTGGCAGGGGTGATTCAGGGGGCGCTGTCGCAAAGCTATGGACATGCATCCGTGTACTGGGTGATCGCAGCGATTTCGGTCATCACGCTTGTGTTAACGTGCCGGGTTAAAGACGTTTGATTCTGGAAGGCGGCTTCACGAAATGAAACGATTTTCTGACAGGAGCAGAGAAGGCGCATAGAGTGCGTGACGGGTGCTTGAGGCTGTTTGCCTCAGGCTTTCGCAAGAGGCAAACAGTGGAGAGTCCCACATCAAAAAAACTGATGGGGAGACCAACTTCACAACCAACATTGCGAGGTTAGTCTCTTCATTGCCGAAAAGCAATAAGGAGGCTGGAATGCCAAAACGTACTCTGCTGTTAGGTTTGTTTCTGATCTGTACGACGTTGTTGATCTTCACCTGGATGGTGCGCGACTCGCTGTGTGAGCTGCACTTCAGACAGGAGAAAACAGAGCTGGCGGCAGTGTTGGCTTACGAAGCAAAACGTTAGCGGTATTGGCGGGGTTTTTCCCCGCCTCGCCAGAGTGGTTACGCCTCAACGCACCCTTATCAATGGCCCGCGCCCTGCGGGCCATTGCCTTTAGCCCATAAACGCAGGCTGTTTTTTCTCGTAGGTGGAGATAGCCTCTTCGTGCTGCAGCGTCAGGCCAATGCTATCCAGACCGTTCAGCATGCAGTGGCGACGGAACGCATCAATGCTAAAGCTGTAGGTCTTGTCACCGGCTTTCACCACTTCTGCTTCCAGATCCACTTCAAACGACATCCCCGGATTTGCCTGCACCAGCGCAAACAGTTCATCGACCTGTTCGTCACTCAGCGTCACCGGCAGCAGCTGGTTGTTGAAGCTGTTGCCATAGAAGATATCCGCGAAGCTTGGGGCGATAACCACTTTAAAACCGTAGTCGGTCAATGCCCATGGCGCGTGTTCACGCGACGATCCGCAGCCAAAGTTTTCCCGCGCCAGCAAAATGGAGGCGCCTTTGTATTCCTGAAAGTTCAGGACGAATTCCGGGTTCGGCACTTCGCCTTTATCGTCGAGGAAGCGCCAGTCGTTGAACAGATGCGCCCCAAAACCCGTGCGCGTCACTTTCTGCAAAAACTGTTTAGGAATGATCGCGTCAGTATCGACGTTAGCGGCGTCCAGCGGGACAACACGGCCCGTATGTTGGGTAAATTTCTCTGCCATGATTGTCTCCTTATTTCAGGCTGCGAATATCGGCGAAATGACCGGTGACTGCCGCAGCGGCGGCCATTGCCGGGCTGACCAGGTGGGTGCGCCCACCGCGGCCCTGACGGCCTTCAAAGTTACGGTTGCTGGTGGAGGCACAGCGCTCGCCCGGATTCAGGCGGTCGTTGTTCATCGCCAGACACATGGAGCAGCCGGGCAGGCGCCACTCGAAGCCTGCTTCGATAAAGATCTTATCCAGACCTTCCGCTTCCGCCTGGGCTTTCACCGGACCGGAGCCCGGCACAACCAGCGCCTGCACGCCCGGTGCCACTTTGCGGCCTTTTGCAATTTCTGCCGCAGCGCGTAAATCTTCGATACGGGAGTTAGTGCAGGAGCCGATGAACACTTTATCAATGCTCACGTCGGTCAGCGGTACGCCGGGTTTCAGCCCCATATAGGCCAGCGCCTTTTCCGCACTCGCGCGCTCGACCGGATCGGCGAAGGAAGCCGGGTCAGGAATGCTGTCGTTGACGGAAATGACCTGGCCCGGGTTGGTGCCCCAGGTGACTTGCGGGGCGATCTCTTCCGCCTGCAACGTCACAACGGTATCAAAAATTGCCCCCTCGTCCGTTTTCAGGGTTTTCCAGTACGCTACCGCGTCGTCAAAATCCTGTCCTTTCGGCGCATGAAGACGCCCCTCCACATAGTTGAAGGTGGTGTCGTCTGGGGCTACCAGTCCTGCTTTGGCACCCATCTCAATGGCCATGTTGCACAGGGTCATACGACCTTCCATGCTCAGCGCCTGGATAGCGTCGCCGCAGAACTCAACGACGTGACCGGTACCACCTGCACTGCCGGTTTTGCCGATAATCGCCAGCACGATATCTTTCGCGGTGATACCCGGCGCGGCTTTCCCCTTCACTTCAATCTTCATGGTTTTGGCGCGGCCCTGCTTCAGGGTCTGCGTCGCCAGAACGTGTTCCACTTCAGAGGTGCCAATCCCGAACGCCAGGGCGCCAAATGCGCCGTGCGTCGCGGTGTGGGAGTCGCCGCAGACAATGGTCATGCCCGGCAGAGTAATACCCTGTTCAGGTCCCATTACGTGGACGATGCCCTGATAGGGGTGGTTCAGATCGTACAGCTCCACGCCAAACTCGTTACAGTTCTTAATCAGCTCCTGCATCTGGATACGTGCCATCTCGCCAGATGCATTAATGTCTTTGGTCTGGGTGGAAACGTTGTGATCCATCGTGGCAAAGGTTTTACCCGGCTGACGCACCGGGCGCTTGTGCGCACGCAGGCCGTCAAATGCCTGAGGAGACGTCACTTCGTGTACCAGATGACGGTCGATGTACAACAGTGGGGTTTCGTCTGGCGTCTCGTAAACAACGTGCGCATCAAACAACTTCTCATATAACGTCTTAGCCATGATTACACCCCTTCAGCGACATAGCGGGCAATGATGTCGCCCATTTCATCGGTACTGACTGCCGCCGTGCCGCGTGCTAAATCACCGGTACGGACGCCTTCTTCTAACGCCCGGTTAATGGCGTTTTCAATTGCGGTTGCTGCATCGCCTGCATCCAGGCTGTAGCGCAGCAGCAGAGCCAGAGAGAGGATCTGCGCAATCGGGTTGGCGATGTTTTTGCCTGCGATATCCGGCGCGGAGCCCCCCGCCGGTTCGTACAGGCCAAAGCCTTCTTCGTTCAGGCTGGCGGAGGGCAGCATTCCCATGGAGCCAGTGATCATGGCGCATTCATCCGAGAGAATATCGCCGAACAGGTTGGAGCACAGCAACACGTCAAACTGAGACGGATCTTTGATCAGCTGCATCGTTGCGTTGTCGATATACATATGCGACAGCGCAACGTCCGGGTACTGCTTAGCGACTTCACTGACGATTTCGCGCCACAAGATGGAAGACTGGAGCACGTTCGCTTTATCAATAGAGGTCACTTTACGGCGGCGTTTGCGCGCTGACTCAAACGCGATATGGGCGATACGTTCAATTTCAAAACGGTGATAGACCTCGGTATCAAACGCTTTCTCATGCTGACCGCTGCCTTCGCGACCTTTTGGCTGACCGAAGTAGATGCCGCCGGTCAGCTCACGCACGCAGAGAATGTCGAAACCGTTGGCCGCGATATCCGCGCGCAGCGGGCAGAACTCTTCCAGCCCCGGGTACAGCTTCGCCGGACGCAGGTTGCTGAACAGTTTGAAATGTTTACGCAGCGGCAGCAGCGCACCGCGCTCCGGCTGCTCTGCTGGCGGCAAATGTTCCCACTTAGGGCCGCCCACGGAGCCAAACAGCACGGCATCGGCATTTTCACAGCCTTCCACAGTGGCTTTCGGCAATGGCGTACCGTGGTTATCAATCGCAATACCGCCCACATCGTAGTGGCTGGTGGTAATTTTCATCGCAAAACGCGAACGAACGGCTTCCAGTACTTTCAGCGCCTGTGCCATCACTTCCGGGCCAATACCGTCACCCGGCAACACAGCAATATGGTAATTCTTCGACATCACACGGTTTCCTTGTTGTTCTCTTTATTCTGAGCTTTGCGTTGCAACTCTTTTTCGACTTCGGCGGCACGCCAGATGTTGTTCAGGACATGCACCATCGCTTTCGCGGAGGATTCGACGATATCTGTCGCCAGACCCACACCGTGGAAGCGGCGACCGTTATAATTGACGACGATATCCACCTGACCCAGGGCGTCTTTACCGTGCCCTTTAGCCGTCAGGTCGTATTTCACCAGCTCTACGTCGTACTCAGTGACGCGGTTAATCGCCTGGTAAATGGCATCCACAGGGCCGTTGCCGTTGGCGGCTTCCGCTTTAATTTCATCCCCGCAGGCCAGCTTCACGGAGGCGGTGGCGATGTCGCTTGAGCCGGACTGGACGTTGAAGTAGTCCAGACGGAAGTGCTCTGGCTCTTCCTGCTGTTTGTTGATGAATGCCAGCGCTTCCAGATCGTAATCGAACACCTGGCCCTTCTTGTCCGCCAGCTTCAGGAAGGCGTCGTACAGCTGATCCATGTTGTAATCGCTGTCCTTGTAGCCCATCTCTTCCATACGGTGCTTCACTGCCGCGCGACCAGAGCGTGAGGTCAGGTTCAACTGAACCTGGTTCAGACCGATGGATTCCGGAGTCATGATTTCGTAGTTTTCACGGTTCTTCAGCACCCCATCCTGGTGGATACCGGAAGAGTGAGCGAACGCGCCCGTACCGACAATCGCTTTGTTGGCCGGGATCGGCATGTTGCAAATCTGGCTGACGGTCTGGCTGGTGCGCCAGATTTCGTTGTGATTGATGCGTGTGTGCACGTCCATGATGTCTTTGCGCACTTTGATCGCCATGATCACTTCTTCCAGCGAACAGTTGCCTGCGCGTTCGCCGATGCCGTTCATCGCGCCTTCTACCTGACGCGCGCCGGCGTGCACCGCCGCGATAGCATTGCCAACGGCCAGACCCAGGTCATCGTGGGTGTGTACAGAGATAATGGCTTTATCAATATTTGGTACGCGGTCATACAGACCGGTAATGATGTTGGCAAACTCAAACGGCATGGTGTAGCCGACGGTATCCGGGATGTTGATGGTTCTGGCTCCGGCATTAATAGCGGCTTCCACTACACGGGCCAAATCGTCAATCGGCGTGCGGCCTGCATCTTCACAGGAAAATTCCACGTCGTCTGTGTAGTTACGCGCCCGTTTAACCATATACACCGCACGTTCGATCACTTCATCCAGCGTGCTGCGCAACTTGGTTGCAATGTGCATGGGGGAGGTGGCAATAAAAGTATGGATACGGAAAGCTTCTGCAACTTTCAGGGATTCCGCGGCCACATCGATATCTTTCTCAACGCAGCGAGCCAGAGCGCACACGCGGCTGTTTTTGATGGTGCGGGCGATGGTCTGCACTGACTCAAAATCACCCGGCGAGGAGACAGGAAAACCGACCTCCATTACGTCTACACCCATGCGTTCCAGGGCCAGCGCAATTTGCAGTTTTTCTTTAACACTCAGGCTCGCCTGTAATGCCTGTTCACCGTCACGTAAAGTAGTATCGAAAATAACGACTTGCTGGCTCATGGGTTAGGTCCTTGTCAGTCTTAGGGCGCCTTGCTACGAGCATAAAAAAACCCGCGCAGTGGCGCGGGTTTTTAGTTTTACTGAAGACGATTCAACGCTGAATTTCGCCCGCCAGTCTACCGCGCACAGTGGATGCGTTTAGTAGTAGTAGACCGGTGAAACGAAGGGTGCGAATCATGAATCCTGCTCCAGGTGAATGCGATATGCTTTTAGTGGTACTGGATACGCCGACTCATGTCAACCCCTCCCCGACAAAACGGGGACCCAACGCAGGGAGAATACATTAGCTAATTGTGCTGGTTTTTGCGTGGCTAACCGATTTTATTGTCTATTATTGGACTGGGGATTCATCTCTGGAATAATTTGAATATAATTGGTAGCAATTGAACATACTATTTTCATCAACATGCTATGAAATGGAATGTGTTTCATATCATTGATTTATAGACTTCATGAATGATTTACGGGTAAGTAAGTTATCAAAATTGATATCAATTTGTTAATGAATATGCGTTGTATACTATTAATAGTTTAATAACGCTTAAGTCATTATTAATGAGAGCGTTGATTGTGTATTTGTCTGGTTTATGGTTTCATGCTCACAATAAAGTTTGAGATATCTTTGAACGATTTTTAACTCTTCATTTATGGGGTGCGTAAAGCCGCTCGGTGAATGGGGCTCTTTATATATTCCGAATTTTAAATAATTTCCTTTCGCTTGTTGTATATGCATGGTAAATCATATTTTTCGAAGTTATTCCTGTACCTGGGCAAAGGGAATTTAGCGTGACGGTGGAGTCAGAAATGCCAGAAAATAATATTAACCAACCACAGACTTATGATGGGGTTAAGCCTCAGTTACGCACAGTGGATCTTAACTTGTTAACTGTATTCGATGCAGTGATGCAGGAGCAGAATATTACGCGAGCAGCGCAATCTCTGGGAATGTCTCAGCCTGCCGTGAGTAATGCCGTAGCCAGACTTAAGGTGATGTTTAACGACGAGTTATTCGTTCGTTATGGGAGGGGAATTCAGCCCACAGCGCGTGCATTCCAGCTATTCGGTTCGATTCGTCAGGCGCTACAGCTAGTTCAAAATGAACTTCCCGGTTCGGGCTTTGAACCCTTAAGCAGTGAGCGGGTTTTCCATCTCTGTGTTTGCAGTCCGTTAGATAATTATTTGACGTCTGTTATATATAATAAAGTTGAACAGATCGCCCCAAATATTCATCTCGTTTTTAAATCATCATTAAATCAAAACACTGAACACCAGCTTCGTTATCAGGAAACAGAGTTTGTTCTGGGATACGAAGAGTTCCGCCGTCCAGAGTTTGCCTGTGTTCCGTTGTTCAAAGACGAAATGGTGTTAGTCGCCAGTAAAAAACATCCCCGTATGAATTCGCCGCTGCGTGAAAGCGATGTTTACAGTGAGCAACACGCCGTTGTTGCTCTTGACAGATATGCCTCATTCAGTCAGCCGTGGTATGACACCGCCGATAAACAAGCCTGCGTGGCTTATCAGGGAATGGCCATGGTCAGCGTATTAAATGTCGTTTCTCAGACACAGTTAGTCGCTATTGCGCCGCGCTGGCTTGCTGAAGAGTTCTCCGATTCACTGAATCTGCAAATTTTACCTCTGCCGCTCAAGCTTAATAGCCGGACCTGTTATCTTTCCTGGCATGAGGCTGCGGGTCGGGATAAAGGGCATCAGTGGATGGAAGAGCTGCTGATCAATATTTGCCGTCGCTAGGTTCTGGTGAATAAACCGCATGGCGTCATGCGGTTTATTCTGCGGTTTTTAAAACTGGCGATATTTTGTGCTGTGTTAATTTTTTCAGTTACTTATGCATGCTCAAAAATAGATGATTTCCTGATCCATCCTCTTTTTAAGAGATGAATTATTATTGTCTCCACTCATACCAGACGAATTCACCATATTCATGTCTGTCAGCTGTTTTTTCTGCTTTTATTGCTCATTCCCGCATCCCGTTTGCTAATTGCCTGCCTCATAACGAGCGGTTAAGGTATCCATCACTCTGCACATTATAAGATGGGTTTACCCTGTCAGAAGACGGCGCGGAAATGAATTCTGTAGACCGTCTATAACAAAAGCCTGGAGGCAAAGCATGGAGATGTTGTCTGGCGCGGAAATGGTCGTCCGATCGCTTATCGATCAGGGCGTGAAACAAGTGTTCGGCTATCCCGGAGGCGCGGTTCTCGATATTTATGACGCGCTGCACACGGTAGGCGGTATTGATCATGTTCTGGTTCGTCATGAACAGGCTGCTGTGCATATGGCTGACGGCCTGGCCCGCGCCACGGGCGAAGTGGGTGTTGTGCTGGTCACTTCCGGGCCGGGGGCGACCAATGCCATTACTGGCATAGCGACTGCGTATATGGACTCTATTCCACTGGTCATTCTTTCCGGACAGGTGGCGACGTCGCTGATTGGCTATGATGCGTTTCAGGAGTGCGACATGGTGGGGATCTCACGCCCCGTGGTGAAGCACAGCTTTCTGGTTAAACAAACTGAAGATATCCCGGGCGTACTGAAAAAAGCCTTCTGGCTGGCCGCCAGCGGTCGTCCTGGGCCAGTGGTTGTCGATCTGCCAAAAGATATTCTCAATCCGGGGAATAAACTGCCTTACCTTTGGCCTGAGTCGGTGAGCATGCGTTCGTATAATCCGACCACGCAAGGGCACAAAGGACAGATTAAACGTGCGCTGCAAACGCTGCTGGCTGCGAAAAAACCGGTGGTCTATGTGGGGGGAGGCGCCGTCAATGCAGCCTGCGAAACGCAACTACGCGAACTGATCGAGAAGCTTAATCTTCCTGTCGCGTCATCACTGATGGGGCTGGGGGCGTTCCCTGCCACGCATCGGCAGGCGCTGGGCATGCTGGGTATGCACGGCACCTACGAAGCCAATATGACGATGCACAATTCTGACGTGATTTTTGCCGTCGGCGTGCGTTTTGACGATCGCACCACGAACAACCTGGCGAAATACTGCCCGAATGCGACGGTGCTGCACATTGATATCGATCCTACTTCTATCTCTAAAACGGTGCCGGCGGATGTGCCGATCGTGGGAGACGCACGACAGGTGCTGGATCAAATGTTGGATCTGCTGGCGCAGGAGACCGCCTCTCAACCGCTGGACGAGATCCGCGACTGGTGGCAACAAATCGAGCAATGGCGTGGCCGTCAGTGCCTTAAATACGACACGCAAAGTGAGAACATCAAACCGCAGGCGGTGATCGAGACGATCTGGCGTCTGACCAATGGCGATGCGTATGTCACTTCTGACGTGGGCCAGCATCAGATGTTTGCTGCGCTGTATTACCCGTTTGATAAACCGCGTCGCTGGATCAACTCAGGCGGGCTCGGCACGATGGGCTTTGGTTTGCCCGCCGCGCTGGGGGTAAAGCTGGCGTTGCCAAACGAAACGGTTATTTGCGTAACGGGTGACGGCAGTATACAGATGAATATTCAGGAACTTTCCACTGCGCTGCAATATGAACTGCCAGTGCTGGTGCTGAACCTGAATAACGGTTACCTCGGCATGGTAAAACAGTGGCAGGATATGATTTATTCGGGCCGTCACTCCCAGTCCTATATGAAATCACTTCCGGACTTTGTCCGTCTGGCTGAAGCCTATGGTCATATTGGCATGCGGGTAACCGATCCGTCAGAGCTGGAAGCGAAGCTCGGCGAAGCGCTTGAGCACGTTAAAAACAATCGCCTTGTCTTCATGGACGTTATCGTCGATGGCACAGAGCACGTTTATCCGATGCATATTCGTGGCGGTGGTATGGATGAAATGTGGTTAAGCAAAACGGAGAGAACCTGATATGCGCCGGATATTATCTGTATTACTGGAAAATGAGTCGGGCGCACTGTCGCGGGTTATTGGGCTTTTTGCCCAGCGCGGCTATAACATTGAAAGCCTGACCGTCGCACCGACCGATGACCCTACGCTCTCGCGCATGACGATCCAGACTGTCGGCGATGCGAAAGTGCTTGAGCAGATCGAAAAGCAATTGCACAAGCTGGTGGACGTACTGCGCGTCAGCGAGCTGGGGCAGGGGGCTTACGTCGAACGTGAAGTGATGCTGGTGAAAATTCAGGCCAGCGGTTACGGCCGTGAAGAGGTCAAGCGCAACACGGATATTTTCCGTGGGCAGATTATTGACGTCACGCCTTCTATATATACTGTCCAGCTTGCCGGAACGAGCGATAAGCTGGACGCTTTCCTGGCCTCTGTCAGGGATGTGGCAAAAATTGTTGAAGTTGCGCGCTCTGGCGTTGTTGGCCTCTCGCGCGGCGATAAAATCATGCGTGAGTAGCGCAATAGGTTCGCCTCTTTCAGCCCGGTAGCCAAAGCCGGGCTTTTTTTTGCGTAATCCGCCGACAACGCAGACAAAAGCGGTTGCCGTGAAGGCTATTCTGCGTTTAGATGTTAAAATATTTAACCATAACCTTGACAGGGCCATGGACTCTTTTCTTTTTTTGAGGGGCAATTGTGAAACTGGATGAAATCGCCCGGCTCGCCGGCGTGTCGAGAACCACGGCCAGCTATGTGATTAACGGTAAAGCAAAGCAGTATCGTGTCAGCGATAAGACCGTTGAGAAAGTGATGGCAGTCGTTCGTGAGCATAATTACCATCCGAATGCTGTCGCAGCAGGTTTACGTGCCGGGCGCACCCGCTCTATTGGCCTGGTGATCCCGGACCTGGAAAACACCAGCTATACCCGCATCGCCAACTATCTAGAACGTCAGGCTCGTCAGCGGGGCTATCAGCTGTTGATTGCCTGCTCCGAGGATCAGCCCGACAACGAGATGCGCTGCATTGAGCATCTGCTGCAACGTCAGGTTGATGCCATCATCGTGTCGACCTCTTTACCACCCGAGCATCCGTTCTATCAGCGCTGGGCGAACGATCCGTTCCCGATAGTGGCGCTGGATCGTGCGCTCGATCGTGAACATTTCACCAGCGTGGTGGGTGCCGATCAGGACGATGCAGAAATGCTGGCTGCCGAGCTGCGTACCTTCCCGGCTGAAACGGTGCTGTATCTTGGCGCTTTGCCTGAACTTTCGGTAAGCTTCCTGCGTGAACAAGGGTTCCGTACGGCATGGAAAGACGATCCGCGTGACGTTCATTATCTCTATGCCAACAGTTATGAGCGCGAAGCGGCTGCCCAGCTGTTCGAGAAATGGCTGGAAACGCACCCGATGCCGCAGGCGTTGTTTACCACCTCGTTTGCTCTGTTGCAGGGAGTGATGGACGTGACGTTACGTCGCGATGGCAAGCTGCCATCCGATCTGGCGATTGCTACCTTCGGTGATAACGAACTGCTCGACTTCCTGCAATGTCCAGTGCTGGCGGTGGCTCAGCGTCACCGCGACGTCGCCGAGCGCGTGCTGGAGATTGTTCTGGCAAGCCTGGATGAACCCCGCAAGCCGAAACCCGGGCTTACGCGTATCAAACGTAATCTCTATCGGCGCGGAATTTTGAGCCGCCATTAATATTTCCACAGGGGCGGTATAACTGCCCCTTTTGCGGCGAATTTATTGCGATAAATAATTCCCGGATAAAAATTAGGATTTATCTCTAAGATTCATAGCCTGCTATTTTTCTGAATCCATTTTGGTGTTAAAAAGCACAATTATAAATTTTTGACTGACATTTCTTTGTATTGTTTTGTTACAAACAGGCGCCAGCCGATGAATATTCAGCCATTTTTCACTCTCCCTCCAGGCCTCAATGCACACGAACGAATCCATATTGCCTCGGGATTAAACTGGTGCTGTTATCCCCCGGCGATATGCCTTAAAATGCTGCCCGCGTCGCAAACTGACACTTTATATTTCCCTGCGATGATATTGAGTGAGTCTTAACGCTCGTGTGCATATTCGGTTTTTTTCTTACAAATATTCATAACGTTAATTTTGCCTCGCCAGTTGTTTAGTTATTAGCCAGGTCACTCTTGCTCTGTAAATAGGATGCTTTCGGGTCCGTACAGAGAGAGTCCTGGCTTGACAAGCTTTTCCCTCGCTCCGTAAACTCCTTCAGGTGGGAATTTGTGGGTTAAAGTGGTGAGGAGGGGTGAGGCTGGCATGTTCCGTGGAGCAACGTTAGTCAATCTCGACAGCAAAGGGCGTTTATCGGTACCAACCCGATACCGTGACCAGCTGATTGAGAACGCTTCGGGTCAACTGGTTTGCACCATTGACATCAACTCCCCCTGCCTGCTGCTTTATCCTTTGCCTGAATGGGAAATCATTGAGCAAAAGCTGTCGCGACTGTCGAGCATGAACCCGCAGGAACGCCGCGTACAGCGGTTGTTATTGGGACATGCCAGTGAATGTCAGATGGATAGCGCCGGGCGATTATTGATTGCGCCTGTGTTGCGGCAACATGCCGGTCTGACTAAAGAAGTGATGCTGGTCGGGCAGTTCAACAAGTTTGAACTGTGGGACGAAACGACCTGGTATCAACAGGTCAAGGAAGATATCGACGCTGAGCAGTCTGATTCCGCAACATTATCGGAACGGCTGCAGGACTTGTCTCTATAAATATGATGGAAAATTATAAACATACAACGGTGCTGCTGGATGAGGCCGTTAACGGCCTGAATATTCGTCCAGATGGCATCTATATTGATGGCACTTTTGGTCGCGGTGGCCACTCGCGTTTGATCCTCTCTCAGCTTGGAGCGGAAGGGCGCCTGCTGGCAATTGACCGCGATCCGCAGGCGATTGCCGTTGCGCAAACCATCGATGACCCTCGCTTTTCCATCGTGCATGGACCTTTCTCTGCGCTTGCGGATTATGTCGCCGAGCGCGGCCTGACCGGCAAAATCGACGGGATCCTCCTCGATCTTGGCGTCTCTTCACCACAGCTTGATGATGCAGAACGCGGCTTCTCCTTTATGCGCGACGGTCCGCTGGATATGCGTATGGACCCCACCCGCGGCCAGTCTGCCGCCGAGTGGTTACAAACTGCTGACGAAGCGGATATTGCCTGGGTGATCAAAACCTTCGGCGAAGAACGCTTTGGCAAACGTATTGCGCGCGCCATCGTGGAGCGCAACCGCGTTGAGCCAATGACCCGTACCAAAGAGCTGGCAGAAGTCATCGCGGCGGCAACGCCAGTGAAGGACAAGCACAAACATCCTGCGACCCGCACCTTCCAGGCGGTTCGTATCTGGGTAAACAGTGAACTGGAGGAAATAGAGCTGGCGCTAAAAAGCTCGCTCGACGTGCTGGCCCCGGGTGGGCGGTTATCCATCATCAGCTTCCATTCGCTGGAAGATCGCATCGTTAAGCGCTTTATGCGTGAACAGAGCCGCGGTCCGCAGGTTCCAGCTGGGCTGCCGATGACGGAAGAACAACTCAGAAAGCTGGGAGGCCGTCAGTTGCGAGCATTAGGCAAGTTGATGCCGGGCGAAGAAGAGGTGGCAGAGAATCCACGTGCCCGTAGTTCAGTGCTGCGTATTGCAGAGAGGACGAACGCATGATCAGCAGAGTGACAGAGACCCTAAGCAAAGTTAAGGGATCGTTAGGAAGTAACGAGCGCCATGCCTTGCCTGGCGTGATCGGTGACGATCTTTTGCGGTTTGGGAAGCTGCCACTCTGCTTGTTCATTTGCATCATTGTGACGGCAGTCATGGTGGTAACCACCGCTCACCATACCCGTTTGTTAACTGCGCAGCGCGAACAGATGGTACTGGAACGCGATGCGCTGGATATTGAATGGCGAAATCTGATCCTTGAAGAAAACGCGCTAGGCGATCACAGCCGGGTTGAACGGATCGCAACGGAAAAACTGCAATTACAGCATGTTGATCCTTCGCAGGAAAATATCGTAGTACAAAAATAAGGGAAAACGCGACGCATGAAAGCAGCGGCAAAAACGCTAAAACCAAAACGCCAGGAAGAACAGGCCAACTTTATCAGTTGGCGTTTTGCGTTGCTTTGCGGCTGCATTTTACTGGCGCTGGGTTTCCTGCTGGGGCGCGTGGCGTGGCTACAAATCATCGCGCCTGACATGCTGGTGCGTCAGGGGGATATGCGTTCTCTGCGCGTGCAGGAAGTTTCTACCTCTCGTGGGATGATCACCGACCGCTCCGGCCGCCCGCTGGCGGTGAGCGTACCGGTGAAGGCGATCTGGGCCGATCCTAAAGAGCTGCATGACGCAGGCGGGATCACCCTTGATAACCGCTGGAAGGCGCTCTCAGACGCGTTGAAAATGCCGCTGGATCAGCTGGCGTCACGCGTTAACGCCAACCCGAAAGGGCGCTTCATCTATCTTGCCCGTCAGGTGAACCCTGATATGGCTGACTACATTAAAAAACTCAAGCTGCCCGGCATTCATCTGCGGGAAGAATCCCGCCGTTATTATCCTTCCGGCGAAGTCACCGCGCACCTGATTGGCTTCACCAACGTGGATAGCCAGGGGATTGAAGGCGTTGAAAAAAGCTTCGACAAGTGGCTTACCGGCCAGCCTGGCGAGCGAATCGTGCGTAAAGACCGCTATGGTCGCGTCATTGAAGATATTTCCTCGACAGACAGCCAGGCCGCGCACAACCTGGCCCTGAGTATTGATGAGCGCTTGCAGGCGCTGGTCTATCGTGAGCTGAACAACGCCGTCGCGTTTAACAAGGCGGAATCGGGCAGTGCCGTGCTGGTGGATGTGGCGACAGGTGAAGTGCTGGCGATGGCCAGTAGTCCCTCATACAACCCGAATAATTTTGCCGGTACAGCAAAAGATGCGATGCGTAACCGCTCCATCACCGATGTGTTTGAACCCGGTTCAACCGTAAAACCTATGGTGGTGATGACGGCTCTACAGCGAGGCATCGTCAACGAAAATACCGTTCTGAATACGATCCCTTATCGAATTAACGGCCACGAAATAAAAGACGTGGCACGTTACAGCGAACTGACCCTGACCGGGGTCTTACAGAAGTCGAGTAACGTCGGTGTGTCAAAACTGGCGTTAGCGATGCCGTCCTCAGCGTTAGTAGATACTTACTCACGTTTTGGGCTGGGAAAGGCGACCAATTTGGGGTTGGTCGGAGAACGCAGTGGCTTATATCCTCAAAAACAACGGTGGTCTGACATAGAGAGGGCCACCTTCTCTTTCGGCTACGGGCTAATGGTAACTCCCTTACAGTTAGCGCGAGTCTACGCAACGATTGGCAGCTATGGCATTTATCGCCCGCTGTCGATCACCAAAGTTGATCCACCGGTTCCGGGGGAACGTGTTTTCCCGGAATCTATCGTTCGTACCGTCGTACATATGATGGAAAGCGTCGCGCTGCCCGGTGGTGGTGGTGTGAAGGCCGCGATTAAGGGCTATCGTATCGCCATCAAAACCGGTACAGCGAAAAAAGTGGGGCCGGACGGCCGCTATATCAACAAATACATTGCCTATACCGCAGGCGTAGCGCCTGCAAGCAATCCGCGTTTTGCGCTGGTGGTCGTCATCAACGATCCGCAGGCGGGTAAATACTACGGCGGCGCCGTCTCCGCGCCTGTGTTCGGGGCTATTATGGGCGGCGTGTTGCGCACCATGAACATTGAACCGGATGCGCTGGCGACGGGCGAAAAAAGTGAATTTGTAATTAATCAAGGCGAGGGAACAGGTGGCAGATCGTAATTTGCGCGACCTTCTTGCTCCGTGGGTGCCTATGCTACCTGCGCGAGCACTGCGAGAGATGGTACTGGACAGCCGCGTAGCGGCTTCTGGCGATCTTTTTGTGGCAGTGGTAGGTCATCAGGCGGACGGGCGTCGTTATATCCCGCAGGCGATTGCGCAAGGTGTTGCTGCCATTATTGCTGAGGCCAAAGATGAGGCAACAGACGGTGAGATCCGTGAAATGCACGGCGTGCCGGTCATCTATCTCAGCCAACTGAATGAGCGTCTCTCCGCGCTGGCAGGACGTTTTTACAACGAACCTTCCGACCAGTTAAAGCTTGTTGGCGTGACAGGAACCAACGGAAAAACCACCACCACTCAGTTGATGGCGCAATGGGCTCAGCTGCTGGGTGAAACCGGTGCCGTCATGGGCACGGTGGGGAACGGTATTCTGGGCAAAGTAAGCCCGACGGAAAACACTACAGGCTCGGCGGTTGACGTGCAGCGTGTGCTGGCAGGCCTTGCAGAGCAGGGGGCGACCTTCGCGGCTATGGAGGTCTCCTCCCATGGCCTGGTACAACATCGCGTGGCGGCACTGAAATTTGCCGCCTCTGTCTTTACAAACCTGAGCCGCGATCACCTTGATTATCATGGTGATATGGAGCACTACGAAGCGGCGAAATGGCTGCTTTATTCCACTCACCACCACGGGCAGGCGATCATTAACGCCGACGACGAAGTCGGTCGCCGCTGGCTGGAAAAACTGCCAGATGCGGTGGCGGTGTCGATGGAAGATCGCATTAATCCGAACTGTCGTGGCCGCTGGCTGAAGGCAGTCGAAGTGAACTACCACGATAGCGGGGCGACGATCCGCTTTGCTTCCACCTGGGGTGAAGGTGAAATTGAAAGCCGCCTGATGGGGGCTTTCAACGTCAGTAACCTGCTGCTGGCGCTGGCGACGCTGCTGGCGCTGGGTTACCCGATGGTGGATCTGCTGAAAACGTCTGAGCGTTTGCAACCGGTCTGTGGCCGCATGGAAGTGTTCAGTGCGCCGGGCAAGCCGACGGTGGTCGTGGATTACGCCCACACGCCGGATGCGCTGGAAAAAGCGCTGGAAGCGGCGCGTCTGCACTGCGCAGGCAAGCTCTGGTGCGTGTTTGGCTGCGGTGGCGATCGCGACAAGGGCAAACGTCCGCTGATGGGCGCCATCGCTGAGCAGTTCGCGGATATTCCCGTGGTGACCGATGACAACCCGCGTACCGAAGAGCCGAGGGCCATTATCAACGACATTCTGGCGGGCATGCTGGATGCGGGTCGTGCGCGCGTGGTCGAAGGCCGTGCGGAGGCCGTGACTAACGCCATTATGCAGGCGCAGGTGAACGATGTGGTTCTGCTGGCCGGTAAAGGTCATGAGGATTATCAGATCGTCGGCAATCGTCGTCTGGATTACTCCGACCGCGTGACGGCAGCGCGTCTGCTGGGAGTGGTGGCATGATTAGCATTACGTTAAGCCAGGCCGCTGCGGTATTGCAGGGGATGCTGCATGGTCAGGATCTGACCATCGAGGCTGTGACCACCGACACCCGTAAGGTGACGGCGGGCTGCCTGTTTGTGGCGCTGAAGGGTGAACGTTTTGACGCCCACGATTTTGCGCAACAGGCTAAAGATAACGGCGCGGGTGCGCTGCTGGTCAACCGTAAGCTCGATATCGATTTGCCGCAGATTGTGGTGAAAGATACGCGCCTGGCGTTTGGTGAGCTGGCGGCATGGGTTCGCCAGCAGGTGCCAACACGCATCGTGGCGCTGACGGGCTCGTCGGGCAAAACCTCCGTTAAAGAGATGACGGCGGCGATCCTTAGCCAGTGCGGAAACACGCTTTATACGGCGGGCAACCTTAATAATGACATTGGTGTACCGATGACGCTGCTGCGCCTGACCCACGAGCATGAATATGCGGTGATTGAGTTAGGGGCTAACCATCAGGGCGAAATCGCCTGGACCGTGAGCCTGACGCGTCCGGAAGCGGCGCTGGTGAATAACCTGGCGGCGGCACATCTTGAAGGTTTTGGTTCGCTGGCCGGTGTGGCGAAAGCGAAAGGTGAAATTTATACCGGCCTGCCGGATGACGGCATCGCCATTATGAATGCCGATAACAATGACTGGCTGAACTGGCAGAGCATCATTGGTTCACGCAAAACCTGGCGCTTCTCCCCGAATGCGGCAAACAGTGATTTTTCGGCGACCAACATTCATGTGACGTCACACGGCACCGAGTTCACCCTCACGACCCCAACGGGCGACATCGACGTGCTGCTGCCTCTGCCGGGTCGTCATAACATCGCCAATGCGCTTGCTGCGGCAGCGCTCTCAATGGCGGTAGGGGCCTCACACGCTGCGATAAAAACTGGTCTGGCGAATTTAAAAGCCGTGCCGGGGCGTCTGTTCCCAATCCAGCTGGCTGAAAACAAACTCCTGCTGGATGACTCCTACAACGCTAACGTCGGCTCCATGATGGCGGCCGTGCAGGTCTTGTCTGAGATGCCGGGCTATCGCGTGATGGTTGTTGGCGATATGGCCGAGCTGGGTGATGAAAGCGAAGCCTGCCACGTACAGGTTGGCGAAGCGGCGAAAGCCGCCGGGCTTGACCGCGTACTGAGCGCAGGCACGCTGAGCAAGGCCATTTCCGATGCCAGTGAAGTTGGCGAACATTTTGCCGATAAATCTGCACTGATCGAACGCCTGAAGGCATTGATTACAGAAAAACAGATTGTGACTGTTTTAGTTAAAGGTTCACGTAGTGCCGCCATGGAAGAGGTTGTGCACGCATTACAGGAGAACGGGACATGTTAGTTTGGCTGGCCGAACATTTGGTCAAATATTATTCAGGCTTTAACGTCTTTTCCTATCTGACGTTTCGCGCCATCGTCAGCCTGCTGACTGCGCTGTTCATCTCGTTGTGGATGGGCCCGCGCATGATTGCCCGTCTGCAAAAACTCTCTTTCGGCCAGGTCGTGCGTAACGACGGTCCGGAATCGCATTTCAGCAAGCGCGGTACGCCGACCATGGGCGGGATCATGATCCTGACCGCGATTGTGGTGTCCGTTCTGCTGTGGGCTTATCCGTCTAACCCCTACGTCTGGTGCGTGCTGACCGTTCTGGTTGGCTACGGGATCATCGGTTTTGTTGATGACTACCGCAAAGTCGTGCGCAAAGACACCAAAGGTTTGATCGCCCGCTGGAAGTATTTCTGGATGTCGGTAATTGCGCTGGGTGTGGCCTTCGCGCTTTACCTGGCAGGAAAAGACACCCCGGCCACCGAGCTGGTGGTGCCGTTCTTCAAAGACGTGATGCCGCAGCTGGGGCTGTTCTATATTCTGCTGGCTTACTTTGTGATCGTCGGCACCGGCAACGCCGTCAACCTGACCGATGGTCTGGACGGCCTGGCCATCATGCCAACCGTGTTTGTCGCGGGCGGTTTCGCGCTGGTGGCGTGGGCGACCGGTAACATGAACTTTGCAAACTACCTGCACATCCCGTACCTGCGACACGCTGGTGAGCTGGTGATCGTCTGTACGGCGATTGTCGGCGCGGGGCTGGGCTTCCTGTGGTTCAACACCTATCCGGCGCAGGTCTTTATGGGCGACGTCGGTTCACTGGCACTGGGCGGCGCGCTGGGCATTATCGCCGTGCTGCTGCGTCAGGAGTTCCTGCTGGTGATTATGGGCGGTGTGTTTGTGGTTGAGACCCTGTCGGTGATTTTGCAGGTCGGTTCCTTCAAGCTGCGCGGCCAGCGCATCTTCCGTATGGCACCGATTCACCACCACTATGAACTGAAAGGCTGGCCGGAGCCGCGCGTCATTGTGCGCTTCTGGATTATTTCGCTGATGCTGGTGCTGATTGGCCTGGCAACGCTGAAGGTACGTTAATCATGGCAGATTACCAGGGCAAAAAAGTCGTTATCATCGGGTTGGGCCTTACCGGCCTCTCCTGCGTGGACTTTTTCCTTGCGCGTGGCGTGACGCCGCGCGTGATGGATACGCGCGTCTCTCCGCCGGGTCTGGACAAGCTGCCGGAGCAGGTTGAACGCCACCTGGGTGGTCTGAATGATGAGTGGCTGCTGGTCGCCGATCTGATTGTTGCCAGCCCGGGCATGGCGCTGGCGCATCCTTCGCTGAGTGCCGCGGCGGATGCAGGCGTTGAGATTGTTGGCGATATCGAACTGTTCTACCGGGAGGCGCAGGCCCCGATCGTTGCCATTACCGGTTCAAACGGTAAAAGCACCGTCACCACCCTGGTGGGTGAGATGGCGAAAGCGGCGGGCAAAAATGTCGGCGTGGGCGGTAACATTGGTCTGCCCGCGTTGATGCTGCTCGATAAAGGGTGTGAGCTGTTTGTACTTGAGCTTTCCAGCTTCCAGCTGGAAACCACTTCAAGCCTGCATGCGGCGGCGGCGACGATCCTTAATGTCACCGAAGATCATATGGACAGATACCCGTTCGGCTTGCAGCAGTACCGCGCGGCCAAGCTGCGTGTCTATGAAAATGCCAAAGTCTGCGTGGTGAATGCCGATGATGCACTCACCATGCCGGTGCGTGGCGCAGACGATCGCTGCATTAGCTTCGGTATTAACATGGGTGACTATCACCTTAACCGCCAGCAGGGCGAAACCTGGCTGCGGGTGAAAGGTGAGAAGGTGCTGAACGTGAAAGAGATGATGCTCTCCGGCCAGCATAACTACACCAACGCGCTGGCGGCGCTGGCGCTAGCGGATGCCGTTGGCCTGCCGCGATCTTCAAGCCTGAAGGCGCTGACCACCTTTACCGGCCTGGCTCACCGTTTTCAGCTGGCGCTGGAACACAACGGCGTACGCTGGATTAACGATTCCAAAGCGACCAATGTGGGTAGCACCGAGGCGGCATTGAACGGTCTGCACGTTGAAGGCACACTGCATCTGCTGCTGGGCGGCGACGGTAAATCAGCCGATTTCTCCTCGCTGAAGCAGTACCTCAACGGTGACAACGTGCGCCTTTATTGCTTTGGCCGCGATGGCAGCGAGCTTGCGGCGTTGCGTCCTGAGGTCGCCGAACAAACCGAGACCATGGAACAGGCGATGCGCCTTATCGCCCCCCGCGTGAAGCCCGGCGATATGGTGCTGCTCTCGCCAGCCTGTGCCAGCCTCGATCAATTTAAGAATTTCGAACAGCGGGGCGATGTCTTTACCCGCCTGGCGAAGGAGTTAGGCTGATGCGTTTATCTCTCCCTCGCCTGAAAATGCCGCGTCTGCCAGGGTTTGGTATCCTGGTATGGCTGTTTACGGCGCTGAAAGGCTGGGTGATGGCTTCACGGGATAAAGATTCCGACAGCCTGATTATGTACGACCGCACGCTGTTCTGGCTCACGCTGGGGCTGGCTGCGACCGGCTTTATTATGGTCACCTCGGCGTCGATGCCTGTCGGACAGCGTCTGGCAAACGATCCGTTCCTGTTTGCCAAGCGTGACGGGCTGTACATCATTCTCGCGTTCTGCCTGGCAATGATCACCTTACGCCTGCCGATGTCGTTCTGGCAGCGGCACAGTACGGCCATGCTTATCGCCTCAATCATCATGCTGTTGATCGTTCTGGTCGTCGGGAGCTCCGTTAACGGGGCATCACGCTGGATCGCCTTTGGTCCGCTGCGTATTCAGCCTGCAGAGTTCACCAAGCTTTCGTTGTTCTGCTACCTGGCAAACTACCTGGTGCGTAAAGTCGACGAAGTTCGTAACAACCTGCGCGGCTTCTTAAAACCGATGGGCGTGATTCTGGTGCTTGCGATCCTGCTGCTGGCGCAGCCCGACCTCGGTACGGTAGTCGTACTGTTTGTCACTACGCTGGCGATGCTGTTCCTGGCGGGAGCAAAACTGTGGCAGTTCATTGCCATCATCGGGATGGGGATTTCGGCAGTGGTGCTGCTGATCCTCGCCGAACCATACCGTATCCGCCGTGTGACCTCGTTCTGGAACCCATGGGAAGATCCGTTCGGCAGCGGTTATCAGCTGACACAGTCGCTGATGGCGTTTGGCCGCGGCGAAGTCTGGGGCCAAGGCCTGGGCAACTCGGTGCAAAAACTGGAGTATTTACCGGAGGCGCATACCGACTTCATCTTCTCCATTATTGGGGAAGAACTGGGTTATATCGGTGTGGTATTGGCGCTATTAATGGTATTCTTCGTCGCTTTCCGCGCCATGTCGATTGGCCGTAAAGCGCTGGAGATCGATCACCGCTTCTCCGGTTTCCTGGCCTGCTCAATTGGTATCTGGTTTAGCTTCCAGGCACTGGTAAACGTTGGGGCCGCAGCGGGTATGCTGCCGACCAAAGGTCTGACGTTGCCGTTGATCAGTTATGGTGGTTCGAGTCTGTTGATCATGTCGACGGCCATCATGTTTTTGTTACGCATAGATTATGAAACGCGTCTGGAGAAAGCTCAGGCGTTTACACGAGGTTCACGATGAATCAACCGAAGCGGTTAATGGTGATGGCAGGCGGGACCGGCGGACACGTGTTCCCGGGACTGGCGGTTGCGCACCATTTAATGGAACAGGGCTGGCAGGTACGCTGGCTGGGAACCGCAGACCGCATGGAAGCCGACCTTGTACCTAAACACGGTATCGAGATCGACTTTATTCGTATTTCTGGCCTTCGTGGCAAAGGGATCAAGGCGCTGCTGCTGGCGCCGGTGCGCATTTTCAATGCCTGGCGTCAGGCGCGCGACATTATGAAGCGCTTTAAGCCTGACGTCGTTCTGGGCATGGGCGGCTACGTTTCCGGTCCGGGAGGACTGGCGGCGTGGTCACTGGGCATCCCTGTTGTTCTGCATGAGCAGAACGGTATTGCCGGGTTGACCAACAAATGGCTGGCAAAAATCGCCACCAAAGTTATGCAGGCCTTCCCCGGGGCATTCCCGAAAGCCGATGTCGTAGGGAACCCGGTGCGTGTGGACGTGCTGGCGCTGCCGCTGCCAGATGCACGTCTGGCGGGCCGAGAAGGGCCGGTGCGCGTGCTGGTTGTCGGCGGTTCCCAGGGCGCACATATTTTAAACCAGACGATGCCACAGGTTGCGGCAAAACTGGGTGATGCGGTGACCATCTGGCACCAGAGCGGGAAGGGCGCTCAGCAGAGCGTTGAGCAGGCTTACGCGCAGGAAGGTCAGCCGCAGCATAAAGTGACT
Source organism: Enterobacter cloacae complex sp. IR5412 (assembly GCF_049237385.1). NCBI lineage: Bacteria > Pseudomonadati > Pseudomonadota > Gammaproteobacteria > Enterobacterales > Enterobacteriaceae > Enterobacter > Enterobacter cloacae complex sp. IR5412. The sequence continues at coordinate 74,256 of NZ_JBMKHQ010000007.1, read as the reverse complement.
GAATTTATTGATGATATGGCCGCAGCCTATGCCTGGGCCGATGTCGTGGTCTGTCGTTCGGGTGCGCTGACGGTGAGCGAAATCGCCGCCGCCGGTTTGCCAGCGCTGTTTGTGCCGTTCCAGCACAAAGACCGACAGCAGTACTGGAATGCGCTGCCGCTTGAGAAAGCGGGTGCCGCAAAAATTTTTGAGCAGCCACAATTTACCGCTGATGCGGTCGCCACTACCCTGGCGGGCTGGAACCGGGATGTATTACTGGAGATGGCGCAACGCGCACGCGCGACCGCTATCCCGGATGCAACGGAACGGGTGGCAAAAGAAGTGAGCCTGGCAGCCCAGGCATAATTCTCGCAGCGCGTGTTGCGCTGCACGATTTTTTTGAAGTAGTCGATGGCGTTTAGAGAATGAATACACAACAACTGGCAAAACTGCGTTCTATCGTGCCCGAGATGCGTCGCGTCCGGCACATTCACTTTGTCGGCATCGGTGGTGCTGGCATGGGCGGTATTGCCGAAGTGTTAGCTAACGAAGGCTATCAGATCAGCGGGTCTGACCTGGCGCCAAACCCTGTTACGCAGCAGCTGGCGTCGCTGGGGGCGACTATCTATTTCAATCATCGCCCGGAAAACGTGAGCGATGCGAGCGTGGTTGTAGTGTCCAGCGCGATCTCCGCGGATAACCCGGAAATCGTTGCGGCGCATGAGGCGCGCATTCCGGTGATCCGTCGCGCGGAAATGCTGGCTGAACTGATGCGTTTCCGTCACGGCATTGCGGTGGCCGGTACGCACGGTAAAACCACAACAACAGCGATGGTCTCCAGCATTTATGCGGAAGCGGGTCTCGACCCAACGTTCGTTAACGGTGGTCTGGTGAAAGCCGCTGGCGTGCATGCGCGTCTGGGCCATAGCCGTTATCTGATTGCGGAAGCGGATGAGAGCGACGCGTCGTTCCTGCATCTACAGCCAATGGTGGCTATCGTCACCAATATCGAAGCTGACCATATGGATACCTACCAGGGCGACTTCGAGAACTTAAAGCAGACCTTTATTAACTTCCTGCACAACCTGCCGTTCTATGGCCGTGCGGTGATGTGCGTGGACGACCCGGTGATCCGCGAGCTGCTGCCGCGCGTCGGGCGTCAAATTACCACCTACGGCTTCAGCGAAGACGCTGATGTACGCGTGGAAGATTATAAGCAGATCGGTGCGCAGGGACATTTCACCCTGGCACGCCAGGATAAAGAGCTCCTGCATGTCACCCTGAACGCGCCGGGACGTCACAATGCCCTGAATGCGGCGGCGGCGGTGGCTGTTGCAACGGAAGAAGGCATTGATGATGAGGCGATCCTGCGCGCGCTGGAAAGCTTCCAGGGAACGGGCCGTCGCTTCGACTTCCTGGGTGAGTTCCCACTGGAGCCAGTAAACGGTAAGCCAGGTTCTGCGATGCTGGTCGATGACTACGGTCACCATCCGACGGAGGTGGACGCAACCATCAAAGCGGCACGCGCGGGTTGGCCGGAAAAGAATCTGGTCATGATCTTCCAGCCGCACCGTTACACACGTACCCGCGATCTGTATGACGATTTTGCCAACGTCCTTTCGCAGGTCGATACCCTGCTGATGCTGGATGTTTATGCCGCGGGCGAAGCGCCGATTCCGGGCGCGGACAGTCGGTCTTTATGTCGTACCATCCGCGGACGCGGTAAAGTGGACCCTATCCTGGTCCCCGACCCGGTGCAGGTAGCTGAAATGCTTGCCCCGGTCCTGACGGGTAACGATCTGATCCTGATTCAGGGTGCGGGAAATATCGGCAAAATCGCCCGTACCTTAGCTGAAATCAAACTGAAGCCGCAAACTCAGGAGGACGAGCGTCATGGCTGATAAGATTGCTGTCCTGTTTGGCGGCACTTCCGCCGAACGCGAGGTTTCTCTGAATTCGGGCGCTGCCGTGCTGGCGGGCCTGCGTGAAGGTGGCGTGGACGCGCATCCGGTTGATCCGAAAGAGGTGGACGTTACGCAGCTGAAAGCGATGGGCTTCGATAAAGCCTTTATCGCGTTGCATGGCCGCGGCGGTGAAGACGGCACGTTGCAGGGGCTGCTGGAGCTGATCGGTATGCCGTACACCGGCAGTGGCGTGATGGCATCCGCTATCTCCATGGATAAACTGCGCAGCAAACTGCTGTGGCAGGGGGCGGGTCTGCCCGTTGCGCCATGGGTTGCACTGACGCGCCGTGAATTTGAATTGGGCTTGTCGGACAGCGTTAATACACGCATTGCGGCACTGGGCTTACCGGTTATTGTGAAGCCTAGCCGTGAAGGGTCGAGCGTGGGAATGTCCAAAGTTGATAAAGCTGTAGATTTGGCTGACGCTTTAGCTCTGGCATTTCAACATGATGAAGAAGTTCTGATTGAAAAATGGCTTAGCGGGCCGGAATTTACCGTCGCGATGCTTGGTGAAGAAATTTTACCGTCAATTCGCATCCAACCCGCCGGAGTCTTCTATGATTATGAGGCGAAGTATCTCTCTGATGAGACGCAATATTTCTGCCCAGCTGGCCTTGAAGCACAACGTGAAGCGGAATTACAGTCTCTGGTGCTTAAAGCCTGGAATGTTTTGGGATGCCGAGGCTGGGGACGAATTGATGTGATGCTTGACGGTGACGGGCAATTTTATCTGCTGGAAGCAAACACGTCTCCGGGTATGACCAGCCATAGCCTTGTGCCGATGGCGGCGCGTCAGGCGGGAATGAGCTTCTCGCAATTAGTCGTACGTATTCTGGACCAGGCGGGCTGATATGTCTCAGGCTGCGTTGAACACGCGCAACCGCGATGACGAAGAAGAATATTCTTCTTCGCGCCGGAGTAATGGAACGCGTCTTGCAGGGATTATCTTCCTGCTCGGGGTGCTGTGCACCGTGTTTATCAGCGGCTGGATGGTGCTGGGCTGGATGGAAGACGCACAGCGGTTGCCGCTGTCGAAGCTGGTAGTGACCGGAGAGCGTCACTACACGCGTAACGATGACATTCGCCAGTCAATTCTGGCGCTGGGGTCGCCTGGCACCTTTATGACGCAGGACGTCAACATTATCCAGAGCCAGATTGAACGTCTGCCGTGGATAAAACAGGCGAGTGTCAGAAAGCAATGGCCTGATGAATTGAAGATTCATCTGGTTGAATATGTGCCGATTGCGCGTTGGAATGATCAGCATATGGTTGACGTAGACGGAAATTCGTTCAGCGTCCCGAGCGATCGTGTCAACAAGCAGAATTTACCGATGTTGTATGGCCCGGAAGGCAGCGAAAACGAAGTATTGCAGGGTTTTCGTGAGATGGGGCAGGTGCTGGCTAAGGATCGCTTTACGTTAAAAGATGCTGCGATGACGGCGCGCCGTTCCTGGCAGCTGACCTTAACGAATGGCATTAAGCTCAATCTTGGCCGCGGCGACACAATGAAACGTCTGGCGCGTTTTGTAGAACTTTACCCGGTTTTACAGCAGCAGGCGCAGACGGATGGCAAACGGATAAGCTACGTTGATTTGCGCTATGACTCAGGCGCAGCAGTCGGTTGGGAGCCGGCTCCGGTCGAGGAACCTAATCAGCAACAAAATCAGGCACAGGTACAGGCAGAACAACAATGATCAAGTCGACGGACAGAAAATTGGTAGTAGGACTGGAGATTGGCACCGCGAAGGTTGCCGCTTTGGTAGGGGAAGTTCTGCCCGACGGTATGGTCAATATCATTGGCGTGGGCAGCTGCCCTTCCCGTGGTATGGATAAAGGTGGGGTAAACGACCTTGAGTCGGTGGTGAAATGCGTTCAGCGCGCCATCGACCAGGCTGAATTGATGGCAGATTGCCAGATTTCCTCTGTCTATCTGGCTCTTTCTGGTAAGCACATCAGCTGCCAGAATGAAATCGGTATGGTGCCGATTTCTGAAGAAGAAGTGACGCAGGAAGACGTTGAGAACGTTGTCCACACGGCGAAATCTGTGCGTGTTCGCGACGAGCACCGTGTGCTGCATGTGATCCCGCAAGAATACGCGATCGACTACCAGGAAGGTATCAAGAATCCGGTCGGTCTGTCGGGCGTACGTATGCAGGCAAAAGTGCACCTGATCACATGTCACAACGATATGGCGAAGAACATTGTAAAAGCCGTTGAACGTTGTGGCCTGAAAGTTGACCAACTAATTTTCGCCGGACTTGCCGCGAGCTATTCCGTGCTGACCGAAGACGAACGTGAACTGGGCGTCTGTGTGGTCGATATTGGTGGTGGTACAATGGACATGGCTGTCTATACCGGCGGTGCGTTGCGCCACACCAAAGTGATCCCGTACGCCGGGAATGTGGTGACCAGCGATATCGCTTACGCCTTTGGTACGCCACCGAGCGATGCAGAGGCGATTAAAGTGCGCCACGGTTGCGCGCTGGGCTCTATCGTCGGCAAAGACGAGAGCGTTGAAGTGCCGAGCGTAGGCGGTCGACCGCCGCGCAGCCTGCAACGCCAGACGCTGGCAGAGGTAATTGAGCCGCGTTATACCGAGCTGCTCAACCTGGTCAACGAAGAGATTTTGCAGTTACAGGAACAGCTTCGCCAGCAGGGTGTGAAACATCATCTCGCGGCGGGGATTGTATTAACCGGCGGGGCAGCGCAAATTGAAGGTCTTGCGGCCTGCGCTCAGCGCGTGTTCCATACGCAGGTGCGTATCGGTGCGCCGCTGAATATCACCGGTTTAACGGATTATGCCCTGGAGCCGTACTATTCAACGGCGGTGGGCCTGCTGCACTACGGGAAAGAGTCCCATTTAAGTGGTGAGGCAGAGGTGGAAAAACGCGTCTCGGTGGGGTCGTGGGTCAAACGACTTAACACCTGGCTGCGAAAAGAATTTTAATTTTTTTAAGAGACCGGAGAGAATTAGCGGTCTCGGGCGACAGGCACAACGGAGAGAGAGATTATGTTTGAACCTATGGAATTAACCAACGACGCGGTGATTAAAGTCATCGGCGTCGGTGGCGGCGGCGGTAACGCCGTAGAACACATGGTGCGCGAGCGCATCGAAGGTGTTGAATTCTTCGCGGTGAACACCGATGCGCAGGCACTGCGTAAAACGGCTGTTGGCCAGACGATTCAGATCGGTGGTGGCATCACTAAAGGTCTGGGAGCAGGGGCTAACCCGGAAGTGGGCCGCAACGCGGCTGAAGAAGATCGTGAAGCGCTGCGCGCTGCACTGGACGGTGCAGACATGGTCTTCATCGCAGCGGGTATGGGCGGCGGTACAGGTACCGGTGCAGCACCCGTTGTGGCGGAAGTCGCTAAAGATTTAGGTATTCTGACCGTTGCTGTCGTGACCAAGCCTTTCAACTTTGAAGGTAAGAAGCGTATGGCTTTCGCGGAGCAGGGTATCACCGAGCTGTCCAAGCATGTGGACTCTCTGATTACCATCCCGAACGACAAGCTGCTGAAAGTGCTGGGTCGCGGTATCTCTCTGCTGGACGCCTTTGGCGCGGCAAACGACGTGCTGAAAGGCGCGGTTCAGGGTATTGCTGAACTGATTACCCGTCCTGGCCTGATGAACGTCGACTTTGCAGACGTTCGCACCGTGATGTCCGAGATGGGCTACGCGATGATGGGCTCTGGCGTGGCGAGCGGTGAAGACCGTGCGGAAGAAGCCGCTGAAATGGCGATCTCTTCTCCACTGCTGGAAGATATCGATCTGTCTGGCGCGCGCGGCGTGCTGGTCAACATTACCGCTGGCTTTGACCTGCGTCTGGATGAGTTCGAAACCGTGGGTAACACCATCCGTGCATTCGCCTCTGACAACGCGACCGTTGTTATCGGTACGTCCCTTGACCCGGAAATGAACGACGAACTGCGTGTGACTGTTGTGGCCACCGGTATCGGTATGGACAAGCGTCCTGAGATCACCCTCGTGACCAACAAACAGACTCAGCAGCCGGTGATGGATCGTTACCAGCAGCACGGTATGTCGCCTCTGACTCAGGAGCAAAAACCGGCTGCGAAAGTGGTGAACGACCCGACTCCACAAACGGCAAAAGAGCCAGATTATCTGGATATCCCGGCGTTCCTGCGTAAGCAAGCTGACTAAGAATTGGCTGGAATTTGGGGATTTGCGCTCTTTGTGCTAAACTGGCCCACCGTTAGTGATATACACTCTCGGTTGGATAGTTAATTTGGCGAGATTATACGATGATCAAACAAAGGACACTTAAACGTATCGTTCAGGCGACGGGTGTCGGTTTACATACCGGCAAGAAAGTCACACTGACGTTACGCCCTGCGCCGGCCAATACCGGGGTCATCTATCGTCGCACCGACTTGAATCCACCGGTAGATTTTCCGGCCGATGCCAAATCTGTGCGTGATACTATGCTCTGTACTTGTCTGGTGAACGAGCATGACGTGCGGATTTCTACCGTAGAGCACCTGAACGCCGCCCTGGCGGGTCTGGGTATCGACAACATTATGGTTGAAGTCGATGCGCCAGAAATCCCGATCATGGACGGGAGTGCTGCTCCGTTCGTTTATTTGTTGCTGGATGCCGGCATCGAAGAACTGAACTGCGCGAAGAAATTTGTTCGCATTAAAGAGACCGTTCGCGTCGAAGATGGCGACAAATGGGCTGAATTCAAACCGTACAATGGTTTCTCGTTGGACTTCACCATCGATTTTAACCATCCTGCGATTGACTCCAGCACCCAGCGCTATGCGATGAACTTCTCTGCGGATGCGTTCATGCGTCAGATCAGCCGAGCACGTACCTTCGGCTTTATGCGTGATATCGAATATCTGCAATCCCGCGGCCTGTGCCTGGGCGGCAGCTTCGATTGTGCCATCGTTGTTGACGATTATCGCGTACTGAACGAAGACGGCCTGCGTTTTGAAGATGAATTTGTCCGTCACAAAATGCTGGACGCGATCGGCGACCTCTTCATGTGTGGTCACAACATCATTGGTGCCTTTACCGCGTTTAAATCCGGTCATGCACTGAACAACAAACTGTTGCAGGCCGTCCTGGCAAAACAGGAAGCCTGGGAATATGTGACCTTCGAAGACGAAGCTGAACTGCCGCTGGCGTTCAAAGCCCCGACTATGGTCCTGGCGTAACGGTTAAAGCCGTTTCGTAAGAAAAGCGACTGGTTCACCTGGTACTCTCTCCGACCAGGGAAGCCAGTCGTTTTTATTTCTGCCCTTTCTGGATTTGTCTCTCTCACCCCTGGCCTGTGTTGGGTGCCAAATAACGGTGTGTTCGCTGCATTAATGACCGTTTTTACCTGCTGCAAGGTGTCATTCCTGCTGTCGTGTATTGGCTTTAGTGGTAATATCTGGGCGCTAAAAAAGAATAACTGAACTCAGCCTGCACTGGCGGGCGAACGTGGTGGAGCAAGTGAGCGGAATACTGACGCGCTGGCGACAATTTGGCAGACGTTACTTCTGGCCGCATCTCTTATTGGGGATGGTCGCGGCGAGTCTCGGCTTGCCTGTGCTCAGCAACAGCGCAGACGCGGCAACCCCAGCACGTTCCACGACGACCAAGCACGATCTCACCACGCGGGTTAACTTCACTAATCTCGCATGGCTTGAAGCCAGCCGTCGTCCCAATTTCTCCGTTGATTACTGGCAGCAACACGCGATTCGCACGGTTATTCGCCATCTGTCGTTCGCGATGGCGCCGCAGACGATGCCTGTTGCTGAAGAAACGCTGCCGGTCCAGGCTCAGCACCTTGCTCTGCTCGATACGCTCAATGCGCTTCTGACGCAGGACAACCAGCCGCCTGTGACCGTGAGTCAGACGGCGCAAACTGCTTTTGTTTCCCCCGCATCCTTCTCTGTTTCGACCTGGATTAGCCAGGTTCACGGCATCCGTGCCGGGCCTCAACGCCTCAGCTAAATTAATCTTTTTCAATACCTTAATTTATCTGCCCGACTGGGGCGTTTGAGAATTTATTATGCTAATCAAATTATTAACCAAAGTTTTTGGTAGTCGTAACGATCGTACCCTGCGCCGCATGCGCAAAGCTGTGAACGTCATCAACGGTATGGAACCGGCGATGGAGAAGCTCTCTGATGATGAACTGAAAGCAAAAACCGCGGAGTTCCGTGCGCGTCTGGAGAAAGGCGAAACCTTAGAAAGCCTGATCCCGGAAGCCTTTGCCGTAGTACGTGAGGCCAGTAAACGCGTGTTCGGCATGCGTCACTTCGACGTGCAACTGCTGGGCGGGATGGTGCTCAACGAGCGCTGCATCGCGGAAATGCGTACCGGTGAAGGTAAAACCCTGACTGCAACGCTGCCGGCTTACCTGAATGCGCTGACGGGTAAGGGCGTTCACGTTGTTACCGTCAACGACTATCTGGCGCAACGCGACGCCGAAAATAACCGTCCACTGTTCGAATTCCTCGGCATGACCGTGGGCATTAACATGTCCGGTCTGCCGGCACCTGCCAAGCGTGAAGCGTACAACGCGGACATCACCTACGGCACCAACAACGAATACGGCTTCGACTACCTGCGTGACAACATGGCGTTCAGTCCTGAAGAGCGCGTCCAGCGTAAACTGCACTATGCGCTGGTGGATGAGGTTGACTCCATTCTGATCGATGAAGCGCGTACCCCGCTGATCATCTCCGGCCCGGCCGAAGACAGCTCCGAGATGTACCGTAAAGTCGACAAAATCATTCCACACCTGCTGCGTCAGGAGAAAGAAGACTCCGATACTTTCCAGGGTGAAGGTCACTTCTCCGTGGATGAAAAAGCGCGTCAGGTCAACCTGACCGAACGCGGCCTGGTGAAAATCGAAGAGCTGCTGGTGGCTGAAGGCATTATGGAAGAGGGCGAGTCTCTGTACTCCCCGAGCAACATTATGCTGATGCACCACGTAACGGCTGCACTGCGCGCGCACGCCCTGTTCACCCGCGACGTTGACTACATCGTTAAAGACGGTGAAGTCATCATCGTCGATGAACACACCGGTCGTACCATGCAGGGACGTCGCTGGTCCGATGGTCTGCACCAGGCCGTGGAAGCGAAAGAAGGCGTGGATATTCAGAACGAAAACCAGACGCTGGCCTCCATCACCTTCCAGAACTACTTCCGTCTGTACGAGAAGCTGGCGGGGATGACCGGTACCGCAGATACCGAAGCGTTTGAGTTTAGCTCCATCTATAAGCTGGATACCGTGGTAGTACCAACCAACCGTCCAATGATCCGTAAGGATATGCCGGACCTGGTATACATGACCGAAGCGGAAAAAATCCAGGCGATCATCGAAGATATTCGCGATCGTACCGCGAAGGGCCAGCCGGTTCTGGTGGGGACCATCTCCATCGAGAAATCTGAAGTGGTGTCTAACGAGCTGACCAAGGCGGGCATCAAGCACAACGTGCTGAACGCCAAGTTCCACGCTAAAGAAGCAGATATCGTTGCGCAGGCGGGTTACCCGGCTGCCGTAACCATCGCTACCAACATGGCGGGTCGTGGTACCGATATTATGCTCGGCGGTAGCTGGCAGGCCGAAGTGGCCGAGCTGGAAAACCCAACCCCGGAGCAAATCGCGCAGATCAAAGCCGACTGGCAGGTGCGTCACGACGCGGTGCTGGCATCCGGTGGTCTGCACATCATTGGTACCGAGCGTCATGAATCTCGTCGTATCGATAACCAGCTGCGCGGTCGTGCGGGCCGTCAGGGTGATGCCGGTTCTTCCCGCTTCTATCTGTCCATGGAAGATGCGCTGATGCGTATTTTCGCCTCTGACCGTGTGTCCGGCATGATGCGTAAACTGGGCATGAAACCAGGCGAAGCGATCGAGCACCCGTGGGTTACCAAAGCGATTGCCAACGCCCAGCGTAAAGTAGAAAGCCGCAACTTCGACATTCGTAAGCAACTGCTGGAATATGATGACGTTGCCAACGACCAGCGTCGTGCAATCTATACCCAGCGTAACGAACTGCTGGACGTGTCCGACGTGAGCGAAACCATCAACAGCATTCGCGAAGATGTGTTCAAAGCCACTATCGACGCGCACATTCCACCGCAGTCTCTGGAAGAGATGTGGGATATCGAAGGCCTGCAGGAACGTCTGAAAAACGACTTCGACCTCGAACTGCCAATCAAAGAGTGGCTGGACAAAGAGCCTGAGCTGCACGAAGAGACCCTGCGCGAGCGTATCTACGAAACCGCGCTGGACGTCTACAAGCGTAAGGAAGAAGTGGTTGGCGCTGAGATGATGCGTCACTTCGAGAAAGGCGTAATGTTGCAGACCCTGGACTCCCTGTGGAAAGAGCACCTGGCGGCAATGGACTACCTGCGTCAGGGTATCCACCTGCGTGGTTATGCGCAGAAAGATCCGAAGCAGGAGTACAAGCGTGAATCCTTCTCCATGTTTGCTGCCATGCTAGAGTCGCTGAAGTATGAAGTCATCAGCACTCTGAGCAAAGTTCAGGTGCGTATGCCGGAAGAAGTGGAAGCGATGGAGCAGCAGCGTCGTGAAGAAGCTGAGCGTCTGGCACAGATGCAGCAGCTGAGTCATCAGACCGATGAGAGCGAAGCCGCAGCGGCAATCGCAGCGCAGACGGGCGATCGTAAAGTCGGTCGTAACGATCCGTGCCCATGCGGTTCCGGCAAAAAATACAAGGCGTGCCACGGCCGCCTGAGCTAAGAACATAACAAACCGAAAAGGCGCAGATATCTGCGCCTTTTTTATGGACGTGACATGATGAAAACACTGCAAATTGCTGTCGGGATCATTCGCAACCCGCAAAACCAGATCTTCATTACCCAACGTGCCGCCGATGCGCATATGGCCAACAAATGGGAATTCCCCGGCGGGAAAATCGAATCAGGTGAAACGCCGGAGCAGGCGCTGGTGCGTGAGCTTCAGGAAGAGGTGGGGATCACCCCGCTTGACGCAACGCTGTTCGATAAGCTGGAGTACCAGTTTCCGGACAGGCACATCACGCTCTGGTTCTGGCTGGTGGAAAACTGGGAAGGTGAGCCATGGGGAAAAGAGGGGCAGCCGGGTAACTGGATTGAGCTTCAGGCCAGCGATGCGGAAAAATTCCCGCCTGCCAATGAGCCTGTGATCCTCCGGCTGGTCGCACAACCGTAGGCCTGCTAAGCGAAGCGCCAGCAGGCTTTTAATGTTACTGCTGGTTTTCGCTCCAGTCATCGCTATCCGAGAGATCGCCTTCGCTCGGAATGCGTTTCTCTTCCGCCGCCCATTCGCCCAGGTCTATAAGTTGACAGCGTTTGCAGCAGAATGGGCGAAATGGACTCACTTCTCCCCAGACGACAGTTTTCCCACAGGTTGGGCAGTTTACGGTGGTTACGTCAGACATCGGCACTCCTTAACAACAGGCCAGTTCAAAATCGAGGCGTTCTGGCACGGTGCCATGCTCACTGTCCAGCGGCATAAAGCGGATCGCGAAACGGCTTTTATGTCCGGAAATTTGCGGGTAAAGCTGCTCGCCAAGAGAGAGATTCAAACGCAGAAGATCGGCGTCGTCGCCGTTATCCTGATAAAAACCGTTGAGACTGGTCTGCTTGCGGAACGGGGCAGAGTTACGCACAAGATCGAGGATCAGGGATAACGTTTGATTCATCGGCTCCAGACTGCCCATCCAGCTGTTCACCTGGCGATCGCGCTGTTCCTGCGGCATGTGCAGCCACATATGCAGCGTTGGAAGGTCAAAGCTACAGCAACCGCCCGGTATGCTCAGACGCTGACGCACCAGCGCAATCAGACGGTCCTCGCGTAAAAATTGTCCAACGCGCGGCGCGGCCATCAGCGTCGCGCTGCTGTTTTTTAGCTGCTGGCGTAAAGCGTCAATTCGACTTTTATCTACGCCCGGTACTTCGGCCCAGGCCTGTAATTTACGCTGCTGGCGCTCCAGCTCTTTCAACAGCTCAGTGCGGACATCGCCGCGTTCAATCACATCCAGCAGATCGCCCACGTTGCGGAAAAAATGCAGCGCGGTGGCGTGATCGTTGACGGGCAGATGTTGTGAAAGTTGTTGAATAAGAAATTCTATGCGTAGCCAGGTACGCATTTTTTCGTTAAGCGGATGCTCAAAAAGGATATGAGTCGACATTATGGTTTTTCCTGTGCAACGGCCTGCGCGGCGAAGGTCAGATACTGCGCGTGCAGACGAGCAACATCCGATGCAATGGCATCTGGTGCGCCGTTATTATCAATAACATCATCCGCAACGGCGAGGCGCGCTTCGCGCGTGGCCTGTGCGGCAAGAATTTGTTCAGCATGCTCGCGTGAAACATGGTCACGCGCCATGGTTCTCTGGATTTGCGTTTCGCGGGAAACGTCAATCACCAGCGTTCTGTCTGCTTTATTTTGAAGCTGATTTTCCACCAGTAACGGGATCACCCACAACACATAGGGCGAACTGGCTGCGGCAATCTGACGCTGAGTTTCCTGGTGGATAATGGGGTGGAGCAGGGCATTAAGCCAGGCTTTTTCCGCCGGATCGGAAAATATGCACTCACGCAACTGCCGACGATTCAGGGTGCCGTCAGCCTGTATCACACGGCGACCAAAATGCGCTTCGATGGCGTTTAAGGCGGGTGTATTGGGTTCTACCACCTGACGGGCAATGATATCGGCGTCGATAATCGTGATGCCGAGACGAGCAAACGCGTGCGCAACGGTGCTTTTACCACTACCGATGCCGCCGGTTAATGCGACGATATACCCCATTAAATCAGATCCTGGGAATTATTCAGTTTTAAAATCAGTTGCTTAAAATTCAAACTTACAACAGCCAATGTTTAGCTCTCTTTACCCGCTTTTTACCAGGTAAATTTATAGGATTGTAGCGTAAAAAAAGAGAATTTCGCAGTCTTGCGGAGCAGGTATTAGTGCGTATGATAGCGTCACTGGAGTTGTGCTTTTAATATATTTGCCTCTAACCCCAGGAATCCGCACATGCGTATCGAAGAAGATCTGAAGTTAGGTTTCAAAGACGTTCTTATCCGCCCTAAACGCTCTACACTGAAAAGTCGCTCAGACGTTGAACTCGAACGTCAATTCACCTTTAAGCATTCCGGTCAGACGTGGTCTGGCGTGCCGATTATCGCGGCCAATATGGACACCGTCGGGACCTTCGAGATGGCGACCGCGCTGGCGCAATTCGACATCCTTACTGCGGTACATAAACACTACAGCCCTGAGGAGTGGAATGCGTTTGTCGCCTCCGCCTCGGCTGACGTGGTGAAGCATGTGATGGTCTCGACCGGTACGTCTGATGCAGATTTTGAGAAAACCAAACAGATCCTGAACGCCAATCCGGCGCTGAATTTTGTCTGCATTGACGTGGCAAATGGTTATTCCGAGCATTTCGTCCAGTTCGTCAGCAAGGCGCGTGAAGCCTGGCCAACCAAAACCATCATCGCGGGCAACGTGGTGACCGGTGAAATGTGTGAAGAGCTGATCCTCTCCGGGGCCGACATTGTGAAAGTGGGCATTGGCCCGGGCTCCGTTTGCACCACGCGCGTGAAAACCGGTGTGGGTTATCCGCAGCTGTCTGCGGTAATTGAATGCGCTGACGCCGCGCACGGTCTGGGCGGCCAGATCATCAGCGACGGTGGCTGCACCATGCCAGGCGATGTGGCGAAAGCCTTCGGCGGCGGCGCGGACTTCGTGATGCTCGGCGGCATGCTGGCCGGCCACGAAGAGAGCGGCGGTACCGTGGTGGAAGAGAACGGTGAGAAATTCATGCTGTTCTACGGAATGAGCTCTGAATCTGCGATGACCCGTCACGTGGGTGGTGTCGCGAAATACCGTGCGGCGGAAGGTAAAACCGTGAAGCTGCCACTGCGCGGCCCGGTCGAAAACACGGCGCGCGATATCCTCGGCGGTCTGCGTTCTGCCTGCACCTACGTGGGGGCTTCCCGCCTGAAAGAGCTGACTAAACGCACGACGTTTATCCGCGTTCAGGAGCAGGAAAACCGCGTATTTAATAGCCTCTGACGGCTACGGCTGGCGCGCGTCCGTGCGCCAGCATTACCCCGCGCTCATTGCATCCCCCAGATGGAAAATTGGCAGATACATCGCCACCACCAGCGTGCCAATAATCAGACCTGTCACGACCAGTAGCAAAGGCTCAAGAAGCGCCGCCAGATTGTCTGCCTGCTGAAATGTCTGTTCCGTATGATGGCGGGCCAGATTCATCAGCATCACATCCAGTGAACCCGATACTTCTCCGGTGCGAATGAGCTGAATACACAGTGGCGTAAAAACAGAGGCCTTCTGGAAGGAGGACCACACGGGCATCCCCTGTTCGATATCGCTGCGTATCTCACGGAGTTTCTCCTGCCAGTAGCCACTCTCAACGGTCTCCTCCACACTCTCCACTCCTTGTAAAAAAGCAATTCCAGCCTGCTGGGTTAATGACAGCACGGTAAAAATTTGCCCCAGTTTTTGCCCACGCATCAGCGTGCCCATCACCGGTACGTGTAATAAGACATACTGCCAGCGCGGATGCCGCCGCAGCTTACAGGCGATGACAACCATTGCCACGAGCAGGGCCAAAAGGGTGAGCATATGCGCCTGAACCAGGGCCGCCAGCCCCATGACTGCCTGCGTGAGCAAAGGGAGCGGGGTGTTGAACGTTTTGTAGATTGCAGCAAACTCAGGCAACACCAGCGTGACCATCGCCAGCACCACGAAAACGGCCAGCGTCAGGATGATCAGCGGATAGCGCAGCGCTTTCTTCACCTTTACACTGAGCTGCTGCTGGGATTTTTGTTGCTGCGCAAGCTGACGGCAGCAGGCTTCGAGCTTACCCGTCAGCTCACCCGTCTTCACCATCGAGACATAAAGGGGGCTAAACACCTCTGGCCATTTCTTCATGGCCTCTGACAGGGCGCAACCTTCGCTCAGGTCATCAGCAAGACTGTGCAGCAGCGCCTGCCAGTGCTTCAAAGGATGCTGTTCCGCCAGCATGTGCAGGCTTTGGGACAGCGTGAGTCCGGCCTGTAGCAGCGTGACGAGCTGGCGAAAAATATCGTAGCAGTGTTGCACCTGCCATCGGTGTCGCTGCTGGCAGCGTTTTAGCGCCAGCGGGTGCAGCTGTTTAAGCACCAGAGCCGTGTAAGCTGCGTTACGGTCGATGGCCCAGAGGGTGCCGGTTTGCACCTCCCCCTCGGTGGTCAGGGCACGCCAGCGCCAGAGCGAATTAGCAGCCATCGGGCATTCCCAGGACGCGCAACAGCTCTTCGAGCGTGGTCAGCCCTTGCTCCACGGCCATGCAGCCGTGCTCAAACAAAGATGTCATTCCCGCCTGACGAGCGCTTGAACCAATCACCTCCGTGCTTGCTCCGCTGGCGATGGCCTGCCGCAGCGTGTCGTCGATGACGAGCACTTCAAAAATGGCTACGCGACCATAAAAACCGTGGTAGCAGCGTTCGCAACCGGTGGGTTGCCAGCGAGGAAGCGGCCGGGGCCACAGCGTGCGAGGTAATTCGGTGTGGCGGCTGGCTTCCTGTCGGCAGTACGGGCATAAACGACGCACCAGCCGCTGGGCAATCACCATCGAGAGCGCCGAAGAGATCATCCAGCGCGCGACGCCCATCTGTTGCAACCGTACCAGCGTTTCAGTCGTCGAATTAGTATGAAGGGTGGACAGCACCAGATGCCCGGTTTGCGCCGCCTTAATGGCAATTTCTGCCGTTTCGCCGTCACGAATTTCACCCACCATAATGATGTCAGGATCCTGCCTGAGCAGGGCACGCAGCACGCTCTGGAAGGTCAGCCCCGCGCGCGGATTAATCTGCGTCTGGTTTAAGCCTGCAAGCGGGATTTCAACGGGATCTTCCACGCTGCAAATATTAACGTCAGGGGTATTTCGCGCCTGTAACGCGCTGTACAGCGTCACCGTTTTCCCGCTACCGGTCGGGCCGGTGACCAGAATCAACCCCTGAGGGCTGTTAAGCGCCCCGGCAAAACGGGCCTGCTGGTCTGCACTCATCCCCAGCAGTTCAAGCTCCAGTGCCTGCTGCACCTGGTGAAGCAGACGAAGCACGATTTTTTCTCCACCGCTACAGGGAAGGGTTGCGATACGAAAAGAGACGGGGACGCTTGCCAGCTCCACCGTAAACTGACCGTCCTGCGGCAGGCGGCGCTCCGCAATATCCAGTTGGCCCAGCACCTTCAGGCGTGCGGCAAGAGTCGTACCGAGGGCGGCGGAAACCGGCGGTTGCGGGTAGAGAACACCGTCGATTCGCAAACGGATCTGGTAGCCGTGCTCCGTCGGTTCAATATGGATGTCAGAAGCCCGCTGGTTCACTGCCTGCTGCAACGTTGTACTGAGCACGTCAGCGGCTGAGTTTGGCACTATTCCCGGCAGGTGTGATGATGAGAGGGACTGAAGCCGTTTTTCCATCCGCTCGGCCGTCCAGCACTCGATATCAATACGCTTCTGTGTGGCGAAGCGTAACGCTTCCATCAGCTCAGAGGCAGGATTACCCACCACCGCAATGCTGATCATCTCGGTGTCGCTTGCGAGTAGCAGTGCGTGATGGCGCTGACAGAGCGTCATAAGCTGTTCGGTGTTCATTGTCCACTCCTGTCAGTTGTTGTCGAAGCGGAAAACATCTTCACAGGCTTGTCTGAGCGCCGTGTCGGACGCAATGTTGCAGGCACGCGTCCAGCCCGTCATACCGTTACCGTCGCTCCAGATCGGTGTCATGAGTACTTCAAGTCCGTTAAGACTCTCCTGTCCTGTTAACGATACGACCCCCTTCGCCACGCTCATCGCTGAAACGTAACGCGTGGTTGTCGGGGAGGGGATGCCATTGGTTCCTGCGTCGCAGCGATCCACACCACCACGATCCAGGGCGCAAAGCTCAATAGCGGTGCGGTAGGGGATGAACGTTTGCAGCATATCGGTGAGCGCTGCTTTTCGCAGGTAGTTCTGATAGGCCGGGATGCCAATCGCGCTCAGGATGGCAATAATGCCAATGACCACCATTAGCTCAATCAGGGTAAATCCTTGTTGTCTGTTCATATCTGCTCCTTACGTTAAGTGGCGCTACTGTGGCAGTGTCGGCGCGCAGAAACGAGGGGCAAAAGCGCGAACGTGAAAGGGCTTTCAGGGAAATGATTCAGTGTTGCAGAGAAGGACAGCGTAATTGCGAGCGGTTTCGTATTTCCCCTCTCCGGGCGGAGAGGGGAAGATCAGTTATTTGAAGCGCATCGAGAGGTCCAGGGCACGTACGTGCTTGGTCAGGGCGCCAACGGAGATATAATCGACGCCGGTTTCAGCAAATTCGCGGAGGGTGTCGAACGTCACGTTGCCGGACACCTCAAGCTGCGCCTGGCCGTTTGTGCGTTTGACCGCTTCACGCATCTGCTCCGTGTCGAAGTTATCGAGCATGATGATGTCAGCCCCCGCTTTAATGGCCTCGTCCAGCTCATCCAGCGTTTCCACTTCCACTTCGACCGGCACATCCGGATGCAGCCAGAAGGCTTTTTCCACGGCCTGACGTACCGAGCCAGAGGCAATAATGTGGTTCTCTTTGATCAGGAAGGCATCGGATAGCCCCAGACGATGGTTGGCGCCACCGCCGCAGAGCACGGCGTATTTCAGCGCGGTGCGCAGGCCCGGCAGGGTTTTACGGGTATCCAGCAGCTGCGTGCGGGTGCCTGCCAGCAGGTCAACGTAGCGGCGTACTTCACTGGCAACGCCAGAGAGCGTTTGCACAAAATTGAGCGCGGTGCGTTCACCGGTCAGCAAGACGCGGGACGGGCCGTCCAGCTCGAACAGTGGCTGATTTGCCGTGACCGCATCACCGTCCTCAACGTGCCATGTTACCTGCACCTCGTCGCCCGCCAGCTGGGTAAAGACCTCCTCAACCCAGCGTTTGCCGCAGAAAACCCCCGCTTCGCGGGTGATGACTACCGCGTGCGACCGTGTCTCTTTTGACAACAATTGGGCGGTAATATCGTTATCGGCGCTGACGTCACCGCCGAGGTCTTCTCTCAGGGCATGGGCAACGCTTGCCGGGATATCACTATTAATACGTTCCAGAAGCGCGTCACGTCGGTGGTCGGGGTTATAGCGGCGAGGCGGCATGATAAAACTCCAAATTGGTAACGAATCATAATATTGAAACATGCTACTCTGAACCGAGTAACAGCACCATAGATAAGGAGTTCCAGCATGTTGTTAGAAAACGGATGGCTGGTGGACGCGCGACATGTACCGTCGCCGCACCACGATTGCCGCCCGGAGGATGAAAAGCCCACACTGCTGGTGGTTCACAACATAAGTCTCCCGCCAGGTGAGTTTGGCGGTCCGTGGATCGACGCGTTATTCACAGGAACGATAGATCCCGATGCTCATCCTTACTTTGCTGAGATTGCGCATTTGCGCGTATCGGCGCACTGCCTGATCCGCCGTGATGGCGAAGTGGTTCAGTATGTTCCTTTTGATAAGCGAGTCTGGCATGCCGGCGTGTCGATGTATCAGGGGCGCGAGCGGTGCAATGATTTCTCCATTGGAATTGAACTGGAAGGAACGGACACCACGCCTTACACCGATGCGCAATATCAGAAACTGGTTGCTGTGACGCAAACTTTAGTGGGGCTTTATCCCGCCATTGCAGACAATATTACGGGGCACAGCGACATCGCCCCCGAAAGAAAAACCGACCCCGGCCCGGCGTTTGACTGGTCCCGGTTTCACGCCATGCTTACCACGTCGTCAGATAAGGAGATAACATGACGTTGTTTACCATGCTGCTGGTTATGATCGCCGAACGCCTGTTTAAGCTCGGCGAGCACTGGCATCTGGATCATCGGCTGGAAGTGTTATTCCGCCGGATCAGGCATTTTTCCATGCTACGCACGCTGCTTATGACGGCAGGTGTGATGGTGATTACGTTCCTGTTGCTACGCTCACTTTACGGCCTCTTTTTCAACGTGCCGCTGCTGGTGGTATGGATACTGCTGGGCGTGTTGTGTATTGGCGCGGGCAAGGTGCGTTTGCACTATCACGCGTATCTGAAAGCTGCTTCCCGGGATGATGTCCACGCGCGCGGCGCGATGGCGAGCGAGCTGACGATGATCCACGGCGTACCGCCGGACTGCGATGAACGCGAATTTCTGCGCGAGCTACAAAACGCGCTGCTGTGGATTAACTTCCGTTACTACCTGGCGCCGCTGTTCTGGTTTGTGGTGGGCGGTCCATGGGGACCAGTACTGCTGATGGGCTATGCTTTTCTGCGCGCCTGGCAGACCTGGCTTGCCCGCTACCTTACGCCGCATGAACGTCTCCAGTCCGGCATTGATGCCATTCTGCACGTGCTCGACTGGCTTCCGGTGCGACTGGTCGGCGTGGTCTATGCCCTCATCGGTCACGGTGAAAAGGCGTTGCCAGCGTGGTTTGCCTCCCTTGCAGACCGCCATACCGCGCAGTATCAGGTCTTAACCCGACTGGCTCAATTCTCGCTGGCTCGCGAGCCGCACACGAATAAAGTCGAAACGCCTAAAGCTGCCGTCTCGATGGCGAAAAAAACGTCGTTTGTGGTGGTGGTGATTGTGGCGTTGCTGACGATTTACGGCACGCTGGTCTGACCCAGCGCGCCGAAGCCGTTACAGCGTATCCGCAGGCGGGATGCCGAAATCAGGCATCCCGTTGTCGTCCCAGCGGACGAGCTTCAGGCGAGTGTGGCGATTCGGATCGTAAAGCGGATCGCCTTCAATTTCAGTGTAGTTTCGCGCGTGGTAGACCAGCACATCGTCGCCTTCCGGCGTCTGCGTAAAGCTGTTATGGCCTGGTCCATACTGACGGTTTTCGTAGCTGGTGACGAACACCGGGCGCGGGGATTTATGCCAGTTAGCCGGGTTTTGCGGATCGGCATCTACGTCTATCCACAGTAATCCCATGCAGTAATTCTCGTCGGTGGCGCTGGCGGAATAGCTGATAAATAGCTTATCGCCATGGAACAGCACCGCCGGGCCTTCGTTGACCCAGAATCCGCGGCACTCCCAGTCATATTCCGGTTTACTGAGCATCACCGGCTCGCCTTTCAGCGTCCACGGATTTTCCATTTCACACAGGTAAAGATTGGAGTTACCGGAAATGTCCGGGGCTTTTTGCGCCCACAGATACCAGCGTTTGCCCTGATGCACAAAGGTAGTGGCATCCAGCGCGAAGGTGTCAAACGGGGTTTTGATTTGCCCTTTTTCCACCCACGTACCGGTGAGCGGATCGCGATCTGCGCATTCAATGGCGAACATGCGATGCTGGAACATCCCGAGTTCGTCGAGCGCCTGGGTATGTGTGGCGGCAAAGTAGATGTACCACTTGCCGTCGATATGATGCAGTTCCGGTGCCCAGATCAGCTGGCTCATCGGGCCGGTGTCGGGCTTGCGCCAGACAACTACCTCTTCGGCATTGCCTAAATCTTCCAGCGAGTCCGCGCGGCGGATCGCCAGCCGGTCATACTCCGGCACGGAGGCGATAAAGTAATATTGTCCTTCGTGACGCAGGATATACGGGTCGGCGCGTTGTTCAATAAACGGGTTTGGCCAGGTTTGCATTCGGCTTTCCTTATTTAGTCTCAGCGGCTTTAAATTCCTGATAGTCGCTCAGTTCACGATAGTTGGTGCGACGCTTCTCCAGATCGGACTGGATTTGCTTCATGGTCTCACGGTCCACTTTCAGCAGACGTACAACGCCCGCGGTAATTAAATATCCAATGCCAGGAATGACGGTAAAGAGCAGCACAATGCCGTTGATGGCATCCGCGCTCTGCGCTTTTGCGCCCGCGTCATAACCGTACCAGGAGAGCAGGAAGCCAACCATCGCCCCGGCAATCGCCAGACCCAGCTTCAGGAAGAAAATGTTGCCGGAGAAGCTTATCCCGGTGATACGTTTCCCGGTTTTCCATTCACCGTAGTCGTCCACGTCGGCCATCAGTGACCAGTGCAGAGGGGATGGGATCTGGTGCAGGATATTCAGCAGGACGTAAAGCACAACAATGGTTGTCGTCGCTTTCGGGTCGAAGAAGTAGAAGGCGCAGGAGAAAATCGCCAGCGCGATGTTGGTCCAGAAGAAGACCTTCAGCTTGCACCAGCGGTCGGTCAGCACTTTCGCCAGCATACTGCCGAACATCATGCCGACAACGCCCAGGCTGATAAACAGCGTGGCGAAATGGGTGCTTTGCCCCATTACCCAGGTGACGTAATACATGGTGGCCGCCATGCGGATAAAGCCCGGGCAGACGTTGCAGAGCGTCAGAAGCAGAATGCGCACCCACTGGTCATTCTTCCACACATCCTTCAGGTCGTTTTTCAGTTCGTCGTGGGTTTGTACAGCCGGGCGAACGCGCTCGCGCACCGTGGCGAAGCAGAACAGGAACATGCAGGTACCAATCAGCGCCAGCACGGTCATCGCCATCTGGTAGCCTTTGGCTTTGTTATCCCCACCGAACCAGTCGGCCATTGGCAGGAGCGTAAGCGACAGCAGCAGCGTGGCGATACCGACCATAACAAAACGATAGGACTGGCAGGCTACGCGCTCTTTTGGGTCGTTGGTGATCACGCCACCGAGCGAGCAGTACGGAATGTTGATGGCGGTATAGGTCAGCGACAGCAGGAAGTAGGTGACAAATGCATAGATAACTTTGCTGTTATAGCTCCACTCTGGGGTGGTGAACATCAGGATGCTGAACAGCGCATAGGGGAAGGCAATCCACAGTAGCCATGGACGAAATCGGCCATATTTGCTGCGGGTACGGTCGGCAATCGCGCCCATGATTGGGTCCGTTACGGCGTCAATCACGCGAACGGACAGCAGCAGTACCCCAACCAGCGCAGGCGCCAGACCAAAAATATCCGTATAAAAATAGTTAACAAATAACATGATGGCGCCAAAGATAATGTTGCATCCGGCGTCACCCATGCCATAGCCGATCTTTTCTTTTACTGACAGTTTGTTGTTATCCATCGACAGATCTCCGGGTTTCGGTATGGAGAGAATTATTCGCTGGCAAACGGATATATGCGTTGCAATATAAGGGCGGTGATATGGAGGATTTTGCTGTTGGCGTGAATTTGTGAGGAAGGTAACAAGACGCTGTACCCGCAACCGCGGGTACAGCGAGAAAACACTTAGTGCGCTTTCACCGTTTTGGCGTTTTTCTGTTTCACCATATAGCCCACGCCGAGGATCGCAATCCACACCGGGATGAGGTAGACGGAAATCGCCATGCCTGGCGTGATGAGCATGATGACCAGCACGGCCGCCATGAACAGCAGGCAAACCCAGTTCCCCAGCGGATAGAGCAGGGCAGGGAAGCGCGTGGTTACGCCCTGCTGCTGCTTGGCGCGGCGGAACTTGATGTGCGCGAGGCTAATCATCGCCCAGTTGATCACCAGCGCGGAAACCACCAACGCCATCAGCAGGCCGAAGGCCGATTCCGGTGCCAGGTAGTTAATCAGAACGCAAAGCGCCGTCACGACCGCCGACACGATAATGGTGTTAACCGGTACGCCACGTTTATCAACGGTAAGCAGCGCTTTCGGTGCGTTGCCCTGTTGCGCCAGGCCGAACAGCATACGGCTGTTGCAGTAAACGCAGCTGTTATAAACAGAGAGCGCGGCGGTCAGCACTACGACGTTAAGCGCGTTCGCCACGAAGGTGTCGCCCAGCTCGTGGAAGATCAGCACAAACGGGCTGGTATCCGCCGTGACGCGTGTCCATGGCAGCAGGGAGAGCAGGACCGCCAGGGAGCCCACGTAGAAGATCAGAATACGGTAGATAACCTGATTTGTGGCTTTCGGGATGCTCTGCTCCGGGTTGTCGGCTTCCGCGGCGGTGATGCCCACCAGCTCCAGACCGCCGAAGGAGAACATAATGATCGCCATCATCATTACCAGGCCGGTCATGCCGTGCGGCAGGAACCCGCCCTGTTCCCAGAGGTTGCGTACGGTTGCCTGCGGGCCACCGTTGCCGCTGAAGAGCAACCAGCCGCCAAAAATGATCATCGCTACAACGGCAATTACTTTGATAATGGCGAACCAGAACTCCATTTCCCCAAACACTTTCACGTTGGTCAGGTTAATGGCGTTGATCAGCACGAAGAAGACTGCCGCAGACGCCCAGGTGGGGATCTCCGGGTACCAGAATTGAATGTATTTACCGACGGCGGTGAGTTCCGCCATAGCAACCAGCACGTAAAGAACCCAGTAGTTCCATCCGGAGGCGAAGCCCGCAAAGCTGCCCCAGTATTTGTAGGCAAAGTGGCTAAAAGAGCCTGCAACCGGCTCCTCAACGACCATTTCCCCTAACTGGCGCATAATCAAAAACGCAATGAAACCTGCAATTGCGTAACCCAGAATGATGCCCGGACCGGCCGACTGGATAACGGACGCACTGCCCAGAAACAGGCCAGTACCAATAGCACCGCCCAGGGCAATGAGCTGAATATGGCGGTTTTTAAGGCCGCGCTTTAGCTGATCGCCATGCTGTTGAGCTTCCATTTGAAACCTCGTGTGTGGTTGTTATGTTCACGCTGTGCGTGTGTAATTATGAAAGTCCATATTCTGTATTTATTTCTTTACGGTTAACGATACCGAAAAAAGCGGAGATGGCTTCCGTTAGCGCCAGAATAGTGGTAAGTGCCAGCGAATGCACCTGCTTTATGAAGGGATGATGACGACTTGAATAAAAAGAAACCAATTGTAAATCGGTACGTTAACCCCTCATACCCCAACCTATAGAATAGAAATGCGTCATAAGTGGACGAATTTTCATATTTTGCCTTGTTGAATCGCTTCAGATTGCAAAATCCCTCGTTTAAATATGGTTAAAACTGCCCCTTTGGGAGTAATCATTTCATTTGTGCAAAGTTACATTCCTGAAACGTTAGTTCTGTAAGGTTGTTAAAATGTGCCGGGTTTCCTGATTTCAATCAAAACCAATATGGACAGAAGGTGAATACTTTGTTACTTTAGCGATACGAACATGAAATTGGTAAGACCAATTGACTCCGGGCAAAAAGGCGTAAGACAGGGAATATGGCCTACAGCAAAATTCGCCAACCAAAACTTTCCGATGTGATTGAGCAGCAGCTGGAGTTTTTGATTCTCGAAGGGACACTGCGCCCGGGCGAGAAACTCCCGCCAGAACGCGAGCTGGCAAAACAGTTCGACGTTTCACGCCCCTCTCTGCGTGAGGCGATTCAACGTCTCGAAGCAAAGGGCCTGTTGCTCCGTCGTCAGGGTGGCGGAACCTTTGTGCAAAACAGCCTGTGGCAGAGCTTCAGCGACCCGCTGGTAGAACTTCTCTCTGACCACCCAGAATCCCAGTTTGATCTGCTTGAGACCCGTCACGCGCTGGAAGGTATCGCGGCCTATTACGCCGCCCTTCGCAGCACTGATGAAGACCGCGTACGTATTCGCGAGCTGCATCAGGCCATTGAACGGGCACAGCAGTCCGGCGACTTAGACGCCGAATCCAGCGCCGTTGTCCAGTATCAAATTGCCGTCACCGAAGCAGCGCACAACGTGGTGCTCCTCCATCTGCTACGCTGCATGGAGCCCATGCTGGCCCAGAACGTTCGTCAGAATTTTGAATTGTTGTATGCCCGTCGGGAGATGCTCCCGCTGGTAAGCAACCATCGCACCCGAGTATTCGAGGCGATAATGGCCGGGGAACCGGAGCAGGCGCGTGAAGCGTCGCACCGCCATCTGGCTTTCATTGAGGAAATCTTGCTGGACCGCAGCCGTGAACAATCGCGTCGCGAGCGTTCATTGCGCCGCATACAGCAACGAAAGGATTAAGCGCCAGGTACTTTTAGAGCGCGGCAACTAAACGCAGAACCTGTCTTATTGTGTTCTTAACCGAGAGCACAATGGGACAGGTTCCAGACAAATCAACGTATTAGATAGATAAGGAATACCCCCATGTCAGAACGTCTCCAAAATGACGTGGATCCGATCGAAACTCGCGACTGGCTACAGGCGATCGAATCGGTCATCCGTGAAGAAGGTGTTGAGCGTGCTCAGTATCTGATTGATCAGCTGCTTTCAGAAGCGCGCAAAGGCGGCGTGAAAGTGGCTTCAGGTGCAGGGGCTAGCAACTACGTAAACACGATTGCCGTCGAAGACGAACCGGAATACCCGGGCAATCTGGATCTGGAACGCCGTATCCGTTCTGCTATCCGCTGGAACGCTATCATGACCGTTCTGCGCGCATCCAAGAAAGATCTGGAACTGGGTGGCCACATGGCGTCCTTCCAGTCCTCTGCGACCGTTTACGAAGTGTGCTTCAACCACTTCTTCCGTGCAGCCAACGAGAAAGACGGCGGCGATCTGGTGTACTTCCAGGGCCACATCTCTCCGGGCATCTATGCACGTGCCTTCCTGGAAGGTCGTCTGACTGAAGAGCAGATGAACAACTTCCGTCAGGAAGTTCACGGTAAGGGTCTGTCTTCTTATCCGCACCCTAAACTGATGCCTGAGTTCTGGCAGTTCCCGACCGTATCTATGGGTCTGGGTCCAATTGGTGCAATCTATCAGGCTAAATTCCTGAAGTACCTGGAACACCGTGGTCTGAAAGACACCTCTGAGCAGACCGTTTACGCCTTCCTGGGCGACGGTGAAATGGATGAGCCAGAATCTAAAGGCGCGATCACCATCGCGACCCGTGAGAAGCTGGACAACCTGTGCTTCATCATCAACTGTAACCTGCAACGTCTGGATGGTCCGGTAACCGGTAACGGCAAGATCATTAACGAACTGGAAGGCATCTTCGCGGGTGCAGGCTGGAACGTGATCAAAGTCATGTGGGGCGGACGTTGGGATGAGCTGCTGCGTAAAGACACCAGCGGTAAACTGATCCAGCTGATGAACGAAACCGTTGACGGCGACTACCAGACCTTCAAATCCAAAGACGGTGCCTACGTTCGTGAGCACTTCTTCGGCAAATATCCTGAAACCGCAGCCCTGGTTGCAGACTGGACTGACGAGCAGATCTGGGCGCTGAACCGCGGTGGTCACGATCCGAAGAAAGTTTACGCTGCACTGAAAAAAGCGCAGGAAACCAAAGGTAAAGCGACTGTGATCCTGGCCCACACCATCAAAGGTTACGGCATGGGTGATACCGCAGAAGGTAAAAACATCGCTCACCAGGTTAAGAAAATGAACATGGACGGCGTGCGTTATATCCGCGACCGTTTCAACGTTCCAGTGACCGATGAGCAGGTAGAAAACCTGTCTTACATCACCTTCCCGGAAGGGTCTGAAGAGCACAAGTACCTGCACGAACGTCGTCAGGCGCTGAAAGGCTACCTGCCTGCTCGTCAGCCTAACTTCACCGAGAAGCTGGAACTGCCAGCCCTGGAAGACTTCTCTCAGCTGCTGGAAGAGCAGAACAAAGAGATCTCTACCACTATCGCTTTCGTTCGTGCCCTGAACGTGATGCTGAAGAACAAGTCAATCAAAGATCGTCTGGTTCCAATCATCGCCGACGAAGCGCGTACTTTCGGTATGGAAGGTCTGTTCCGTCAGATCGGTATCTACAGCCCGAACGGCCAGCAGTACACCCCGCAGGACCGTGAGCAGGTTGCATACTACAAAGAAGACGAGAAAGGTCAGATCCTGCAGGAAGGTATCAACGAGCTGGGCGCAGGCGCATCCTGGCTGGCTGCTGCGACCTCTTACAGCACCAACAACCTGCCGATGATCCCGTTCTACATCTACTACTCCATGTTCGGGTTCCAGCGTATCGGTGATCTGTGCTGGCAGGCAGGCGACCAGCAGGCTCGCGGCTTCCTGATCGGTGGTACTTCTGGTCGTACGACCCTGAACGGTGAAGGTCTGCAGCACGAAGATGGTCACAGCCACATTCAGTCTCTGACTATCCCTAACTGTATCTCTTACGACCCGTCTTACGCGTACGAAGTGGCAGTCATCATGCATGACGGTCTGCAGCGCATGTACGGTGAAGCGCAAGAGAACGTTTACTACTACATCACCACCCTGAACGAAAACTACCACATGCCGGCAATGCCAGCAGGTGCCGAGGAAGGTATCCGTAAAGGTATCTACAAACTCGAAACCATCGAAGGTAGCAAAGGTAAAGTTCAGCTGCTGGGCTCCGGTTCTATCCTGCGTCACGTTCGTGAAGCAGCGCAGATCCTGGCGAAAGACTACGGTGTGGGTTCCGATGTGTACTCTGTGACCTCCTTCACTGAACTGGCGCGTGATGGCCAGGATTGTGAGCGCTGGAACATGCTGCACCCAATGGAAACCCCACGCGTTCCGTACATCGCTCAGGTGATGAACGACGCGCCAGCGGTGGCGTCTACTGACTATATGAAACTGTTCGCTGAGCAGGTTCGTACTTACGTTCCAGCTGATGATTATCGCGTACTGGGTACTGACGGCTTCGGTCGTTCTGACAGCCGCGAAAACCTGCGTCACCACTTCGAAGTTGATGCTTCCTACGTGGTTGTAGCAGCACTGGGCGAACTGGCTAAACGTGGCGAAATCGATAAGAAAGTGGTTGCAGACGCAATCACCAAATTCAACATCGATGCAGATAAAGTTAACCCGCGTCTGGCGTAAGAGGTAAAAGAATAATGGCTATCGAAATCAATGTACCGGACATCGGGGCTGATGAAGTTGAAATCACCGAGATCCTGGTCAAAGTAGGCGACAAAGTTGAAGCTGAACAGTCGCTGATCACCGTAGAAGGCGACAAAGCCTCTATGGAAGTCCCGTCTCCTCAGGCTGGCATCGTTAAAGAGATCAAAGTCTCTGTTGGCGATAAAACCGAGACTGGCAAACTGATCATGATTTTCGATTCCGCCGACGGTGCAGCAGCTGCTGCACCTGCGCAGGAAGAGAAGAAAGAAGCCGCTCCTGCTGCTGCTCCAGCAGCGGCCGCGGCAGCGAAAGAAGTAAATGTGCCTGACATCGGCGGTGACGAAGTTGAAGTTACCGAAATCCTGGTGAAAGTGGGCGACACCGTTGCGGCTGAGCAGTCACTGATCACCGTAGAAGGCGACAAAGCCTCTATGGAAGTGCCAGCACCGTTCGCCGGTACCGTTAAAGAGATCAAGATCAACACCGGCGACAAAGTGTCTACCGGCTCGCTGATCATGGTCTTTGAAGTGGCGGGTGCAGCACCTGCCGCTGCGCCTGCTCAGGCTGCTGCTCCGGCTCCGGCCGCTGCACCAGCGGCTGCTGGCGGCGCGAAAGACGTTAACGTACCGGATATCGGCGGTGACGAAGTTGAAGTGACCGAAGTGATGGTGAAAGTGGGCGACAAAGTTGCCGCTGAACAGTCACTGATCACCGTTGAAGGCGACAAAGCTTCTATGGAAGTGCCTGCGCCGTTCGCCGGTACCGTTAAAGAGATCAAAATCAGCACCGGCGACAAAGTGTCTACCGGCTCTCTGATCATGGTCTTCGAAGTGGAAGGCGCAGCGCCTGCCGCCGCTCCGGCTGCCGCGGCTGCTCCGGCACCTGCTGCTGCACCGGCTCAGGCTGCTAAACCTGCTGCTGCCCCTGCTGCTAAAGCAGAAAAATCTGAGTTCGCTGAAAACGACGCTTACGTCCACGCGACTCCGCTGATTCGTCGCCTGGCGCGCGAATTCGGTGTGAACCTGGCGAAAGTGAAGGGCACCGGCCGTAAAGGTCGTATCCTGCGCGAAGACGTTCAGGCTTACGTGAAAGACGCGGTGAAACGCGCCGAAGCTGCACCTGCGGCAGCCGCTGGCGGCGGTATCCCGGGCATGCTGCCATGGCCGAAAGTGGACTTCAGTAAGTTCGGTGAAATCGAAGAAGTGGAGCTGGGCCGTATCCAGAAAATCTCTGGTGCTAACCTGAGCCGTAACTGGGTGATGATCCCGCACGTTACGCACTTCGATAAGACCGATATCACCGATCTGGAAGCGTTCCGTAAACAGCAGAACGCCGAAGCTGAGAAGCGTAAGCTGGACGTGAAGTTCACCCCAGTGGTCTTTATCATGAAGGCCGTTGCCGCTGCCCTTGAGCAGATGCCACGCTTCAATAGCTCCCTGTCTGAAGACGGCCAGAAGCTGACGCTGAAGAAATACATCAACATCGGTGTTGCGGTTGATACGCCAAATGGTCTGGTGGTTCCGGTCTTCAAAGACGTGAACAAGAAGAGCATTACTGAGCTGTCCCGTGAACTGACCACCATCTCCAAAAAAGCGCGTGATGGTAAGCTGACTGCCGGCGAAATGCAGGGCGGCTGCTTCACTATCTCCAGCATCGGCGGCCTGGGTACCACCCACTTCGCGCCGATTGTAAACGCGCCGGAAGTGGCTATCCTCGGTGTGTCCAAGTCCGCGATGGAGCCGGTGTGGAATGGCAAAGAGTTCGTGCCGCGTCTGATGATGCCAATCTCTCTGTCCTTCGACCACCGCGTAATCGACGGGGCTGATGGTGCGCGTTTCATCACCATCATCAACAACACCCTGAGCGACATTCGCCGCCTGGTGATGTAATCGAAAAGCCGGCCAGTCGGCCGGCTTTTTTCTGATAATCTCATGGGGTTTTTGAGGTTATTGGTGAAAGCGATAATTCGTGAGCCGTTTGTTGTTTCAAAATTGTTAACAGTTTTGTAAAATACGGGCGGATAGAACGACCCGGTGGACGACGGGTATACATTAAGAGGTCATGATGAGCACAGAAATCAAAACTCAGGTCGTAGTACTTGGGGCAGGCCCGGCAGGTTACTCCGCAGCATTTCGCGCCGCGGATTTAGGTCTGGAAACCGTCATCGTAGAACGTTACAGCACCCTCGGCGGTGTTTGTCTGAACGTCGGCTGTATCCCTTCTAAAGCGCTGCTGCACGTAGCGAAAGTTATCGAAGAAGCCAAAGCGCTGGCTGAACACGGTATCGTCTTCGGCGAGCCGAAAACCGATATCGACAAAATTCGTACCTGGAAAGAGAAAGTTATCACTCAGCTGACCGGCGGTCTGGCGGGTATGGCCAAAGGCCGTAAAGTGAAAGTGGTAAACGGTCTGGGTAAATTCACCGGTGCGAACACCCTGGAAGTGGAAGGCGAAAACGGCAAAACCGTGATTAACTTCGACAACGCGATCATCGCGGCAGGCTCTCGCCCAATCGAACTGCCATTCATTCCACATGAAGATCCACGCGTGTGGGATTCCACCGATGCGCTGGAGCTGAAAACCGTTCCTAAGCGTCTGCTGGTTATGGGCGGCGGTATCATCGGTCTGGAAATGGGTACTGTGTACCATGCGCTGGGTTCAGAGATCGACGTGGTTGAAATGTTCGACCAGGTAATCCCGGCAGCCGACAAAGATATCGTTAAAGTCTTCACCAAACGCATCAGCAAGAAATTCAACCTGATGCTGGAAACCAAAGTGACTGCCGTTGAAGCGAAAGAAGACGGTATTTACGTTTCCATGGAAGGCAAAAAAGCCCCATCCGAACCACAGCGTTACGACGCCGTGCTGGTGGCTATCGGCCGTGTGCCGAACGGTAAAAATCTCGACGCGGGCAAAGCTGGCGTGGAAGTGGACGACCGTGGCTTCATCCGCGTTGACAAACAGCTGCGTACCAACGTGCCGCACATCTTTGCTATCGGCGATATCGTCGGTCAGCCAATGCTGGCGCACAAAGGTGTTCACGAAGGTCATGTTGCCGCTGAAGTTATCGCCGGCATGAAGCACTACTTCGATCCGAAAGTGATCCCATCTATCGCGTATACCGAGCCAGAAGTTGCATGGGTTGGTCTGACTGAGAAAGAAGCGAAAGAGAAAGGCATCAGCTACGAAACTGCCACCTTCCCGTGGGCTGCTTCTGGCCGTGCTATCGCGTCCGACTGCGCAGACGGTATGACCAAACTGATCTTCGACAAAGAGACTCACCGCGTCATCGGTGGTGCGATTGTCGGTACCAACGGCGGCGAGCTGCTGGGTGAAATCGGTCTGGCTATCGAAATGGGCTGCGACGCAGAAGACATCGCGCTGACCATCCACGCACACCCGACTCTGCATGAGTCCGTGGGCCTGGCGGCAGAAGTGTTTGAAGGTAGCATTACTGACCTGCCAAACGCGAAAGCGAAGAAGAAATAAGTTTCTTCAGATGAAAAAAGCGGCCTCAGGCCGCTTTTTTTATGCGCTGCGTTCAGGGTGTGACAGGCTGCCAGGTCTTATCCGGCTGGTATTCACTAAGAGCCTGCGCTTTCTGCGCCGAATCGTTGCCGAGATCTGCCTGATAAACCGCGTCATCCTGGTTAATTACAAAGCTCATTACCCCCGTCTGACCGTAGTTCACCGGCCAGGCGACCATGGCAAAGCCATTTTTATCCGGCAGGATGCGGAATCGGTAACCATGGTAACCCGCCCCCGACTGTGGAGGACTGAACGCCGGACCCAGTGGGCTGGGCGTTTCACCGGGAGCGACGGGCCAGTACAGTCCATCCTTTTTACCTTCAGAACTGACTATCTTCTGCGCGTACTTTTGGTTCATCGCAAAATAGCTCTGCTGGGCATCAACATAGGCGTGAAGCGCTTCGATGGCTGCGAGTTCGTTGCGCCCGATTTCGCGGGTCAGGATCTCTTCTGCGGCTTCCTGCATATCAAACTGCCAGCCAGATGCCGTTTTGACCACCGGGATCGGTAGCTGCCAGCCGTTATCGCCCACCACCAGGTGCGCCACGTTGCCACTGATGACGGTTTTATGATGAACGTTCCAGTCGCGCAGGAAGCGATCGACCGCATCAGGATCAACGCCTTCGGGCGGCAGAAAATCGCGCCAGTTTTCACCGAGCAAATTGTTCATCGCACTTTCGTTTTGCTCGCTGATGGCGCTTGCCAACGCACTGGTCGCCTGTTCTGGCGAACTGAACGATTGCTGTGCCATGACGGCCGCCGAGACCATGAACAACACCATTCCACTGAGTAATTGACGTTTCATGTCGGCTCCCTTAACGATGACGGAATTCATGGCGTTCAGCGCGTTCACCAGTGAGCTGGCGCGGCTGATGTTGACGAGTAGCGAGCTGCCGGCTTTGCGCCCCGCGCTGCTGCTGGGCTTGCCAGTTGGCGGAGCGGCTGTCGTTGCCGCTCAGGGCATTGGCCCGATGCAGCCTGGCTGGCTGCTGTACCGTCTGTGAAACCCGCTTCTCCTGTCTGTGCATGTCAGTCTGATGATGTTCACGCTGCGGCGTGCTCGTCCGTTTTACGGCCTGTGGCCTGGTGTCATATCCACGATAGTTATTTCGCTGCGAGATCTGCTTCAACTGTTGCGTTGAGGCCAGACGTTGTGCGTCCCGCGTGGCTGTATGTACTGAGTGTGGGAGGGTTTTACCCGTTGATTTTTCCATCTGGCTGAGAGCGGCCTGGCGCTGGCTGTCGCGATTGACTGGATTTTGCTGCGTCGCGCTTAGCCCGGTGGCTGTATGTGTAGAGTGGAAGCGGTTAGCCAGCTGGTTATTCGGGTAAGGCACGCCTTCACGATAGGCAGGATTGTGCTGCCAGGTGTGGTTATTACCGTTCAGGTGCTGCCCGCTGATTCTGTTGAAATTATCCACGTTGATATTGATGTTGTTATCACCGTTGCGGTTATAACCGCCGTGATTGTCCCAGTCATCATCGTGATGATGGTGATCCCAGTCGTCGTCATCCCAGTCAATATTGCTGAAAATGGCGTAGGTTGTAGCGACCCCGAGGCTAAAACCTAATCCTTTAACCAGACTGTCAGTGAATTGCTCGCCGGGTGAAGGCGGAAGATAGACCGGCGGGTAAGCGGTGTTAGGCCAGGTACCATAAACCGTATTCGGGTTATACGTAGGGACGTAAACCACCTGTGGATCGGCGGATTCAATTTTGATCACCGTTGGGCTGGTAGGCGTTGCGGTTGTCGTGGTTTTTGTCGATGCAGGTTTCGTGACCGTGATGACCGTCTGCTGCGGTGTGGATTGCAGCGCACCCGTTTGTTGGGCCAGCAGGCGCAGCCGCTGTACGGAATCCATCACATCTTTCGGCTGTGCAAGGAAGGCGTCTCCCAGATTTTGTACCCATGGCGGATTTTCGCCCATCAACGACATCAGCTGAGGAAACGCAACCAGGGATTTTACGCTGGGATCCCACGGCTGGGTGGCTACCGCCTGCAGGGCGGCATCACCCTGCATTTTAGGATTGTCTTTCGACCACTGCGCGGCCTGAATAACATTTGACGGGTAGGTCGACGCCATCAAGATTTGCGACAGCAGGGCATCCGGGTAAAGCGCGACAGGGGCAACCCATTGGTCGATTTGCGCCGCAGTGTAGACCGGGGCAGCGACGGGCGCAGGCTGGGCTACCGGTGCGCCAGGTTGTTGTGCAACCGGAGCAGGCGTAGCAGGTTCCGTTGCGCGGCTTTTAACGTACATGACACCCGAGGCGGCAAACAGCCCCGCACTGCAAAGCAGAACAAGAAGATGTGGCTTAAAAGGCAACTTCATAGATTGACTCCAACGAGACGAGTGCAGTGCCGTGAGGCGTTGCTGTTGCCGCGAGTATCATTCACTCGTGTTTTACAGTTTTGACTATTGTTGGGAAACCAACCTGAGCGTCCGGATAAAGAGTGTGAGTATTTATTACACAATTATATCGGATAGCTGAAAAGGCGACGGGAAAGAGGACAAGATTCGCCTCGTCTCCCCGCTACACCATGCTTAACGATTCAGCAAATAATTTAATGTTGCTTTTTTGTAAACAGATTAACACTGTGCAGAAATCCTGCTATGCTGCCCGACGCGGTATCGGGCATTTACCCTACAAACTGCTGTCTCACAGGAGCGTGAAGAGAACGCCCGCCGCATATGACAATGAGAGCGAGGAGAACCGTCGTGCTAGAAGAATACCGTAAGCACGTAGCAGAACGTGCCGCCGAGGGAATTGTACCCAAACCTTTAGATGCAACCCAAATGGCCGCGCTCGTCGAGCTGCTGAAGAACCCGCCTGAGGGCGAAGAAGAATTCCTGTTAGATCTGCTGATCAACCGCGTACCGCCTGGCGTAGATGAAGCTGCCTACGTAAAAGCCGGATTCCTTGCTGCTATCGCCAAAGGCGAAGCCACCTCCCCACTGGTTACTCCTGAAAAAGCCATTGAACTGCTCGGCACCATGCAGGGCGGCTATAACATTCATCCGCTGATTGACGCGCTGGACAACGAAAAGCTGGCACCGATTGCTGCCAAAGCGCTCTCTTCAACGCTGCTGATGTTCGATAACTTCTACGATGTAGAAGAAAAAGCCAAAGCAGGCAACGTTTACGCGAAGCAGGTGATGCAGTCCTGGGCCGATGCCGAATGGTTCCTGAACCGCCCTGCGCTTGCTGAAAAAATTACCGTGACCGTCTTTAAAGTTACCGGTGAAACCAACACCGATGACCTCTCTCCGGCTCCGGACGCGTGGTCTCGTCCTGATATCCCTCTGCACGCCCTGGCGATGCTGAAAAACGCCCGCGAAGGCATCGAGCCGGATCAGCCGGGTAGCGTTGGCCCGATTAAACAGATCGAGGCGCTTCAGGAGAAAGGTTTCCCGCTGGCCTACGTCGGTGATGTGGTTGGTACCGGTTCTTCCCGTAAATCTGCGACCAACTCCGTGCTGTGGTTCATGGGCGACGATATTCCGCACGTGCCGAACAAGCGCGGCGGCGGCCTGTGCCTCGGCGGCAAAATTGCACCGATCTTCTTCAACACCATGGAAGATGCGGGCGCTCTGCCAATTGAAGTGGACGTGAGCAACCTGAACATGGGCGACGTGATTGACGTTTACCCGTATAAAGGCGAAGTGCGCAACCACGAAACCAACGAACTGTTGGCAAGCTTCGAGCTGAAAACCGACGTGCTGATCGACGAAGTGCGTGCCGGTGGCCGTATTCCGCTGATCATTGGCCGTGGCCTGACCACCAAAGCGCGTGAAGCGCTGGGTCTGCCGCACAGTGACGTGTTCCGTCAGGCGAAAGACGTGGCGGAAAGCAATCGCGGCTTCTCGCTGGCACAGAAAATGGTCGGTCGCGCCTGCGGCGTCGCTGGTATCCGTCCTGGCGCGTACTGCGAGCCGAAAATGACCTCCGTGGGCTCTCAGGACACCACCGGTCCAATGACCCGTGATGAACTGAAAGACCTTGCGTGCCTGGGCTTCTCGTCTGACCTGGTCATGCAGTCCTTCTGCCACACTGCGGCATATCCGAAGCCGGTTGACGTCACTACGCACCACACGCTGCCTGACTTCATTATGAACCGTGGCGGTGTCTCCCTGCGTCCGGGCGACGGCGTTATCCACTCCTGGCTGAACCGCATGCTGCTGCCGGACACCGTGGGTACCGGCGGTGACTCTCATACCCGTTTCCCGATTGGTATCTCCTTCCCTGCGGGCTCCGGTCTGGTGGCGTTTGCCGCAGCGACCGGCGTGATGCCTCTCGACATGCCTGAATCCGTGCTGGTGCGCTTCAAAGGCAAAATGCAGCCGGGCATCACTCTGCGCGATCTGGTGCACGCAATCCCGCTGTATGCCATCAAACAGGGTCTGCTGACCGTTGAGAAGAAGGGCAAGAAAAACATCTTCTCTGGCCGCATTCTGGAAATTGAAGGTCTGCCGGATCTGAAAGTTGAGCAGGCGTTCGAGCTGACCGATGCCTCTGCCGAGCGTTCTGCGGCGGGCTGTACCATCAAGCTGAACAAAGAGCCGATTATTGAGTATCTGACCTCCAACATCGTGCTGCTCAAGTGGATGATTGCGGAAGGCTACGGCGACCGCCGTACGCTGGAGCGTCGTATTCAGGGCATGGAAAAATGGCTGGCGGATCCGCAGCTGCTGGAAGCTGACGCTGACGCAGAGTACGCGGCGGTGATCGACATCGATCTGGCGGATATCAAAGAGCCAATCCTGTGTGCGCCAAACGATCCGGACGATGCGCGTCTGCTCTCTGACGTACAGGGCGATAAGATCGACGAAGTGTTCATCGGCTCCTGTATGACCAACATCGGCCACTTCCGTGCTGCCGGTAAGCTGCTGGATACTCACAAAGGCCAGCTGCCGACCCGTCTGTGGGTGGCGCCGCCAACCCGTATGGATGCGGCGCAGCTGACCGAAGAGGGCTACTACAGCGTGTTCGGTAAGAGCGGGGCGCGTATTGAAATTCCGGGCTGCTCCCTGTGCATGGGCAACCAGGCGCGCGTGGCCGACGGTGCGACGGTGGTCTCCACCTCCACCCGTAACTTCCCGAACCGTTTGGGTACCGGGGCGAACGTCTACCTGGCTTCTGCGGAGCTGGCAGCGGTTGCGGCGCTGATTGGCAAACTGCCAACGCCGGAAGAGTACCAGACCTTTGTGGCTCAGGTAGATAAGACGGCGGTGGACACCTATCGCTATCTGAACTTCGACCAGCTCTCTCAGTACACCGAGAAGGCTGACGGGGTGATCTTCCAGACGGCAGTATAAACACCAACCCCTCACCCCTAACCCCTCTCCCCAAGGGGCGAGGGGGATTTTATTCCCTCTCCCTTTGGGAGAGGGCCAGGGTGAGGGGTATTTTTTTTATTTTCATTCCTCCCACCTCTCCCGCTTTTTTTCTTCCTCTCTGCTGCGATAATTACCCTAATGGCTTTGCAGAGGAAAACGCTATGGATTACGAATTTTTGCGCGACATCACCGGCGTGGTGAAAGTGCGAATGTCGATGGGGCACGAAGCCGTTGGACACTGGTTTAACGAAGAGGTGAAAGAGAACCTCGCGCTGCTGGATGAAGTCGAACAGGCAGCGGAAACGGTGAAAGGCAGTGAACGCTCCTGGCAACGCGCCGGGCACGAATACACCCTGTGGATGGATGGCGAAGAGGTGATGGTGCGTGCCAACCAGCTTGAGTTCTCGGGTGATGAGATGGAAGAGGGGATGAGCTACTACGACGAAGAGAGCCTGTCGCTGTGCGGTGTGGAAGATTTCCTGAAAGTGGTGAACGCCTACCGCGACTTTATGAAACAGAAGTAACTCCCCGAAGCGTCCCTGCTTCGGGCCACGATTACACGGTCGGAATGTTACGGCCGTAGTAAATTTCGCGCATCTCTTTCCAGAGCAGGTCGGTAATGACCTTACGCTCTTCTTCGCTTAAATCTTCCGGCTTCGTGTGGAACATGTAGTGCTTAAGGTCGAATTCCTTAAGTAACATTTTGGTGTGGAAGATATTCTCCTGATAGACGTTCACATCCATCATGTCGTATAGCGACTTCATGTCGTCGGACATGAAGTTCTGAATGGAGTTGATCTCATGATCGATGAAGTGCTTCATGCCGTTGATATCACGGGTAAAACCGCGTACGCGATAATCAATAGTGACGATATCGGATTCCAGCTGGTGGATTAAATAATTCAACGCATTCAGCGGTGAAATCACGCCGCAGGTCGACACTTCAATATCCGCGCGGAAGGTACACAGTCCGCCTTCCGGGTGGCTTTCCGGGTAGGTGTGCACGCAGATATGGCTTTTATCCAGGTGGGCGACAACCACTTCTGGCAGTGGGCCGGGGTGCTCGGTTTTGTCGATAAGCTGCGGGTCAACCGGCTCTTCACTGACCAGAATGGTGACGCTTGCTCCCTGCGGCTCGTAATCCTGGCGCGCGATATTCAGGATGTTGGCGCCGATAATCGAGCAGGTCTCTGTCAGGATCTCGGTCAGACGGTTGGCGTTGTAGAGTTCATCGATATAGGCGATATAACCATCGCGCTCTTCTGCTGTTTTGGCGTAGCAGATATCGTAAATACAAAAACTCAGGCTTTTGGTCAGATTGTTAAAGCCAT
This sequence comes from Enterobacter cloacae complex sp. IR5412, assembly GCF_049237385.1. Lineage (NCBI taxonomy): Bacteria > Pseudomonadati > Pseudomonadota > Gammaproteobacteria > Enterobacterales > Enterobacteriaceae > Enterobacter > Enterobacter cloacae complex sp. IR5412. Next base: position 36,433 of record NZ_JBMKHQ010000007.1, on the reverse strand, counting down.
GCAGTTTAAGCTTTTTCAATTAGTTCACCTCCTTTGAGGACAGCGCGTCTTGCAGATATTGAGGCAACGCAAAGGCTGCGGTGTGGATCGCCGGGTTGTAGTATCGGCATTTGAGTCCGGCCTGGTGGAAGCGGGCCTGGATAATTTCGGTGGAGAGATGGCGCAGGACGTCGTTATCCGTCGCCCAGGCAAAGGTCATGATCCCGCCGTAATAAGTGGGGATCGCCGCCTGGTAGAAGCTGACGTCAGCAAAATAGGTGCTCAGCTTACGGTGGCTATCAAGCGCTTCATCCTGTTGCAGGAAGCAAACGCCGTTTTGTGCCACAAAAATCCCGCCAGGCTTCAGGCAGCGCTTGCAGCCTTCGTAAAACGACGAGGTAAACAGCGACGCGCCGGGGCCGATAGGGTCGGTACAGTCAGAAATAATGACATCAAACGTTTGCGTGGTCTGGTTAACAAAATTGACGCCATCGTCGATAACCAGATTAAACCGCGGATCGTCATAGCTGCCGGCATTGTGGTTGGGCAGATACTGGCGGCAGAACGACACCACACCGGCGTCGATTTCCACCATGGTGATGGTTTCGACATTCTGATGGCGAGAGACTTCACGCAGCATCGCGCCGTCGCCGCCGCCGATAATCAGCACGTCCTTCGCGTTGCCGTGGGCCAGCAGCGGGACGTGGGTCATCATTTCGTGATAGATAAACTCGTCGCGCTCGGTGGTTTGCACCACGCCGTCCAGCGCCATTACGCGGCCAAAGGCGGCGTTTTCGAAGATTATCAGATCCTGATGATCGGTTTTCTCATGATAGAGCACGTTATCCACGGCAAAATACTGACCAAACTGGTCATGCAGCGTTTCTTGCCATACCGTTTTTTCGGTCATGGGGAGCACCTCCTTCGTTAGCATCCATTACATCCGGCAGATGGGCGCAACACAACACCGCCGTGAAGCGGTTAGCGGGTCAACAAGGGGCGTCGGGAAGGTTACTTCACGTAGGCGAGCAGGCTGAGTGAATCGCGAGCCAGCGCTTTGCATTTTTTAGCAGTGGGAATGCCAATACCGCTTAAATCACGGTAGCTGTCTTCACCGAGCGCCTTCATGTCGAAGCTGTCGTAGTTGCTGAGGTCCCATTGGTTCTGCTGGGCAAAAAAGACCAGTGCGCGACGAATTTGCCCATTGGGTAAATTCTGGTAACCACAATCGTTTTTCAGAAAAACAAAAACTGCCGTCAGATCGGCCATATCTTCCGCTTCGTTTTCACTTAGCGCGTAACTGTTCGCACACATCGCCATCAGGCTGGCGAACAAAATTGTTCTGAAAAACGTCTTCATTGCCTTTACCACTGCATCACGGAAAATTAACGTTAGCATACTTGATGCCAGGCCGACGATCTTTATTATTGCCGCCGTGCTTGACCTTCCGGTAAGGGGAGGGTTTATGCTCAAAAGATCGCCTGCTGGAAATAAGGAAATGCACATGCAACGTCGTGATTTTTTAAAATTTTCTGCCGCGCTGGGGGTTGCCAGCGCGTTACCGCTCTGGAGCCGCGCCGTTTTTGCCGCCGACAGACCTGCTTTACCCATACCTGAATTACTCGCCGCAGATGCCCGCAGCCGCATTCAGCTTGTGGTGCAGGCCGGTAAAACCACGTTCGGTCAGCACGCCGCCACGACGTGGGGTTATAACGGCAATTTGCTCGGCCCTGCGTTGCAGTTACGCAAAGGGAAGGCGGTGACGGTAGACATTCATAACACGTTAGCGCAAGAGACCACGCTGCACTGGCATGGGCTGGAAGTCCCGGGCGAAGTGGATGGGGGGCCTCAGGGCGTCATCAGGCCTGGTGGTAAACGCAGCGTCACCTTTACTCCTGACCAGCGTGCGGCGACCTGCTGGTTCCACCCGCATCAGCATGGCAAAACGGGCCATCAGGTGGCGATGGGGCTGGCCGGTCTGGTGCTGATTGAAGACGATGAAAGCCGCCTGCTGCGCCTGCCAAAACAGTGGGGTATCGACGATGTCCCGGTGACTGTGCAGGACAAAAAATTCAGCGCTGACGGGCAAATTGACTATCAGCTGGACGTAATGAGCGCGGCGGTAGGCTGGTTTGGCGATACGCTGCTGACCAACGGCGCAATCTACCCGCAGCATGCCGCGCCAAAAGGCTGGCTGCGTTTACGCCTGCTAAATGGCTGTAACGCCCGCTCGCTGAACTTCGCCACCAGCGATAAACGCCCGCTGTATGTGGTGGCAAGCGACGGCGGCCTGCTGCCGGAACCGGTGAAGGTGAGCGAGCTGCCGATGCTGATGGGCGAGCGCTTCGAGGTGCTGGTGGATATCAGCGATGGCAAAGCGTTTGACCTGGTGACCCTGCCGGTCAGCCAGATGGGGATGGCCGTTGCGCCGTTTGATAAACCCCATCCGGTCCTGCGCATTCAGCCGCTACAGATCGCCGCTTCCGGTACGCTGCCGGACGCCCTCACCACGCTACCCGCACTCCCGTCGCTGGACGGGCTTACGCAGCGTAAACTTCAGCTCTCCATGGACCCGATGCTCGACATGATGGGCATGCAGGCGCTGATGAAGAAGTACGGCAATCAGGCCATGGCGGGAATGCACCACGGCCAGATGATGGGCCATATGAATATGGACCACGGTAAAATGGGCGGCATGGATCACGGCGGCCATGGTTTCGATTTCCACGACGCCAACCGCATCAACGGCAAAGCGTTCGATATGAACACACCCATGTTCGCCGCCACGAAAGGGCAGTTTGAACGCTGGGTAATTTCAGGCGAAGGCGACATGATGCTGCACCCGTTCCATATCCACGGCACGCAGTTCCGTATTCTCTCTGAGAACGGTAAAGCGCCGGACGCGCATCGCCGGGGCTGGAAAGATACGGTGAGGGTGGAAGGCGGTGTCAGCGAGGTGCTGGTGAAGTTCGATCACGAAGCGCCGAAAGAGTTTGCCTATATGGCCCACTGCCATCTGCTGGAGCATGAAGATACGGGGATGATGCTGGGCTTTACCGTATAAAAAAAGCCGGGTGGCGGCTTCGCCTTACCCGGCCTACATAGGACACCCGAAAGCCCGGTAAGCGTTAGCGCCACCGGGCTTTTTCATTACTTAGCGTCGTCAGGCAGTGCATACGCGACAATATAGTCGCCCATCTTCGTGCCAAACGAACCGTGACCACCTGCGGAGATGACAACGTACTGTTTGCCATTCACTTCATAGGTCATCGGCGTTGCCTGTCCACCGGCTGGCAGACGGCCTTGCCACAGTTTTTCACCGTTGGTCATGTTGTAGGCGCGCAGGTAGTTATCTGCGGTTGCCGCGATGAACAGCACGTTACCGGCGGTGGAGATTGGGCCACCCAGCATTGGCATACCCATATTGAACGGCACTGGAACAGGCATCGGGAACGGCATGCTGTCCTGTGGCGTACCAATACGTTTCTTCCAGACGATCTTGTTGGTCTTCAGATCCAGACCGGAGATGTAACCCCAGGCAGGCTGTTTACACGGCAGACCGAACGGAGAAAGGAACGGATTCAGGGTCACACCATAAGGAACGCCATACTGCGGCTGGATACCGGCTTCGGTACCGCTGCCTTTCGCATCTTTCGGCTGCTCCATTGGGTTACCCGGACCGCGTGGGATCAGACGGGAAACGAACGGCAGCGCCATTGGGTTAGCGATGGCGACCTGACGGTTAGGGTCAACGGAGATCCCACCCCACTCGAACATCCCCAGGTTACCCGGGAAGACCAGCGTGCCCTGCTCTGACGGCGGCGTGAAGATGCCTTCATAGCGCAGCTGGTGGAAGATCACGCGGCATACCAGCTGGTCAAACATCGTGGCACCCCACATGTCTGCACCGCTGAGGTCTTTCTCCGGACGGAAACTCAGATCAGAGAACGGCTGTGTTTTGGTAACGTAGTCGCCTTTAGCCGCGCCCTGCGGAACCGGTTTTTCCGGCGCAGGAACAACCAGCTTACCGTTGCTGCGATCCAGCACGAAGATGTTGCCGGTTTTGGCCGGGGCGTAAATCACCGGAACGGTTTTACCGTTAACGGTAATGTCCGCCAGCGTCGGCTGGGACGGCATATCCATATCCCACAGATCGTGGTGAACGGTCTGGTAGCTCCATGCCAGTTTACCGGTCGTTGCGTTCAGCGCCACGATGGAGCTGGCGTAACGTTCCTGCTCCGGCGTACGGTTACCACCCCAGATATCCGGCGTGGTCACGCCCATCGGCAGGTAAACCAGGTCCAGCTTCGCGTCATACGCTGCCGGTGCCCAGGAGTTCGGTGAGTTAAAGGTAAAGGTGTGTTCATCCGATGGGATCGCGTTGGGATCTTTCGCGCCCGGGTCGAAGGCCCACAGCAGTTTACCGGTGTTCACGTCGAAACCACGGATAACGCCGGAGGTTTCGCGGGTAGAGAAGTTATCCGTTACCGAACCGGCAATCACGATGGTTTTATCGGTAATGATTGGCGGGGAGGTCGGCTCATACAGACCCGGCGTAGTGTCCGGCATGTTGGTCTGAAGATTCAGAATGCCTTTGTTAGCGAAGGTTTCGCACAGCTTACCGGTCTCAGCGTTGATGGCAAACAGACGGCCATCGTTCACCGGCAGCATAATGCGGCGAGGACAGTCGGCAATGACTTCCGGGCTGGCATTATCAGCGCGCGCTTCGTGGTAAGAGACGCCGCGGCAGGTGATGTGCTGGAACGACGGGTTGGAGTTCAGCTGTGGATCAAAGTGCCATTTCTCTTTACCGGTGGCCGCGTCGAGCGCGAACAGACGCTGGTGCGCCGTACACAGGTAGAGCATGTTGCCCACTTTAATCGGGGTCACTTCGTTGGTCAGCTCACCCGGATCGTTTGGCATCTTCAGGTCGCCGGTACGGAATACCCAGGCTTCCTTCAGGTTTTTCACGTTGTCCGCGTTGATCTGCTTCAGCGGGGAGTAACGTTGACCTTCCTGATTACGACCATAGGCTGGCCAGTCGCCGTCAGCCACCTGCGAGATAGCCGCAGCCGGCGTGGATTCAGTGTTCAGCGTACCGTGGATCTCCTGCGGGTCGTTGAATCCGGCCCAGGTCAGGATGCCGCCACTAATCAGCAAGGCAACGACCAGACCGGCTACAGCACCACTGGAAGGGACGATCAGACGACGCCAGACAAACGGCAGGATCAGCCAGATACCGAAGAAGACCAGAATGTCGCTGCGCGGCGTCAACGCCCAGAAGTCGAATCCGACCTCCCAGACGCCCCAGATCATGGTTGCGAGCAGTAACGCTGCGTACAGCCACAGAGCAGATTGTTTTCTGCGTAAAAGCAGGACGGTTACGCCAACCATAACCAGACCCGCAATCGGGTAGTACCAGGAGCCGCCAATCGCGACCAGCCATACGCCACCGATTAACAAATACAGCGCGCAGAATGCGGCAAACGCGGCTGTTAATGTCACCAGTAGACGCGGCTGTTTAGTTTTTGTTTCAGCCATAGAAAAGTACTCGTCAGTTTTGTTAATTATTTGCTAGCAATTAATTATAGGTATTAACAACTGTGATCGGAATCACAAATATTGCTTTTTATAACTCATACGCCAGGGCAATCCATTTACTGGTATAATGGCTGGCTTGCGTATCGATGCCGGAGCGAGAGTCATCCGCATTGAGAGATTTTCACTAAAATCATTTGGTTAGTAATATGAAACATACTGTTGAAGTGATGATCCCGGAAGCCGAGATCAAAGCGCGTATCGCCGAACTGGGTCGTCAAATCACCGAACATTACAAGGACAGCGGCAGCGAAATGGTGCTGGTCGGTCTGTTGCGTGGTTCTTTCATGTTCATGGCAGACCTGTGCCGTGAAGTGCAGGTGCCGCACGAGGTCGATTTTATGACCGCCTCCAGTTACGGCAGCGGCATGTCCACAACCCGTGATGTGAAAATCCTGAAAGATCTGGATGAAGATATTCGTGGCAAAGATGTGTTGATTGTTGAGGACATCATCGACTCCGGTAACACGCTCTCTAAAGTGCGTGAGATCCTGAGCCTGCGTGAACCAAAATCACTGGCGATTTGTACCCTGCTGGATAAGCCTGAACGCCGTGAAGTGCAGGTGCCGGTGGAGTTCGTTGGTTTCTCCATCCCGGACGAATTCGTGGTGGGTTACGGCATTGATTACGCGCAGCGTTATCGCCATCTGCCGTATGTTGGGAAAGTAGTGATTCTGGACGAATAATTGCGGGCTGATGCCCTCACCCCAGCCCTCTCCCACAGGGAGAGGGTGAAAACCCCCGGCTTTGTTATTTATGGTTCACATGCTTAAGCTTGAGGTTGGCAATTCCCGAGCGGTAACGCTGTTCCAGCGTTTCGCGGTTGGTGGCGGTCACTTCCAGATTGCGCAGCAGACCGTCGTGAATACCGTACGCCCAGCCGTGGATGGAGACCTTCTGCCCGCGTTTCCAGGCAGACTGCATAATCGTCGAGTGGCCCAGGTTATAGACCTGCTCCATTACGTTCAGCTCACACAAGGTGTCGAGACGGCGCTCCTGCGGCATTTCGCCCAGCAGTGAGCTATGTTTGAACCAGATATCACGAATGTGCAGCAGCCAGTTATCGATTAACCCCAGCTCTGTGTTTTCGACCGCCGCCTGCACGCCGCCGCAGCCGTAGTGGCCACAAATAATGATGTGCTCAACCTCAAGAACGTCAACGGCGTACTGCACAACCGAAAGGCAGTTGAGATCGGTATGAATAACCAGGTTAGCCACATTGCGGTGAACAAACAGTTCGCCAGGTTCAAGACCCGTCAGACGTTCGGCGGGGACACGGCTGTCAGAACATCCAATCCAGAGAAAGCGCGGGTTCTGCGCTTGCGCGAGTTTTCCAAAAAATCCGGGGTCTTCCTCCACCAGCATTTTTGACCATAGTGCATTGTTGCTGATGAGTGTATCTATGTCGTTCATGGAGGTTAGCGACCTGTAACCAAGTGATTGCGTTGCGCTACTATAGGGTAACCCGACTTTTAATGAAACCACACAACGTGTGTCAGAACTTAAGGTAAGTTGAATTCATGGCGATTGCACTGGAGCTTGAACAGCTCAAAAAAACCTACCCGGGGGGCGTTCAGGCGCTGCGCGGGATAGATCTTAAAGTCGAAGCGGGAGATTTCTACGCGCTTCTGGGGCCGAACGGGGCGGGGAAATCCACCACCATCGGGATCATCAGCTCGCTGGTCAATAAAACCTCCGGCCGCGTCAGCGTGTTTGGCTACGATCTGCAAAAAGATGTGGTCAACGCCAAGCGTCAGCTGGGGCTGGTGCCGCAGGAGTTCAACTTCAACCCGTTTGAGACGGTACAGCAGATTGTTGTTAACCAGGCGGGTTACTATGGCGTTGAGCGCAAAGAGGCGCTTGAGCGCAGCGAAAAGTATCTGAAACAGCTCGACCTGTGGGAGAAGCGTAACGAACGCGCGCGGATGTTGTCCGGGGGGATGAAGCGCCGCCTGATGATTGCCCGCGCGCTGATGCACGAGCCAAAGCTGCTTATTCTTGATGAGCCGACTGCTGGCGTGGATATTGAACTGCGTCGTTCCATGTGGGGCTTCCTGAAAGATCTGAACGATAAAGGCACCACCATCATTCTGACCACGCACTACCTGGAAGAGGCGGAAATGCTGTGCCGCAATATCGGCATTATTCAGCACGGTGAGCTGGTGGAAAACACCTCGATGAAGAATCTGCTCTCCAAGCTCAAATCAGAGACCTTTATCCTCGATCTGGCGGCGAAAAGCGCGCTGCCGAAACTGGAGGGCTACAACTATCGCCTGGTCGATACCTCGACGCTGGAGGTAGAAGTGCTGCGCGAGCAGGGTATCAACAGCGTGTTCTCACAGTTGAGTGCGCAGGGCATTCAGGTATTAAGCATGCGTAACAAAGCAAACCGACTGGAAGAGCTGTTTGTCTCTCTGGTGCACGACAAACAAGGAGACAAGGCATGACGCATCTTTACTGGGTCGCGCTGAAAAGCATCTGGGCAAAAGAGATTAACCGCTTTATGCGTATCTGGGTGCAAACCCTGGTGCCGCCGGTGATCACCATGACGCTCTACTTCATCATTTTCGGTAACCTGATTGGCTCCCGCATTGGTGAGATGCACGGTTTTACCTATATGCAGTTTATCGTGCCGGGCCTGATCATGATGGCGGTGATCACCAACGCTTACGCGAACGTAGCGTCGTCGTTCTTTAGCGCCAAGTTCCAGCGCAACATTGAAGAGCTGCTAGTGGCCCCGGTGCCAACGCATGTGATCATCGCCGGTTACGTGGGCGGCGGCGTAGCGCGCGGGCTGTGCGTGGGGATTCTGGTGACGGCGATTTCGTTGTTCTTCGTCCCGTTCCAGGTGCATTCGTGGCTGTTCGTGGCGCTCACATTATTGCTGACGGCGATCCTGTTCTCCCTCGCCGGGCTGCTGAACGCGGTGTTTGCTAAAACGTTTGATGACATCAGCCTGATCCCGACCTTCGTGCTGACGCCGCTGACCTATCTGGGCGGGGTGTTTTACTCCCTGACGCTGTTGCCGCCGTTCTGGCAGGCGCTGTCGCACCTGAACCCGATTGTCTACATGATCAGCGGCTTCCGCTTTGGCTTCCTCGGTATTGCCGATGTCCCGCTGTTCACCACCGTTGTGGTGCTGGTGGTGTTTATCGTGGCATTCTATCTGCTGTGCTGGTATCTGATCCAGCGCGGACGCGGGCTGCGTAGCTAACCTTCTGCCCGGCGACGTTCTGTTTGCCGGGCACTTTCTTTGACAGTTATCACCGTAAACTAACCTTCACCTGGATAAACTACTCGCCTGCTAAGGAGAGACGTTATGCTGGGATGGGTGATCACCTGCCACGATGAAGAGGCACAGGAAATGCTGCTTAAGCTGGAGGCCCGATTTGGCCCCCTGGCGCAATGTCGTGCGGTAAATTACTGGCGAGGGCTGAGCACCAATATGCTCAGCCGGATGATGTGTGACGCGCTGCATGAAACCGACACCGGCGATGGCGTGATTTTTCTCACTGACAGATCCGGCGCGGCGCCATACCGTGCGGCTGCCCTAATGAGCCATAAGCACGATAACTGTGAAGTAATCTCCGGTATCAGCCTGCCTTTACTCGAAGCGATGTATCCGCTGCGCGCAACGTTGAGCAGCGCTGAGTTTCGTCACGCCATTGTGGCGCAGGGCTCGCCGGGCGTGAGCAGCTTGTGGCACCAGCAGCAGAAGAACCCGCCTTTTGTTCTGCTTCACGATCTGTATAAGCATTAAACATTGGTATTGATGCCGCTTTTGTTACAATGGCGGCTGATTTTCTGTGTCGATTTATATTCCATGCTCAAGCGCGTTATCTTTGTCCTTCTGCTCGTGGTTTCCGGTGGTGCGTCTGCCAGCCTGACCAGCCAGCAAGGCCTTCCTGCTCAGTATATGCAAACCACCGAAGATGCGGCCATCTGGGCGCAGGTGGGAAATGCCGTTGTGAATGTGGGGAATGTCCGCGCCGGGCAGATCCTCGCTGTCTTTCCGGCCGCGGCGGATTACTATGAATTTCGTTTCGGATTCGGTACGGGGTTTATTGATAAAGACCACCTTGAAAAAGTTCAGGGCAAACAACGCGTTGAGGATAGCCTGGGTGACTTGAACAAGCCGCTCAGTAATCAAAACCTCATTACCTGGAAAGACACGCCGGTGTATAACGCCCCCAGCAGCGGAAGCGCGCCCTTTGGCACCTTAAGCGCTAATCTTCGCTATCCGATTCTGAATAAGCTGAAAGACCGCCTGAACCAGACCTGGTTCCAGATCCGTATCGGTAATCGTCTGGCATGGGTAAGCAGCCTGGATGCGCAGGAAGATAACGGGCTACCGGTTCTGACCTACCATCATATTTTGCGTGATGAAGAGAACACCCGTTTTCGACATACCTCCACGACGACCAGCGTACGTGCGTTTAATAATCAGATGGCCTGGTTACGCGATCAGGGCTACACCACGCTGACGATGTACCAGCTTGAAGGGTACGTGCGTAACAAGATGAACCTGCCCGCGAAAGCGGTGGTGATCACCTTTGATGATGGCCTCAAATCGGTGAGCCGCTATGCGTATCCGGTGCTGAAAGAATATGGCTTCAACGCGACGGCGTTTATAATTTCATCCCGAATCAAAGGCCATCCGCAGAAGTGGGATCCAAAATCGCTACAGTTTATGAGCGTTCAGGAAATCAAGGGCATCCAGGATGTGTTCGACATTCAGTCTCACACTCATTTCCTGCATCGCGTGGATGGCTATAAACACCCCATCCTGTTGAGCCGTAGCTATCACGTGATCCTGTTTGATTTTGAACGCTCACGTCGTGCACTGGCTCAGTTCAACCCGCGCGTATTGTATGTGTCGTATCCATTTGGCGGCTATGACAATAAAGCGATAAAGGCAGCGAATGACGCTGGTTTTCATCTGGCAGTGACGACGATGAAAGGGAAGGTGAAGCCGGGGGATAATCCGTTCCTGTTGAAGCGTTTGTATATCTTAAGAACGGATTCACTGGAGACGATGTCGCGGCTGATCAGTAATCAGCCGCAGGGATAGCGGTTAGTCGTATGAAAGGGTGAATACGCCGGTGGCTTTAAACGACCCCGGTTTCACTGTGTTTCCGTTTGCTACCAGTTGAGCAACATAATTAATTTGCTTGGATTCAGGGGTTTGGTAATCCGTTATGACATAGGATGAGTCAGGATTATTCGGCAGAAGTTGAGAGGTTCCGTTATACATGATTTTCACGCCTGCGCCTTCAGCTCCGGACGAAAGCGTATTACCAAGAAGATCATTATTTTTTCCGGTTAGCTTTGAGGTGGTGAGTTTGGTTGTGATATTTGCCACACCGGTACAATTGCTTAAGCTAATGGAAAAAGGGATATCCTTAACCCGATTGTTTTTAATGTCTGAAACATAATATTCTCCCAGGTTAACATTATTAGTACCATCCGATAGCATGGCCATGTCGCAGGTTGGAAGAACGATCGGGATCTGGAATGAGTCCTCGTTGACCACAAATGTCCATGGTCGGTTGTTAGTATCATCTGGATTACCAATAGCCATTTTACCCAGAGTGCCGGGTTTGGGTCTGATTGCGGTTTCTTTGTTCGGGTTGCCTCTGTAACCTTCATCAATATAAATTTGAACTGAGGTGTTTATCCATTTTCTATCCCAGGGGTCAGACTTACCTGAGGATGCAACGGTAGTCCAGCCAGTAGTATTCATAGCGAAGTAACCACCCATGCCTCCATCGCTTTCTGCGGTGTGCACCCTTACGGAATAATAAATCCCCGGAATATTTGTTTCAAACATAGCCCTGCCATAACTGCTCCCCATCAGCAAGGTCGGGTTTGTTTGTGACACGAGGTTAAAACCATCGTCCCCCATACCACATTCGGCCTGAATGCCTGGTGTCAGGTTAACGTTAAAAAGAGTACTGGCATAATTACCCGGAGGGGGAAGACGTACGGTGCCACCTGAGTAGTCAGAATTGATCAGCGTGGTTGTGCCGCCTTTTCCATTATTCATGCGGCACTCATCTGCCCAGCAGGAGTGGCTGAGGGTTAATAACGCGCTCGCCATGGCAAACGCCATTGTGCCTTTCACGTTGAAACCCTGTCTTATAAAGTTGAACATTCTCATCCTTTTTCCTGTTCTGATTATTATTCGTAAGTGACGTCAACCAATACTTTACTGGTAACGACACCACCAGCCACTACGCCAATATTTTGATATCGGGCATAGAACTGATAATCCGTTAAAAATGCAGTATCCTGACCGCTTACGTCATAAGTGATTTTTGACGTGCCGTCGTTGTTTAAAACATTCTTTTTATATTTTTCTGAGAAAACGACGACGCCGACATTTTTTGCCGCGCCTGCGGCGGTATCATCACTTTTGAAAACCTGATTTTGTCCTGGCCAGAAACCCGACTGCGGCGAAAAGCTAAAACTCAGCTTTTTAGCCGTACCGCTGTCTCCATAGCAATCATCTACATGGATCTTAAAAGGCGTACCGCCTGCATCATCGGTTGCAGTAAAACGATCGCTACCATCCGGGTTATAAAACCAACTGCGCATCGCATTGGGGAGATAAATTTCGCCGTCATTTTCCACGGTCATCTTACAGGTGCTATTAACAATGTTAGCGGTAATATTTACGTCTAATCCTGAGCTTGCCTGGCTTACGCCAGGCAAGATGCCACCAGCCAAGCCCATAAGCAACACAAGACCGGGCTGGTATAAAATAAACGGTGATTGTTGCATACTGGTTCCTGGTATTATGGATAAGCGATAGTAAACGTGACTGGCGCAGTAACCGCCCCCGCGCCTACATCAGCAATGGTTTGGCCTTGCCCGATAACGATACGGGAATTCATCGGGAATTCACCGGTACCATCAGTAATGGTGACATCCTTAGCAGCCGGAGGCGTGTTACAGCTCATAAGCTCGCCAGTATCGACAACACCCGACCAGATCTCAAAGCCCGTTGCTAAGCCGCCAGAGTAAGAATCACCCGTCTTGTTGACGCCACTGCATTCACCACCAGCGCCTTTCGCAGCGGACACCGTTGCCTTGGTTACTCCAGAACAGTTGGTGAAACTAATCTTGAGCGGCTCGACACGGGTTTTGTTCACCAGATCGGATTTGTATACGTCGCCGAACGCAATTTCAGTGGAGGCTGTGCCTGCATCGTTAAGTACTTTTGCGGTACATGTGCCTGATACAATTTTTGATTTAATCGTTAATTCGACACTAGGGGTGCCTGTAATTGCTGCGCTTGCCATTCCCGAGAACAGAAGAGCAGAAACGGACAGGGCGATAAAAGTAGAATTGAATTTCATAATGTTGCTCCGTTTTCCTGCACTAATCACTCGTAGCTAAATTCAAAGGTCGCCACGGCCTGAAAATCACCAATGGTCATGCTGTTTTCTTTTGTTTCACGTAAGGTGGCCACCAGAGCAACTTCCTTATTCTGGATTTCTGTCGGACTCCAGACCAGGCGCTCTGAATCCAGGGTTGAGTTAATGATAAAAGGAGTATTTGGTGCATCGGCTCTGGCGATTTCAGCCGCAGAGTAATCAGCGCCACCGTTAGTTTTTGCAATCTGGTTAACAAGGCCGCTAGCTAAATAACCTGATTTGGTTCCTTTTACGGTTGTTTTTAACGAGGTTAGCGACGCCGGGCATTCAACGAGCACAATTTTGAAATTGGCATTTGCCGTTCCGGCTTTGACATCATCTAAACGTACCTGACCGTTATTACCGATAGTCAGCGTTTGCTGCGTATCTGAACCCGTACCGCCGACCAGTTTCATATCGCAGGTGGTTTCGCGGATATTGGCAGTGAAGTTAACATTGAGATCGGCTGCCGCAGCAGAACCTGACATCGCTAACATTGCTAATGCGATTAATGAATAACCGCAATGATTTTTCTTCATATTATTTCCCATGGGTGTGATTCCCTGTTTTAACATCATTACATTTGGCACTGTTGATTACTCAGAATCGTGGTTAAGCCTGCTTTCTTCGCATTTTCAGGAATCTGATAATGCACCGTGCAAGAGCTGGATCCATCGCTTCCCCATACCACCCGGAGAGCGCCTTTGTCTTCCACACCGCGTACATAAGCTTGTCCTGCCTGGCCTACCGTTCCGATAGATTCGTTTTTCTCATTCAGAACGTCTGCACCTAACGGAATAAAGCCGTTATCAGAACGTTGTAATTCCAGAACAAGCGAACGACCTTCATCCGTTTCAAAATTCACTAATACAACGGAGCCATTGCGAGGTACGGCAACAGCGCTGGTATTTTTGATTTCAACGTCTGCTTCGAGAGTGCTGATATCGAGCGATACTCGGTTTTCTCTGTAGGCTGACATATACGGCATAATCCCGTACCCGGAGCTGTTAATGCGGCTTTGGCCGTAACCCAGCCGAGCACCCGTTGCGCCACTTGCTTTTACCAGCGCAAGTGAATCCGTTTCGCCGATACTGCCGGATGTAAATACAACGCCACCCGAGTGGACAACCATTCCGCCGTTATAACTCGCGGAATACTGTTTACTATTGTCATCGCCAAAGGACGCTGAGACACCGAGCGGCCCGTAAGGACTGTTCCATGAGCTATAGCCACTGACCTGGTTCAGGTTGCCGTAGTTGCCCCCGCTTGATGAGGCGCTAACGGAATAGCTCACTTCACTGTTTATGGAGTTGCCGCTTGCCGTAGAGTTAAAACTGGTACCGCCTTTTAAATCAGTGCGCAGGCTCATGTTGACGTTATTGAATCCGCCTGACTGCGCGCTATCTTTATTGAATATGCTGAATGGAATACTGACGTTTAAATAAACGCTGTCATCCTTTTCCCCTGTTTCGTTGTACGTGCGTTGCACAGAAACGCTATAGCTACCGTAAGCAAAACTATTGTTGTAACCCACGCTGTAGTCGGAGGTGGAGCTGGAGTCATTCCAGTAATCCTGCCAGGTACCGCTAATATAGAGTGAGCCGTATTCATCACCGTTAACATTCAATGGCTGGTTCAGGCTGACCTGTATCTGGTTTTTGGTACGCTGATAATCAGCATAAAGCTCGGCATTGCTGTCATAAGATCGATTGCCATATTCCTCGTGATGAATACTGTCCTGCAATGAGGCGGCATCGTTAAGGCTGAGATAATCTTCTGTAGAGAAGCGATAAGCTGCCACGTTAAGAGATGTGTTAGTAGCTTCAAGCATTTTGCTGTAGGTCAGCCGATAACTTTGCCCTTTAAGCGTGTCCAGCCCGTCGATATCGGCATAGGACCCGGTAACATCTAATGCGAATGCACCAATACGGGTATTCATAGCCAGACCAAGCAGGCCGGCGTAGAAATCCATATCCGTATATTGCGCACCCACGTAACCGGTAAAGGTATTATTCAGACCATACGCGTAAGTTGCGTAGCCAACGTTTGGCTTATCGTGCAATGAATCATCATTCAGCTCACCTAAACCCACATCCCAGCGGCTGGAGCCTGGGCGGAGCATTTGTGTAACTGAGGAGAACGGAACGGTAAACGTCCGTTTACTTCCATCGGCTTCCTCTACAGTGACAATCAAATCATTGCCATAGCCTGTTGTACTGAGGTCATTGATCTCGAAAGCACCGGGTGGAACGGTGGTTTCATAAATTTTATTGCCGCTTTGCGTTACGCTAACTTTGGCGTTACTGTTTGCCACACCACGAATTACTGGCGCGTAGCCAGAGGTGCCTTCCGGGAGCATGCGGTCATCGTTATACATACGCGCACCACGCAGGCTCACCGAGTCAAAGACATCACCGCGTGTGTAGGAATCACCCATTACCATCTGTGCGTTAAGTGGTGTGATGTCTCGCTGGAGGTAGATATCCTGGCTGGAATAATGTGTGCCATTATCGCTGTCCCAGTTCAGACTGCCGCGAGAACGTAAACGCCACGGCCCCACGTTCAGGCCATAATGCAAGCCCGCATAAGCGGTATCTGAATTGGTGCCGTTTGACTCGCTGTGCCAGGTATTAAGATCGTATGAGAGTAATCCGGCCGGAACACCATTATCCCATAATGAAGGATCGACATACCCTGCTGGAAGCTTAAGCACGTAGATTTGCGGGAAATTAAGATCCATTTCCTGCTTGCTACTATCAAAATTTTCAGAAGCACCGGGATAATATTTTTTGATATCTACGCAAGACGTTTCGTCGTTTTTGACATCATCGCCTAATATGCTGGTATCAACGCCTGCCTGTGTCAGCGTGAGTTTAGTCAGACATGCTGAGGCACGTGGCGTTTTGTTATCAATGAATGTCATCTCGACCGTGGATTTTGAATTGCCATTCAAATTCACTTTTACACGGTAAGTACCTGGCAGAACTGGGTTGCCATAAGCATAACGATCGACATTGATACCTCCACCATTATCGATAAGGAACTGGTCATTAAATTCAATTGCCGATTCTGTTTCGGATGAGGTGTCTACAGCTTTTTTTTCAGTCTCGCTGGCATGCAGAGGAAATGCTGCACAGATTGCGAGACATAAAATTGATCGTTGAAATAGCATGCTTCATCCAGACAAGTCGTCGTATGAATGCTATGAATCATTCATACGTGTTATATTTATAATGTGGCGGTGGTGCGGTTATTAATTTACTTTGCTTTCAAAAGTATCAGAGCCGCCATTGTCATTAATGGTTTCGTAAGCAACAGTGCCGGTGGCAGTACTACCTAAACCTTTTACCTGCATAATTTGAGTACTAAACGGTAAAATAGATTTATGCTCAACCTGGTACTCTTTATTTGCTGATTTCAGCTTTACATTTGAAATAGAAACGTTGTAAGGGGAATCATTGTGTGCGATCAGGTTTAGCGTATTACCTTGTATTTGTTGTGACCACGTTACTTTGGCTGCTGCATCTCCTG
>NZ_JBMKHQ010000007.1:0-19856 GCF_049237385.1 Enterobacter cloacae complex sp. IR5412 | reverse complement strand
TCTCGAGCACATTGAACCAGAATAGGGATTCGCGATCTTGCGGCAATGAACCACCCAGGTACGAGATCCGAACGGATTGACCTTTTTGCGGATCAATTCGGGATACTGGTGGAGTAATAATAAACGGTAGTTTTAATTCCTGTGGATTGGTGTCATCGCGACCGTCATCGAGCCATGATTGAACTAATAGTGGTTTTTTGCCACGGTTGTCTAAAGAAACGATGACATCTTTTTGCGACTGCTGATAAACAATACGTGTTCCCGAAATAACGATATCTGCGCTTGCCTGGAATGACGCGACAGCAGCAGCTGTAAAGCAGGCAGCTTTAAATCCTTTATAAAATGATGTGCTTAACATTTTTCCACTTCCTGTTGGAATGATATCAATAGTCCCCTGACGTACGTCAGGGGATAATATGAGCATTTTATTTATGCGCTTAAAATTACTCGTAGATCATGGTGAATGCAGCTTGTGCCTGAACCACACCAGCTGACACTGGGTTGTTGGCCGCATCCCAGTTCTGACCCTGGGTATACGCTACACGGTAGTAAAGTGCGCCTGCGCCTGTGGTATCAATCGTTGCTTTCTGGGTATTGTTGGTCTGATCCAGTTTGATCTGATCGGTAGCGGAGTTGCCATCGTTTGACAGTACCAGATTGACGTTTTTAGCGGCGCCTTGAGTATTTGATGGTGGAACCAGCAGACCGCCGGAAGTTGAAGAAGAACCCGCCCAGGAATCAAACTGAGCAGATGCCTGGTTGACGGTAGCAGAATCACAACCTGTCAGGGTGAGGGAGAATTTCTTTTCTCCCAGGGTGCTGGTGGTACCCAGCGCATTAGCGAAGTCTTTTACAAACACGGTATCCAGGTTAACGTCAAAATCATTACCCTCCTGGTCAATCTTCTGATCCAGGGATACTTTACAGGTGTTATTAGAAACCATACCGTGGAAAGTAATAGTGCCTGTATCTGAAGGAATATCAGCTGCCATTGCAGAACCCGCACTCAGAACCATTGCTACTACAGTTGCCAGACCTAATTTATTAAAAGACATTTTTTATATCCATATTTAAATGCTAGAAAAGTGAACATAAGCAAGGCTTATGTTCGTTCCGAACAGATGCTTCGGGAAAAGGATTCTAAGTGATGAGTAATGGTTGTGAGAAGCCGTTAGGCGTTAGAAATACTTAAACGATCTTTAAGTCAATATGATTATTTAATAGTGAATGATAATAATTGTTCATCATTTTGATGAGTAGGTGTTCGGCAGGGTGACTTGAATATATTAATAAAAATATATAAAAAGAACGCTATTCATTTTAATTATGTATAAATTACCCAACCTATTTGTCGGGTAATTTATAACAGTACTATTGGCTTAGGCAACCTGAACCGGAATTGCCTTCGCAATACGTTTCATTTCATTATCGCCTTCAAAGTATGCCACTTTTGGCTGCCAGCGACGTGCCTCTTCGTCAGACATCATCACAAAGCTGGCAATAATGACGATATCACCCACGTCCGCGCAGTGCGCCGCTGCCCCATTAACGGAGATGATTTTAGACCCGCGTTCAGCGGCAATCGCGTACGTTGAAAAGCGTTTGCCGTTATTAACGTTCCAGATATCAATAGCTTCGTTTTCGAGAATACCCGCCGCGTCGAGAAAATCCTGGTCGATCGCGCAGGAGCCTTCATAGTGCAGGTCGGCCTGGGTGACTTTCACACGGTGAAGCTTACCTTGTAGCATTTTGCGAATCATTACGTTTACCTTTCACTTCCGGGTAGTAAAACTACGCCAGTTCAACCACTTTGTTGTCGATAAGGCGGGCCTGGCCGAGCCAAGCCGCCACCAGAATTACCGCACGTTTGCTGGTATCTGAGAGTTCCAGAAGCGTATCGGCATCCCGAATTTGAACGTCGTCAGCACGAAGACCTTTCTCGTTCAGCGCCTGTTCAGCCAGAGCGATGATTTCTTCTGCGGTTAATTCTTTTGCCAGCAGTTGCTCTGCCATGGTATTCATGACTTTGCTTAAGCCTGGCGCAATTTTACGCTGTTCCGCAGTCAGATAGCCGTTACGGGAGCTAAGCGCCAGGCCATCTTTCGCACGTACAATCGGCACGCCGACAATCTCTATGTCGTAGCCCATATCGGCAACCATTTTGCGGATCAGCGCCAGCTGCTGGAAATCTTTCTCGCCAAAGCAGGCGATGTCCGGCTGCACCAGGTTAAACAGCTTGCTGACGATGGTGGAAACGCCGCGGAAATGGCCCGGACGGCTGGCACCCTCCAGCATGGTCGAAATACCCGGTACGTCGACGTAGGTCGCTTCAGTGGTACCCTGAGGATAAACATCTGCGGGGGCCGGTGCGAAGACGATATCCGCATAACGTTTTTTGAGCTTCTCGCAATCTTCCTGCAAGGTACGTGGATAGCGCGCCAGATCGTCTTCGCGATCGAACTGCATCGGGTTAACGAAGATACTGACTACCACGATATCTGCACGGGCTCTCGCTTCATCGACCAGCTTCATATGGCCGTCGTGCAGATTGCCCATGGTCGGGACGAGGGCGATACGTTTACCTTCCTGACGTGCACGGCGGATATGCTGGCGCAGCAGCGGCAGAGTTTCTATGATTAGCACACCTGGACTCCTTAATGGAAACTGTGTTCTTCGCCCGGATAAACGCCGGACTCAACCTCGGCAATATACTGCCGCACAGCAGCACGCATGTCGCCTGCTTCTGTCAGGAAATTTTTAGCAAATTTTGGAATGTGACCGCCGGTGATCCCGAAGGCGTCGTGCATGACCAGAATCTGGCCATCGGTGACGTTGCCCGCGCCGATGCCGATCACCGGAATCGACAGCGCCTCAGTGATACGCTTAGCCAGCTCAACCGGCACACACTCCAGCACCAGCAGCTGTGCACCAGCGGCTTCCAGCGCCAGGGCATCATCAAACAGCGTCTGCGCCGCATCGCCACGCCCCTGAACTTTATAACCGCCAAAGATATTCACGGACTGCGGCGTCAGCCCTAAGTGCCCGCAAACTGGCACGGCCCGTTCGGTAAGCATTTTCACCGTATCGACCAGCCAGTCGCCGCCTTCGATTTTGACCATATTGGCGCCGGCGCGCATCACTGTTGCCGCATTTTCAAAGGCCTGTTCCGGGGTGGCATACGCCATAAACGGCAGATCGGAAAGTAGCAGGCAGGCGGGCGCACCCCGGCGCACGGCGCGGGTATGGTAAGCAATATCCTCGACCGTGACCGGCAGAGTAGAATCATGTCCTTGTACCGTCATCCCTAACGAGTCTCCGACCAGCATGACGTTGATCCCTTCTTCGGCAAACAGTTTTGCGAAGCTGTAGTCATACGCGGTGATAGTGGCGAAGCGTTTCTTTTCCTGTTTGCATTTCTGCAATAAGGAGATGGTAGTTGGTTTCATACTGTTTCCTGATGGCCCAAAAGCGGATCTTTGCGCATTCTAACAGTAACATTCGAGGGAACAATGATTTTAGGCAATCGATTAACCATATTTAACACATGGCTAATCGGGGGCGACACGGGATTACCAGCGGACCGGTTTTTCCGCGTTGAGGCTTTGCAGAACGGCGTTCAGCGAGGTGCCGTCAGGGAAGGTGAGATCGGGGGCGACTTCAGACAGTGGCCAGAGCATAAACGCACGGTTTTTCATGTCATAGTGCGGAACGGTGAGGCGCTCGGTGTTAATCACCTTGTGGCCGAAAAGCATAATATCGAGGTCGAGTGTGCGCGGTCCCCAGCGTTCGGCTTTACGTACGCGACCCTGCTGTAGCTCAATACGCTGGGTATTATCCAGCAGCGTTTCTGCGTCAAGGGCTGTTTCCAGCACCACGGCGGCGTTCAGATAATCAGGCTGATCCTGCGGGCCGAGCGGGGGCGTACGGTAAAAGGAGGAGACCGCCACGATACGGCTTTGCGGGATCTCCCCCAGCGCCTGAACGGCAGCGTTAACCTGCTCAAGCGGAGAGGCCAGATTGCTGCCGATGGCAATATACGCCAGGGTCATGCTGTGCCTTCACGACGCGGCGCGCGCTTGCGCGGGCGACGGTGACGACGGCGCGGTGCCGGCTCGTCATCCAGATCCGTGAGCATATCTTTTTGCTCCGGTGGTGCAGAGACCTGAAATTCTCCCCACCACTGCGCCAGGCGCTGTAGCTCCTGGTTTCTTTCGACTTCAGCACGCAGAGAGAGCAAATCGAACGCGGCGCGGAACTTAGGATGCTCCATCAGTTTCCAGGCACGTTTACCCTGACGGCGGGACATACGCAGCTGAAGCTGCCAGATATCACGCACCAGCGTGGTAATACGTTTCGGGATCGCCAGCGTGCGACAGCCTTCGTCCAGCACGTCGTTTGCCGCCAGCGCGAACGCATCATAATAGGCGAGGCCGCTCTCCTGGGTAATGCGCTGCGCCGTTTCCAGCAGCGGATACCAGAACATGGCCGCGAACAGGAACGCCGGATTCACGCGCATATCGTTATGAATACGGGTATCCGTGTTCTTCAGCACCTGTGCAATCATCCGCTCCATTGCGCTGTCACCGTTTTCGGTGAAGTAGCGGGTAATGGTCGGGAACAGCGGCTGGAACAGGTTGTATTCACGCAGCAAATTGTAGGTTTCAAACCCGTAGCCTGCCTGGAGCAGCTTTAACGACTCCTCAAACAGACGGGCAGGGGGGACGTCGTTAATCAGCGTCGCCAGGCGCGGGATCGGCTCTGCGGTTTCCGGGCTGATACGCATGTTTAGCTTGGCGGCGAAACGCACGGCGCGCAGCATCCGGACCGGATCTTCGCGATAGCGCGTTTCCGGCGTGCCGATCAGGCGAATCAGGCCGTCTTTCAGATCCTGCATACCGCCGACGTAATCGCGCACGGTAAAATCCGCCACGCTGTAGTAAAGGCTGTTGATGGTGAAATCGCGACGCTGAGCATCTTCTTCAATAGAGCCAAAGATGTTGTCGCGCAGCAGCATGCCGTTTTGGCCGCGCTGGGAAGTTGTGCGATCGTTGATGCCCGCTTCGTGGTGACCGCGGAAGGTCGCCACTTCAATAATTTCCGGCCCAAACATCACGTGCGCCAGACGGAAACGGCGGCCAACCAGACGGCAGTTGCGGAATAATTTACGCACCTGTTCAGGCGTGGCGCTGGTCGTCACGTCGAAATCTTTTGGTTTTTTGCCCAGCAGTAAATCGCGCACCCCGCCGCCGACGAGATAGGCCTCGTAGCCTGCTTTATTCAGACGATAGAGCACCTTGAGGGCATTTTCACTGATATCTTTGCGGGAAATATTGTGCTGCTCACGCGGAATGACCGACATGTGTGGCTGTGCAATAGCATCATTCGCCATGCTCTCTTCGCGGCTCAGCACTTTACGGCAAAAATTAGCGACTCGGGTAAAAATAGTACACCTCGTAGTGTGTTTTGTTATCAAAAAAGCGGCTAATCATAGCTCAGCGCAACGCATTTGAGAATGCTGGATTTTTGGCACGGCCATAAGCGTCCAGTCAGCAATGGCCGTTTTCAGCAATTCATCCAGACTCAGATCCTGCCATTCCTGCGTTACATTCTGGTTGAGAAATCGCAGCGCGTCGATCAATACCGGGCGCGGATCGCCGTCAGGCAGCGCCGGGGCATGATTCTGTTTTGACAGCTTACTCCCCTGTTCATTGACCGCCAGCGGCAGATGGATGTAATCCGGCACCGTCCAGCCAAACTGCTGGTAAAGCGATATTTGCCGCACGGTAGGCTCAACCAAATCCGCCCCACGCACGATTTCCGTGACGCCCTGGAAATGGTCATCGACAACCACCGCCAGGTTATAGGCAAACAAGCCATCACGACGGTGAATAATAAAATCTTCACGCGCCAGACGATCATCCGCCTGAATGGTTCCTGAGAGGACATCGGTAAACTGCGTCACCGGAGCGCGCTGTATCAGCCGTACGGCGGCATTCTCAGGGCCGTTGTGCCGCGTACGGCAGTGGCCGTCGTAAACGCCACCCACGCTCTGAATTCGCGCACGCGTGCAGGTGCAGTTATAGGAAAGGCCCTGTTCAGCAAGCCACGCCAGACGTTCACGGTAGGCATCATGGCGTTGAGACTGCCAGAGTACGTCGCCGTCCCAGTGAAGACCGTAATGTTCCAGCTGACGCAGAATAGTTTCTGCCGCACCGGGAACTTCACGCGGAGGATCGATATCTTCAATGCGAACCAGCCATTTACCCTGACGGGCGCGAGCCTGTAGGTAGCTGCCGAGCGCGGCAATTAATGAGCCGAAGTGTAATTCACCGGAGGGAGATGGCGCAAAGCGCCCGATATAGTGAGATTCAGACATATCAACGGTAACAAGGCGGGAGAAACTCCCGCCTTAGCAGAGTAGTGAGAGGGAAGGCGTTAGCCAGCCATCTGTTTTTCGCGGATTTCTGCCAGCGTTTTACAGTCGATGCACAGATCGGCTGTTGGACGCGCTTCCAGACGACGAATACCGATTTCAACACCGCAGGATTCGCAGTAGCCAAAATCTTCGTCCTCGACCTTTTTCAGCGTTTTCTCGATCTTTTTGATCAGTTTGCGCTCGCGGTCACGGTTACGCAGTTCGAGGCTGAACTCTTCTTCCTGAGCGGCACGGTCGACCGGATCCGGGAAGTTAGCAGCTTCATCCTGCATATGTGTAACGGTGCGATCGACTTCATCCCTGAGTTGATTACGCCATGCTTCAAGAATACGCTTGAAGTGCGACAGCTGGGCTTCGTTCATATACTCTTCGCCCGGCTTCTCTTGATACGGCTCCACCCCAGCGATGGCGAGAATACTCAGGGACGATGTTTTACGGTTTTGCCCTTCTTGCATGTTGCTTCTCCTTAACACGCACTATCGATCCCCGTGTTGGGGGAAAAATCAGGTCGCTATAAATAGCAGATGCTTTTCCGTATGGCAATTATCTAAACGTAACACTTGACAACCCTGTGAGGAAAAGCGTATTTGCGCACGCGGCCAGAACACTTATTAGTCAATCGTCTAATCCCTTATAGGACAATGGGAAGAGAGGATCTCAGAGTCATATTATCGGCAGAAAGTTCCGCTTTATAAGCGAAAATCTCTACCCCCTGCTTTTGTGCCTCATTCAACAATTGCGCGTATTTAGGATCAATATGACGGGCCGGGGAAAACCGTTCAATGGCTGAATGCAGAACCGCAAACAGCAACACGGCGCGCTTGCCCGCCGCCGCTACACTCATTAGCTCCCGCAGATGCTTCTGGCCACGTAGCGTTACCGCATCCGGAAAGAAGCCGTTTTCCTCTTCCGCTAACGTCACTGATTTCACTTCAATATAGCACTCAGGGCGGTCTTCCGCCTGTAACATAAAATCAATTCTGCTGCTTTCATCGCCATATTTCACTTCGCTTTTTTGCGTGCCGTAACCCACCAGTTCAGGAAGGATTCCATTTGTCAGGGCTTCCTTAACCAGCTGATTTGCGCGCAGGGTATTAACGCAAATAAATGCCCCGCTTTGCGTCTCGGTCATTTCCCAGGTATGAGGATATTTGCGTTTAGTATTTTCTGATGTGGAATACCAGACCGTGTCACCCGGTGTGGCGCAACCGGTCATGGCGCCGGTGTTAGGACAATGCAGCGTGAGCGTTTCGCCCTCAGGCGTGATCACGTCAGCGAGAAAGCGTTTGTAACGCTGGATCAGCGTGGCGGGCTGGAGTGCAGGGCTAAACTTCATCAGGATTCCTTAACGTATCGCCCAGCGTCCAGCGCTGGAGCGGAGTATAGCGGGTGCGTCCTTGTACAAAGGCAGATTCGTACAGCGCAAATTCATTCACCTGAAAGGACCAGTGGAAGCCCGGTGGCGGGATGGCAACAGCCTGACCCGCATCGCGCAGCAGGGTAATGTGGGGATGAAACGTCTGCGGGCTCTGATAACAGCCGCTGCGCGCGGCCTGTGCCCGCAGCATATTTGCGAGCTGGAGCAGTCCGCGAGGGGGCTGCCGCGTCCCCAGCCAGACCACCCGAGAGCGTAGCCATTGCCCGGCATCGTCAAGATGCAGCGTAAAACCCGGCTGAGAAATGCGTCCGGCCATTGCGCTTAACGCGCGCTGCTTTTCTGCGCTCACCTCGCCAAGAAAAGCTAACGTCAGGTGCATATTGGCGGCGACGACAGGGCGGCCCGCTTCCGCGGGGAAGTGGCTGGCGCGCCAGCGAACAATTTGCCGTTGAAGCGTGGTGGGTAATTCAATGGCGAAGAATAGCCGTTTTGACTCAGACATGCGCAAGACTCGGTAATGATATGCGCCGATGCTACAATGTACGCCAATTAATGTTAACCCTCTGGAGCCGTAAGTGTCCTCTTTGCCCGTCGCCGTCGTCCTTCCTGAGCTTCTCGCAGCCTTAGAACATGCGCCACAGGTTTTGCTCAGCGCGCCCACCGGAGCGGGTAAATCCACCTGGCTGCCCCTGCAAATTCTGCGCGAGGGGAGCATCAGCGGGAAAATTATCCTGCTGGAACCGCGCAGGCTGGCGGCGCGCAATGTGGCGCAGCGCCTGGCGGAACTGCTGAATGAAAAACCGGGCGAGACGGTAGGGTACCGGATGCGCGCCGAAACCTGCATTGGCCCGTCTACGCGGCTGGAGGTGGTCACTGAAGGCATTCTTACCCGTATGCTGCAAAACGATCCGGAGCTGAGCGGCGTCGGGCTGGTGATCCTTGATGAATTTCACGAGCGCAGCCTCCAGGCCGATCTGGCCCTTGCGCTGCTGCTCGACGTTCAGCAGGGGCTGCGCGACGACCTTCGGCTGCTGATTATGTCGGCGACGCTGGATAACGAGCGGCTCCGGCAGACGCTCCCTGACGCGCCGATGATCTCCTCTGAAGGGCGTGCGTTCCCGGTCGAGCGCCGCTATCAGCCGCTGCCTGCCCATCAGCGTTTTGACGAAGCCGTTGCCATCGCCACCGCCGAATTGCTCCGTCAGGAACCCGGCTCGCTGCTGCTGTTTTTACCCGGCGTAGGCGAAATCCAGCGCGTACAGGAGCAACTGGCATCCAGGGTGAGCAGTGACGTTATGCTGTGCCCGCTCTACGGCGCGCTGCATTTGGCTGACCAGCGCAAGGCGATCCTTCCCGCACCGGCGGGGCAACGCAAAGTGGTACTGGCGACCAATATCGCCGAAACCAGTTTGACCATCGAAGGCATTCGCCTGGTGGTGGACAGTACGCAGGAGAGGGTGGCCAGTTTTGATCCGCGTACCGGGCTGACCAGGCTACTGACGCAGCGCATCAGCCAGGCCTCAATGGTGCAGCGCGCAGGCCGAGCAGGGCGTCTTGAGCCGGGTATTTGCCTGCATTTAACCAGCGCCGAGCAGGCGGAGCGTGCGGCATTGCAGAGTACGCCTGAGATTTTACAAAGCGATCTCTCCGGGCTGGTAATGGATCTGATGCAGTGGGGCTGCCCGGACCCTGACCAGCTCACCTGGCTTAATCCTCCGCCTGTTGTGAACCTTTCCGCCGCGCGCAGCCTGCTGACCCAGCTTGGCGCGCTGGAAGGCGAGCGACTGACGGCGCGCGGCCAGAAAATGGCGGCGCTGGGCAACGATCCGCGTCTGGCAGCGATGCTGGTGGCAGCACAAGGCGACGATGAAATTGCCACGGCGGCAAAACTGGCGGCTATTCTTGAGGAGCCGCCGCGCGGTGGCAGCAGCGATCTGGGACAGGCCTTTTCACGCCAGCAGGGAAACTGGCAACAGCGCGCGCAGCAGTTGTGTCACCGCCTGAAGAGCCGGGGAGGATCGCCTGACAGCGATAAAGTTATCCCTCTTCTGGCCCAGGCCTTCCCGGACAGAATCGCGCGCCGTCGCGGGCTGGATGGTCGTTATCAACTGGCAAATGGGATGGGCGCGATGCTGGACAGCGATGATGCTCTGACGCGTCATGAATGGCTGATCGCGCCGCTCTTACTCCAGGGCAGTCACTCCCCGGATGCGCGCATCTTGCAGGCGGTTGCCGTAGATATTGACGCCCTGACGCGTGCCTGCCCGCAGCTGCTTCAGCAATCTGACATTGTCGAATGGGATGATGCCCAGGGCACGCTGAAGGCGTTCCGTCGTAGCCAGATTGGCAAACTGACGCTCGGGACAAAACCGCTGGCTAAGCCGTCGGAGGAAGAGTTACACCAGGCGATGCTGAACGGCATTCGGGAAAAAGGGCTGAGCGTATTGAACTGGACGCCTGAGGCCGAACAATATCGCATTCGCCTGCACTGCGCCGCGAAGTGGCTGCCGGAACAGGGGTGGCCAGCGGTGGATGATGAGACGCTGCTCGCGACGCTTGAACAGTGGTTGTTGCCGCAGATGAGCGGCGTACACTCCCTGCGCGCCCTGAAGGCGCTTGATGTTAAGGCAGCGTTACAGAATTTACTGGACTGGTCGTTACGTCAACGTCTGGATAGTGAACTGCCTGGGCATTACACTGTGCCAACCGGGAGCCGGATTGCCATTCGTTATCATGAGGATAATCCGCCAGCGCTGGCGGTTCGGATGCAGGAGATGTTTGGTGAGGCCACCACGCCGTCAATCGCTGAAGGGCGCGTGCCGTTAGTGCTTGAGCTGCTTTCGCCTGCGCATCGTCCCTTGCAGATCACCCGCGATCTGAGGGCGTTCTGGGCGGGGAGCTATCGTGAAGTGCAGAAAGAGATGAAGGGGCGATATCCCAAACACGTCTGGCCGGACGATCCGGCGAATACCGCGCCGACACGGCGCACGAAGAAATATTCGTAATGGGGGAGTGCGGCCTGAAAGGGAAAGTGCGGCCTGATGCCCTCACCCCGGCCCTCTCCCACAGGGAGAGGGAGAAAACACTAAAGACTTTCCTGTCAGGAAAGTCTTGCTGTTTATTTTGAGAGATTTCTTCTTTCACTGACCTGTGCAAGATAAGAAAATCTGGCCTTTGCGCCTGAATGTTGCGGAGAAAAAGCATGGCGGGGAATGACCGCGAGCCAATAGGACGTAAGGGAAAGCCGACGCGTCCGGCGAAAGAAAAGGTAAGCCGTCGTCGCCTCAGAGATGAGGAGTATGACGATGACTATGAAGACGATTATGAGGATGAAGAACCGATGCCGCGTAAAGGGAAAGGCAAAGGGCGTAAGCCTCGTGGTAAGCGCGGCTGGTTCTGGCTGCTGCTGAAGCTGTTTATTGTTTTTGTTGTCCTGATCGCGATTTACGGCGTTTATCTGGATCAGAAGATCCGCAGCCGTATTGACGGGAAAGTCTGGCAATTGCCTGCGGCAGTGTACGGCCGCATGGTGAACCTTGAGCCGGACATGTCCATCAGCAAGAACGAGATGGTGAAGCTGCTGCAAGCCACGCAGTATCGTCAGGTCACGAAAATGACCCGTCCGGGTGAATTTACCGTCCAGGCGAAAAGCATTGAGATGATCCGCCGTCCGTTCGACTTCCCGGACAGTAAAGAGGGGCAGGTGCGCGCGCGTCTGACCTTTGACGGCGATCGCCTGGAAACCATTGAGAACATGGATAACGATCGCCAGTTCGGTTTCTTCCGTCTCGATCCACGTCTCATCACCATGCTGTCGTCCGCAAACGGCGAACAGCGCCTGTTCGTGGCGCGTAACGGCTTCCCGGATCTGCTGGTGGATACCCTGCTGGCAACCGAAGACCGCCACTTCTACGAGCACGACGGTATTAGCCTTTACTCCATTGGTCGTGCGGTACTGGCGAACCTGACCGCGGGGCGTACGGTGCAGGGGGCGAGTACCCTGACCCAGCAGCTGGTGAAAAACCTGTTCCTCTCCAGCGAGCGCTCTTACTGGCGTAAAGCCAACGAAGCGTACATGGCCGTGCTGATGGATGCGCGCTACAGCAAGGATCGTATTCTTGAGCTGTACATGAACGAGGTGTACCTCGGTCAGAGCGGCGATAACGAGATCCGCGGCTTCCCGCTGGCGAGCCTGTACTACTTTGGCCGTCCGGTAGAAGAGCTGAGCCTTGACCAGCAGGCGCTGCTGGTGGGCATGGTAAAAGGCGCGTCGATCTACAACCCGTGGCGTAACCCGAAACTGGCGCTGGAGCGTCGTAACCTGGTGCTGCGTCTGCTGCAACAACAGCAGGTGATTGACCAGGAGCTGTACGACATGCTGAGCGCGCGTCCGCTGGGCGTTCAGCCGCGCGGTGGGGTGATCTCTCCGCAGCCTGCCTTTATGCAGATGGTACGTCAGGAGTTGCAGTCTAAGCTCGGCGATAAAGTGAAAGATCTCTCCGGGGTGAAGATCTTCACCACCTTTGACTCCGTGGCGCAGGATGCGGCAGAAAAAGCGGCGGTTGAAGGTATTCCGGTTCTGAAGAAGCAGCGTAAGCTGAGCGATCTGGAAACCGCGATGGTGGTAGTTGATCGCAACACCGGCGAAGTTCGCGCCATGGTGGGCGGCGCCGAGCCGCAGTATGCGGGCTATAACCGCGCGATGCAGGCGCGTCGTTCGATTGGTTCACTGGCAAAACCGGCAACCTACCTGACCGCGCTGAGCCAGCCGAATCTCTATCGACTGAACACCTGGATTGCCGATGCGCCAATCTCCCTGCGCCAGCCTAACGGCCAGGTGTGGTCTCCGCAGAACGATGATAAGCAGTTCAGCGGCCAGGTGATGCTGGTGGATGCGTTAACCCGCTCGATGAACGTGCCGACTGTTAACCTCGGCATGGCGCTGGGCCTCCCCGCCATCACCGACACCTGGCAGAAGCTGGGCGTACCGAAAGATCAGCTGCACCCTGTGCCAGCGATGATCCTGGGGGCGCTTAACCTGACGCCAATCGAAGTGGCCCAGGCGTTCCAGACCATCGCCAGCGGCGGAAACCGTGCTCCGCTCTCCGCCCTGCGTTCGGTGATTGCCGAAGATGGCTCCGTGCTGTATCAGAGCTTCCCGCAGGCGGAGCGCGCTGTTCCGGCGCAGGCGGCCTATATGACGCTGTGGACCATGCAGCAGGTGGTCCAGCGCGGTACCGGGCGTCAGCTGGGGGCGAAGTATCCTGGTCTGCATCTGGCGGGTAAAACCGGGACTACCAACAACAACGTCGATACCTGGTTCGCCGGTATTGATGGCCGTGAAGTAGTGATCACCTGGGTGGGCCGCGATAACAACCAGCCGACCAAACTGTATGGTGCGAGCGGCGCGATGTCGATTTACCAGCGTTATCTGGCAAATCAGTCTCCGGTGCCGCTGAACCTCGTTGCCCCGGAAGATATCGTCGATATGGGCGTGGACAGCTCGGGTAACTTCATTTGCGGCGGTGGCGTGCGTACGCTGCCGGTCTGGACGACCAACCCGGATGCGCTGTGCCAGCAAAGCCAGCCAGAAGAACCGACAGGTAACCCGTTCGATCAGTCTTCTCAGCCTCAGCAGCCGCAGCAGCAACAGCCGCAGCAGCAGAACGAGAAGAAAGACAGCGACGGCGTCGCCGGCTGGATCAAGGATATGTTCGGCGGCAACTAGCCCTTATGACACCCCCTTCCCTGGAAGGGGGTATTTTTTCACCTCAGCAACTCATTTCCTTAACCCTGTTTTCAATCCTTATTAACGACCCGTTTTCCGTTGATTATTTCTTAAACCCTCAATTCTTGTAGGGCCGCATATCGCTTGCTATGCCGTCAGCGTTTCGCATATTATTCTGCGGTCATAATAATAATTCTCGTTTACGTTATCATTCACCTTTTTCATCAGAGATCCATCATGGCGCTTTCCAATACTGCTCAGCCAATTAACACGTCGCTGCGTAAAATCGCAGCCGTCGTAGCCACAGCGGTTGCCGGCATGTCTGCTTATGCACAGGCCGCTGAAACCCCCAAGAAAGAAGAAACCATCACCGTGACTGCCGCACCGGCTGCACAGGAAAGTGCCTGGGGTCCTGCACCGACGATTGCGGCAAAACGCACTGCAACGGCGACGAAAACCGATACACCCATTGAGAAAACCCCGCAGTCTATTTCTGTTGTGACTCGTGAAGAGATGGACATGAAACAGCCGGGGACGGTTAAACAGGCCCTGGCCTACACCCCAAGCGTTTTCGCAACGCGCGGCGCCTCAACAACTTACGATGTGGTTTCGATTCGTGGTTTCACGACCTCCAGCACCGTGAATACCAACCAGTATCTGGATGGTATGAAGTTGCAGGGAGACAACTACTCTGAAGCGTCCATGGACCCGTACTTCCTTGAGCGCGTAGAGCTGCTGCGTGGCCCGACGTCTGTACTGTATGGCAAAAGCCATCCGGGCGGCGTAGTGAGTATGGTCAGCAAGCGTCCAACCACGGAACCGTTGAAAGAAATTCAGTTCAAAATGGGGACGGATAATCTCTGGCAGACGGGGTTTGATTTCAGCGACGCGATTGACGATGACGGCGTGTGGTCCTACCGTCTGACCGGTCTGGGACGTAGTGAGAACGCGCAGCAGGAAATGGTGAAATCTACTCGTTACGCGATTGCGCCGTCTTTCAGCTGGCGTCCTGATGATAAAACCGATTTCACCTTCCTGAGCAACTTCCAGAGCGATCCGGATGCGGGTTACTACGGCTGGCTGCCACGTGAAGGTACCGTTGTGCCTTACTATGATGCTAACGGAAAAGCGCACAAACTGCCGACCGACTTCAACGAAGGTGATGAAGACAATAAGATCTCCCGTCGTCAGAAAATGGTGGGTTACAGCTTCGCGCATGAATTCAACGACACCTTCACCGTGCGTCAGAACCTGCGTTATACCAAAATCAACACGCTGTACCGTTCAGTTTACGGTAACGGCTATATCGCCCCGGCCCAGATCAGCCGTGCCTACGTGCGCTCAGATGAAGACCTCAACTCGTTCACGGTTGATACACAGCTCCAGTCGAAATTCGCGACCGGCGCCGTTGACCATACCCTGCTGACGGGTGTGGATTACCTTCGTATGCGAAATGACATTGATGCTGACTACGGCACCGCCGATCCGATCAGCATGAACAATCCTCAGCACGGCAATGCGAACGTCAATGTGAACTTCCCGTATGCCATGCTCAATCGCCAGGAGCAGACCGGGCTCTATGCGCAGGATCAGGCGGAATGGGATAAGTGGGTACTCACCATGGGTGGCCGCTATGACTTTGCAAAAACGTCTGCCTTTAACCGTAATAACGGAACCACCGCGGAAATTAACGATCAGGCATTTACCTGGCGCGGGGGGATTAACTACCTGTTCGACAACGGGATTACACCATACTTCAGCTACAGTGAATCTTTCGAACCGCTCTCTGGCACCACCCAGGGCGGCAAACCGTTCGATCCGGCACGCGGCAAGCAGTATGAAGCGGGCGTGAAGTATGTTCCAAAAGATCTGCCTGTTGTAGTGACGGCAGCGGTATACCAGCTGACCAAGAACAATAACCTGACCGCCGATCCGGCGAACCCGACCAGCGGCTTTAGCGTGCAGGGCGGTGAAATTCGCTCCCGAGGCTTTGAGCTGGAAGCGAAAGCGGCGGTGTCGGCTAACGTGAACGTGACGGCGGCCTACAGCTACACTGATGCACAATACACCCACGATACCTGGTATGAAGGTCGTCGTCCGGCAGAAGTACCGCGCAACATGGCATCACTGTGGGCGGATTACACCTTCCACGAGACGGCGCTAAGTGGCCTGACCGTTGGTGCGGGTGCTCGCTACATCGGTAACACGGTGACGTACTACTCCTCAGCGTCGCCTAAAGCCTATGAGTCCTTTAACGTCGCGGGTTATGCCCTGGCGGATGCGACCGTGAAATACGATCTGGCGCGCTTCGGTCTGCCGGGCTCTTCCGTCGGCGTCAACGTGAACAACATCTTTGATCGTGAATACGTCTCCAGCTGCTACAGCGAGTATGCATGCTACTGGGGAGCAGGACGCCAGGTTGTTGCCACGGCGACCTTCCGCTTCTAACCTCTTTATGGGCACGGTTCGCCGTGCCCTTTTTATTTAAGTTGGCTGACATGCAGGATACTAAAACGCAATCCGACTCCACCTTCACGCTCAACAATCTCTCCTTTCGCGTACCCGGGCGCACCTTGCTGCATCCGCTCTCTTTGACGTTTCCCGCAGGTAAAGTGACCGGTTTAATCGGGCACAATGGTTCCGGTAAATCGACGCTGCTGAAGATGCTGGGCCGTCATCAGCCGCCGTCCGAGGGCGACATTCTGCTGGATGACCAGCCGCTGGCGAGCTGGAGCAGTAAGGCCTTTGCCCGCAAGGTGGCCTATCTGCCGCAGCAGTTGCCGCAGGCGGAGGGGATGACGGTGCGCGAGCTGGTGGCGATTGGACGTTATCCGTGGCACGGTGCGCTCGGGCGTTTTGGCGTTGCTGACAGAGAGAAAGTGGAAGAGGCGATCGCGCTGGTTGGGTTAAAACCGCTGGCGCACCGTCTGGTGGATAGCCTGTCCGGTGGCGAGCGTCAGCGCGCATGGATCGCGATGCTGGTAGCGCAGGACAGCCGCTGCCTGCTGCTCGACGAACCCACTTCAGCGCTGGATATTGCTCATCAGGTTGACGTCCTGGCGCTGGTGCATCGCTTAAGCCAGCAGCGCGGCCTGACGGTGATTGCCGTTCTGCATGATATCAACATGGCGGCACGCTACTGCGACTATCTGGTAGCGCTGCGCGGCGGTGAAATGATCGCTCAGGGTACGCCTGCCGAACTGATGCGCAGCGAAACGCTGGAACATATCTACGGTATTCCTATGGGCATTCTGCCTCACCCGGCCGGGGCTGCACCCGTGAGCTTTGTCTACTGATGCTGGATCCAACATTAATTAGCCGCCGTCGCCTGCTAACGGCCATAGCGCTCTCACCGCTGCTGTTAAAGATGGGCCCGGCCCGCGCTGCCGCGGTCGATCCGCACCGCATCGTGGCGCTGGAGTGGTTGCCCGTCGAACTGATGATGGCGCTGGGCGTGACGCCTTACGGCGTGGCCGATATTCCCAACTACACCCTGTGGGTGAATGAGCCAAAACTGCCGGACTCCGTCATCGACATCGGTCTGCGTACGGAGCCGAACCTTGAGCTTCTCACCCAGATGAAACCGTCTTATTTATTCTGGTCTGCGGGGTATGGCCCGTCGGAAGAGACCATGGCGAAGATTGCGCCCGGACGGGGCTTTTCCTTTAGCGACGGTAAAAAGCCGCTGACCATGGCAAAAAATTCCATCCACGAGATGGCGCAGTTCCTCAACCGTGAGGCTGAGGCGAAAAAACATCTCGATGAATTTGATGCGCTGATTGATTCCCTTAAGCCGCGCTTTGCCCACCGTGGCGATCGGCCTTTGCTGATGGTGACCCTGCTGGATGCCCGCCATATGCTGGTCTTTGGAAATAACTGTCTGTTCCAGGAAGTACTCGACAGCTTTGGCATTCGCAATGCCTGGGAAGGCGAGATGACATTCTGGGGCAGTACCGCCGTGGGGATTGACCGCCTGGCGGCGTTTCGTGATGTGGACGTGCTGTGCTTTGACCACGGCAATGAGCGCGAAATGCAAACCCTGATGGCGACTCCGCTCTGGCAGGCAATGCCGTTCGTCCGCGAGCAGCGCTTCCTGCGCGCGCCAGCGGTATGGTTCTACGGCGCGACGCTGTCGGCCATGCATTTTGCCCGCGTTCTGGACAATGCACTGGGAGGCAAGGCATGAGCACGCGTATGGCCCGTTTCCCGATGTTACTGTTAGCGCTCATTTTTCTGGCTGCCCTGGCATTAACCGGCTTTAACCTGACCACGGCGTTACCGCGCGATCAGTGGGCAGCCGCGTTTGCCGCACCGGATATCGACAATATTCAGCAAATGCTGTTCCACTACAGCCTGCTGCCGCGTCTGGCTATCTCCCTGCTGGTCGGGGCGGGACTGGGACTGGTGGGCGTACTGTTTCAGCAGGTGCTACGTAACCCGCTGGCGGAGCCAACCACGCTGGGCGTGGCGACGGGGGCTCAGCTGGGGATCACCATCACCACGCTCTGGACCCTGCCGGGAGCGTTAACCTCGCAGTTTGCCGCGCTGGCAGGCGCATGTGTGGTCGGTGCGCTGGTCTTTGGCGTAGCCTGGGGAAAACGTCTCTCGCCGGTCACGCTGATCCTCGCGGGGCTGGTCGTCAGCCTCTACTGTGGGGCGATCAACCAGCTGCTGGTGCTGTTTCACCACGATCAGCTGCAAAGCATGTTTATGTGGAGTACCGGCACGCTCACCCAGACCGACTGGAGTATCGTCCAGCGCCTGTGGCCGCAGCTGTTTGGCGGCGTGGTGCTGACGCTGCTGCTGCTGCGTCCGCTCACGTTGATGGGCCTCGATGACGGCGTGGCGCGCAATCTCGGGCTGGCGCTGTCGCTGGCCCGTCTGGCGGCCCTGACCCTGGCGATTGTGCTGAGCGCGTTACTGGTTAACGCCGTCGGCATCATCGGTTTTATCGGCCTGTTTGCGCCATTGCTGGCAAAAATGCTCGGCGCGCGCCGTCTGCTGGCGCGTCTGATGCTGGCGCCGCTGATTGGTGCGCTGATACTCTGGCTTTCCGATCAGCTCATTCTCTGGCTGGCGCGCGTCTGGATGGAAGTTTCCACGGGCTCGGTGACGGCCCTGATCGGCGCGCCGCTGCTGCTGTGGCTGCTGCCGCGCCTGCGCAGCATTAGCGCTCCGGCGATGGATGCCGGCGATAAAGTGCATGCCGAGCGTCAGTCGGTGGTGTGGTTCAGCCTTGCCGGGCTGGCAGTGCTGGTTATCGCCTCGTTTGCCGCACTCTCGCTGGGACGCGACGCCACGGGCTGGCACTGGGCAACGGGGGATTTGCTGCATGAACTCATGCAGTGGCGCTGGCCGCGGATTTTCTCCGCGCTGATTGCGGGCGTCATGCTGGCGGTGGCGGGCTGTATTATCCAGCGTCTCACCGGCAACCCGATGGCAAGCCCGGAAGTATTAGGGATCAGCTCCGGGGCCGCGTTTGGCGTAGTGTTGATGTTGTTCCTCGTACCGGGAAATGCGTTCGGCTGGCTGATGCCTGCCGGGAGTATCGGTGCGGCAGTCACGCTGATGATTATCCTGATCGCCTCCGGGCGAGGTGGTTTCTCACCTCACCGCATGCTGCTGGCCGGGATGGCGCTCAGCACCGCGTTTACTATGCTGCTGATGATGTTGCAGGCGAGCGGCGATCCGCGCATGGCGCAGATCCTGACATGGATTTCCGGTTCAACATACAACGCCACCGGCAGTCAGGTGGTGCATACCGGGATTGTGATGATCGTGCTGCTGGCGATTGTGCCGCTGTGCCGCCGCTGGATGACCATTCTGCCGCTGGGTGGGGATACCGCCCGCGCGGTCGGGGTGGCGCTGACGCCGACGCGCATTGCGCTGTTGCTGCTGGCCGCGTGCCTGACGGCGACGGCCACCATGACTATCGGCCCGCTCAGTTTTGTCGGATTAATGGCGCCGCATATCGCCCGTATGATGGGTTTCCGCAGGACTTTGCCGCATATCGTGATCTCTGCGCTGACGGGCGGGGCGATCCTGGTCTTTGCTGACTGGTGCGGAAGGATGGTGCTGTTCCCGTATCAGATCCCGGCGGGCCTCCTGTCGACCTTTATCGGCGCGCCTTACTTTATTTATCTGTTGAGAAAGCAGAGTCGGTAATAAAAGTAAACGACAATCCTTAGATTGCCGTTTTAGTGTTTGCTCCCTCTCCCTGTGGGCTGAGGGATCCCCAGTAATTTTTTTATGCAGAAGCAATAAAGTTGCTTTCTAAATGACTGAGGGCTGTCAGCGATGCCCTGGTCCGGCTG
>NZ_JBMKHQ010000006.1:329378-335900 GCF_049237385.1 Enterobacter cloacae complex sp. IR5412 | reverse complement strand
TTTACAGCCGGACCGAGGCATCGCTGAAAGCCCTCAGTTATTCTGAGGCAACGTTATCGCTTTTGCTTTCAAATTACTGGGGATCCCTCAGCCCACAGGGAGAGGGAGAATATCAACACCGGGCGATACAGCATCAATCTTCCAGTGAATACGGCAGCGGCTCAATGCTGAGCGTGTTTGCATCGTCCCGCACGCGGAACACGCTGTCGGGCTCCATATCATTATTCATGACAACCTGCACCAGCAGGCGGCCATCATCGAGCTGGACGGCGGCTAACACGGTGCCGGTACGGCGCCAGTTTTCGCCCATCTTCATCTCGAGATCTTCACCCGCTTCCGGCACACGGCTGGCGTGACCAGCCAGCGTCCACAGGGCACGTTTGTTCGCGCCGCGGAATTTCGCACGCGCCACCATTTCCTGTCCGGTGTAGCAGCCCTTCTTAAAGCTGATACCACCCAGCGCCTGGATGTTTGTCGCCTGCGGGATAAACTGCGCGCTGTTTGCCGCGTCAATAACCGGCAGGCCCGCTTCGATGTTCAGCGCCAGCCACTGCTGGCTGTTGTTGAGCTGTGCTTCACCGCGCAGGGCGTCAGTGACGCGTTCCGCCGTTGCTTCGTCGGTTACCAGCAGGAAGCGCTCCGCAGGGTGTTCGAACCACAGAATGGAGGTTTCTCCCTCGCTGATCAGCTGTTTTCCGGCATCCGGTAGCTCGGCAAACAGGTTTTTCAGCGCTGCACGCGCCTGGAAACCCGCTACCCCCAGCAGAACGTGTTCATCGTCCGGGGCGATGGTGACTTTAGAAAAGACCGCGTATTTTTTCAGCTCTTTAAGCTGGGCGTCACGCAGGCTGCGACGCTCAATCAAGGCGAATCCGTCCTGACGGCGGAACAGACGCAGGTTGCTCCACATTTTGCCTTTTGGATCGCAATGCGCGGCCAGCAGATGCTGGTGCTCAGTCAACTGCGCCACGTCCGCCGTGACCTGGCCTTGCAGGTATTTTTCGCTGTCCGCACCGGTCAGTGTCGCCAGTGCCCAGTCATCAAGAGTAATCAGCGTCAGCGGCAGACGCGCAGAGGCGGCGGGCTGGCGAGGAGAAAATGGTGTAAATGCCATAGTGATGTCCTGAATTGCTTAACGCTTTGATAATACCTAATGGTAAAAGAGACTGTATTCAATGCAAGCGCTTTCAGCAGGCCATTCGTGCCATTACGCGGTTATGCGTGGCGCTACGCAAAATAGTGTAATCCGCTGTCTTTATAAGGATTATTCAGGAAGCCTGCTCGAGGTTCGCAATATTCCAGTAAAGAAACGGTCAAAAACACGTTACACTAGCAGGTGTTCCCGAAGAGCAATAATGAATACCGAACGGGATACCGACTGTGCCAAACGTAATGCAGGAAACAGAACATGGATATTAACAACAAGGCCCGTATTCACTGGGCGTGCCGTCGCGGCATGCGTGAACTTGATATCTCCATCATGCCTTTCTTCGAGTATGAGTACGACAGCTTAAGCGATGACGATAAGCGCCTGTTTGTCCGTCTGCTTGAGTCCGACGATCCGGATTTATTCAACTGGCTGATGAATCACGGCAAGCCCGCCGACACCGAGTTGCAACGGATGGTGCAATTAATTCAAACACGGAATCAGGAACGTGGTCCTGTGGCAATCTGATCTTCGCGTCTCGTGGCGCTCACAGTGGATGTCCTTACTGCTCCACGGTCTGGTCGCGGCAATGGTGTTATTGGTGCCGTGGCCGCTAAGCTATACCCCTCTGTGGCTGCTTTTGCTGTCGTTTGTAGTGTTTGACAGCGTGCGCAGCCAGCGTCGAATCAACGCCCGTCAGGGTGAAATTAAGCTGCTGATGGATTCTCGCCTGCGCTGGCAGGGAAAAGAGTGGGAAATGATAGGGACGCCGTGGATGCTCAACACCGGGATGATGCTACGGCTGCGTCGGGTCGAGGACAATCGTCGCCAGCACCTGTGGCTGGCAGCAGACAGTATGGATCCTGCGGAGTGGCGAGATCTGCGCCGGTTGATCGTGCAACAGCCGCCGCAGGAGTAAATCAGCTGAACTGCTCGGCCATCTCACCCAGAATCTGCTCGCACCAGCTCTGGAGGCGCTCGTCGCTAAGATCGTACTGGTTGGTTTCATCCAGCGCGAGCCCGACAAACAGCTGACCGTCGGCAATAATCGGTTTTTGACTGGTGAACTCATAGCCTTCCGTAGGCCAGTAGCCGATAAAGGTCGCGCCCTTTGGCGCCAGTTTGTCGTGCAGCATGCCGAGTGCGTCAAGGAACCACTCCCCGTAGCCCAACTGGTCGCCCATGCCGTACATCGCAATGATTTTGCCTTCAAAATTGACTGAATCGAGCTGATCCCAGATGGCTTCCCAGTCTTCCTGAATCTCACCAAAGTCCCAGGTAGGGATACCCAGAATCAGCACATCGTACTGCTCCATCAAGGCAACCGCGTCATCTTTCAGGTTATGCAACGTCACCAGTTCCGGGCCAATAATGTCGCGAATTTTCTCCGCCGCCATTTCGGTGTAGCAGGTGCTGGAACCATAGAACAGACCAATATTCATCGCGTAACTATCTCAATTCTTGCTATGACTTTGCGCGTAGTGTACCAGAAACCGATGGCAATCAGGCATAATGGCCAGATTGCAGAACCATAGGGGTTGATGTGGAAAAGGATCTCGCACTCATCGAACAGTTTCTCGACGCGCTGTGGCTGGAGAAAAACCTCGCTGACAATACGCTCAGCGCCTATCGTCGGGATCTCACTCTGCTGGTCGAGTGGCTGGCGCACCGGGGGCTGACGCTTGAAAGCGCACAAAGTGATGACCTGCAAGGGTTACTGGCTGAGCGGATGGAAGGGGGGTACAAAGCCACCAGCTCCGCACGTCTGCTGAGCGCCATGCGCC
Source organism: Enterobacter cloacae complex sp. IR5412 (assembly GCF_049237385.1). Lineage (NCBI taxonomy): Bacteria > Pseudomonadati > Pseudomonadota > Gammaproteobacteria > Enterobacterales > Enterobacteriaceae > Enterobacter > Enterobacter cloacae complex sp. IR5412. Next base: position 332,969 of record NZ_JBMKHQ010000006.1, on the reverse strand, counting down.
GCCTGTTCCAGCACCTTTACCGCGAGAAGATCCGCGCGGATGATCCCAGCGCACTGCTGGCATCGCCTAAACTACCTCAGCGGCTGCCAAAAGATCTCAGCGAAGCGCAAGTTGAGAGATTATTACAGTCGCCCGCAGTTGACCTTCCGCTGGAGTTACGCGATAAAGCCATGCTTGAACTATTGTATGCCACGGGCTTGCGCGTTTCTGAGCTGGTGGGCCTGACGATGAGCGATATCAGCCTGCGTCAGGGCGTGGTGCGCGTTATCGGTAAAGGGAACAAAGAACGGCTGGTGCCGCTGGGTGAAGAGGCGGTCTACTGGCTGGAGACGTATCTGGAACACGGGCGTCCGTGGCTGCTGAACGGCGTCTCCATAGATGTATTATTCCCGAGCCAGCGCGCGCAGCAGATGACGCGACAAACGTTCTGGCATCGCATTAAACATTACGCCACACTGGCGGGTATTGACAGTGAGAAGCTGTCGCCGCACGTTTTGCGTCACGCCTTCGCGACGCATCTGTTAAACCACGGCGCGGATTTACGCGTGGTGCAGATGTTGCTTGGACACAGCGATCTTTCAACGACGCAAATATACACCCATGTCGCGACGGAACGCCTGCGGCAGCTACACCAACAGCACCACCCTCGCGCGTGAGTGCCGACGAATTGTTACAGGATCATATATGAAAAAGTCTTTAGCGCTGTTCACCCTGCTGGCAGCTTCGGTTTCCGGTTTTGCCCATGCGGATGATGCCGCCATTAAACAGTCTCTGACGAAACTCGGCGTCGCCAGCAGCGAGATCCAGCCAGCGCCGGTGGCTGGCATGAAAACGGTGCTGACCAACAGCGGCGTGCTGTACGTGACCGAAGACGGAAAGCACATCATTCAGGGGCCAATGTACGACGTGAGCGGTGCGCAGCCGGTGAACGTCACCAACCAGCTACTGATGAAAAACCTGAATGCGCTCGAAAAAGAGATGATTGTCTACAAAGCGGCGCAGGAAAAGCACGTCATTACCGTCTTCACCGACATCACCTGCGGCTACTGCCACAAGCTGCATGAAGAGATGAAAGACTACAACGCGCTGGGCATTACCGTGCGTTACCTGGCCTTCCCACGCGCTGGCGTGCAGAGTCAGCCTGAGCAGGATATGAAAGCGATCTGGTGTGCGAAAGACCGCAACAAGGCCTTTGATGATGCGATGAACGGTAAAGGCGTGAAGCCCGCCTCCTGCGATATCGACATCGCTAACCACTACGCGCTGGGCGTACAGTTTGGCGTGAGCGGTACGCCAGCCATTGTGCTGAGCAACGGCTATGTGGTGCCGGGCTACCAGGGGCCAAAAGAGATGAAAGCGTTCCTCGACGAACACCAGAAACAGACGGGTGGTAAATAATTCGCGTGAAAGCCCCGATAAAACTGCGCCGCCGCGATGCGGTTGAAACCGCGGATTTACCAGATACGCTTCCGCTGCTGTTAAAGCGGTTGTACGCCAGCCGTGGCGTGCGTACGGCAAGCGATCTTGAGCGCAGCGTTAAAGGCATGCTGCCCTGGCAAGCGCTGAGTGGCATCGAAAAAGCGACTGAAATGCTCTACGACGCGTTCCGTGACGGGACGCGGATTGTCGTGGTGGGCGATTTCGATGCCGACGGCGCAACCAGTACCGCGCTGAGCGTACTCAGCCTGCGTGCGCTGGGCTGCGATAACGTGGCTTACCTGGTGCCGAACCGGTTTGAAGACGGCTACGGCCTCAGCCCGGAAGTGGTCGATCAGGCCCATGCCCGTGGTGCACAGATGATCATGACCGTGGATAACGGGATCTCTTCTCATGCGGGGGTCGATCATGCCCATGCGCTGGGGATCCCGGTACTGGTCACCGATCACCACCTGCCAGGAGAAACCCTGCCAGACGCCGAAGCCATCATTAACCCGAACCTGCGCGACTGCGATTTCCCGTCGAAATCGCTGGCCGGAGTAGGGGTGGCGTTTTATCTGATGCTGGCGTTACGCACGTTGCTGCGTGATAAGGGCTGGTTCGAATCGCGCGGGATTGCCGTGCCGAATCTTGCGGAGTATCTCGATCTGGTGGCGCTGGGAACCGTGGCGGACGTGGTGCCGCTCGATACCAATAACCGTATTCTCACCTGGCAGGGCTTGAGCCGCATTCGGGCGGGCAAATGCCGTCCGGGGATCAAGGCGCTGCTGGAAATTGCCAACCGCGATCCGCTGAAGCTTGCGGCAAGCGATTTGGGTTTTGCCCTCGGCCCGCGCCTGAACGCGGCGGGGCGGCTGGACGATATGTCGGTTGGCGTTGCGCTGCTCCTGTGCGACAACATCGGCGAAGCGCGCGTGCTGGCCAGTGAGCTGGACGCACTCAACCAGACCCGTAAAGAGATTGAGCAGGGGATGCAGGCCGAAGCGCTGACCCTGTGCGAAAAGCTGGAGCGCAGCGGCGATAACCTGCCGGGTGGGCTGGCGATGTATCACCCCGAATGGCACCAGGGCGTGGTGGGCATTCTGGCGTCGCGCATTAAAGAGCGTTTCCACCGCCCGGTGATCGCGTTCGCCCCCGCCGGGGACGGCACGCTGAAAGGCTCTGGTCGTTCCATTCAGGGGCTGCATATGCGCGATGCGCTGGAGCGTCTGGATACGCTGCATCCGGGGTTGATGATTAAGTTCGGCGGTCACGCGATGGCGGCAGGCCTGTCGCTGGAAGAGGCGAAGTTCGACGAGTTCCAGCGTCTGTTTGGCGAACTGGTCACCGAGTGGATCGATCCGTCTCTGTTGCAGGGTGAAGTGGTTTCTGACGGCGAGCTTTCTCCGGCTGAAATGACCATGGAGGTGGCGCAGATGCTGCGCGATGCCGGCCCGTGGGGGCAGATGTTCCCGGAGCCGCTTTTCGACGGACGTTTTCGTTTGCTGCAACAGCGCATCGTGGGCGAACGCCATCTCAAAGTGATGGTGGAACCGGTCGGCGGCGGGCCGCTGCTCGACGGCATCGCCTTTAACGTTGATACCTCCATCTGGCCGGACAACGGCGTGCGCGAGGTTGAGCTGGCCTATAAGCTGGATATTAACGAGTTCCGCGGTAACCGCACCCTTCAGATCATCATCGACAATATCTGGCCAATTTAGCGTCAGTAATCTCTATAAAAAAGGGCGTGGATTCGGTACAATCCCGCTCTTATCACCGCATTTTGACAAGCTCATAAAAGAAAACAGACCATGTTTGAAATTAATCCGGTAAAAAACCGCATTCAGGACCTCACGGAGCGCTCTGACGTTCTTAGGGGGTATCTTTGACTACGATGCCAAGAAAGAGCGTCTCGAAGAAGTAAACGCCGAGCTGGAACAGCCGGACGTCTGGAACGAACCTGAACGCGCGCAGGCGCTGGGTAAAGAACGTTCCTCCCTCGAAGCCATCGTAGATACGCTGGATCAAATGGCGCAGGGTCTGGAAGATGTTTCTGGGCTGCTGGAGCTGGCTGTCGAAGCCGACGACGAAGAAACCTTTAACGAAGCCGTGGCAGAGCTCGACGTGCTGGAAGAGAAGCTGGCGCAGCTGGAATTCCGTCGCATGTTCTCCGGC
>NZ_JBMKHQ010000006.1:138903-329331 GCF_049237385.1 Enterobacter cloacae complex sp. IR5412 | reverse complement strand
GCGCGCGGTTTCAAAACCGAGATTATCGAAGAGTCCGAAGGTGAAGTGGCGGGTATCAAGTCCGTCACCATTAAGATTATTGGCGATTACGCCTACGGCTGGCTGCGTACTGAAACCGGCGTTCACCGCCTGGTGCGTAAGAGCCCGTTCGATTCCGGTGGCCGTCGCCACACCTCCTTCAGCTCCGCGTTTGTCTACCCGGAAGTGGATGAGGATATCGATATCGACATCAACCCGGCTGACCTGCGTATCGACGTGTACCGCGCATCCGGCGCGGGCGGTCAGCACGTTAACCGTACGGAATCTGCGGTGCGTATTACCCACATTCCAACCGGGCTGGTAACACAGTGCCAGAACGACCGTTCCCAGCATAAGAACAAAGACCAGGCCATGAAGCAGATGAAAGCGAAGCTTTATGAGCTGGAGATGCAGAAGAAAAATGCTGAGAAGCAGGCGATGGAAGACAACAAGTCCGACATCGGCTGGGGCAGCCAGATCCGTTCTTACGTCCTTGATGACTCCCGCATCAAAGACCTGCGTACCGGGGTTGAAACCCGTAACACGCAGGCGGTGCTGGACGGCAGCCTGGATCAATTTATCGAAGCAAGTTTGAAAGCAGGGTTATGAGGAACCAACATGTCTGAACAACAATCACAGGGCGCTGACGCGGTAGTCGATCTTAACAACGAACTGAAAACCCGCCGCGAGAAACTGGCAGCGCTGCGCGAGCAGGGCGTGCCGTTCCCGAACGATTTTCGTCGTGACCACACCTCAGACCAACTGCACGCAGACTTCGACGGTAAAGAGAACGAAGAGCTTGAAGCGCTGAACGTTGAAGTGTCCGTGGCGGGCCGCATGATGACCCGTCGTATCATGGGTAAAGCCTCCTTCGTGACCTTACAGGACGTTGGCGGCCGCATTCAGCTGTATGTCTCTCGTGACGACCTGCCGGAAGGCATCTATAACGAGCAGTTCAAGAAGTGGGACCTGGGCGATATCCTGGGCGCTAAAGGTAAACTGTTCAAAACCAAGACCGGTGAACTGTCTATCCACTGCACCGAGCTGCGTCTGCTGACCAAAGCCCTGCGCCCGCTGCCGGACAAGTTCCACGGTTTGCAGGATCAGGAAGCGCGCTATCGTCAGCGCTACCTGGATCTCATCTCTAATGATGAATCCCGTAAGACCTTCAAAATTCGCTCCCAGATCATGGCCGGTATTCGCCAGTTCATGGTTAACCGCGACTTTATGGAAGTAGAAACCCCGATGATGCAGGTGATCCCAGGCGGTGCCTCTGCCCGTCCGTTCATCACCCATCACAACGCCCTGGACCTGGACATGTACCTGCGTATCGCGCCGGAACTGTACCTGAAGCGTCTGGTGGTCGGTGGTTTCGACCGCGTGTTCGAGATCAACCGTAACTTCCGTAACGAAGGTATTTCCGTACGTCATAACCCAGAGTTCACCATGATGGAACTCTATATGGCGTATGCGGATTACAAAGATCTGATCGAGCTGACCGAATCCCTGTTCCGCACCCTGGCGCAGGATATTCTGGGCACCACGCAGGTCCCTTACGGTGAAGAAGTGTTCGACTTCGGCAAGCCGTTCGAAAAACTGACCATGCGCGAAGCGATCAAGAAATACCGTCCGGAAACCAACATGGCGGATCTGGATAACTTCGATTCTGCTAAGGCTATCGCCGAAAGCATCGGTATTAAGGTTGAGAAGAGCTGGGGTCTGGGCCGTATCGTGACCGAGATCTTCGAAGAAGTGGCCGAAGCGCACCTGATTCAGCCGACCTTCATCACCGAATACCCGGCGGAAGTGTCTCCGCTGGCGCGTCGTAATGACGAGAACCCGGAAATCACTGACCGCTTCGAATTCTTCATCGGTGGCCGCGAAATCGGTAACGGCTTTAGCGAGCTGAACGATGCAGAAGATCAGGCGCAGCGCTTCCAGGATCAGGTTAACGCGAAAGCGGCAGGCGACGACGAAGCGATGTTCTTCGACGAAGACTACGTAACCGCGCTGGAGCACGGCCTGCCGCCGACGGCTGGCCTGGGTATTGGTATCGACCGTATGGTGATGCTGTTCACCAACAGCCACACCATCCGCGACGTGATCCTGTTCCCGGCGATGCGTCCGGTGAAATAAGCCGTTAAGACGTAAAAAAAGCCCCGTGCGTTTATCGCCGGGGCTTTTTTATTGCGCCGCAAAAGCGCTGAGTTTTTCGCGCGCAGTGTTCGCTTCCTGCACCATCCAGGGACTAAATGCCCACGGTGTGGCGTCCAGCGCGCGGAAGAGCGCGTCCAGCTCCACCCACTGATACTCCATCACTTCGTCGCTATTGATTGCGAGGGTATTCGTTACGCGGGCGGCATAGACCGGGCAGATTTCGTTTTCAACGATCCCTGAAGGGTCGGCTTCACGGTAGCGGAACTCCGGGGCAACGGGAGTGATGTCTATGATTTCGGCGCCGACTTCAAAGCGGCAGCGGCGGATAATCGCCTGCTCTGTCGCTTCGTCGGCCTGTGGATGTCCGCAAACGGAGTTGGTCCACACGCCGGGCCAGGCTTTTTTACTTAAGGCGCGCCGGGTAATCAGACATTCTCCGTTAGCGTTAAACAGCCATGAAGAGAAGGCCAGGTGAAGCGGGGTGTGTGACGTGTGCGCGGCGTACTTCTCCTGAGTGCCAATCACCTTTCCCTGGTCATTTACCAAAATAACGTGTTCTTGAATACTCATTGATGCTCCAGTGCCATAATGCTTAATGGTTCAGCACCATCAGCGGAATTATTATACTGCATCCTTATGCGAACGGTTTGGCCCACAGAGCGGAAAAGGGCATGACCCGCATCAGTTTGGGCTGCTATCATAGTGCGCCATTCACGCTGACCGAGGAGCTGTTTTGTTTGCAGGAAGCCTGACGAGAAACCCGATCATTGCCGTTTTCTGCCTGACGCTGACGCTACTTGTAGCAGGATGCTCGGGGAGTAAATCTTCGGATATGGGCAGTTATTCCGGTGCCGTCTATACCGTTAAGCGCGGGGACACGCTCTACCGCATCTCACGTGCCACGGGGACCAGCGTGAAGGAGCTGGCGCGCCTGAATAATATTTCTCCACCCTATACCATTGAGATAGGGCAAAAGCTCAAGGTTAACGGCGGTTCCTCCTCAGGGAATAAGTCCTCAACGCGTAAAACAGCCAAAGTGACGCCATCCTATCAGGTGCCTAAATCATCCTGGCCGCCGGTCGGTCAGCGCTGCTGGATCTGGCCTGCAAGCGGAAAAGTGGTTGCGCCGTACTCGCTCTCGGAAGGGGGCAATAAAGGTATTGATATCGCTGCCGCACGCGGCACGCCGGTTTACGCTTCAGGGGCCGGAAAGGTGGTCTATGTCGGTAACCAGCTTCGTGGATACGGTAACCTGATCATGATTAAGCATGGTGAGGACTACATTACGGCATATGCGCATAACGACACGATGTTGGTGAATAATGGCCAGAACGTGAAGGCGGGGCAGAAGATTGCGACCATGGGCAGTACCGGGACGGATACGGTGAAGCTGCATTTCCAGATCCGCTATAAGGCCACGGCCATCGATCCGCAGCGTTATCTTCCGGCGCAGGGCAGTAAACCGAAGTGCTAAGTGATTATTTAATAGCCACTTAGTGGGGTAAAGGCTTGTATGAAGAGGCGTAAGGTCTATAATGCCTTACGCACCTCAAAGCGGGCGTAGTTCAATGGTAGAACGAGAGCTTCCCAAGCTCTATACGAGGGTTCGATTCCCTTCGCCCGCTCCAGTCTCCTCATAAATCAAGAAGTTATATTTCATCAGTTAGTTACGTTGCTCTGCTTTAGCAGGTACAACTAAAACTACCCACTGTTCTATACCCGTACCTGTCGCGTGATAGGTCTGTGGTACAAGGGAACATATCCTCACGCTGGCGGTGGTTCCAGGTTCTTACCGCGATAGTACAACAACGAACAAAAAGCCGCATACCTGGCATAACTCCCGAACAGATTGAACACACGCATTTAAGCCCGATGTGTGGCCCTATGAGCCACGTAAACAGGTGAATAGTGGTAATGCCCCGGTAGCTACAGATCCGGCTCTGCCAGCGCTTTGCTCACGCTCCGAAAGGTACACGAGCACCCTGATAAGGTGTGATCCCCCTGACAATCTGATTTGGTCACTGGTGACTTTCGCAAAGCGAAACCAACTAGGTTGGCCTGTTGCAGTCGCTATGCTCCGCTTGTTGCTTCTACCACTAACGGGGCTTTATGGCTTCTATTGTCTGAAATCTGATACATTGCACAAACATCATGTGGATTACTGTAAAGTTCATCACTATGATTATGTGTGCCATTGCCAGTTAAGAAATGCGGAGAGGACAATATGGATGTTACTGATGAGGCTTTGTTGAGTTCTGGCTTTACACCATCGGATTTGAAGAAGATAAAGAACAACGTTGAAAGCTATGGTGGAACGTTGGGGAATGCAATCAGGGACCTGGCTAGGCGATTTATTCTTGCCGTGTGGGTTGTATCCGGTTGCCTTGCTGTATTCATTTTTCTTGTGATGTTCGCATCTGAGCAGAGTGTTTTCTCTGGTGCTATTGGCCTTTCTTGTGGCGCAGCGGTTGCAATTTTTATACAACCGCCTGTACTTGCTTATAAATCTTGGCGATTCTGTAGAGCGAACAAATCTTAATTAGTACTGTTATCAGTAGCCAGAAGATCAAAAATGACTTTCGCTTTGACACCATATCCAGCGATTTTCATCGTTAGCTTAGGCTTGCTCATTGTGTCAACTTTTCGGTAGTAATCACGCGGCAGCCAACGGAATAATCGCCAAGCTCCGGGTTTCCTTGCTAAGCCGAAGATACTATAGACACTCGCCCCTAGAGTCACCGTATTATAAAGAGCTAATCCACTTTTTGGGCTAAACCCCATAAATTGCGCGGTCTCCATTGCGCCATCAGCAAAAATTCCTTCCGATTTGGATTGTTCACCATAGCGAAGATGGCTTGCTTCTTTTGTTATACCGTTAATACCATCAACAAATAAAACTGCTCCTGCAAGAACTCCAACAGGGGTCATAGTGGACATCATAACCATCCCACCAAATAATGCTGCTCCAGATACCACTATATGGATTGCCGAAATCACGTATCCGACGATTTTATTGTTTTCCCTGACAAATTCGACCTTCGCGTAAAGCTGTGCGGCTCTGGTTCTTAACAGGCGTTCTTGTTCGTGTAGATTATCCGTTTCGACACGCAGATTTTTGATGCATGCAATGCATTCTTCATCGGTTTTGGCCCGTCGTGCAGTTTCAAATTCTTTATCTACAACCTGTTTTATCTCTTCGACAAACTTGATACGTGTAAGACCATCTTGCAAATAGAATGCTGACAGCCGGTTTGCTGTTTCGACTAGTTTCCGGGCCTCCAGATTCACCATGGTATCTGACCATGTTCTGTTCCAGCCCCTGTTAAGCAACGCAATATCCATTAAAGACTCCTTTCCAAAATGTGTCTGGTCATTTTACGTGCAATAAGGTCGAAGACAACAGGAAATACTTACACAACCCGCCCCCGTAGGTGTCCCGTCTCTTTATCCTCCCAGTTTACATCCTCCTGCTTAAAATATCCCCGGCTCTATTATAGATCCGCTGAGTGGATCGATTAGCCGCCTAATAATTTCACTGGATCTGCATGAAATATCCTGGTGTTATCACTGCGTTACACTACTTTACTTGCGTTGCAATTTGCCTCGCTTTATTACAACAGGCGAAACGCTGTCTTCCTGTGCCTTTGCCGTAACACTGCTGACTTGCTGGCAACGGTTGAGCGGTTAACAGAACGGGGTGTAGTTGTTCAGTTCCACAAAGAGGATTTTAAGACCGGGAAGAACTCTCCAGCAGGTAATATGATGCTGACCGTACTGGCAGCAGTTGCACAGATGGAACGTGAAACGATGCTGGAGCGCCAGCGTGAAGGTTACGAAGCAGCAAAAGCCGCAGGCAGGATCACCGGACGGGGCAAAGGTCGCTCTATTGATCGTGAAGCCATTAAAGCAGAACTCGCAGCAGGTAAAACCATTCGTGCAATCGCAGAAAGCCACAACGTCAGCACCAGAACAGTCATGAACATTAAGGCCGAAGCCTGAACAATTCTAAAACATCCCCACTTTGACCTCGCTCCGGCGGGGTTTTTTATTGCCTGAAATCCACACCAGCGCGAGCACCACCACCAATAGCTCCGTATGCTCCACCAGAAGCTCTACAGCTCGTCATCCCCACACAATTGTAAACTGTCAGACCCATATCACAGCGTCCCGCTGAGAGGCTCTCACAGGCCCAGAAATGGAGGGTTTTTCGTTGTTTTTGTACGAAAATTATTTATCTGTATAGAAGGGCGGATCGGTGATTGTGTTTAGCTGCGCCACAGATGGTAGTTCTGCCTAGGCCGCGCCATTACTGGCTTTGCTGCATGCACCACACTATAACGCCCATAGGTACAGACTTGTGTTTTGTACGTTCAGTGACCACTTCAGCATGATTAACTACGGATTATAGGCTATTTGAGGTGCATTTAATCTATTTTGTTCGCAGGATAGCCAGTGGCAAAGATCATCCACCTAATTTTTACAGAAAACCAGTATAGGATTGCCAATCTTCAGCCAGCGCGGAGAATGGTCGATACTTTCAGATGAAAGCGGGGGGGGATAATCAATACTCGGAGCGGATCAGGTGTCTGGACCGCCTCAGGTGTTGCCGTTGATTGTGCCATTGAAGCATGACGCGGACATATCAAACCATGTCAAAAATTCCGACATAAACCACTGAAGGAAGGTAAGTGGCTTTCCTCTGTCAGAGGGTAGGGAGGTTTTAGCAAAGTTTGTACATGAATCAATACTAAGTGTTAATCAATACAAAGTACTTCTGACTTTCGCAAAGCGAAACCAACCATTGTCGTAATGTCCTTGCATCACCCAAATAATAAGAAAGTGAGATGGAATCTGCCGAAAAGTTTCGGCTGGATTGCTGTAAAGTTCATCATTATGATTGCTTGCATAATCAGCGATTGGAAAAACACTTTTGGGAGATAAGGGACGAGACGATATGAAAGTGACTGATGAGGCTTTGTTACGTTCAGGGTTTACGCAGCCCGAATTGCAGAAGATAAAAAGCAATATTGAAAAATATGGAGGAACGCCTGGAGAGGCCATAAATGACCTCGCTAGACGATTTGTTACCCTGGCGGGAGTGGTGGCTGTGTGTACCTTTACCCTACTGCTACTTTTCGTCTTCAGCTCACCTGATAGAGCAGCTGCATGGGGGCTGGCGATGATCTTTGGGGTTGCCATTATGTCCTTCGCACAGCCGCCGGTAATTTCCTATAAATCCTGGCGTTATCGAAAAAATACAAAGGATTAACGGGTTCCATTTTCTGCTGTTAACAGGTCGAAAATCACTTTTGCTTTAACGCCATAACCGATAATCTTCATTGTTATCTTAAGAGTGCTTATTGTGCTGACATTGCGATAGTAATCGTGTGAAAACCAGCGGAATAATCTCCAGGCTCCAGTTTTCGAGCAAGTCCTACTGGGCTGCTGAATATACCTACAGGCTGGATAAAGAAAAGCTCACTGATTACTCTCTTGAACAGCAAGCCTCTATTTTAGCTGATCACTGGTTACTGCTGGTTTATGGGATTAGTAAGTGGTCTTATTATCAAAGGCCTGGGTGCATGGGGATGTACAGGGGCGTTAAACATGAAATACAAAATGTTGCTGGGTGTTGTGTTCATCTTAACGGGATGCCCTGGGCCTGGTGATCGAATGGTAGATCGTGAATCTTCAACGGCATTAATCAAAGATAATCAAGTTTGTGTGTTGTCACCACTGGAGCCACAGGAACGGATCACTGCTATCCAAATCAACAGTGATAATAGCGACTCTCTTCACAAGATTTTTGATAACAAGCCCGTGTATGTTCAAAAGGGCGGGTGTCTTCCTGTGTTCGGATTTAAGTTTACACCTGGAGAGCGGTATAACTTCGCCTATGACGTCCAATCTGATAAATCAGGATCACATTTAGTCACTGCTGTATTTTCTTATCCCAAAGAATAAGGGGCTGAACGCCCCATATTCTTAACGGCGTGTAAACGCCAACCTGAGCCCTAATCCAATGAATGTTACACCAACAATTCTATCCAGTATTTTCTGCAACCTTCTGTTTTGCGAAACGGTTCCGGCTGCACTACCTGCAAGTACGGCGAACGTTAAATCAGTCATAAAAGCGATCAATGCGTAGGTCATTCCCAGGAGTAGAAAAGAAGCTGTCTGGTGCTCGCTTCCAGGCGCAACGAATTGAGGGAAAAAGGAGATGAAGAATAACAGTACCTTCGGGTTGGTTAAGGTAGTTATGAAACCTTTAGTAAGTAGACTCGTCAGAGTCGCTTTTGCCTTAACGCGTTCAGCTTCGTTGTGATTCGTGGTTTGCTTTGTCAGCGTTCCCCAAATCATCTTACTACCGAGATACACCAGATAAGCCGCACCGAGAGACTTAATGATGGTGAACATCATCGGAGATGCTGTTATCAACGCGGTTAATCCCACAGCGCTTGCAATTGCATGTGTGCAACTACCTAATGCTACGCCAGCGGCAGAGATAATTCCCGCTCGTCTTCCATTAACCACGCTTTGACCTACCACGTAGGCTATATCAGGCCCAGGTGTAACGGAAAGGAGAAATACAGATAGGGCGAAAAGCCCAAAATGAGTTATGTCCAGCATAGCCATCTCCAGAAAAAAATTATGTACCTCCATGCTAACACTGAATTTTTATGCGTAAAGGGTGATTTTATATGCTTTTAATCTGCTTTTGCTAAACAACGAATCACTCATGGCATAACACGCTAAGTTGCACATTTCCTGTACCCTGGATACCCTGAGATTAATCCTAATACCTCAAGGGTGAGTATGGCTAGCGGGAAGAGAAAGAATCAAAAGGAATCGCCTGAAGAAGAGTTAGATCGCCTGCTGGATGAGCTTGAACTCACACCGGAGCAACGGGAGTTTATCGAATCCATGCGAGAGGATAAGGGCGATCCCAGTAGTGAGTAACGCTTGTCTTAAGCCGAACGAGTACAAACGGCATTGTAAGAAATTCCTCACCCGGTGCATGCAGAATCACGGTGCCTTTGTTCCGACTGTCGCTGGAGTGTCATAAATATAATTACGCGCGCGCATAATTTAAAATTAAACCCTCTTTCTTTTTACGTAATCAATCGCCCCTGTTATATCTGTCGGCAAATTTTTTATTTCCCGGATCGCAGATGAAAACACGACTCCTCCTGTGCGCTGGCTTATTAGCTGCCTCCAGCGCCCATGCCAGCGCCCTCTATTTTTATGAAGCTGGCACCGAAGATACCGCGCTTGCCGGAGCAGGGCAGGCGGCTCGTGCGCAGGATGCCTCTACAATTATGACCAACCCGGCTGGCATGACGCGCTTACCGGATCATATGGTCACCGGTGGGTTACAGGTTATGGATGGCTCCATCGACAACCAGCTGGATAACGATGCCCATCAAAGCCCCGGTGATGTGATGAAAACCATCCCGAATGCCAGCGCCTTTTATAGCCAGAAGGTGACCGATAATCTTTATGCCGGGGTCGGGCTTTACGGTAATTACGGCCTGGGGATCGACTACGGCAGCTGGGCGGGCGACAGGCTGATTAAAAAGAGTACCATGGTAGCCATGACGCTCAGCCCCTCGCTGGCCTATAAGCTTAACGACCGTCTTTCGATTGGCGCGTCCGCCAACGTTAACTACGGTTACTTCTCGCTGACTCGCAGCGTTAACGATGATGACTACCGGCGACGCGATGAAGACCTGGCCATGAGCTATCGGCTTGGGCTGCTGATGCAGCTAACTGACCAGACCCGAGCCGGTATTACCTGGAACAGCGAAACGGACTACAGCTTCAATATTGACGGCAACGCGCGTCTACAGAACGGCACCTACGACCTGCCGGTGTCAGCACAAATCAGCGCGCCGCAGCAAATTATGCTCAGCCTTGTGCATGACATTAACCCGCAGTGGTCGGTTATGGGCGATCTCGGCTGGCAGGACTGGAGCCAGTTCGGCGCGCCGCAAATCGTCGTCGGGGACCAGCAGCTTAACAACGTCAGCCGCCTGAAGGACACGTGGCACGGTGCGGTGGGCGTGCAGTATCGTCCAACGCCTCAGTGGCGACTGAATGCCGGTGTGGCGTTCGACAGCTCGCCGTATGAAAGCCAGAGCGATGTGGCCTTAACCTTACCTACCGGCGATGAGTGGCGATTTGGTACGGGAGCCCAGTATCAGATCACCCCGGCCAGCAATATTGGTATTGCCGTGTCGTATCTTCATATGCAGTCGTCGCATGTGAAATCGCCGGTGGCGTTTGCCGGAAGTTACGACCATCCTTATCTTTGGTTTGCCAGCGTCAACTACAGCTATCAGTTTTGATCGGCTAACCGCTTAAAATATATGGTCTATAATGGCAGATACTGAATGTCAGAAGGTTGTACCATGCATATTTTACCGCCTGTTCGACCCGAAAAATCCATCGAACGACTGACCGCTATCCTTGAGCCGATAGCGGAGAAAGTGCACGTTGTTCCACGTAAGCGACTCACCTGGTTACGGAAGGGGAAACAGCAGATGTACCTCTTTCTGGAAGGGGAGCTGTCCCTGCTGCGGACATCGGATGGACTGGTGGTCGTGACCGTTTACGAGCCGCATTTGTTTGGTATTGCTGAGATGATCCAGCCTACGCAAGGCCATTTTCTCCGTGCGGAAAGGGAGTCGACCATTTTACGTCTCGATGCGGACAAGGCGGCCGAGTTATTCCGTGCCGAGGGCGTCTGGGAGGATGTCGCAGCGCTGCTCTCATACCATACGGCCTATTTGATATTCCGTGATGCGCAGGTACTCCAGCAGCGTACCTATTCCGTTATTCGTAACCACCTTCAGGAAATGATTTTGCTCCCGGAGGAGACGCGTTTGCGTACCACGATACTGGAATATATTCAGGATCGTACGCTGCTTTCTCGCAGTAGTATACTCAATGTATTATCCGCCCTTAAACAGGGAGAATATATCTCCTTTAAGCGCGGTGGGTATTTGCTTGAAGTCAGACACTTACCTGAATCATTCTAGGGGAAGTTTAAAATTAAACAGAAATGGAATTAACGAGGCTGTTAATTTTCTATATCGTTTGCTTTCTAAGTTTTATCTTTATTAAGTAAACGGTATATTTATGAAAAAGACATTTATCGCTTTGATTATGGTTAATGCGTTTAACGCCACTTCCGCGTTCGCCGCCGCTGATGCGGGCACCTGGTATGGCGGAGCGAAATTCGGCTGGTCACACTATTTTGATACCAATATGGGTTCAAAAGCGTTTGATAACAATAATTCCGACCACTTCGATTTTGACCATGATAATGTCGGTGGGGGTGTTTATACGGGTTACCAGATTACCCCATGGCTTGCGGTAGAAGGCGGTTATGATTATTTAGGCAACATGCAGATCAAGGGTCAGCATGGCGCAGGGGCGCAAATGAAGACGCAGGGTCTGCAAATGTCCCTGAAGGCCAGCTATGCCTTGACCAATGACTGGGATATCTACGGCCGTGCCGGTGCGATGGGCTATCGCGCTGAATCCGATGTAAGTGGTCACAATCGTTTTGAAACCGGTGTGCGCCCGCTTGCAGCTGTGGGTACTGAATACGCCTTCAATAAAAACTGGGCTGGCCGCCTGGAATATCAGTGGGTAAGCAATGTGGGTAATGCAAACCAGATCGGTGTGAGCAGCGACCTGAGTTCCGTCACCGCAGGGCTTAGCTATCGCTTTGGTCAGTACGACTGATGCATGTGATATGGCGATTAAGAAAAACCCGGCTGCTATGTTGCCGGGTTTTTTGTTATCAGCTGGCGAATAACGGTTCAAGCATAATATGAATATTTTGCAGGCCCGTGACATTATTGTCTTTCAGGTATTGCTGATTAACCATATCTAACTGTTCCAGTTTGGTCAGCGAGGCGTAAACGCGTTGAACAGCGCTGTCCGCAACAAAAATTTCTTTTGCGGTAGTGTCCTGAAGATACTGTGATTTTACGCTGCGCGTTAAGTTATCGATCTGCTGTTTATTTTCCTGATAAAGAGACGCGATATGAGATATCTGTGCCTGCGGCGGTTTTTCCCCCGGTAATACCAGCGGAATTTGCAGATGATTAATCTTTTCAACGTTGTCTGGTGGTGGAGAGCTACATGCTGTTAATGTGCTCAGACTTAATATAGCGAAAAAGAACGGCAGGCTCTTCATCGAATCACTCCGGGGAAATAATTGGACTCAGCATTATCCCTGAAGGCCGCAGCGACGAAAGAATAAACTTATTTATTTATAAACGTTATTTCCATAGGTAAAAGAAAAGCCCGGTGATAGCCTCCTTTCCCCCCATGTACCGCCAGCGTGAATATGACGCCTCGAGGATGTATGAAATTTAAAACTCTCGTTAGTGCGATGGCCGTTGCTGGTCTGCTATTGGCCTCGTTGATCTCATTGCCTGTCCTGGCACAAAAGGAGGTGAAGGAAGCCACTGCCCATACGAAACAAATGAATGATGCACTGTATGGTCAACTGCCCTTCTTTGATAAAACCGATTTCCGAAATGCGCATAAAGGCTTTATTGCCCCGCTGCCACCTGCGGTGATTAAAGGTGAAAAAGGCGCCGTTATCTGGAATCCCCAGAAATACGCTTTTATCAAAGAAGGGCAAAAAGCGCCGGATACCGTCAACCCGAGCCTGTGGCGTCAGGCGCAGCTGAATAATATCGGCGGTCTGTTTGAAGTCACGGAAGGCGTCTACCAGATCCGCAACCTCGATCTGTCGAATATGACAATCATAGAGGGCAAAGAGGGGATCACGGTTATCGATCCGCTGGTGTCTGCGGAAACGGCTAAAGCGGGCATGGATCTTTACGTTAAGCATCGCGGCAAACGTCCGGTTGTTGCCGTTATTTATACCCATAGCCACGTCGATCATTATGGCGGCGTGCGTGGCGTAATTGATGAATCCGGGGTAATGTCCGGCAAAGTGAAAGTCTATGCGCCAGCCGGTTTTATGGAAGAGGCGGTATCGGAAAATATCATGGCCGGAAACGCCATGAGCCGCCGTGCCAGCTATATCCACGGAAACCTGCTGAAGCCCGGTGTGAAGGGGCAGGTGGGGGCAGGTCTGGGGACTACCACCTCAGCCGGAACGGTCACGCTCATCGCGCCCACTCACTCTATTACCGAAGAGGAGCAGAAAGAGGTCATTGACGGTCTCACCTATGACTTTATGCTGACGCCGGAATCGGAAGCACCGTCTGAAATGCTCTGGTATGTGGAAGAGAAAAAGCTGATCGAAGCAGCAGAGAACGTCACTCACACCCTGCACAATACCTACTCGCTGCGCGGGGCGAAAATACACGATCCGCTGGCATGGTCAAAGTACATCAATAACGCCATCGATCGTTGGGGTGATAAAGCGGAAATCATTATCGCTCAGCACCACTGGCCCACGTGGGGTAACAAAAAAGTGGTGAAGCTGATGAAAAGCCAGCGTGATATCTACCGCTATATCAACGACCAGACGCTCAGACTGGCGAATAAGGGGCTGACGAGGGATGAAATAGCCGCTAATTTCGCCCTGCCTTACGGGCTGGCTAAATCCTGGGCAGGCCGTGGCTATTACGGCTCGGTAAGCAACAACGTCAAAGCCACCTATGTCTACTATCTTGGCTGGTTCGACGGCAATCCGGCGACGCTCGATGAACTGCCTCCGGTCGAGGCGGCGAAAAAGTATGTCGATTACATGGGCGGAGCCCGCGCAATCCTTGAAAAAGCCCGTGTCGATTATGCCCGGGGGAATTATCGCTGGGTGGCTCAGGTGGTCAGTAAAGTCGTTTTTGCCGATCCGAATAATAAGGCGGCGCGCGAACTGGAAGCCGATGCGTTTGAACAGCTGGGATACCATGCGGAGTCAGGGCCGTGGCGTAACGCCTACCTCACCGGTGCGCAAGAGTTGCGTAACGGCGTGAAGATAAAGCCGACGCCCAAAACCGCCAGCCCGGATGCGGTCCGTGCCATGTCGACTGAGATGATTTTTGACTACTTCGGCGTTCACCTTAACGGCGTCAGAGCGGCGAATGCCAGAGGCGTTTTTAACGTTGATTTAGGCCGCGAGGGCGGCAGGTATAAGCTGGAGCTGGAGAATGGCGTGCTAAACCACAGTGCCAATATCCAGGCAGAAGATCCGGATGCAACCATTACGCTCAGCCGCGAAACGCTGAACAAAATCATCCTTAAGGAGACCACGCTGAAAAAGGCGCAACAGGCAGGAGAGGTGACGATCGTCGGCAACGCCGCGAAGGTAGACGAAATGCTGCGCTGCATGGAGAGCTTCAGTTTCTGGTTTCCTGTCGTCACCCCTTAAATGTAAGAAAGGCTGCTTTCGCAGCCCTTTAGCATTCGCCTGCAACAATTTGCCGGGTGGCGGCTTCGCCTTACCCGGCCTACACTCTGCGCTGCTTGAGCGCTAGATGACGCCATCCCCGCCGTCTGAACACCAGACCTGCCCGGAGGTGTATGAACACTCATCCGAGGCCAGAGTGACATACAGCGGTGCGATCTCCACGGGCTGTCCCGGGCGTCCCAGAGGGGTACTCTCGCCAAAATGTTTCACTTTTTCCTGTGGCTGCCCACCGCTGGGCTGGAGCACGGTCCAGTAAGGTCCGGGCGCTACCGCGTTCACGCGGATCCCTTTCGGACCCAGCTGTTTCGCCAGCGCTTTGGTAAACACCGCGAGACAGGCTTTGGTCTGCGCATAGTCAAGCAGTACGGCGCTCGGTTTTACCGCCTGTACAGATGAGGTGTTAATGATGGAAGCGGGAGCTTTCATGTGGCGCAACGCCGCCTTTGTGATCCAGAAAGGCGCATAGACGTTGGTTTTAAAGGTCGCGTCAAAATCTTCCGTAGTCAGTTCTTCCAGCGTCTCACGGTACTGCTGGCGGCCTGCGTTATTCACCAGGATGTCCAGCCCGCCCAGTTTTCCGACGGCCTGTTCCACCAGGTTCTGACAAAAAGTTTCGTCCCGCACATCGCCCGGAAGCGCGACGGCATTCCGTCCTTCCGCTTTAATCAGGGCGATCACTTCCGCAGCGTCTTCTTCCTCTTCCGGCAAATAGTTAATGGCGACATCTGCCCCTTCGCGGGCATAGGCAATGGCTACCGCGCGTCCGATGCCGGAATCGCCCCCGGTAATTAGCGCCTTCTTACCGGTAAGCCGGCCATGCCCTTTGTAGCTTGTCTCGCCGTGATCGGGAACAGGGTCCATTTCAGAGGCCAGGCCCGGTGGCGTCTGGGGCTGCTCCGGGAAAGGTGGCGTTGGGTAAGCGTTCGTACGTTGTTCATTATCACTCATAGCTAACTCCTTGTTAGGGGTGAGATTTGATGGATAGTTACAGCGTTAACGCTTCGCTGAATTATTTTTGCAAGTGGCTGACCCGCACTACGGGTGGGGATGATTTTTTATCGAGCGAGCCGCTAATACTGATCATGTTGTCAGGTTCCACGGTTCTGTCGTCAAATACGGCTTTCGGGATAATAACGTCGATTTTCCCGGTTTTATCCTGGAATACGTATTTATCGCCATTGCCATCAATAAGATTGCCGCGCAATGAAATAGAGGCGCCATCATGCATCTCTTTTGCCTGAGTAATGGTCATAATGCGCGCATCATCGGTACCACGATAACCACTGTCCAGGGCATGCGGCGGTGGCGGCGCTTCACCCTTTTGTAACCCGCCGTTATTATCTGCCCATGCGGAAGGGATAATTAATATTAACAAGGCTGAAATCACTGATAATTTCATCTGATATCCTTCATTTTGGATGTCTTGACTTATTAAGTATTGTTGCTATTCCTTTATGTGGCAAATGTGATAAGTCTTAAAAGCATTTGCGTAGAAAAATCAAAAATTTCGGCAATTAAGCGAAACGGTGACAAAAGCCATGGAACCAAAAAATGAAAAAGTGCCTGGGATAAAAGAGAGTTATCGTTTACTGACGTTTGAGTATGCATTTCGTCAGGTGGGTTTTATTGTACTGTTAGGTATTATCGTGGCCGCGTTAGCCGGCCTGTTTTCCAGCGGCGCGGTTAGCGACGTGGAGAAAACAAACGAAGCAAAATCCCTGAACCTGAGCTATGAGCGCTTCGGCCGCCGCCAGACCGAATCGCGGATGACGCTGACGTTTCCGGTGGCGTCTGAGGGTAAATATATTCTCAGCCTGACCAGCGAAAGCAGCGACGTATATGAGCCGGGCAGCGTCTGGCCGCAGCCGGACAGCATGTATAGCCGGGGGAACACCCTGTTTCTCGTTTACGACAATCTGAAACAGAGCGATAAGTTCACCGTCCTGCTGTTCATCACGCCGACAAAAGCAGGGAAATGGACAAACAGCATCCGCGTAAACAACGGGCCAGATATCCGCTTCTGGCAGTTTATTTACCCCTAGGAGTCGAATATGGACATGGTTTTTCGTGCCCTGGCAATATACCTGTTTCTGGTGATCGTGTTTAAAGTCGCCGGACGGCGCGCCCTGCTGCAAATGACCAGCTTTGACCTTATTTTGCTCTTAATTATCAGTGAGGCGACGCAGCAGGCGCTACTGGGCGAAGATTTTTCCGTCACCGGTGCGATGATTACAATAACAACGCTGGTGGTGGTGGATATTATTTTTGGCCTGATTAAAAAATATTCTTCTTCTGTTGAGAATGTTCTTGATGGCACCCCGGTGATATTGGTAGAGAATGGTATTCCCATTGCGGATAAACTGAAAAAAGTCGATGTATCCTGCGATGATATATTGGTTTCAGCACGCCAGAACCACGGCATAACGGAATTAAAGGATATTAAGTACGCGATCCTTGAGCGTAACGGCCATATTTCAATTATTCCTGAAGAAAATTAACTAAGGGGCACATCCATGAGCAACCTTATTCACGATAATAATACGACCATCAGCGAGCTGACGAAAAAGCTTGCCACGACGCTCACAGAAAGAGGACTGCGTCTAACCACGGCGGAGTCCTGCACCGGCGGTAATCTCGCGGTTGCGCTTTGTGCCGAAGAGAACACGGCGGAATTTTATGACGTTGGCATGGTGGTGTTCAGCGATGCGGCGAAGGAGAGGATCCTCGGCGTGCGGCACGAAACGATTGGGCGCTTCACCGCCGTCAGTGAACAAACGGTTACTGAGATGGCCGCTAAAATTCGCGATATTGCCGAGGCGGATATTGGTGTTGCCATCAGCGGCTATGCGGGACCGGAAGGCGGAGACGATGGCACGGCAGCCGGTACGGTCTGCTTCGGCTGGAATATTCGCGGACAGACGGAAACCCGCACCGTGCTGTTTTCCGGTGAATGTCAGGATGTGGTGGAAAAAGCGGTGCGTTATTCGCTGTCTGAACTGATCGAAATACTCTCCGGATGGGATAACGTCTGAGACAAGGGGAAAGGCTATGGCTGTTATCGTTATTACCGGCGGTACGGCGGGCGTGGGGAAAGCCACAGCGCTGCACTTTGCTAAGGCGGGCTACGATGTAGGCATTATTGCCCGCGATGAGCAGAGCCTGCGCTCCACAGAAGAGGAGTTGCGCCGTTTCGGGATCAACGCGTGTGCCGTTCAGGCCGACGTGGCGGACAGCAAGGCGGTGACCGATGCTGCTAACGAAATTGAATACCGGCTTGGAGCCATCGATGTGTGGGTGAATAACGCCATGGGCGGGATGCTGGCGCCGTTTCGCACCATGTCCCCGGAGGAGTTTCGCCGCGTCACCGAGGTGACCTATCTGGGCTATGTTAACGGCACCCGCGCCGCGCTGGAGTTAATGACCCCTCGCGATCGCGGAACGATTATTCAGGTTGGCTCCGCGCTGGCCTACCGTTCCATTCCCTTGCAGTCAGCCTACTGTGGCGCGAAGGCCGCGATCCGCGGATTTACCGATGCCGTACGCACCGAGCTGATGCATGAAAACAGCCGGGTGCAGATCGCAATGGTACAGATGCCGGGCCTCAATACGCCGCAGTTCGAGTGGGCGAGGAATAAATTTGCCTGGGCGATGCGCCCGGTTCCTCCCGTGTTTCAGCCGGAAGTGGCTGCCAGCGCTATTTTTAAGGTGGCGCAGAAACCGGTGCGGGAGCTGTGGGTGGGCAGCAGCACTGTCCAGTCGATTGTCGGGCAGTTTTTTTTCCCCGGTTTTCTGGACCGGCTGATGGTTAAAAAGGCCTGGGAAGGGCAGATGACCGATACGCTAAATGCGGATGACCGTCAGGACTATCTGGATCAGCCGGTTAACGATCTGCATAAAATCCACGGGCATTTCACCGACGAAGCAAAAGAGCGCGCCACCAGCGTTACCTCCGGCATGCCGGGGAAAGTGCTGCTCGGCTCCCTCGCCGTCACGGGCGCGATCGTGGCGCGTCTGCTGCTCTCGCGGAGACGATAATCAGCGCAGTGCGGTACGATCGGTCCAGAACCAGCGGTAGCCATAGCCGCTGAGGTTAAGTGCGACGGTTTTGCCGCATACCAGCGCGTCGTCGTAGCGTTTGTCCGCCAGGCATGCGGTCCAGGTCGCATGCCGGATCCCTCTGGCGGTAAAATTAACGGGCTTATCGCTGAAATTAACGAAGGTCAGAATGCTGCGCGTGTCGGTTTCGTAATAGATCCCCAGTACCGCATCGTTGTCGATAGTAATAAGACGAAACGGCGCGACGCCGATCTCAGGAAACTCCGAGCGCGTATTGGCGATATCGATAATGCAGTGCAGGAGGGAGTTGCGGTGCAACAGCGAATCCGCCACGTTGATTTTTTGATAGCGGTACGGACCATGGTCAATCATTGGGGCGATAAAGGTTTCCGGGTCGGCATCTGAGAAACCGCCGCCCTGCGATCCGGCCCACTGCATCGGGGTGCGTACGGCGTAACGCTCCTCCAGATCTAAATCATCGCCCATTCCAATTTCATCCCCGTAGCGCATGACCGGTACGCCCGGCAGCGAAAACAAGACCGCATGGCAAAAGGCCAGCCGCTTTCGATCGCCCTTAAGCATCGGCGCCAGACGGCGGCGGATCCCTCGCTGATACACGCTCATCTCTTCATCAGGGGCGAAGGCATCAATGACGGTCTGCTTCGCTTTTTTGCCTATCCCTTCCAGATCCAGCTCATCATGATTGCGCAGCCAGTTGGCGAAGCAGCAGGAGTCCGGCGGCACAATCATCTTTTTCACCGCGTTGCGCAGCGGTCGTGCGCTCTTCTCTGCAAGGCTGACGTAAAAGTACTTATTGAGCCAGAAATTCAGCACCAGGTTGAGCCGGTCATTCTGGCCAAAATAATCTTTGTAGGCGTCGACCTCCACGTCGACTTCGCCGAGCAGGATCGCGTCCGGATTGCGCTGTTCGATAAGACGGCGCAGATGCTCCAGGATCCACAGGCCGCGTTTTTCATCTCCACGCCCGGCCTGTTTTGTCAGGTGCGACGCTGCATCCAGGCGAAAGCCCGACACCCCGAGCTTTAGCCAGAAGATGATGATGTTCTCAACCTCCTTCAGCACCGCCGGGGAGGCCAGATTGAGATCCGGTTCGTGGTGATAAAACATATGCCGGTAGTATTGCCCCGCTTCGTCGTCCCATGTCCAGACGCTCTTTTCCACGCCGGGGAACATCGGTGGCGTATCGTCCTCGTCCGTGTCAGACCAGAGATAATAGTCACGGTAGGGTGACTGCGGGTTGCGGCGGGCCTGCTGAAACCAGGGATGCGCATCCGAGGTGTGCTGGATCAGCAGCTCAATAATGACCTTCATCCCCAGCTCCCGCGCCTGTTCAATAAAGGCGATGATATCGTTGAGCTTGCCGAAGCGGGGATCGACCTGCAAATGGTCGCTTACGTCATAGCCTTCATCGAGAAAAGGGGTGAGGTAAAACGGGGTGATCCAGATAACCGTCGCGCCCATCCGGCGGATGTAGCGCAGCTTCGCGGCGATCCCGGCGATGTCGCCACAACCATCGCCGTTAAGATCGTAAAACAGGGCGGTATCAATCTGGTAAATAATGGCGCGTGTATGCCAGCCTGCCATAGCAATCCTTAGTGATAACCTTCGGTATCAGACACTTTGCCCCGGAAGACGTAGTAGCTCCAGGCGGTGTAAACCAGGATCACCGGGATGATTAACAGCGTGCCGATCAGCATAAACAGCTGGCTGGCAGGCGGCGCGGCGGCTTCCCACAGGGTGATGTGCGGCGGGATAATGTGTGGCCACAGGCTGATGCCCAGTCCGCTAAAGCCGAGGAAAATCAGGCCCAGCGTTAACAGGAACGGACGGGCATGGCTGTCGGGATTGCGCGTCAGCCGCCAGATCCACAGGCTGAATACCGCCACCAGAACCGGAACCGGCAGGAACCAGAAGAAGTTAGGCAGTGTAAACCAGCGCTCGGCGACAAACTGCCAGCCGAGCGGGGTCCAGATACTCACCACCGCAATAACGGCGATCAGTGCCAGCAGCACGTGCCGGGTCAGCTCACGCATCCGGTTTTGCAGCGCGCCTTCGCTTTTCATGATCAGCCATGTGGTAGCCAGCAGGGTATAGGCGACAATCAAACCCAGCCCGCAGAACAGGTTAAACGGGGTTAACCAGTCCAGCGAGGAGCCCACAAAGCGTCGCCCTTCCACGTCAAAGCCGTTGATCATCGCGCCGACCACGATCCCTTGGCTGAAGGTTGCCAGCAGGGAACCGCCAGCAAAAGAATAGTCCCAGAATTTGCGGTGGGAAGGGGTCGCCTTAAAGCGAAACTCAAATGCCACGCCGCGGAAAATAAGCCCGATCAGCATGGCCGTGAGCGGGATGGTCAGGGCATCGATAATCACCGCGTAGGCCAGCGGAAACGCGCCAAATAGCCCCGCACCGCCGAGAACCAGCCAGGTTTCATTTCCGTCCCAGACCGGTGCGACGCTGTTCACCATCACGTCGCGCTCTTTGGCATCGCCCACAAAGCTGAACAGCATGCCGATACCGAGATCGAAACCGTCCATGATGATGTACATCAGCGTGGCGAAGACAATAATGGCAAACCAGATGACCGGGATATCGACGCCCATCAGATCTTCTCCTCTTCCGGAACAGACTCGGCGGCGGACAGCGGACGGGCAGGGGTGCCCGACGTATTAGACGTTAGCGTGCCGACAGGCTGCGGCCCTTTCTTTATCAACCGGGCGAGATAAACATAACCCACGCCAAATACTGAACAGTAGACCACGATAAAGGCCAGCAGGCTGATGCTCATCTGCAACGTGCTGTGCAGAGACACCGCATCTATCGTGCGCAGATAGCCGTAGACGACCCACGGCTGGCGGCCCACTTCGGTGGTGACCCACCCGGCGAGCAGCGCAAGCAGTCCGGCTGGCCCCATGAACAGGGCAAACCAGTGGAATGGTCGCGAGTGATAGAGTCGGCGGCGATAGCGCAGCCAGACGCTCAGCACACCAAGCGTAATCATCAGCAGCCCCATGCCGACCATAATGCGGAAAGACCAGAAGACGATGAGCGAGTTCGGGCGGTCCTCTTTCGGAAAATCTTTCAGCGCCGGGACCTGTTTATCCAGGCTGTGCGTCAGGATCAGGCTGCCGAGCGCCGGAATTTCAAGCCCGTATTTGGTGCGCTCCTCCTCCATATCCGGTACGCCGAACAGCAGCAGCGGGGTAGCCTCGCCGGGCGGATTTTCCCAGTGGCCTTCAATCGCGGCGATTTTGGCAGGCTGATGCTCAAGCGTATTCAGGCCGTGCATATCCCCAACGACTGCCTGGATGGGCGCGACCAGCAGCGCCATCCACATGGCCATGGAGAACATTTTGCGAATAGCGGGCGTGTCGTTGCCGCGCAGCAGATGCCATGCCCCGGACGCGCCCACAAACAAGGCGCTGCACAGGAAGGCGGCGATGGACATATGGATCAGACGGTAAGGGAATGAGGGGTTAAAAATAATGGCCAGCCAGTCTTCGGGAATGACCTGACCGTTCTGAATACTGAAGCCCTGCGGGGTGTGCATCCAGCTGTTGGAGGCGAGGATCCAGAAGGTGGACATCAGCGTGCCCAGCGCTACCATGCAGGTGGCAAAGAAGTGCAGGCCGGGGCCGACCTTGTTCCAGCCGAACAACATCACGCCCAGGAATCCGGCTTCGAGGAAGAAGGCGGTTAAGACTTCATAAGTGAGCAGAGGGCCGGTTATGCTGCCTGCGAACTGGGAAAATCCGCTCCAGTTAGTCCCAAACTGGTAAGCCATTACCAGCCCGGAAACCACGCCCATACCAAAGTTAACGGCGAAAATTTTCAGCCAGAAATGGTAAAGCGAGCGCCAGACATCATTTTTTGTGCGAAGCCACATGCCCTCGAGAACCACCAGATAGCTCGCAAGCCCGATGGTGATTGCCGGAAAGAGAATATGGAAAGAGACGGTAAAGGCGAACTGTATCCTGGCCAGATGAAACGCATCAAGCTCGAACATGCTCCGTACCTCTGGAACTGATAGCCCACAAGGCATTGCCAGACAGCCTCAGGCTGCCTGGCAAAACCGGTTACGGTTTTTTCTTACCCGCGCCAAGCTCGGCACCGGTAAGCGGATCGGCTTTAGGATCGGATTTCGTACGTGCGCACATTGCTTTGACCAGCGTAGCCTGCTCTGTTGTGAGCGTTACGCTTGCGCCGCCGTCACCGCCATCGACCGCTGGCTGAGGAGATTCCACGTAGTCGAAGTGCTTATCGCTGTTCCAGCTTCCGCGAACTTCTCCCCCCTCAGACATATTGTAGTACTTGTTGGTGTACTCTTCGATTGGCGGCAATTTACCCGGTGGGAAGTTGTTACGGATCGACTGGAGCGCCTTCTCAAACGAAAGCTGGTGTGCTGCCTCACGCGTCATTAAAAACGCCAGCGCATCTTTAACACCTGGATCGTCCGTTACGTTAATAAGCCGTTCGTAGATAATTTTGGCGCGCGCCTCGGCCGCAATGTTAGAGCGCAGATCCGCGGTGGGTTCGCCAATGGTATCCACGTACGCCGCCGTCCACGGTACGCCTGCGGAGTTAGTGAGCGGAGTACCGCCCCCGTAGAGCAGGGAAGTGATATGACTGTCGTTGCCGTTTTCGGTCATGGACCGGTACAGCTCCGCTTCATTTTCAACGCCTTCCGCCAGTTCACCTTTCGCACCCTTATTAAGCATACCCACCAGGGTGCCGATAATTTCCAGGTGACTTAACTCCTCGGTCGCGATATCCATCAGCATATCTTTACGACCGGGATCGTCGTCGCTCAATCCTTGCGTAAAGTAACGACATGCCGCGGCAAGTTCGCCCTGTGGCCCGCCAAACTGCTCAAGCAGAAGATTAGCCAGACCCGGATTCGGTTCGGCTACGCGTACTGTGTATTGCAGCTGTTTTACGTGTCGAAACATAGTTTCTCCCTCTTCCGTTATTTTTTCGCTTCAACGCCGTCCGCGTCGGAGCGCAGCAGGAACTGTTCCGTCGTCTGTGGAATATGTTGAATCAGCCAGTCCGCCATCTGGCGCTCTTCTTCCAGAATGGATTCAATGGCTGGAATGGAGGCGGTATCGCCCGCTTGTTTGGCCGCGGCCAGCAGAGAGGTGTAGCAGGCAATTTCAAACTGCTCAAAAACGTAGCCGCTGATGGAGCCTTTAACAATTTCGTCGGAAGGAAACATGCCGCCAATGGACTGGCCGAGCGCAGCCATTTTGCTCATGGAATCTTTTATGACCGAACGGGAAATATTATTGCGGTCGAGAATGTCTTCCAGCACGGTAATTTGGTGTTTAGTTTCATTAACGTGTTGTTCAATTCGTGCACGTAAGTCGGGATAATTATCAATACGGCTGGCCATTGATTCCAGCATGGATTCGGCTTGCTTTTCCATCGCATGGGCATCGCGTAGCCAATCATGGTAGTGTTCTACATGATTCATAATTAACTCCTGTGATTTATTTTCTGGTTAATTGTTGGTGCTGATGCTCATCAAATTTTTATTTATCCTTTCTGGGCTTTTTGATTAATATTGCCGACAGCCAGATCGGTTAATTTGAGATCGGTTTCTTTTTCTTCTTCCAGCGTTTCTGCAAGAAGTTTAACGGCTTTTTTATAGCCTAATTGTTCAGCCAGGGTGGCCAGGGTGCCGTAGCTGGCAATTTCGTAGTGCTCGACTTTCTGTGCGGCGGCAATTAATGCAGCATCACGCACTTCGTTTTTCTCAGTGCTCTCAATAACTTCGTTGGCTTCTTCAATTAAGCCTTCCATTGCAACGCATTTCATGCGCTTCAGCTTGAGGCCGGATTCCTGCTCAATAATCTGATCGATACGTTCGATCTGTCCCTGCGTCTCCTCAAGGTGAGCCGTGAACGCAGCGCTCAGCTTCTCGCTTGATGCGGCGCGGGCTAACTTGCTTAGCGCGCGGGTCAGCTGCTTCTCAGCGCTATAGGTATCGGATAACAGGTGAATAAATACATCTTCAACAGTTTTCATATTCATATATTCGCTCCAGTGAAATAAAGGGAAGGTACTGCGAGCCGACAGGCCCGCAGCATGCTCTCGGTATATTTAGAAGAGCTTTAAATAAGATCAGGAGTTATCAGATTTACGGCCCCCGCCGTGACTGTTCTGTCCCCCTTTCTTACCCGCTTCAGATGCGCGTTGCGGATCGTTTTTGAAATTACCGCCGCTGTGCTGGCCGCCTTTACGTCCAGCTTCTGATGCTTTTTCACGGTCTTGCGCGAAATTACCGGAACCACCACGATGTTGCTCTGCCATATATCAACCCTCATGTTGCGTTTATGTCAGGTGATACGATAAGTAATTCGTATCAGTTGTCGTTCAGAAATTAACATTAGTCGTTATGTGAGAAGAGTCAAATTTCCTGTCTGGGTTGTTTTGAACCATTTCCAGAGATGCGGGGGAAATACCGCTTCGTTACGATTTTTGAAAATCGGAAGTAAATCCATTGCTTAGGGGGAAATAAATTGTGTCGTTAGGATTCCGCTTAGCTAATAATCTTAATGTGAACGCGGCGGAAATGATTACAAGAATTGACGTAGCGCAAAAATATATCTTACCGACCTGAGTCTTTATAATCGGAATAGTCTTAAGCGAGAAGTGAAATAACGAGCCGAAACAGTGTATCCGATCGTCGTTTTTGACGTGGTCAGGCGGATCGGGTGAGGGTATGCTGCATTTGTCACCACAATAATTACAGAGGCAATGTCATGGATCAGGAGCTACTGGATGCAGGGTACCGGGCCTATACCGGTGAGAAAATCGATGTCTACTTCAACACAGGGATCTGCAAACACTCGGGCAACTGCGTACGCGGCAGCGCGGCGCTGTTCGACCTGAAGCGTAAACCCTGGATCGCACCGGATGAAGTGGATGCAGAAACTGTTGCGCGCGTAATTGATACCTGCCCGAGCGGTGCGCTGAAGTACCGCCTAAAATAAGTGAGGAACCATGGATATTCTTGAAGGCCATAACAAGTTTTATGTCAACGACGCCGAAGGCAATCAGGTTGCGGAGATCGTCTTTGTCCCGACCGGCGAGCATCTGAGCATCATCGAGCACACCGATGTGGATCCGAGCCTGAAAGGGCAGGGTGTGGGTAAGCAGCTGGTGGCGAAGGTGGTAGAGAAGATGCGCGGGGAGAACCGTAAAATTATCCCGCTGTGTCCGTTTGCGAAGCATGAGTTTGATAATACGCGGGAGTATGACGATATTCGGGCGTAAAACAGATGCCCGGCATTGCGCCGGGCAGCACATTCAACCGACAAACATCACCGACACACACAGCACACCCACAATCAGCGTCAGCAGGTTGCCGATGGAGCGGTACGGTTTTAACGACGGGATCAGGTACGTCGACAGCGTCGGCATGATGAACAGGATCATGGCGATAAGCGGACCGCTAATGGCGTAAATCATGGAGATCGCATTCGGGTTGATGCAGCAGACCGCAAAGGTAATCAGCGACACGCCGAGAATCGAAACCGCGCGGTTAAAGGCACGACTTTTCTTCACACCCACCTGATTCAGCGACGATTTCACAATTTCCGTTGCCCCTTCAATCACGCCAAAATAGGTGCCGAGGAACGATTTCGACATCGCTATAATTGCCACGATAATGCCGGAAATGCCCAGCCATGCCGGGGACGAAGGCATCATCGACAGCGCGGACAGGATCGTCACCCCTTCCTCTTTTGCCGCCACGATATAGGACGGTGGAATCGAAAGCAGGCAGCTGAACACAAAGAACAGCACGCTGAGGCAGATGATCAGGTACGCCACTTTCATGATTTTTTTGCATTTACCCATAGCCTCTTCACCGTATTTCTCGCGACGATCTACGGCGAAGGTCGAGATGATCGGGGTATGGCTAAAAGCGAAAACCATCACCGGGATCGATATCCACACCTGGTGCAGTGTATGCTGGTCGAAGGCCATCTGGCTGGTCAGAAGCGACGGCTGCCAGCTGCCCGTCAGATACAGCGAGACAAACAGGAAATAGGCGATCAGCGGAAAGACAAGGAAACCCATCACCTTAATGGTGATGTGCCGCCCCATCAGGAAGATCAGATTCAAAATCAGCACCACGCCAAAACTCACCAGCATCCGCACGCTGGTATCCACCGTCATCCGTTTCGCCAGCTGTTCAGTAAGTGAGTTGGTTATCGCCACCGCGTAAATCAGAACCACCACAAAGAAGGCCACGAAATAGAGCGTGGTGATGAGGTTGCCGATCTTTTTGCCGTAGTAATGGGAAACGGCACCGGTGATCCCTTCGTTGCCTTTCGTCTTCGACGACAGAATAAATTGCGCCAGCGCTTTATGCGGCCAGTAGGTTAAGGGATACGCCACAAGGGCGGTGATCAGCAGGACAATTGCGCCAGCAGAGCCGAGCTGAATGGGCAAGAACAGGGTTCCTGCGCCCACGGCAGTGCCGTAGAGGGCGAAACTCCAGAGAGTCTCTTCTTTTGACCAAATTTTCGACATTAGAGCAACGTATCAACTATAAAACGAACAAAAAGGAGTGCAATTTACCATAATTATGCGTTGAGGTCGCCGTTGCTTCGCTGGGGTTGGGCCGGAGAAGGTCTCCGGCCGGAAGGTCATTCGCTTGCCAGGGCGCGACGTTGCTGGCGGCGCTTGATAATTTTCTCCCGCAGGGTGTCATACGCCCAGTTGTAGAGCATGGTGTACGGCAGGAAGAACAGGAAGAAACCAATCTCCAGCGTGAAGGCCTGGAGCAGCGTCACGCCCAGCACGGCGGCAACGATGGTTACGCCAATCACAATAAAGCCGCATTCAAAACCCAGCGCATGCAGGGCGCGCACTTTTGCCGTGCGCTTCACCCGCTGGACAGGCCAGAAACGGTCGAAGCCAAAGTTATAGATAATGTTCCAGAGCATTGCCGTGGTCGCCAGAATAATAGTGAGACCCCCCATTTCAACCACCGAGCGCTGCATTAGCCACGCGGCCGTAGGGGCGAGGATCGCCGTAGCAATACCTTCAAAACAGACGGCATGGAAGATCCGCTCCGGCAATTTACGTTGGAGTGCATCCTGATGTTGCATATTTACCTCATATAGACGCCAGTATGGGCGTTGATGCGGCCTATTCTTATCGCTTAAGGTGATATATAAAAGATGGTATCCATCGATAAAGTAGATACATCATGCGTTATTCTCCCGAAGCACTGACCGCGTTTGTTGAAACTGTCGCCGCAGGTTCGTTTTCAGCTGCGGCACGACGGCTGCGTAAAAGCCAGTCCACCATCAGCACCTCCATCGCCAACCTTGAAGCTGACCTTGGCTTTGAGCTGTTTGATCGCTCGGGCCGTCACCCGGTGTTAACCGCCCAGGGTGAACAGGTGCTGGGCTATGTCCAGTCAATCCTCGCCGCCAGCGCGCGCCTTGATGAGCTGGCCGTATCCTTAACGGCGCAAACGGAGGCGCGTTTTACCTTTGTTCTCTCCGATACGCTTAACCCGGCCGTGCTGGAAGAGATGATGAGCCAGTTCGACCAGCGTTTTCCGCACACCGAATTTGAGTGCCTGATTGGGGAAGAGGAGGACGTGATCGATCTGCTGCAAAAGGAGCGGGCGCAAATTGGCCTGACGGAAGCACGCGACAGCTACCCGACCGATATTGGCGCGACCCGTCTGCCTATGCAGACGCGGATGGCTATTTACGTTTCTGCCGGACATCCTCTGGCAGGGCAACATGAGACGCAGGCGGACGAGCTGCATGGCTGGCGCGAGCTGCGGCTGAGTACCTATCTTGAACGGGAAGCGCCCCTTGCGCGCGGGCCGGTCTGGTCTGCGCCGAACTACCTGCTGCTGCTGAGCATGGCGGTACAGGGCTTTGGCTGGTGCGCGTTACCCTGCGCGCTGGTCGACGAATTTGCCGCATCGAAATCGCTGGTGCAGCTGAACGTGCCGGGTTGGCCGAGGTCGATTGCCATCGATCTGGTATGGAACAAAAGAACCCCGCCCGGCGTCGCCGGAAGCTGGCTGCGCCAGTACTTGCAGGACGCACGATAATCCTGTGACTAAACTCACTAATTTTAAACATTTGCGTCAATTGTTGATAACAATCCTCTACTATCGTCATGTCATTTTGCACAGAGGTCGTGATGAAAGATGTCGTTATAGTGGGTGCGTTACGTACGGCTATCGGCTGTTTTCAGGGAGCGCTTGCGCGTCACTCTGCGGTTGATCTCGGCAGCGTGGTGGTAAGAGCGCTGGTGGAACGCAGCGGGGTTGCCGCACATGAAATTGATGAGGTGATCCTCGGCCAGGTGCTGACCGCTGGCGCGGGACAAAACCCTGCGCGCCAGGCGGCGCTGAAGGGCGGCCTGCCTAATACCGTTTCGGCGATTACCATCAACGACGTCTGTGGTTCAGGTTTAAAAGCGCTCCACCTTGCGACGCAGGCCATCCAGTGCGGTGAAGCGGACGTGGTCATTGCCGGAGGGCAGGAAAACATGAGCCGCGCCCCGCATGTCCTGACCGACAGCCGGACCGGCGCGCAGCTCGGGAACAGTCAACTGCTTGACAGCCTGGTTCATGACGGGCTGTGGGACGCCTTCAACGACTACCATATGGGCGTAACGGCGGAAAACCTGGCGCGGGAATACGGCATCAGCCGCGAGCTTCAGGATGCGTATGCGCTTAGCTCGCAGCAAAAAGCGCGTGCGGCGATCGACTCCGGCCGTTTTCGCGATGAAATTGTCCCGGTCAGTACCCTGCGCCAGAACGGCGAAGCGCTCATCGTTGATACCGACGAGCAGCCGCGCACCGATGCCAGCGCAGAAGGGCTGGCAAAACTCGATCCGGCCTTCGAAACGCTCGGTTCTGTAACGGCAGGTAACGCATCATCCATTAACGACGGTGCGGCGGCGGTGATGATGATGAGTGAAAGCAAAGCCCAGGAGCTGGCGCTGCCGGTACTGGCGCGCATCAAAGCGTTTGCCAGCGTGGGTGTTGATCCTGCGTTAATGGGGATCGCCCCGGTCTATGCCACGCGCCGCTGTCTTGAGCGGGCGGGCTGGCAGCTGAACGATGTAGATCTGATTGAAGTCAATGAAGCCTTTGCTGCACAGGCGATCTCGGTCGGGAAAATGCTGGAATGGGATCCGCTGCGGGTCAACGTCAACGGCGGTGCGATCGCGCTCGGTCATCCTATTGGCGCTTCCGGCTGCCGCATTCTGGTGTCGCTAGTCCACGAAATGAAAAAGCGTAACGCCCGAAAAGGGATCGCAACGCTCTGCATTGGCGGAGGGCAGGGGGTAGCCCTGGCTATCGAACGGTAATTTCCCCCTCTGCGCACAGAAAGCCTCCCTCGGGAGGTTTTTTTATGTCTGCAGAATCCTTTTTTAACACTTCTGCGTTCTTTCTTAAGCCCACAATAATTATTGCGCGGTGAATTATTCGCTTTGTGAAGTTCTTAGTGTGATCTCACGCCTGGAATTTATGCGTTATACGCCTTTTTTGTTGATGAGGTTCACGTCGATCTTTGCCAAAAAAAATGAAACAAATAATTTCGATCCTTGTCACTAAAATAACGGTACATAAAAAATAAACTCAAGTTTCATAAAAACGAAACATTATTTTAATTGAGGGTTTTTTCATGTTTAAGAAATCTCTGCTCCTTGCTTCCCTTATTAGTGCCTCTTTTGCGGTTAGCGCCGTTACCGTCGATCTGCGTCACGAATATATTGACAGCGGCTCGAATGCCGACCGTGTTGCCGTCTCGCACCGCTTTGATAATGGCTTCGGTTTTTCAGTCGAGGCGAAGTGGAAATCAGGCGGGGACAAGGCAGATCAGCCATTCGCGGATGTGGTGGGGAACGGTCACGAAGATCAGATTAGCTGGCGCTGGAAAGCGACAGACAATATCGCCCTGACGCCTGCGTTTACGATTGAAAGCACAGACAGTCGTACCATTTATAAACCGAATCTGCATGTGCAATATAGTTTCGATAATGGCTTCTACGTGGCCGCGCGTTACCGTTATGAATATACCCGCTACCCGTCAAGCTCAAATAAGGACGATGATAAAGTTAACCGTGGTGATGCGTGGGTCGGTTGGGTATTAGGTGACTGGCGTACCGAGTTGAACTATGTTTACGCGAAAAGCTCTGAAGGCGTGGCCCGAAATAACAATAAAGATTATTCCAATGAATATAACGCCAAGCTCGCCTACAAATGGGATAAAAACTGGGCACCGTATGTTGAGGTGGGCAACGTGGGGGTTAAAGACACTGACGAACGCCAGACCCGTTTCCGTTTAGGCGTGGCGTACTCCTTCTGATAATCCGGCTTCTTCGCTAAAAACCGCCGGGTGGCGCTTCGCTTACCCGGCCTACACTTTCCTTCCACTCCGTCGTTTCGTATGCCGACTGGCCCTGCGCTTACCCGGCCTACACTTTCCTTCCACTCCGTCGTTTCGTATGCCGGATGGCCCTGCGCTTACCCGGCCTACACTTTCCTTCCACTCCGTCGTTTCGTATGCCGGGTGGTGCTGCGCTTACCCGGCCTACACTTTCCTTCCACTCCGTCGTTTCGTATGCCGGATGGCCCTGTGCTTACCCGGCCTACACTTTCCTTCTACTCCGTCGTTTCGTATGCCGGATGGCGCTGCGCTTACCCGGCCTACACTTTCCTTCCACTCCGTCGTTTCGTATGCCGGATGGCGATGCGCTTACCCGGCTACACTTTCTCTCCAATCAGTCGTTTCGTAGGCCGGGTAAGCGTTAGCGCCACCCGGCAAAAAGCGCCGCAATCACCCAAAAAAAAGCCCTCCGAATCGGAGGGCAAGGCCAGTTACAGAAACACTAACTCATTCAGGCATGCAACATTTCAGGTTGCTCGGGGAGTTTCGCGATATAGAGGGCTGGTTTGCCGTCTTTATCGGAACTGTACAGCACCGCTTTTTCGTCCGGCGTGAAGGACGGATGCGGGTGGGTTACCTGGCGGCTGTTCGCCACCGTAGCCCAGGAAGTGTCATGACGGGCAATGCGGTAATAGGCTTTCTTCGCCACGTCAAAGGCATACAGATAAGGATCGTTATCAATGGTGTAGCCGCCGGTGTCTTTCACATCGACAGGCGTGCCGGAACCGTCGCCAACCAGCATGGTGCCGTCAACATTGCTCATCAGGTGCGAACAGGCGGGCATGTTCATTACCGCTTCATTCACGCCGGTGTCCGG
Source organism: Enterobacter cloacae complex sp. IR5412 (assembly GCF_049237385.1). Lineage (NCBI taxonomy): Bacteria > Pseudomonadati > Pseudomonadota > Gammaproteobacteria > Enterobacterales > Enterobacteriaceae > Enterobacter > Enterobacter cloacae complex sp. IR5412. Next base: position 297,416 of record NZ_JBMKHQ010000006.1, on the reverse strand, counting down.
ATTGAAGCGGGAGATGGTGCGCCCTTGCTGACCTTTCAGGTAAGAGACGTAGATCAGCGCGGACCCGTCCGGCACCCAAAATTCATGCGTGCAGCTTTCCCCTTCCGCGTGCGTTTTCACTTTCCGCACGTTGCTGCCATCTTCGTTGACCAGCCACATGCGGGCGTCAACCAGGTCGTGTGGCCCTTCATGACAGAAGGCCACGGTATTGTCATCGAACGGGCGATAAATCGGATGTCCCAGCCAGATCTTCTCGTCATGGATGGTGGTGCTTTCACCCGTTTTTAGATCAACGCGCAGCAGGCGGCAGTGCGGCCCTTTGTGGAAGAAGTCGTGGAAAATTTTCCAGTCGTTGAGTGGCGTCCAGTCACGTCTGGCAATCTCAATACCCACCAGTTTGGTGCAGTCGCTGTTCGCGACCCAGGTGCCGTAGCCAACCCACTCTTCCGGGACACGGTACACTTCGCGCTCTGCCAGCGTCTTTAAATCCACCTCAAGCAGGGTGCGATCGTTCTTCACATAGTAGAGGGATTGATCGTCCGGAGAGAGGAACCCGCCAAAGGTGTTATCGCCCGCGCCTTCGGTCAGCTGCACCGCTTCGGCGTTTTTCAGATCCAGCAGGTAATAGTTCCAGTGACCGTCGAACTCCCCGGCGAACAGCAGGTGGCTGCCATCGTTAAAGAAGCACTTCTGGTAAAAGTAGTTGCGATGACAGGTTACTTCCGGTGGGGTCAGGCGGGTAACTTCCACGCCTGTATCCGGATCGCGGCTGACCTCGTAGTTCAGCTTGACCCGCATACCTTTAGCCATAATGCACTCCTTTGAACGCGTAATATAGGTTGAAAACTAGGTGTTAAATTATCAAAACATTGTTTCATTGTGTGTGACTGACAGCGCAAATTCTCAGTTTCTTTAGCCAGATTGAGGGGCTTAAAGATTTATCGTGATCGAAACACCATTTCTGGCATAAACATACAGAAAAAATGAAACGTTGTTTTAAATGTAATTGAAAACCCCATGTACAGGGGATAATATGTGTTCATCACGAAAACGGAACATTGTTTCGTTATTCATCTTTGCCTTCGGGCACGATCAATTCTGGAGGTTTACGTGGACGTCAGACAAAGCATCCACAGTGCGCACGCAAAAACGCTGGATACTCAGGGGCTGCGCAGTGAGTTTTTAGTTGAGCAAGTGTTCGAAGCCGACAAGTACACCATGGTCTACAGCCATATTGACCGCATTATTGTGGGCGGGATTATGCCGGTGGCGAAAACCGTCTCCGTGGGCGGTGAAGTGGGCAAACAGCTGGGCGTGAGCTACTTCCTCGAACGCCGTGAACTGGGCGTGATTAACATTGGCGGGCCGGGCACCATAACCGTCGATGGCCAGTGCTACGAAATTGGTCACCGTGACGCGCTGTACGTCGGAAAAGGCGCGAAAGAAGTGGTGTTCGCCAGCATCGATGGCAGCAAACCGGCGAAGTTCTACTACAACTGCGCCCCGGCTCATACGACTTACCCAACCAAAAAAGTCACGCCAGCGGACGTTGCCCCGGTGACCCTTGGTGACAACCTCACCAGCAACCGCCGCACCATCAATAAATACTTCGTACCGGATGTGCTGGAAACTTGCCAGCTCAGCATGGGGCTGACCGAGCTTGCGCCGGGCAACCTGTGGAACACCATGCCGTGCCATACCCACGAGCGCCGCATGGAAGTCTATTTCTACTTCAACATGGATGAAGATGCCTGCGTGTTCCACATGATGGGACAGCCGCAGGAAACTCGCCATATCGTGATGCACAACGAGCAGGCGGTCATTTCGCCAAGCTGGTCCATCCACTCTGGCGTGGGAACGAAAGCTTATACCTTTATCTGGGGTATGGTCGGTGAAAACCAGGTCTTCGATGACATGGACCACGTCGCTGTTAAGGATCTGCGCTAGTCGCAGGCAGTTAAGCACACATCTGCCTGTTGGTGACAGGCGCTGAACGATTAAGGAACAAACATGATTCTGGATGCATTTTCTCTGCAGGGTAAAGTGGCTGTGGTTTCCGGGTGTGACACCGGGCTGGGGCAGGGTATGGCGTTAGGTCTGGCGGAAGCGGGCTGTGATATCGTCGGGATTAACATCGTAGAGCCAACGGAAACCATCGAGCGCGTCACCGCGCTGGGCCGTCGTTTCCTGAGCCTGACCGCGGACCTGCGCAAAATCGATGCGATCCCTGAACTGCTGGATCGCGCGGTGGCGGAGTTCGGGCATATCGATATTCTGGTCAACAATGCGGGCCTGATTCGCCGTGAAGATGCGATTAACTTCAGCGAAACGGACTGGGACGACGTGATGAACCTGAACATCAAGAGCGTGTTCTTTATGTCCCAGGCGGCTGCGAAGCACTTCATCGCGCAGGGGAAAGGCGGCAAGATCATCAATATTGCCTCCATGCTCTCTTTCCAGGGCGGCATCCGCGTACCGTCTTACACCGCATCGAAGAGCGCCGTGATGGGCGTGACCCGTCTGCTGGCGAACGAGTGGGCGCAGCACAATATCAACGTCAACGCGATTGCGCCGGGCTACATGGCCACCAACAATACCCAGCAGCTGCGTGCTGATGAAGAGCGCAGCGCGGCAATTCTGGAACGTATTCCAGCGGGTCGCTGGGGTCTGCCGAGCGATCTGATGGGCCCGGTTGTGTTCCTGGCTTCTCCGGCTTCGGATTACATTAACGGCTATACCGTCGCCGTTGACGGCGGCTGGCTGGCACGTTAATTCAGCCTTAATAAAGAACCTCTGCCCTCGGGTGGAGGTTTTTTTTGCGCCAAAATTGGCTTTATCCATATCCTTAAAGATGAAAAATCCATACTAAAAAGGAATAAATGACGGGTATCACACATTTATTGCTTAAATATTAACTAATTAATAAAAAATAAGGTTAAACCACCCTGATTTGAAATTGTAATGTCCATCACAGAACGGTATGTCGTAGCGAAATAATCCATATCTTCACCAGTTCCGACCTGACACTTTCTTCCGGTATCTCGTAATTTCACTTAACGAATTTCGCTGTTGAGGCAGGAAACTATGACATCTATAAATGACTCTACCCTTATGCCCGCTGCGCTGCGCGATACCCGACGCATGAACCAGTTTGTTTCTGTTGCGGCCGCCGTAGCCGGTCTACTGTTTGGTCTGGATATCGGCGTTATCGCTGGCGCACTGCCCTTTATTACCGACCACTTTACGTTAAGCAACCGCCTGCAAGAGTGGGTGGTGAGCAGCATGATGCTGGGCGCGGCCATCGGCGCGTTGTTTAACGGCTGGCTGTCGTTCCGTCTCGGGCGCAAATACAGCCTGATGGTTGGGGCGATCCTGTTCGTCGCAGGCTCCATCGGCTCCGCGTTTGCGACAAACATAGAAGTGCTGCTGCTTTCACGCGTGCTGCTTGGCGTAGCGGTGGGTATCGCGTCCTACACCGCGCCGCTTTATCTCTCTGAAATGGCAAGTGAGAACGTGCGAGGGAAGATGATCAGTATGTATCAGCTGATGGTGACGCTCGGTATCGTGCTGGCGTTTCTGTCGGATACGTACTTCAGCTACAGCGGCAACTGGCGGGCAATGCTTGGCGTGCTGGCGCTGCCTGCGCTGGTGCTGATTGTGTTAGTCATTTTCCTGCCGAACAGCCCGCGCTGGCTGGCGCAAAAAGGGCGTCACGTGGAGGCGGAAGAGGTGCTGCGCATGTTGCGCGACACGTCTGAAAAAGCGCGTGAAGAGCTGAACGAAATCCGCGAAAGCCTGAAGCTGAAGCAGGGCGGCTGGTCCCTGTTTAAGGCGAACCGCAACGTGCGCCGCGCGGTGTTCCTCGGCATGCTGTTACAGGCGATGCAGCAGTTTACGGGGATGAACATCATTATGTATTACGCCCCGCGCATTTTTAAAATGGCCGGTTTTACCACCACCGAACAGCAGATGATCGCCACGCTGGTGGTGGGGCTGACCTTTATGTTCGCCACCTTTATCGCGGTGTTCACCGTTGATAAGGCCGGACGTAAACCCGCCCTGAAAATTGGCTTTAGCGTGATGGCGCTCGGCACCTTAATCCTTGGCTACTGCCTGATGCAGTTCGATAACGGCACGGCGTCAAGCGGCCTCTCCTGGCTCTCCGTGGGCATGACCATGATGTGTATCGCCGGTTACGCGATGAGCGCCGCGCCGGTGGTGTGGATCCTGTGCTCTGAAATACAGCCGCTGAAATGCCGCGACTTTGGTATCACCTGTTCCACCACCACCAACTGGGTGTCGAACATGATCATTGGCGCGACCTTCCTGACACTGCTGGATGCGATTGGCGCGGCAGGCACCTTCTGGCTCTATACGGTGCTGAACGTGGCGTTTATCGGTGTGACCTTCTGGCTGATCCCCGAAACCAAGGGCGTGACCCTGGAGCATATTGAACGCAAGCTGATGAGAGGGGAGAAACTACGTAATATCGGCGTGTAATGTAATTGCCCGGTGGCGCTTCGCTTACCGGGCCTACGATACCGTGTAGGCCCGGTAAGCGGCTTAGTGTTTACCGCATCGCACGTCTCAAAATACGCTCCGCCTGACGCTGGAAGTCAGCGGCCGTCTCTTCCACGGTTTTCTGCCCGTAGTCGATATACTGCAAAGAAGTACCGAACTGCGCCACAATCTGTGGGTCGTCAAAGTATGGCGAGACGGTGAGTTTCGCCGGCAACGACTGCGCCAGACGCAGGCCTGCCACGGAAGGATCGTCCTCTTTAATGGTGCCGTCTTCAGTCAGATACTGCACCGCTACTTTGCTCAGCGGTACGCCACGCTCAAGGCCCAGCGTATCGACCCCTTCTTTGCTGTTGAGCAGGAAATTAATCAGCTTCGCCGCCGCTTCCGGGTTTTTGGTCGACTTACCAATCGACAGCATTTGCGCCGGTTTGAAGAACAGGCCCGCGTCGGTGGCGCCCGGCAGCATTGGGTAGCTGCCCAGCTCCAGTTTCGCCGGTGGCTTCAGGTTGTCGGAATATTTGTTGATGGTGGAGTTCCACATATAGGTGCCGCCCCATTCTCCCTGGATCCACGGCTTCATCTCATACATGTTGCTCTTACCAAACGAGGCATAGTATTTGGTGTCCGGCATGACGTGGCTGTCGATCAGCTTTTTGTAGGTCTGGAAGAACTCCACCCACTGTTCCTTTGTGTAGCTGAACTTTTTGGTTTTCTCATCCACCGCAGGAATGTTGTACTTCTGGATCATGTACGAATTAAGCAGCGCCAGCGTATCCTGGTGCTCGAGGATCACCGGGTAGTATTGCTTACCGAGCTTGCTCTCGAAGGTTTTACCGGCCGCCATCAGCTCGTCCCAGGTTTTCGGGTACGCAATACCCGCTTTTTTCCAGGTTTCGTCATTGAAGTAGAACACCCGCGCCGTCACCGAGATCGGAATGCCGTTCAGCTTGCCATCCACGGTGGTGGTTTGCAGCTCTTTGGGATCGAACTGCGACAGGTCGATCACCTCCTTCAACTTGTTCAGATCGTAGAAGCCGTCACCGGTTTTGGAGAAGATCGGCAGCCAGTTCCAGTTCGTCTGCATTACGTCTGGCTCGGTTCCACCCGCAATCTGGGTGGTCAGACGGGAGAGGTGACCGTCCCAGCCGGTGTATTCCGCTTTCACGTTGATGTCCGGGTTCTGCTTATGGAACTCCTCCAGCGCTTTCAGGGTGACCTGGTGACGGCCGTTGCCGCCCCACCAGGACATCCGTAAATCCACATTCTGCGCCATCGATGGCAAAGCGGTAAGGCCCAGGGTCGCGGAGATAGCTGCGCTTAAAAGCACTTTTTTCATTTTTATCACTCCATCAGAGAGAGAGGTTCTGTTCAGTTTTTGCGTCAAAAATATGACACTTATTCATATCAAACGTGAAATACACCTTACGATGAAGTCCCTTATCAATCATTGGTTTAGCTTCATCGGACGGGATTCTGGCGGTCAGTTCGTAGTCCGCGACCTTCAGGTACACAAAGAATTCGTGGCCCATGTTCTCAACGCGCACCATCTCCCCGCTACAGCCGCCGTTCGGGAAGGGCTCATCAGAGAGCGACACAAATTCCGGGCGCACGCCGAAGAAGATCTCCTTACCCGCGTAAGCGGCGACTTTCTCCTGCTTCTCCGCGTTCAGCGGCATGGTTTCATCACCAATGGCGATGTGCAGCTGTCCCGCTTTTTCGACCAGCACGCTTTTGCGTATATTCATCTCCGGCGCGCCGATAAAGCCCGCCACGAACATGTTCTTCGGCTTGTGGTAGAGATTGTCCGGCGTATCCACCTGCATGATATGGCCGAGCTTCATCACGCAGATGCGGTCGCCCATGGTCATCGCTTCGGTCTGGTCGTGGGTCACGTAAACGGTGGTGGCCGGTTTTCCGGATTTCTTCAGCTGCTTATGCAGGTCGGAAATACGGATACGCATCGAGGCGCGCAGTTTGGCGTCGAGGTTTGAAAGCGGCTCATCGAACAGGAACACATCCGGTTTTTTCACAATCGCACGGCCTACCGCCACGCGCTGCGCCTGGCCGCCGGAAAGCTGGCGCGGCAGGCGGTCGAGCAGCTCTTCAAGCTCAAGAATTTTGGCGGCTTCATTCACCTGGGACTCAATCTGATCTTTCGGCAGCTTGCTCAACTTGAGGCCAAAGGCCAGATTCTCGCGCACCGTCATGTGTGGATAGAGGGCGTAGTTCTGGAACACCATCGCAATCCCGCGCTCTTTCGGCGCGAGGTTGTTCACGATCTTGTCGCCGATACGCACCTCGCCGCCGCTGATGGTTTCCAGTCCCGCCAGCATGCGCAGAGTAGTGGATTTGGCGCAGCCGGATGGGCCGACGATCACCATGAATTCCCCTTCGGCGATTTTAAGATCGATAGCGTGTACCGCTTTAAAACCGTTGGAGTAGACCTTTTCCAGCTTGTTGAAAATAACTTCAGCCATGGTATTTCCCTCTTAACCTTTAATTCCGCTGCTGGTGACGCCCTGTACGAAGTAGCGCTGTGCCAGGAAGAAGACAATGATGGATGGCAGAATGGAGATGCTCGCCATTGCCAGAATTTCGTTCCACGGCGCCCCTTCGGTGACGTCGATGGACATTTTCAGCGCCAGTGCAATCGGGTATTTATCCACGCTGTAGACATAAATCAGCGGCCCGATAAAGTCGTTCATGGACCACATGAACTGGAACAGGGCGACGGAGATAATGGCCGGTTTAAGGATCGGCACAACCACGTACCACAGCACCTGAAGGGAGTTACAGCCGTCAATCTGCGCCGCCTCTTCCATGTCACGCGGGACGCCGCGCAGGAACTGGATCAGCATGAAGACGAAGAACCCCTGGGTGGCGAAGGCCAGCGGCAGGTACAGCGGCATATAGCTGTTCAGCATGCCCATTTCACGGAACATCAGGTACTGCGGGATCAGCAGCACGGTGCTGGGTAGCAGCATGGTGGTAATGAGCGTGGCGAACCAGAACTTCTTCCACGGGATCTCGAAGCGGGCAAAGCCATACGCCACGATGGTGGAAGAGATAATGGTCAGGATCACTTTCGGGATCACATACTTAAAGGTGTTCAGCATGTAGTGGCCGAAGTTGTACTCGGTGCCGGTTTTCCAGCCGTTGATGAAGCCGTCCCAGGTGGCATGGGCAGGCCACAGGCTCAGGGTGGTGAAGATCTCGTGGTTCGGTTTGAACGACGCGGAGAACATCCACACCAGCGGGTAAAGCATCAGCAGGCCGACAAACAGCAGGATCGCATAGCGAACGGTGGCATTGATTTTCTCTCTGCGCAGCGTGCGGGCTACTTCGCGTTCGGCGATGCTTCTTGCCGTGGAGAGTTGTTGAATATCAGCCATTTTTGCCTCCTTTATCGGCGGAGTAGAACACCCAGTATTTCGACGACTTAAAGGCGATACCGGCGAAGACGGCCACCACCAGGAACAGGATCCACGCCAGCGCCGCGCCATAACCCATATCGAAATACTTAAACGCGGTGTCGTAGATGTAGAGCGAGAACAGGTAGGTCGAATAGGTCGGCCCGCCGCCGGTGATCACGTACGGCCCGGTAAATTCCTGGAACGCCTGCGTGGTCTGCATGATGAAGTTGAAGAAGATCACCGGCGTAATCAGCGGCACGGTCACCTTCATGAACATCTGCCATTTCGATGCGCCATCGATCATCGCCGCTTCATACTGGGACTGCGGTACGTTTTGCAGCGCGGCCAGGAAGATGACCATCGCGGAACCGAACTGCCAGACGCGCAGCAGGGTAACGGACATTAGCGCCAGTGACGGTTCACCCAGCCAGTTCACCGGGTCAAAACCAAATACGCCGATAAAGCTGTTCAGCAGGCCATCGATCGCAAATAAGGCGCGCCACAATACGGCAATGGCGACGGAACTGCCGAGGATCGACGGAATATAGTAGGCAGTACGGAAAAATCCGATGCCACGTAATTTAAAGTTCAGGACAAAGGCAATCCCTAATGCGAAGGCGAGCTTTAACGGAATGGTTAAAAATACGTATGCAAAGGTCACGCCCATTGATTTCCAGAAGAGCGTGTCTTCGGTAAACATGTAGCGATAGTTTTCGATGCCGTTAAACACCGGCGGACTCATCAAATCGTAATCCGTAAAGCTGAGGAAAAATGATGAGACGAAGGGGAATGCCGTAAAGAGTATCAACCCGATGATGTAGGGTGATATCCATGCGAGCCCCAGCAGCTTGTTTTCATTCATACATACCTACCTGGCGATCAATGGTTTAAAACGGAATCTGCTTTGTTACATCTTCCCAGGCCCGCATCGCGCGGCATGAGAGCTGAGTTTTAGGGTGCAATATCTGGCGTCGGCTAAATATAAAATTGTTTTTTAACGCTTTTTTTCCTTCCTCTTTGCGCTAAATGCGTTGGGTTTCAAAAGAGCTGAACCGCCGTTCTTGGATACTAAAACATCGTTTTATTTTATATTATTGCGATTTATTTCTGCGTCATTCGCTTAATGATGGAAATGTGATCAGCGTCGAAACGCTGTTTCAATATAGTGAGGGAGGTGGCATTTTTGCCTTTTCACGGACGTTCGTCGGGACTGCGAGGAGGCGATACGAAGCACAAGTGGAAACGGGAAAAACAATAGTCACGCAGCGTGGCTAACTACCAGATCTGATAGCAGGTCTACAGATGTACCAATTCGGCATTCAGATAATTCTTACATTCTTGTATGATTTCTTAAACCGGAACCAGTCAGGCAGAATTTCACTGCATCCTTAAAAGAAGAACAGTTATGTCAGCAATGGATTTCAAACAACATACGGATCTCAACTTTCCTCACTATGCTCCCCCGGCGGTCAGCGCTAAAGAAATAGATCTCCTGGGTCTGCTGGACGTCCTGCTGGCAGCAAAAAAACGCATCATTACCATTGTGTTTGCATTTGCACTGGTCGGCCTGGCAATCGCCTTCCTGATACCGCAAAAATGGACCAGTAAAGCGGTCATTACGCCAGCGGAACAGACGCAGTGGAGTTCGCTGCGCCAGATGATGGTGACGCTGCAGGTGCTTGATGTGGACGTTAAAGTTACCCGTGCGGATGTATTTAATCTGTTTATCAAAAAGTTTCAGTCTCAGTCCCTGCTTGAAGAGTACATGAAGAGCTCTCCTTACGTGATGGCTCAGCTCGATGGCGCCGAGGTTGACCCGCTGGAGCTGCACCGCGCGGTGGTCAATATCGCCGAAAAGATGAAGGCTATTGATAACACCCAGGAAAAAAATGCTGATAAAGCACCGTATCTCTCCTGGACGTTAAGCTTCACTGCCCCAACGGCAGAGGACGCGCAGAAAGTGTTGAATGGTTACATTCAGTACATTTCCCGCATCGTCGAGCAGGAGACCATGCAAAACATCCGCGATCAGCTGATCCTGAGAACCAAAACGGTTCAGCAGCAGCTGGAGCTGGATCGGGTTCGACTGACCAATATCCATAATACCAACCTGCAACGCCTGAACTACTCGCTGGAAGTGGCGAACGCGGCAGGGATCAAAAAGCCGGTTTACAGTAACGGACAAGCGGTGAAAGACGATCCGGATTACTCCGTCGCGCTCGGCGCGGACGGGATTGCGCAGAAATTGCAGATTGAAAAAAATCTGAAGGATGTTTCTGAGCTGAACGCCGATTTCCAGAACCGCGAATACTATCTGGCGCAGCTGCAAAAACTCTCCTTCGAAGACGTGAGCCTGGAGCCGTTCAAATACCAGCTCTCTCCTTCTATGCCGGTGAAAAAAGATGGCCCGGGCAAAGCACTGATCGTGCTGCTGGCGGGTATTCTGGGTGGGCTGTTCGCCTGTGGCAGCGTGCTGCTGCGCGAAGCAATGCGCTCCCGCAACCCGCTGCCGGAACAACTTCCTGAGCCGGTTACGGAATAACATGAAAAAAGGCGCTCTGATGAGCGCCTTTTATTATTTCAGGAAATCCTCGCGTACCGGCGTAAAGGTATCCAGCAAGGTGCCGGGTTTGAGGCAAACGCAGCCGTGCATCACGTGCGGCTTTTTATAGAGAGTGTCGCCCGCCGTTACCACATGCTTTTCCTCGCCAATGGTGAACTCAAATTCCCCCGAGAGAACGTAGGTGAGCTGCTCATGCGGGTGGTTATGCAGCGGGCCAATCGCACCTTGCTCGAAATTCACTTCCACCGCCATCATCCTGCCATCGTGCGCCAGAATACGACGCGTCACGCCGTTGCCCAAATCCTCAAGCGTGGTCTCTTTATGGAAAATAAACATATTTTCGCCCTGTTATGTAATGAAACATTGTTTCATTTAACTTATCTCAGCCGCAGCGAAAAGAAAACGTTTAGCCAAATAACTGGAGAGGCGATCACAAGTTTGCTTCACTGGGTGAAACGTACAGGAGGAAAGATGAAAACGATCGGTCTGTTAGGGGGCATGAGCTGGGAATCAACGATCCCGTACTACCGCCTGATTAATGAAGGCGTCAAACAGCGTCTGGGCGGTCTGCATTCGGCCAGCCTGCTGCTGCACAGCGTGGATTTCCATGAAATAGAAGCCTGCCAGTCGAGCGGGGAGTGGGACAAAGCCGGGCAGATTCTGGCGGACGCCGCACTTGGCCTGGAGCGTGCGGGCGCGCAGGGTATTCTGCTGTGTACCAACACCATGCATAAGGTGGCGTCGCACATTGAAGACCGCTGTTCGCTGCCGTTCTTACATATCGCGGATGCCACCGGGCGTGCCATACGTGCCGCCGGCATGACGCGCGTGGCGCTGCTGGGGACGCGCTACACCATGGAGCAGGATTTTTACCGCGGGCGGCTGAGCGGCCAGTTCGGGATTGAAAGCCTGATTCCGGAAGAGGCTGACCGGGGGCGCATTAACCAGATTATTTTTGATGAGCTGTGTCTGGGCACCTTCAGCGAAACGTCGCGCGCCTGGTACGTCAGCGTGATTGAGAAACTGGCGCAGCAGGGGGCGGAAGGGGTTATCTTCGGCTGTACCGAAATTGGCCTGCTGGTGCCGGCAGACCAAAGCCCGATACCGGTCTTCGATACCGCCGCCATCCATGCCGCGGATGCGGTGGAGTTTATGCTGTTATAAAGGTTTTTGCAGGTCAGGTAAGCGAAGCGCCACCTGACGCGCGTGCGCAATCAGGTGTTCACTAAAGGCATCAACCAGCGCTGAGGCGGGCCGGTGCAGCGGGCGGATCAGGCTTACGGTAAAGGGAACGGAAACGCTAAAACGGCGCAGAACCACGCCGCTGCTGGCGTAGTCCATAGCCGTGAGCGGGTTCACCACCGAAATACCCACGCCCGCGCGCACCATCGCGCAAATTGATGCCGCACTGTGCGTTTCCATCACCATCCGCCGCTTCACCTGATGTTCGGCAAACAGGCCATCCAGAAGCTGCCGGTAGCTGTCGGTCTGCGACAGGCTGATATAGTTCTCACCGTGAAAATCTGCCGGGGTCAGAACTGCTTTGAAAGCAAGCGGGTGGCTGGCAGGCAGCACGCAGACCTCATCCAGCGAGAGCAGCTCCGTGCGTTCCGTTCCCGCTGGCGTGACGAGGGTTTCGGTCAGACCCAGATCGTGGCGCTGGGCCGAAAGCCACTCCTCCAGCAGCGGCGACTCCTGCGGCACGATGGTCAGGCTGACCTCCGGATAGCGGGCCAGAAACGGCTGTAGCAGTACCGGCAGGAATGACTGAGAAAAGACCGGCAGGCAGACGATGGACAGCTCGCCCTGGCGAAACTCCCTCAGGCTCTCCGCCGCGCTCACGATCCTGTCCAGCCCGTACCAGGAGCGCTGAACCTCCTCAAAAAGACGTAAACCCTGCACCGTTGGATGCAGCCTGCCGCGGGTGCGTTCAAACAGCTTCAGCCCCAGCACTTTCTCAAAACGCGCCAGCTCGCGGCTGACCGTCGGCTGCGAGGTGTGCAGCATCTGCGCGGCTTCAGTGAGATTGCCGGTGGTCATCACCGCATGAAAAATCTCGATATGGCGTAGGTTAACGGCGGGCATAGGGCACCTGATGGCTGAGCGTGGTCCATATCATTTTTGCATAGACTCACGATAAAACGATATTTTTTATTCTCTTCAGGCTATGGCGTAATGATAAAAAACAGAATACCGGAGACGACCATGCCACGCCCCCTCAACCAGACCGAAACCGATTTAAACGCCGATAACCTGCTGCGCCTGCCTGCCGAATTCGGCTGTCCGGTGTGGGTCTACGATGCGCAGATTGTTCGCGAGAAAATCGCCGCGCTGCATCAGTTTGACGTGGTGCGTTTTGCGCAGAAGGCCTGCTCCAATATTCATATTCTGCGCATGATGCTCGAGCAGGGCGTGAAGGTTGACTCCGTATCGCTGGGTGAAATCGAACGTGCGCTGGCGGCCGGGTTTGATCCAAAGGCCGATAGCGACGCGATCGTCTTCACCGCTGACCTGATAGACGACGCCACGCTGGCGCGCGTGCACGAGCTGCAAATCCCGGTGAATGCCGGTTCGGTGGATATGCTGGAACAGCTTGGGCAGGTTTCCCCGGGCCATCGCGTCTGGCTGCGCATCAACCCGGGCTTTGGTCACGGTCACAGTCAGAAAACCAACACCGGGGGCGAAAACAGCAAGCACGGGATTTGGTATGCCGATATGCCTGCGGCGCTGGAGGTTTTACAACGTTACAACCTTAAGCTGGTGGGTATTCACATGCATATCGGATCCGGCGTGGATTATGGCCATCTTGAGCAGGTCTGTGGCGCGATGGTGCGTCAGGTTATCGATTTTGGTCAGGATCTGGAGGCGATCTCCGCCGGGGGAGGGCTTTCGATCCCTTACCGCGAAGGGGAGGAGGCGATCGACACGGATCACTATTACGGCCTGTGGAGCGCCGCGCGTGACAGCATCGCCGCTCATCTGGGCCATGCGGTGAAGCTGGAGATTGAGCCGGGTCGTTTCCTGGTCGCCGAAGCTGGCGTGCTGGTGGCGCAGGTGCGGAGCGTGAAGGAGATGGGAAGCCGTCACTTTGTGCTGATTGATGCTGGCTTCAACGACCTGATGCGCCCGTCCATGTACGGCAGCTATCATCACATCACCGCGCTTGCCGCCGATGGCCGCGATCTGGTCAACGCCCAGCGCATCGAGACCGTTGTTGCCGGCCCGCTGTGTGAATCCGGTGACGTCTTTACTCAGCAGGAAGGCGGGAAAGTCGAAACCCGTTCGCTGCCAGAGGTAAAACCGGGAGATTATCTGGTGCTGCATGATACCGGTGCATACGGGGCGTCTATGTCTTCGAACTACAATAGCCGTCCGCTGCTGCCGGAAGTGCTGTTTGATAATGGCGTGGCGCGGCTGATTCGCCGTCGCCAGACCATTCAGGAATTGCTGGCGTTAGAGCTGGTCTGATTAAACCAGGGCCCTGTTGTCACCGAATCGCGTAACACCAGCGTGCCGGTGAACGGTGGGATCGCTTCAACCGGCTGGTTTTTTGCCAGCCGGATCGCCTGGTCGATCGCCGTCACGATCATGTTGTCGATCGGCAAATACACCGACGACAGGGCAGGCTCCAGCCACTTTGCGCTGGGGGCATCGTCAAAACCAAACAGCGAAATATCCTGCGGGATCTTCAGCCCGGCCTGGTGTAATGCTTTGGAGGCGCCCAGGGCCATATCATCATTACAGGCAAACAGGGCGCTGAACGATGTCTTTTCCGCAATCAGCTCCTTGCACAGCTCGTAACCCCGCGTCATGCCTGCATCGCCGTATTTAATCCGCCGCTCATCGAGACGAATACCGTGCTTCTCCAGCGCCTTACGGTAGCCCATCAGCCGCGCTTTACCCGTTGGGGTGTGGATCGGGACGGTGATACAGGCGATCTCCCGATGGCCCTGGCTTATCAGGTAATCCACCGCTTTGAAGGCTGCGTCCTGCTGTTCAAAGAAGACGCAGCGATCCGCCGCCTGGCTCACTTCGCGGTTAATGATCACCAGCGGCGTCTGCACGCTGTTGATCAGCTTCAGGATCGTCTTTTCGCTCATGTAACGCGTGTACAGCACGATGGCGTCGCACTTGCGGTCGGCGAGCATCTGCACCGCCAGTTCTTCCTGTTCAGGGGCATCGTGACCGTCGGTAACAATCAGCTGTTTACCGTGCGTTTCGGTCTGCCGTGACGCCTGCTGTAGCAAACGACCAAAGTAAAAACCGTCGAACGTCGAGACGACCAGACCGATGCTGTTGCTGGTCTGGTTAGCCAGCGAGCGCGCGAGAAAGTTCGGACGATAGCCCAGCTCCTCCATCGCGCGAAATACCTGCTGGCGCGTGCTCTCTTTAACCTGACCTGTGCCGTTCAGCACGCGCGAAACGGTGGCCTTCGACACGCCCGCACGCAGTGAGACATCCAGCATTGTTGCCATTCGAAATTCCTGTTTCCACGTAATGGTTTGCAGTTTAACACAGACCATCCGGCGCATAAGCGACGTGGGAAGGACAAAACCCCATAACGATCACGCTTTTCAGTAACGATCCTCGCCCGCGGAATAAATGCCTGTCATTGGTATACCAAAATGGTGATAAATCATAATCTGGAATACCTCTAACGGCGTTGGGAGCTTAATCACAGAACAAATCGCCTGTGGACGCTATTTTTGGCATACCAATAGTATCCGGCTGTACACCTTATTCAATAAAAGCCCTTTTACTGAGGTATTACCCTATGGCATTTCAGGAAAAACTGATCGACGCTCTGGGCAGTTTTGCCACTACCTTCAACAGCTATCGCTATATCCAGGCGATCAAGTCTGCGTTTATTACCTTAATGCCAGTCATCATAGTGGGGGCGTTCTCGGTATTGATCTCCAATATGGTGCTGGATCCGAAAAACGGTCTGGCGAGCTTTCAGTCGCTGTCGTTTCTCGCGGCCTTAAAGCCGATCACCAGCGCGCTCAACTATGCCACGCTGAATTTTCTCAACATCGGCGCGGTGTTTTTAATCGGCATTGAGCTGGGGCGTATTAACGGCATTAAGTCCCTGTTCCCCGGCCTGCTGGCGGTGATCTGCTTTATCTGCGTGACGCCGACCACGGTGGAAATGCTGGTGGACGGTGAGATGCACGTGGTGAAAGATGTGCTGCTGCGCCAGTTCTCAGATACCCGCAGCCTGTTCCTAGGTATGTTTATCGCCATCCTGTCGGTGGAGATCTACTGCTGGCTGGAAAACCGCAAGGGGCTGAAAATCAGGATGCCGGACACGGTGCCGCCGAACGTTGCCGCGTCGTTCTCTGCGCTGATCCCGGCCATTATCACCACCACCGCCATCGCCACCTTTGGCTTCGTGTTTCATCAGGTTACCGGCATGTATCTCTACGACGCGGTTTATCAGGTGGTGCAACAGCCGCTGGAGCGCGTGGTGCAAAGCCTGCCGGGGATCCTGCTGCTGATGTTTGTCGCCCAGCTGTTCTGGGTGATTGGTATTCACGGCAACCAGATGATCAAGCCGATCCGCGAGCCGCTGCTGCTGGGGGCAATCACCGTTAACATGAGCGCGTTCGAGCAGGGCAAAGAGGTGCCAAACATCATCACCATGCCGTTCTGGGACGTCTATATGAGCATCGGCGGCTCCGGCCTGACCATCGGCCTGCTGATAGCCGTCATGATTGCCACCAAACGTAAAGAGATGAAGGAGATAGCCAAGCTCTCCATCGGGCCGGGTATTTTTAATATCAATGAGCCGGTGATCTTCGGTATGCCAATCATGCTCAACCCGATCCTGGCTATCCCCTTCATCATCACGCCGCTGGTGACGGGCTCGATTGGCTACTTTGCCACCGTGACCGGATTTGCCGGGAAAGCCGTGGTAATGGTGCCCTGGACCACGCCGCCGCTGATCAACGCCTGGCTGTCAACGGCGGGCTCCATGGGGGCGGTCATCACCCAGTTTATCTGCATCGTGACCGCGGTGATTATCTATCTGCCGTTTGTGAAAATTGCTTCACGCCGCGCAGAGCAGGCCGCACTGCAACAAGCCACCGATAACGCATGAGGATACGATGAGCACAAAACAGATAGCCATACCGCAAGATTTTATTCTGGGCGCGGCGGCATCGGCCTGGCAGACCGAGGGCTGGAGCGGCAAAAAGCCGGGGCAGGATTCGTGGATCGATCTCTGGTACATGAACGATCGTCACGTCTGGCACAACGGCTATGGTCCGGCGGTGGCAACCGACTTTATCAATCGCTTCCGCGAAGATGTAGCGCTGATGAAGCAGGCGGGACTGACGCACTATCGCACCTCGATCAACTGGTCGCGCTTTTTAACCGACTATGAAAATGCGACGGTAGATGAAGAGTACGCCGCGTATTACGACGCGCTGTTCGATGAAATGCACCGTCAAGGCATTGAGCCGATGATCTGCCTGGAACACTACGAATTGCCGGGCGTGCTGCTGGAGACCTACGGCGGCTGGGCGTCAAAGCACGTCGTCGAGCTGTTCGTTCGCTATGCAGAAAAGGTATTTGAGCGCTTTCACGGCAAAGTCACCCGCTGGTTTACCTTCAACGAACCGATTGTGGTCCAGACGCGCGTCTACCTTGACGCGCTGCGCTGGCCCTATGAGCAGAGCACCAGCACCTGGATGCAGTGGAACCACCATAAGGTGCTGGCGACGGCGAAAGTGGTGAAGCTGTTTCGCGAGAAAGGGTATGACGGCACGGTGGGCTGTATTCTTAACCCGGAAGTGACCTATCCGCGCTCCCGCGCGCCGCATGACGTGCGAGCGGCAGAGATGTACGATCTGTTCTACAACCGCGTCTTTCTCGACCCGCTGGTGCATGGGCGCTATCCGCAGGCGCTCTTTACCCTGCTGGCGCAGCATCAGGTGCAGTGGGACTACACGGCTGACGAGCTGGCGCTGATTGCCGACAACACCGTCGATGAGCTGGGCATTAACCTCTATTACCCGCATCGCGTCAAAGCCCCGTCCCGCGCCTGGCACCCGGAGACGCCGTTCCATCCGGCGTACTACTACGAGCCGTTTGAGCTGCCCGGACGGCGTATGAACACCTCCCGCGGCTGGGAGATCTTTCCGCGCATTATTTACGACATGGCGATGCGGATTAAAAACGACTATCGCAACATTGACTGGTTTGTGGCGGAAAGCGGGATGGGCGTGGAGAACGAAGCGCAGTATCGCAATCGTGACGGCGTCATTGACGACACGTACCGTATCGCGTTTATCAGCGAACATCTCTACTACACGCTGCTGGCGCGGGAGGCGGGGGCGAACTGTCACGGTTATATGCTGTGGGCCTTCACCGACAATGTCTCCCCGATGAACGCGTTTAAAAACCGCTACGGGCTGATTGAGATCGACCTTGAAAATCAACGCGCACGGCGGGCAAAGAAATCAGCGTCCTGGTTCCGCCAGCTGCGCGATGAGCGTGTGCTGACGCTCAGGGTAGACGATGAATGGAAGTAAGCCTTCTGGTAAAATAGCGCACAAACTGGCCGGGGGGACGTCCGGCCCGCGCATTAACTGAAAAACACAGGTGAAAACGTGGATAAGGCTGTCATCCTGCCGGAAAAAAAACAGTACCAGGAGATTGGCGAGGATTTACGGGCGCAGATTATCCAGGGGCATTATCCCGTGGGATCGCGTCTGCCGCCGGAGCGCAACATCGCCGAGACGTATGGCGTCAGCCGCACTATCGTGCGCGAGGCGCTGCTGATGCTTGAGCTTCAGGGGACGGTGGATATTCGCCAGGGGTCTGGCGTGTACGTGATGCGCATTCCGGAAGAGCATGAAAACGAGGAAGAGCGTTTTCTGAACAGTGACGTTGGGCCGTTTGAAATTCTCCAGGCGCGTCAACTGCTTGAAAGCAACATCGCTGCCTTTGCCGCAAAAATGGCGACACGGGCGGACATCGACAACCTGCGCCGCATTATCGAGCAAGAGCAACGGGCGATTGCCGTCGACGATCGCAGCCAGGACAACAACAAAATGTTCCACCTGGTGCTGGCTGGGGCCACACAAAACCAGATGCTGCTGGCGACGGTTGAGAGTGTCTGGCATCACATGGACAGCAGTCCGCTGTGGCAGCAGTTCAATGGCCATATCGCCAGCCGCGCCTGGCGCCTGAAGTGGCTCGGAGACAGGCAAACCATTCTCGCTGCGCTCCGCCGCCGCGACGTGATGGGGGCGTGGCAGGCGATGTTCCAGCATCTTGAAAACGTCAAAAAGAGCCTGCTCGAGCTGTCAGACGAAGACGCGCCCGATTTTGACGGCTATCTCTTCGAATCGGTCCCTCTTTTCCAGGGGAAGCTGGTGTGAATATACTGCCGCTTCACGCTGCGCCGCAGTTTACACAGCAGGTGATCGACTGGATCTGGAACGCGTTTGGTGAAGGTATGCCGCGTGCCTTTTTCCAGAGCATTGTCGAGCACAGCCTGACGCCAGGCGAGTTACCGCTCACCTTTATTGCCGTTGAGGATGACCAGCTGCTGGGCACCGTTGGGTTGTGGCGTTGCGATTTAATTTCCCGGCAGGATCTTCATCCCTGGCTGGCTGCGCTGTATGTCGATGAAGCCGCGCGGGGAAACGGGCTGGCGGGAAAACTTCAGCAGCATGTTATCGGCTACGCGCGACGCGCCGGGTATCACGAGCTTCATCTCTGGTCTGCCTGCCGCGACTTCTACGAACGTTACGGCTGGCACTACATCGGTGATGCGCTGGAATACCCGGATAAAACCGTCCATCTCTATCGCTGTTCGCTCACGGCTTCCGCGGGCGATACCACCGAGTGACGGCGCACTAAGGTTGGGCTGAACAGGTGGGTAATTTCCGGTGGCGGGCGATGCTCGGCCAGCGCTAACGCCAGTTCTGCCGCCTGCGTTGCCATGGTCACAATCGGGTAGCGCACGGTGGTCAGGCGAGGGCGCACGTAGCGCGACACCAGCACATCATCAAAGCCAATCAGCGAAATTTCTGCCGGGACGTCGATTCCGTTATCATTCAGCACGCCCATCGCGCCGGCGGCCATGGAGTCGTTATAGCTGGCCACGGCGGTGAAATTCCGCCCGCGGCCAAGCAGCTCGGTCATCGCCTGCTCGCCGCCACTCTCATCCGGTTCTCCGTACGCCACAAGACGATCGTTGCACGGCAAACCGGCTTCGCGCAGCGCGTCGTAATAGCCCTGAAGGCGATCTTCCGCATCGGAAATTGGGTGGTTGGAGCACAGATAACCAATTCGGGTATGGCCCTGCTGGATCAGGTGACGGGTTGCGAGCCATGCGCCGTAACGGTCGTCGAGCGCCACGCAGCGGGTTTCAAATCCGGGAATAATACGGTTGATAATCACCATCCCCGGCATCTGTTTCATCAGATGGATCAGCTCGGCGTCGGGGATCATTTTGGCATGGACCACCAGCGCCGCACAGCGATGACGGATCAACTGCTCAATGGCCTGGCGTTCTTTCTGTTCATTGTGGTAGCCATTACCAATCAGCAGGAAATTACCGGTGTGATAAGAAACTTGTTCTACGGCTTTGACCATCGCACCGAAAAACGGATCGGATACATCCCCGACCACCAGCCCGATGGTTTCTGTCGACTGTTGGGCAAGGGCGCGTGCGTTGGCGTTAGGGTGATAATTCAGGTTTTCCATGGCGTCCTGCACGGCCTGGCGTGATGCATCACTCGCTTTAGGGGAGTTGTTGATCACGCGGGAGACGGTCGCGACGGAAACACCGGCCAGACGAGCCACATCCTTAATTGTCGCCATTCAATACCTTCTTATAGGGGTAAGCGTTTACACACTAACTAGTGTTGCGGAAAAGCGGCGTGCATTCAAGGGGAGCGGGTGAGCGTCCTCTGCAAACGTGAAGCAGAACATCCCTCGCGGTGTAATCGTTACACGGCCAGTCATGTCTGAATAATGTCAATCTGAACCTTTAGTTACACTTTGCCTCAGGCTGTTGCGATTGTCCGTTGGCAACGATGCGTTGTGAATTGCTAGAGTCGAGATCCCAGAGGTATTGATAGGTGGAATCAACTTCGGTTGATTAACACGATTTACACCAACCTGCGTTTTACGCAGGTTTTTTTTTGCCTGTAAGTTCAACCTGTAACAGCAAAAGAGATTATTCACACCTGGTTGCACTTCGGCTCATTCCCTTGCGTTTTCCTGCTGGCGAAGCCTGTCGCCGGAGGCCACAATCAAGATCCCAGAGGTATTGATTGGTGAGAATTCCTGGTACGTTTTCGTACTCTTCACTTGCACCAACCTGCGCGGATGCGCAGGTTTTTTTTCGCCTCTGTTTTTGCTATCGCTCCCTCACTACTTCTCGTGTAATCTGCCACCATTTATACCTTTCACACTGGCTGGCAAAGGGAGTTGAAATGCTTTTTGGGTTCTTCCGCACACTGTTTCGTGTCCTGTTTCGCATTCGCGTGACTGGCGATACGCAGGCACTCTATGGCGAGCGTGTTCTTATCACACCGAATCACGTCTCTTTTCTTGATGGCGTATTGCTGGCGCTTTTTTTGCCCGTGCGGCCCGTCTTTGCGGTGTACAGCTCCATCAGTGAAAAATGGTACATGCGCTGGCTCAGGCCGCTGATTGATTTTGTCCCGCTCGACCCTACCAAACCGATGATGATTAAACATCTGGTGCGTCTGATTGGGCAGGGGCGTCCGGTGGTTATCTTCCCGGAAGGGCGGATTTCAATGACGGGCTCCCTGATGAAAATTTACGACGGCGCCGGTTTTGTCGCGGCGAAGTCTCAGGCCACCGTCGTGCCGCTACGCATCGACGGGGCTGAGCTGACCTTTTTCAGCCGTCTGAAAGGGCTGGTGAAGCAGCGTCTGTTCCCGAAAATTACGCTGCATATATTACCGCCGACGTCACTGCCGATGCCCGAGGCGCCGCGCGCGCGCGACCGCCGTAAAATCGCCGGGGAAATGCTGCACCAGATTATGATGGAAGCGCGCATGGCCGTTCGCCCGCGCGAAACGCTGTATGAATCGTTGCTGTCGGCGCAGTATCGCTACGGTGCGAAGAAAAACTGCATCGAAGACATCAACTTTACGCCGGATACCTACCGTAAGCTGTTGACCAAAACGCTGTTTGTCGGGCGTATCCTGGAAAAGTACAGCAAACAGGGCGAAAAGATCGGCCTGATGCTGCCAAACGCGGGTATCAGCGCGGCGGTGATCTTTGGTGCCGTCTCCCGGGGCCGCATTCCGGCGATGATGAACTACACGGCGGGCGTGAAAGGGCTCTCTAGCGCGATTACCGCAGCACAAATCAACACCATCTTTACCTCCCGCCAGTTCCTGGATAAAGGCAAGCTGTGGCACCTGCCGGAACAGCTGACGCAGGTGCGCTGGGTGTTCCTGGAAGATCTGAAAGCAGACGTCACGACCGCCGACAAGCTGTGGATTTTCGCGCACCTGCTGATGCCGCGTCTGGCGCAGGTTAAGCAGCAGCCGGAGGATGATGCCATTATCCTCTTTACCTCCGGCTCTGAAGGCAACCCGAAAGGTGTGGTTCATAGCCACAAAAGCATTCTGGCAAACGTCGAACAGATTAAAACCATCGCTGACTTTACCGCCAACGATCGCTTTATGTCGGCGCTGCCGCTGTTCCACTCATTTGGTTTGACCGTGGGTCTCTTTACGCCGCTGCTGACCGGTGCCGAGGTGTTCCTCTACCCAAGCCCGCTGCACTACCGCATTGTGCCGGAGCTGGTTTATGACCGTAACTGCACGGTGCTGTTCGGGACGTCCACCTTCCTCGGAAACTACGCGCGCTTCGCCAACCCGTATGATTTCTTCCGCGTGCGCTACGTGGTGGCGGGGGCGGAAAAACTCCAGGACAGTACGCGCCAGATCTGGCAGGACAAGTTTGGCCTGCGGATTCTGGAAGGCTATGGCGTGACGGAGTGCGCGCCGGTGGTCTCCATCAACGTTCCGATGGCGGCAAAACCGGGAACGGTTGGCCGCATTCTGCCGGGGCTGGACGCGCGTCTGCTGGCGGTACCGGGTATTGAAGACGGCGGACGTCTTCAGCTGAAAGGGCCGAACGTCATGAACGGCTATCTGCGTGTGGAAAACCCGGGCGTGCTTGAGGCGCCGACGGCCGAGAACGTCAATGGCGAGGTTGAAACGGGCTGGTACGACACGGGCGATATCGTGCGCTTCGACAATCAGGGCTTCGTGCAGATCCAGGGACGTGCAAAACGCTTCGCCAAGATCGCCGGGGAAATGGTCTCTCTTGAAATGGTCGAGACGCTGGCGACCGCAGTCTCGGCGGAGAAAATGCATGCGACCGTGGTGAAAAGTGATGCCAGTAAAGGTGAGGCGCTGGTGCTCTTTACTACTGACGGTGAACTGAAGCGTGATGCGCTTCTCAGGTATGCGCGCGAACATGGTATCCCCGAGCTGGCGGTCCCCCGCGATATTCGTTACCTCAAACAGTTACCGGTGCTGGGCAGCGGTAAACCCGATTTTGTGACCCTGAAGGGCATGGTTGAAGAGGCGGAACAGCATAATGCGTGAGTCAGTACACACTAACACTTCAATCTGGTCGAAAGGCATGATGGCGGTTATCGCCGCCCAGTTTCTTTCCGCGTTCGGCGATAACGCGTTACTGTTTGCTACGCTGGCGTTGCTGAAAGCTGAGTTTTATCCCGACTGGAGCCAGCCGATCCTACAGATGGTGTTTGTGGGTGCTTACATTGTATTTGCGCCGTTTGTTGGCCAGGTGGCAGACAGCTTCCCGAAAGGTCGGGTCATGATGTTTGCAAACAGTCTTAAGCTTCTGGGCGCGGCAAGCATCTGCTTTGGTATCAACCCGTTTGTTGGCTACACGCTGGTAGGCATTGGCGCGGCAGCTTACTCCCCGGCGAAGTACGGCATTCTGGGTGAGCTCACCACCGGCGATAAGCTGGTGAAGGCCAACGGCCTGATGGAGTCCTCCACCATTGCGGCTATTCTCCTGGGGTCGGTGGCGGGCGGCGTGCTGGCAGACTGGCACGTGCTCGCCGCGCTTGGCATCTGTGCCCTGATGTACGGTGGCGCGGTGATCGCCAACCTGTTTATCCCCAAACTGGCCGTGGCGCGTCCGGGACAATCCTGGCGCTTCGGGCCAATGACCGGCAGCTTCTTCAACGCCTGCCGCGTACTGTGGCGTAACGGTGAAACACGCTTCTCGCTGATGGGCACCAGCATGTTCTGGGGGGCTGGCGTTACGCTGCGTTTCCTGCTGGTGCTGTGGGTGCCGGTGGCGCTGGGTATAACAGACAACGCCACGCCGACCTACCTGAATGCCATGGTTGCCGTCGGGATTGTGGTCGGGGCCGGAGCTGCGGCAAAACTGGTGACGCTCGAAACCGTTGCGCGCTGCATGCCTGCAGGGATCCTGATCGGCGTCGGCGTTCTGTTCTTCTCCCTGCAACATGCCATATTGCCAGCCTATGCCCTGTTGTTACTGATCGGCGTATTAGGCGGTTTCTTTGTGGTGCCGCTCAACGCGCTTTTGCAGGAGCGCGGCAAGCAGACCGTCGGGGCTGGCAACGCCATTGCGGTGCAAAACCTTGGCGAAAACATGGCGATGCTGCTGATGCTGGGGATTTACTCGCTGGCGGTAAAAGCAGGTGCGCCGGTTGTGGCAATCGGGGTGGGGTTTGGCGCACTGTTTGCGCTGGCGATTACCGGGCTGTGGGTCTGGCAGCGTCGGCGGTGATATCTTTGCCGGGTGGCGGCTCCGCCTGACCCGGCCTACGTTTCGTGATGTTGGCGGATTTTGTAGGCCCGGTAAGGCAACGCCGCCACCGGGCAAATCGTCAACTTAAGGTGCCGGGTAAGTATAAACCTGATGCACCGCTTCAATCTCCGCTAAGACCTCTTCACTCAGGTTCAGGTGGAAACTCTCAATATTGGTTTTTAACTGATCCATTGTCGTTGCGCCGAGCAGGGTACTTGCCACAAACGGCTGACGACGCACGAAGGCCAGCGCCATCTGCGCCGGATCGAGTCCGTGACGCTTCGCGATATCCACATAGGCCGCCACGGCTTTTTGCGTCTGCTCGCCGCTATAGCGGGTGAAGCGGCTGAAAAGCGTGTTACGCGCGCCAGCCGGTTTCGCGCCGTTCAGGTATTTGCCCGTCAGGGTTCCGAAGCCCAGGCAAGAGTAGGCGAGCAGCTCCACCTCTTCGTACTGCGTCACTTCCGCGAGACCCACTTCATAACTGCGGTTCAGCAGGCTGTACGGGTTCTGGATGGTCACGATCCGCGGCAGGTCGTGTTTATCGGCCAGATGCAGATAGCGCATTACGCCAAACGCCGTCTCGTTGGAAACGCCGATGTAGCGGATCTTACCCGCGCGCTGGCATTCCGTAAGCGCCTCCAGTGTTTCCAGCAGGGTGACGGCCGGAGCACTCTCGTTCCAGGTGTAGCCAAGCTTACCGAAGCAGTTCGTCGGACGCTGCGGCCAGTGCACCTGATAAAGATCGAGATAATCGGTTTGCAGGCGCTTGAGGCTGGCATCCAGCGCAGCACGGATATTCTTGCGATCGAGGATCTGGTTAGGGCGGATCCCGGCATCGTTATTACGGGAAGGGCCGCTAACCTTAGAAGCGATGACCAGCTTTTCCCGATTGCCGCGTTTCGCCAGCCAGTTGCCGACATACGTTTCGGTAAGACCTTGAGTTTCCGGGCGGGGAGGAACTGGGTACATCTCCGCCACGTCAATCAGGTTAATGCCCTGGCTGACGGCGTAATCGAGTTGTGCATGGGCATCGGCTTCGCTGTTTTGTTCACCAAATGTCATGGTGCCTAACCCCAGTTGGCTGATCTCCAGAGCGCTATGGGGGATACGGTGATAATGCATAGCCGGTTTCCTTTTTTAGACATACAGACCGCGTCAGGAACCTCCCGACAAAGGAATATAAACATGGCAGAGGGAAGGCAAAAGGGGAAGGAAAAATTCAAAAAGGCCAGCAAGCTACTGACCTTTATCTGTTTAACGCTCGATGATCTGGGAGACTTCGTCGCGATTAATTTGCATTTGATTGCCTTCGCGATCGCGGTAACTCACCAGACCGGTATCGTCGTCGACTTCGGGTTTGCCATCGGTCAGGATCATACGACCATCTTTCGTTGACATGACATAGTCGCTGCTACAACCCGATACCGCAAACGCTAAACCGACTGCTGAGATAATTACTGCCCATTTTTTCATCGTTCTCATCCTCACCTGGCTCGTATCAAATCATAGTGTAGTAATAACCTGATATTACGACAGGTGAAAGGGGGGAAATCTTAAAAAGGAGGAGATTATGTTAGCCGGAGCGCAAAATTGGTAAAAAACTATGTTTTCAACAGGAAGTGTCGTGCCAGCAGTGCACCGGTGAAATTCTTTTTAAGATAGAAGCCGCGCGGCAGCGTCAGGATCGGTTCGCCCTGTGCACCTACCGCTTCAGTGAGCGCTTTGCTGTTGGCGGCTTTGGGACGGAGTTGCAGCACTTCGCCATGCCGGGCGGTGATCTGCTCAACCTGTCCCAGCACAATCATGTCCATCAGCTCTTCCCAGTCCTGGGAAAGCTGTCTCTCTTCTTCTTCATCCGGGCTCCAGAGCAGCGGGGCGCCAACGCGACGCTCTGCCAGCGGGATCTGCCTGTCACCCTCAACGGGTACCCACAACACCCGCTTCAGCTTATGCCTGACGTGGCTGGTTTCCCATGTCACTCCGCTATTACCCGTTAGCGGCGCAACGCAGACAAAGGTAGTTTCCAGCGGCCGCCCCAGGCTATCAATGGGGATCGTCTTCAGTTCCACCCCCAGCGCCGCAAAATCTTGCTCGGGTTTACTGCCCGCGCTTGCGCCCAGCCAACGTTCAAGCAACACGCCGATCCAGCCTTTATCGCGCTTCAGATCGTTGGGTATCGTCAACCCCGCCATCACGGCCAGCTCGCCCAGTGCATAGCCTGCCAGACGTTGTGCCTGCTGGAGCAACTGGGCTTCACTGACGGGAGGAGAGAGCAGTGGGGCGAGAGAATGCATGCTGACAACCTTTTGGTTAAAAAATGAACTGATATTTTATCCCTTGTGGATAGAGTTTACTTTTTTCTGAGTACATATTCCATGTGGATGATTTATATTATGTTTTTTAGGAATGTATCCCGTCGCGCCATGGCTAAAAAACAGGTTGTGCAATTCTGGTCACTGACAATAAACAGGATCTTACACCATGTTATCCACAGAAAAATGGGATAACTGGGAATAACCGCCACTACTGTTTCAATTTACAGCCTTGACGTGCGATGAAAATCGAATTTTCACACAAATTGTGCCTAACTTATTGGCACAATCTGTGGATAAAACCGACGCTGTTCGATCTTTCATCACCAGGAAGATCTTTGATGTGACGATCGTCACGTTAATCGCCTTTGATACCCTAAATTTACGTTTAACTACATGAATTTAAATGATTTATTTTAAGTGATGAAAATTGCCGATTCGCCGGGCTACAAGGTTGTTCATCGGTAATTCCATACTTCTTCACAACTATATCCACAGAAAAGGTGAATAAAAATGGTCTCAGTCGCCCTCATCTGTTTATAACTCCTCACAAAATTGTGAGTTATTCAAATGTTATTAGGTTGCAGGCCTGTAAGAGAGTGGTTTACCGCCTCCCTGTAGTGTGAAACAATCATTCATATATCAGATTTAGTTTGGGGTAGTCCGGTGATTGATGACGATGGCTACCGCCCAAACGTAGGAATAGTAATTTGTAATCGTCAGGGCCAGGTGATGTGGGCCCGGCGATATGGTCAGCACTCCTGGCAGTTCCCGCAAGGCGGGATCAATCCTGGAGAGTCCCCAGAACAAGCGATGTACCGGGAGCTGTTTGAAGAGGTTGGTTTAAGCCGAAAAGATGTTCGCATCCTGGCTTCGACCCGCAACTGGTTGCGTTACAAGTTACCGAAACGTTTGGTGCGTTGGGACACAAAGCCGGTTTGTATCGGCCAGAAACAGAAGTGGTTTCTTTTGCAGTTGGTGGGCAACGATTCAGATATCAATATGCAAACCAGCAGCACGCCAGAGTTTGATGGCTGGCGCTGGGTAAGCTACTGGTATCCGGTTCGTCAGGTCGTGTCATTCAAGCGCGATGTATACCGTAGGGTGATGAAAGAGTTCGCAAGTGTCGTGATGCAGCTTCAGGAGACGACTCCGAAGCCACAGAGCGCACCTGCCTGGCGACGTAAAAGAGGTTAAGCTACGCAAATCATGCTCACCCGCTTGCGAGAAATAGTTGAAAAGGTCGCCAGTGCGCCTCGCCTCAACGAGGCGCTGAATATTCTGGTGACGGACATCTGTCTTGCGATGGAAACCGAGGTCTGTTCGGTCTACCTGGCCGACCATGACCGACGTTGCTACTACCTTATGGCAACCCGCGGTTTAAAAAAACCACGGGGACGTACCGTCACGCTCGCGTTTGATGAAGGTATTGTTGGCCTGGTCGGGCGACTGGCGGAGCCAATCAACCTTGCCGATGCGCAAAAACACCCCAGCTTCAAATATATCCCTTCCGTCAAAGAAGAGCGTTTCCGCGCGTTTCTTGGCGTACCGATTATTCAGCGCCGCCAGCTGCTTGGCGTGCTTGTTGTTCAGCAGCGCGAGCTGCGCCAGTACGATGAAAGCGAGGAGTCCTTCCTCGTCACGCTGGCAACGCAGATGGCGGCGATCCTCTCTCAGTCCCAACTGACAGCCCTTTTTGGTCAGTATCGTCATACGCGTATTCGCGCGCTTCCGGCCTCGCCGGGGGTCGCTATTGCCGAAGGCTGGATGGATGCCACGCTCCCGCTGATGGAGCAGGTCTACGAAGCCTCAACGCTGGATGAGGCGCTTGAGCGCGAACGGCTCACCGCTGCGCTGGAAGAGGCGGCGAATGAGTTTCGTCGCTACAGCAAACGCTTTGCCGCTGGCGCGCAAAAAGAGACGGCGGCCATTTTCGATCTCTACTCACACCTGCTTTCCGATGCGCGTTTGCGTCGTGAGTTATTTGCCGAGGTCGATAAGGGGTCGGTGGCAGAGTGGGCGGTTAAAAAGGTCATTGAAAAATTTGCCGAGCAGTTTGCGGTACTGACTGACGGCTATCTGAAAGAGCGCGCCGGCGATTTACGCGCGCTTGGGCAACGTCTGCTGTTCCACCTCGATGATACTATTCAGGGGGCGAATGCCTGGCCGAACCGGTTTGTGCTGGTGGCCGATGAACTCTCGGCGACGACGTTGGCGGAATTACCGCAGGACAGGCTGGCGGGCGTGGTGGTGCGCGATGGCGCAGCTAACTCCCATGCCGCCATTATGGTGCGTGCGCTCGGTATTCCGACCGTGATGGGGGCGGATATTCAACCCTCCGTACTGCATCGCCGCACGCTGGTGGTGGACGGATATCGCGGTGAGTTGCTGGTGGATCCTGAGCCGGTTCTTCTTCAGGAGTACCAGCGTCTTATCAGCGAAGAGAATGAATTAAGCAAGCTGGCGGAAGATGACGTCAACCTGCCCGCACAGCTCAAGAGCGGTGAGCGGGTAAAGGTGATGCTCAACGCGGGATTAAGCCCCGAGCATGAAGAGAAGCTCGGCAGCCGCATCGATGGCATTGGTCTCTACCGCACCGAAATACCGTTCATGCTGCAAAGCGGCTTCCCGTCAGAAGAGGAGCAGGTTGCGCAGTATCAGGGCATGTTGCAGATGTTTAACGACAAACCCGTCACGTTGCGCACCCTCGACGTCGGCGCGGATAAGCAACTGCCCTATATGCCCATCAGTGAAGAGAATCCCTGCCTCGGCTGGCGTGGGATCCGCATTACCCTCGATCAGCCGGAAATTTTCCTTATCCAGGTTCGTGCGATGCTGCGTGCCAACGCGGCCACGGGGAATCTCAGCATTTTGCTGCCGATGGTCACCAGTATTGACGAGATCGACGAAGCGCGGCGGTTGATTGAACGTGCAGGGCGCGAAGTGGAAGAGATGATCGGCTACGCGATCCCTAAACCCCGTATTGGCGTGATGCTGGAAGTGCCTTCGATGGTCTTTATGTTACCGCAGCTGGCAACCCGCGTTGATTTTATCTCCGTTGGCACCAACGACTTAACGCAATACATTCTGGCGGTCGATCGCAACAATACCCGCGTGGCCAGTATCTACGACAGCCTGCATCCGGCGATGCTTCGTGCCCTGGCGATGATCGCCCGCGAAGCCGAGCAGCATAATATCGACCTGCGCCTGTGCGGTGAAATGGCCGGCGATCCGATGTGCGTGGCGATCCTGATTGGCCTCGGTTTCCGTCACCTGTCAATGAACGGACGTTCCGTTGCGCGTGTGAAATACCTGTTACGTCACATCGAACAAGATGAGGCGCATGAGCTGGCCGCGCGAAGCCTGGAGGCACAGCTGGCAGCCGAAGTGCGCCATCAGGTGGCGGCGTTTATGGAGCGATGCGGCATGGGCGGTTTGATCCGCGGCGGCCGCTGATCCCCACAAAATAATGACTGCTCGGACGTCCCCCTCTCCCTTGAGGAAGAGGAATGGGGTGAGGGGGAACAGCGCACATAAAACCCTATACACATCTTTTACATCTCAGGCGCATCCTCCGCGCCTGCCTTATGCTATGATTCGCAACTTTGGAGCACCTGCCAACGGCGGGAATGCAATTCAGCCGCTGTCCACTTTCAGCGGAATAACAACATCTTGTGGTGACAGATGAACAGTGGTTATCTGCATTTTCCGGAATTCGATCCGGTTATTTTCTCAATAGGACCTGTAGCGCTTCACTGGTACGGACTGATGTACCTGGTGGGCTTCGTCTTTGCCATGTGGCTTGCTGGTCGTCGCGCCAGTCGTCCGGGCAGCGGCTGGACGAAGAACGAAGTGGAAAACCTGCTTTATGCTGGCTTTCTTGGCGTATTCCTGGGCGGGCGCATCGGCTATGTCCTGTTCTACAACTTCCCGGTATTCCTGAACGACCCGCTCTATCTGTTCCGCGTCTGGGACGGCGGCATGTCCTTCCACGGCGGACTGATTGGTGTGATCCTCGTGATGGTGATCTTCGCCAAACGCACCAAACGTAACTTCTTCCAGGTGGCTGATTTTATTGCGCCATTAATCCCGTTTGGGCTGGGTGCAGGGCGTCTGGGCAACTTCATCAACGGTGAACTCTGGGGGCGTGTCGATCCGAGCGTGCCGTTTACCATGCTGTTCCCGGGCTCCCGCGCAGAGGATATCGCGCTGCTGCCTTCGCATCCTGAGTGGCAGTCCATTTTCGATACCTACGGCGTTCTGCCGCGTCATATGTCTCAGCTTTATGAGCTGGCGCTGGAAGGTGTGGTGCTGTTTATCATCCTGAATCTGTATATCCGCAAACCTCGCCCAATGGGGGCAGTCTCTGGTCTGTTCCTGATTGGTTACGGCGCGTTTCGTATCATCGTCGAGTTCTTCCGCCAGCCGGATGCACAGTTTACCGGCGAGTGGGTACAGTACATCAGCATGGGGCAGATCCTCTCCATTCCGATGATTGTCGCGGGTGCCATTATGATGATTTGGGCGTATCGTCGTCGTCCACAGCAACAACTTTCCTGAGGAATCATGAAACAGTATCTTGAATTGATGAAAAAAGTGCTCGACGAGGGCACGCCGAAAAACGACCGCACCGGCACCGGTACGCTCTCCATTTTTGGCCACCAGATGCGCTTCAATCTGCAAGAAGGCTTCCCTCTGGTGACGACGAAGCGCTGCCATCTGCGCTCGATCATTCATGAACTGCTCTGG
This sequence comes from Enterobacter cloacae complex sp. IR5412, assembly GCF_049237385.1. NCBI lineage: Bacteria > Pseudomonadati > Pseudomonadota > Gammaproteobacteria > Enterobacterales > Enterobacteriaceae > Enterobacter > Enterobacter cloacae complex sp. IR5412. The sequence goes on along the minus strand of NZ_JBMKHQ010000006.1, from coordinate 266,034 downwards.
TTCCTGCAAGGCGATACCAACGTTGCTTATCTGCATGAAAACAATGTCTCCATCTGGGACGAGTGGGCAGATGAGAACGGCGACCTGGGGCCGGTTTACGGCAAGCAATGGCGCGCGTGGCCTACCCCGGACGGCCGCCATATCGACCAGATCACGACCGTCATGAACCAGCTGAAAAATGACCCGGACTCGCGCCGTATCATTGTTTCTGCCTGGAACGTGGGTGAACTGGATAAAATGGCGCTGGCGCCTTGCCACGCGTTTTTCCAGTTCTACGTGGCGGACGGCAAACTCTCCTGCCAGCTGTATCAACGCTCCTGCGACGTGTTCCTCGGCCTGCCGTTTAACATCGCCAGCTACGCGCTGTTAGTGCACATGATGGCGCAGCAGTGCGATCTTGAAGTGGGCGATTTTGTCTGGACGGGCGGTGATACCCACCTCTACAGCAATCATATGGAACAGACGCATCTCCAGCTGACGCGCGAACCGCGTGCATTGCCGAAGCTTGTGATCAAACGCAAACCGGACTCGATCTTCGATTACCGTTTTGATGACTTCGAGATTGAAGGCTACGACCCGCATCCTGGCATCAAAGCCCCTGTCGCCATCTGATACGGCGAATCCTGACACAACCGGTGCTCTTTAGCGCCGGTTTTTTTTCGCGCTCGTTTTGTTCTTCGAGCCTGTTTCCAGAGACGATGTAACGCGTTGCAACGGGTGAAAATCTCCGGAAAGCGGCTCGTAATGTTCTGGTTTAACGCTCGCGCCTTTTCTGCCATTCCGCCACACTCCCGCCATGAAAAACGAACATGGCTTTACGCTTATCGAAACCCTTTTCGCCATCTCGCTGGTTGTGATCTTCAGCGCGACGGGTGTTTATGGCTGGGACAGCTGGCAACAGCGGCAGCGGCTCTGGCAGACAGCCTGTCAGGTGCGGGATTACCTGGCGTTCTTACGAAACGACGCAAATCGTCACAACAGCGAGCACAAGATCGCGCTGCATAAAGACGGTGAAAGGGACTGTCTGGTGAGTTCAGCGGCTGCAGGTTGTGACAGCGGCGACCCGTTCGTGATGAAACCGTTATGGCCGGAGGTCACGCTGAGCGACGTAACGCCTGCGCTGGGATTTTACGGCTTAAGGGATACCGCATGGGCCGGACATATTCGCGTGCAGAGCCGCGCCGGTGCGTGGTGGGTTGTTGTCTCAAATGGCGGACGTATCAGGCTGTGTGATGCCGCAGGAGAAGGTGCATGCCAGTAAAACAAAAAGGGTTCTCCCTTCTGGAGGTCCTGATTGCGATGACGATAAGCAGTATTCTGTTACTCAGCACGTCACGTTTTTTACCGGAGCTACAGCGGGGTGTTTTACTGCAATCCGGGCAACGGGAGCTGGAAGATGAGGTGTGGCAACGCCTGCTTGCGATGGGTAAACAGCTCCAGCGAGCAGGATACTGTGCAGGGCATTGCCAGGGGCAGGGGGTGATCATCGGCAGGCAAGGACGATGTGCGATTGTGCAATGGGATGCAAACAGCAACGGCCAGTGGGATAGCACCGCGTCAGAAAATGACAGCACGGGATTCCGGCTTGAGTCCGGAACGCTCGAAACGCTGCGGGGCGCGACATCCTGTGAAGGTAAGGGATGGGATAAGCTCACCGACCCGGATCGGGTCCTGATAGAGCAGTTTATGGTCACTAAAACCGATCGTGCTGGTTTTGCGCCGGTCATCAGTATCGAGCTGCGTGCCCGCCGCAAAGGTGAACTGACTGCACCCTTTTCGGCTCGCCACACCGTAACGGGGTTTAATCTGTGAATCGTCAGCGGGGCATGTCATCGCTGGCGCTGGTCCTGCTATTGCTGGTGCTCGGCACGCTGATCCTCACCGGATTAAACCAGCAGTTGCAAACCTTTAGTACGTTGGTGAATGGCGAGAGTTTGTCTGTTCGCCAGCAGGCTGCCTTGCAATCTGCACTGGAGTGGGGACGCGTTCAGGACTGGGCTTTACAGCCAGAGGTTCAGTGCAAACTGACACAAGGTCTGAGGGTCTGTGTAAGGCTGTTTGGGGAGCGTGTTTTGCTTATTGTCGGAAATGACGATCTGTTGCTATGGCGAGGCGGGGATATCGCGGAAGGACAGATACGCTTTTCTGCCCACGGCTGGAGCGACTACTGCCCCCTTAAGGAAAGTGCGCTATGTCAGTTACCCTGAGCAGACAAAAAGGATTTAGCATGGTTGAGGTTTTGCTGGCAATGATGTTGCTGGTTGTGGTTGTGACGGCGTTATCCGGATATCATCGCGCGCTGGCTGCCCGGTATGCGGCGCTTAGCCAGTATCGCCAGCTATGGCATCATGCGTGGAATCAGTCGCAGATCTCAACATTAACGCTCCCGCCGGGCTGGCAGGTCAGTCGGGGGCAGACAACACAGTCCGGATGTGTCAGCATCACGGTCACACTTATTTCTCCTCTGGGGCGGCAGGGCGCGTTGACGCGTCTGCATTGCCCGGTTAGCCGCTAGTCGGGAGCGTTTATGCTAAGGGTTTACCACTCAAATCGTCTGGATGTGCTGGAAGCACTGATGGAGTATATCGTTGAGCAAGAGCGTCTTGACGATCCATTTGAGCCAGAAATGGTGCTGGTGCAGAGCACCGGTATGGCGCAGTGGCTACAAATGTCCCTTTCGCAGAAGTTTGGCATTGCGGCGAATATCGATTTTCCGCTGCCCGCGAGCTTTATCTGGGAGATGTTTGTACGCGTCCTGCCGGATATTCCTGAGCAGAGTGCCTTCAACAAACAAAGCATGGCCTGGAAACTGATGACGCTGCTGCCGGACATGCTGGCGCATGATGAGTTCGCCATGCTGCGCCACTATCTGAATGACGACACCGACAAGCGCAAACTTTTTCAGCTGGCCTCACGCACTGCTGACCTCTATGACCAGTATCTGGTTTACCGCGCAGAATGGCTGATTCGCTGGGAAGCGGGAGAATTAGTCGATGGGTTACCGGAAGCGCAAATCTGGCAGGCGCCGCTCTGGAAAGCGCTGGTCGAGCATACCGGGCAGCTCGGTCAGCCTAAATGGCACCGTGCTAACTTGTACGATCGCTTTATCTCAACACTTGAGAACACCGCAGAACGGCCAGCCCGTTTGCCGTCACGCGTGTTCATTTGCGGTATCTCCGCGCTGCCGCCTGTCTACCTGAACGCGCTAAAAGCGCTCGGTAAGCACATTGATATCCATATCCTCTTTACCAACCCATGTCGGCACTATTGGGGAGATATTCAGGATCCGCGCTGGCTTTCACGGCTGGTCACCCGCCAGCGTAAACGCCTCTTTGAGGAACGCGCCGTGCCGCTGTTTAAAGACACTGAAAACGCGGCGCAGCTTTTCGATGAAGAGGGGATTCAGAACCTGCCGAACCCGCTACTTGCCTCGTGGGGCAAGCTGGGGCGCGACTATATTTATCTGCTTTCAGATATCACCTCCTCGGGAGAGGGGGACGTGGACGCGTTTGCGGATATTACGCCGGACAGCCTGCTGCACAATATTCAGCTTGATATTCTGGATTTAGAAAACCGTGCCGTGGCCGGGATCACTGCCGAGGAGTTTGCGCGAAGCGATAAGAAGCGAAAACTGGATCCTGACGATCGCAGTATCGCGATCCACGTTTGCCACAGCCCACAGCGTGAAGTTGAAATTCTTCATGACCGCCTGTTGGCCATGTTGCAGGACGACCCAACCCTGACACCCCGCGATATCGTGGTGATGGTGGCGGATATCGACAGCTACAGCCCTTTTATTCAGGCTGTATTTGGCAGCGCAACGGGCGACCGCTATCTTCCCTACGCGATCTCTGACCGCCGTGCTCGTCAGTCACACCCGGCGCTACAGGCCTTTATCAGCCTGCTTTCGCTGCCTGATAGCCGGTTTATCTCTGAGGATGTGCTGGCATTACTGGATGTGCCTGTTCTGGCCGCACGCTTCAGCATTAACGAAGAGGGCTTGCGCTACCTGCGCCAGTGGGTCAACGAATCCGGCGTCCGCTGGGGAATCGACGATGATAACGTCCAGGAGTTTGAGCTGCCCGCGACTGGCCAGCATACCTGGCAGTTTGGCCTGACGCGTATGCTGCTGGGGTATGCGATGGAGAGCATCCACGGCGAATGGAATGACGTGCTGCCGTACGATGAGTCCAGTGGGTTAATTGCGGAACTGGTTGGTCACTTAGCCTCGCTGCTGATGCAGCTCAACCGCTGGCGCCGTGCATTGATGCAGCCCCGTCCACTCGAAGAGTGGCTGCCGATTTGCCGCGAAATGCTAAATGACTTCTTCCTGCCGGACAGCGAAACGGAAGCCGCCATGGCGCTTATCGAGAAGCAGTGGCAGGCCATCGTTGATGAGGGGGTTAATTCGCACTATCACGAGGCGGTTCCCCTTTCGCTTCTGCGTGATGAGCTGACGCAACGTCTCGATCAGGAGCGCATCAGCCAGCGCTTCCTTGCTGGGCCGGTGAATATCTGCACCCTGATGCCGATGCGTTCAATCCCATTCAAAGTAGTCTGTCTGCTTGGCATGAACGACGGTATTTATCCACGTGCGCTGCCACCCCTGGGCTTTGATCTCATGAGCGCACAGCCGAAGCGGGGCGACCGCAGCCGCCGCGATGATGACCGTTATCTCTTCCTTGAGGCGCTGATGTCTGCGCAAAGCAGGCTTTATATCAGCTATATCGGCCGTTCAATTCAGGACAACAGCGAGCGTTTCCCGTCCGTGCTGGTGCAGGAGCTGGTGGACTACATCGGGCAGAGTCACTATCTGCCGGGCGATGAGGCCTGTAACTGCGACGAAAGCGAACGTCGGGTGAAAGCGCATATTACCTGTCACCATAGCCGTATGCCGTTTGATCCTGTCAATTACGTTCCTGATGAACTGCAAAGCTACGCCCGCGAGTGGCTTCCCGCTGCGAAGAACGCGGGCACACCGCAAACCGATTTCATTCAGGCGCTCGAACCGCGCGCCATAGACACCCTTACGTTTGAGCAGCTGCAGCGCTTTTGGGCCCATCCGGTTCGGGCTTTTTTCCAGCAACGCTTGCAGGTGAACTTCCGCTCGGAAGAGAGCGAAATCCCTGATGCGGAACCGTTTATTCTTGATGGACTGGAGCGTTTTAAGCTTAATTCCCAGCTTTTGAATGCGCTGGTTGACGAAGAAGACGCCAGTAAACTGTTCCGACGTTACAGGGCGTCGGGATTACTGCCGTATGGTGCGTTCGGCGAAATCGTCTGGGATGCCCAGTGTGAGGAGATGCAAGCGCTTGCTGACCGGGTTATCGCGTGTCGGCAACCGGCGAGCAGCATTGAAATTGATCTCGATTGTAACGGTATGCACCTCAGCGGCTGGCTCACGCACGTGCAGTCTGACGGACTGCTACGCTGGCGCCCATCTATGCTCAGCGTTTCACATGGCCTGCAACTCTGGCTCGAACATCTTGTCTACAGTGCGAGTGGTCACGAAGGCGAAAGCCGGTTGTTTGTACGTAAGGACGGCGAGTGGCGCTTCCCGCCGATGGAGCCTGAGCAGGCGTTGACGTATCTGTCGCTTTATATTGAAGGTTATCGTCAGGGCATGAACAAGCCTCTGCTTTTGCTGCCTGAAAGTGGGGGGGCATGGATAAAAGCCTGTTACGACGCGCAGAATGATGCCATGTTAACGGATGAGGCTTCGCTCCAGAAAGCGCGCAGCAAGTTTTTGCAGGCCTACGAAGGGAACATGATGGTACGTGGCGAGGGCGACGATGTCTGGTATCAACGTTTATGGCGAACGCTGGAGCCAGAATATTTCGACATTATCACGGAAGAGGCGCAACGCTACCTGTTACCGTTGTTCAAATTTAAGCAGTCCTGAGTGCTGTATAAAAATTGCACAGCACGGGGTGTTCATTTATGATGCACCTCTTATCACGGACTGATGTACCCAAAGAAAGAGATGCTGGCGTGTCCAGCACGCACGTTGTTAATGATGTAGCCGTGATAAAGAGGTCGTAATGCCAGGCAGCACCTTGTTCAAAGCGTTTGTTTTGTTTATCGCCCTTTGGGCTCCCGTCACTCAGGCCGATTCCGGTTGGCAACCTGTCCAGGAAACAATCCGTAAGAGCGATAAGGACACCCGTCAGTATCAGGCGATTCGTCTTGATAACGGGATGACCGTGCTGCTGGTTTCCGATCCTCAGGCGGTTAAATCGCTCTCCGCACTGGTTGTGCCGGTCGGATCGCTGGAAGATCCTGATGACCATCCGGGACTGGCGCACTACCTTGAGCACATGACGCTGATGGGGTCTAAAAAATACCCACAGCCTGACAGCCTGTCCGAATTTCTGAAAATGCATGGTGGCAGCCACAACGCCAGCACTGCGCCGTATCGTACCGCGTTTTACCTGGAAGTGGAAAATGATGCGCTTGACGGGGCGGTGGACCGTCTGGCGGATGCCATCGCCGCACCGCTGCTGGATAAAAAATATGCTGACCGGGAACGCAACGCCGTAAACGCCGAACTGACGATGGCGCGCACGCGAGACGGTATGCGCATGGCGCAGGTTAGCGCTGAAACCATCAATCCGGCGCATCCGGGTTCGCGCTTCTCAGGCGGCAACCTTGAAACGCTGAGCGACAAGCCGGGTAGCCCGGTGCTCGATGCGCTGCATGCGTTTCGTGAAAAATACTATTCCGCCAATCTGATGAAAGCGGTTATCTACAGCAATAAACCGTTGCCGACGCTGGCAAAAATGGCTGCGCAGGCCTATGGCAGGGTGCCAAATAAAAATATCGATCTGCCGCAGATTAACGTGCCGGTTGTCACGGACGCGCAAAAAGGCATTGTTATTCACTATGTGCCGGCCTTGCCGCGCAAGGTGTTACGCGTTGAATTCCGTATTGATAACAACACGGCGCAGTTCCGCAGCAAAACCGACGAGCTGGTGACTTATCTTATCGGTAACCGCAGCCCGGGTACGCTCTCCGACTGGCTGCAAAAGCAGGGGCTGGTGGAAGGTATTCGCGCTGACTCCGATCCCGTCGTAAACGGGAATAGCGGCGTGCTGGCCATCTCCGCGACGCTGACCGATAAAGGGCTGGCTCACCGTGACGACGTCGTTGCGGCCATTTTCAGTTATCTCTCTCTGCTGCGCGACAAAGGCGTCGATAAACGCTACTTCGACGAGCTGGCGCACGTGCTGGATCTCGATTTCCGCTATCCCTCTATTACGCGTGATATGGACTACGTCGAGTGGCTGGCAGATACCATGATCCGCGTGCCGGTGGAACATACGCTGGATGCGGTAAATATTGCCGATCAGTATGACGCCGGGGCGCTCAAAGCGCGTCTGGCGATGATGACTCCGCAGAATGCCCGCGTCTGGTATATCAGCCCGAACGAACCGCATAACAAAATGGCCTACTTCGTTGATGCCCCGTATCAGGTTGAAAAAATCAGCGAACAGACCTTCGCGGGCTGGCAGAAAAAGGCGGGGGAAATTGCGCTGAAGTTACCGGAGCTTAACCCCTACATCCCGGACGATTTCTCGCTGATCAAACCTGCAAAGGCCTATCCGCATCCGGAGCTGATTGTTGATGAGCCGACGCTGCGCGTGGTCTACACCCCAAGCCGCTATTTCGGCGACGAGCCAAAAGCGGATGTCAGCGTAGTGCTGCGTAATCCTAAAGCAATGGACAGCGCCAGAAACCAGGTGCTGTTTGCGCTTAACGATTATCTGGCCGGTATTGCCCTCGATCAGCTCAGCAACCAGGCTGCCGTTGGCGGTATCAGTTTCTCCACCAATGCCAATAACGGCCTGATGGTGAATGCCAACGGCTATACCCAGCGTTTGCCGCAGCTGTTCCAGGCGCTGCTGGACGGTTATTTCAGCTATACGCCTACGGAAGAACAGCTCGAGCAGGCTAAGTCCTGGTATGCCCAGATGATGGATTCTGCCGAGAAGGGTAAAGCCTACGATCAGGCGATTATGCCAGCACAGATGTTGTCCCAAATTCCTTATTTCCAGCGCGAAGATCGCCGCGCGTTATTGCCCTCAGTCACCTTAAAAGAGGTGCTGGCTTACCGTGATTCGTTGAAAACCAATACCCGTCCGGAGTTCCTGGTTGTAGGGAACATGAGCGAAGATCAGGCTAAAAAGCTGGCACAAAACGTGCGTGCGCAACTGGGTTCAAAAGGCGATGAGTGGTGCCGTAACCAGGATGTGCTGGTAGAGAAAAAGCAGAATGCGATCTTCGAAAAAGCGGGAAGCAGCACGGATTCCGCGCTGGCCGCGGTGTTTGTCCCTGTCGGATATGACGAATTTACCAGCTCTGCCCAGAGTGCGGTGCTCGGTCAAATTATTCAGCCGTGGTTTTACAACCAGCTGCGCACCGAAGAGCAGCTGGGTTATGCGGTATTCGCTTTCTCGATGAATGTGGGCCGTCAGTGGGGGTTGGGCTTCCTTCTGCAAAGCAGCGACAAGCAACCCGCTTACCTGTGGCAACGTTATCAGGCATTCTTCCCGCAGGCGGAAGCAAAACTGCGCGCCATGAAGCCGGAAGAGTTTGCCCAGATCCAGCAGGCGGTTATCGCCCAGGTGATGCAACCGCCGCAGACGCTGGGTGAAGAGGCCTCGCAGCTGAGCAAAGATTTTGATCGCGGTAATATGAAATTTGATTCGCGTGATAAAATAGTGGCCGAAATAAAACAGCTGACGCCACAAAAAGTTGCCGATTTCTTCCATCAGGCGGTAGTAAAACCGCAGGGTATGGCCATCCTGTCTCAGGTTTCTGGCAGCCAGAACGGGAAAACGGACTACGTAAAATCAAAAGAGTGGACCGTCTGGAAGAGCGTCAGCGCGCTGCAACAAACTATGCCCTGGAGTAAGAAAGAATGACCCATACCGCTGAGCCGCTTGATCCCCTAAGTTTACCTCTACAGGGTGAGCGACTGATTGAAGCCTCAGCGGGAACGGGAAAAACCTATACCATCGCCGCGCTCTATCTGCGTCTGCTGTTGGGGCTCGGCGGCAACGCCGCTTTTTCGCGCCCGTTAAGCGTGGAAGAGCTGCTGGTGGTAACTTTCACCGAAGCGGCCACTGCCGAGCTGCGTGGCCGTATTCGCAGCAACATTCATGAGCTGCGCATCGCCTGTCTGCGTCAGACGACGGATAACCCCCTCTACGCGAGCCTGCTGGACGAGATTGCGGATAAGCAACAGGCTGCGCAATGGCTGCTGCTGGCCGAACGGCAAATGGATGAAGCGTCCGTCTTCACCATTCACGGTTTTTGTCAGCGCATGCTGAGCCTGAATGCGTTTGAATCCGGCATGCTCTTTGAGCAGCAGCTTATTGAAGATGAATCCGAGCTTCGCTATCAGGCCTGTGCGGATTTCTGGCGTCGTCACTGTTATCCGTTGCAGCGCGACATTGCTGAAGCGGTTCACGCCCTGTGGAAAGGTCCGGAAGAGCTTCTTCGCGCCATCGACCGTTACCTGCAAGGCGAAGCGCCGGTCATTAAATCTCCTCCGCCTGCCGATGAAACGCTGGCCTCGCGCCATGAAAAGATCGTCGCCAAAATTACCGCGCTTAAGCAGAAGTGGAATGAGTCGGTTGGTGAAATTGATGCAATCATCGAAAACTCAGGCATCGACAGACGCAAGTTCAACCGTGGGAACCAGGGGAAGTGGATCGAAAAGATCAGCGCCTGGGCCCAGGAGGAGACGCGGGGTTACCAGCTTCCGGACGCACTGGAAAAATTTTCGCAGCGCTTTTTGACCGAGCGAACCAAAGCCGACGGTATTGTGCCTGAGCATCCCCTGTTTGTGGCGATTGAAGCGCTGCTTGCGGAGCCATTAACGCTCAATGATCTGATGATCACCCGCGCCATGACGGAGATCCGCCAGGCCGTCGCGCGCGAAAAACGTCGCCGGGGCGAGCTGGGGTTTGATGACATGCTGAGCCGCCTGGACGAAGCCCTGTCCAGCGAGAATGGTGAAGCGCTCGCCAGCGCGATCCGTACCCGTTTTCCGGTGGCGATGATTGACGAATTTCAGGACACCGACCCCCAGCAGTACCGCATTTTTCGCCGCATCTGGCGACAGCAGCCCGACACTGCCCTGCTGCTGATAGGCGACCCTAAACAGGCCATTTACGCCTTCCGTGGGGCAGATATCTTCACCTATATGAAAGCCCGTAGTGAGGTGGTCGCGCATTACACGTTAGATACCAACTGGCGCTCCGCTCCGGGGATGGTTGAGAGCGTCAATGCGCTGTTCAGCCGTATGGCGACGGCATTCATGTTCAATGAAATCCCTTTCCTGCCGGTGAAATCCGCCCCAAAAAACGCATCCCTGCGCTTTGAAGTCAGCGGTGCGGTGCAACCCGCCATGACCTTCTGGCTGCTTGAGGGGGAAGGCTATGGCGTTGCCGATTATCAGGCGGCGATGGCCCAGCACTGCGCCGCGCAAATCCGTGACTGGCTAAGCGCAGGCGCGCGCGGCGAGGCACTGCTGTGGAAGGGGGAACAGGCATATCCTGTAAAGGCCTCTGATATTACCGTGCTGGTGCGCAGTCGTCAGGAAGCGGCGTTAATCCGCGATGCGCTAACGTTGCTGGATATTCCGTCAGTGTATCTCTCTAACCGCGACAGCGTGTTCGACACGCTGGAAGCCCAGGAAATGCTCTGGTTGCTTCAGGCGGTGTTGGCGCCGGAGCGCGAAAATACGCTTCGAAGCGCGCTGGCCAGTTCTATGCTGGGGTTGAACGCACGGGATATTGATGAACTCAACCATGACGAAAACGCATGGGATGCGGTGGTAGAAGAGTTTGTCCATTACCGTGAACGCTGGCAAAAGCGCGGCGTCATGGCGATGCTGCGCGAGCTGATGACACGGCGTCAGATTGCCGAAAATATGCTGGCGACATCCGGCGGTGAAAGGCGTCTGACCGATATTTTACACATCAGCGAACTGTTACAGGAAGCGGGTACCCAGCTTGAAAGTGAACATGCCCTTGTGCGTTGGCTGGCGCAGCAAATCGCGGATCCAAACAGTAACTCTTCAAGCCAGCAGATGCGTCTTGAGAGCGATAAGCATCTGGTGCAAATCGTCACCATTCACAAATCCAAAGGTCTCGAATATCCGCTGGTCTGGCTGCCTTTCATCGCGAACTACCGGGTTCAGGATCAGGCCTTTTACCATGACCGCGAGACTTTCGATGCGGTGCTCGATCTCAGCAAGGCGGAGACCAGCGTTGAACTGGCAGAAGCGGAGCGTCTGGCGGAGGATTTGCGCCTGCTTTACGTGGCGCTGACCCGTTCTGTCTGGCATTGCAGCCTGGGCGTCGCCCCGGTTTTCCGCCGTCGCGGGGAGAAAACAGGGGAAAGCGATTTCCATTTAAGCGCGTTAGGGCGGCTTATTCAGCGTGGCGAGCCGAAAGATGCGGCGGGGTTGCGCCTCTGCATTGAGTCGCTCTGCGGTGACGATATCGCACTGCATATCCCGTCTCTGCCAGACAATAGCCGCTGGCAAATGGCGCAAGAGCCCGCGACCGACCTTAATGCGCGCCAGATCACGCGGGTGCTTGCCGACGACTGGCGCGTCACCAGCTATTCTGGCCTGCAACAGCACGGGCAAAGTATTGCGCTGGATCTCATGCCGAAGCTGGACGTGGATGCCGCAGGGGTGGGTGATATTCCGGTTGAACCGACGTTAACTCCGCATCAGTTCCCACGCGGCGCGTCGCCGGGCACCTTTTTGCACAGCCTCTTTGAAGAGCTTGATTTTACTCAGCCTGTCAGTGAGGAGTGGGTGCTGAAGATGTTACAGAGCGGGGGCTATGACGCGCACTGGCAGCCCGTTCTCACTGACTGGATCAACGCCATTTTGCAGGCGCCGCTGACTGAGCAGGGCTTCGCTCTTCGTCAGCTAACGGCCAGAAATAAACAGGTTGAGATGGAGTTTTATCTGCCTGTCGCAGGCCCGCTTAAGGCCGACGCGCTCGATGCGCTTATCCGTCAGTACGATCCGCTCTCAGCCGGTTGCCCGCCGCTGAACTTCCGTCAGGTGCAGGGCATGCTGAAAGGTTTTATCGACCTGGTCTTCCGTCACGAAGGACGGTACTACCTGCTGGATTACAAATCGAACTGGCTGGGCGAGAACAGCGAAGCCTATACCCAGCAGGCGATGGCGGCAGCCATGCAAATGCATCGCTACGATCTGCAATATCAGCTCTACACGCTAGCGCTGCACCGCTATTTGCGCCACCGTATTGCGGATTACCGCTACGACGATCATTTTGGTGGCGTCATCTACCTCTTCTTGCGCGGGGTCGACGCTGCCGATCCGCGCTCCGGGATCTTCAGCACCCGTCCGGATGCGGAATTGATTAATAAAATGGATAACCTGTTTGCAGCAAACACGGAGGAGATGGCATGACGATGCAGGACTTATTGCTGGAAGCGGTAGAGCAACGCGTGCTGCGTCAGCTGGACGTGCAGTTTGCCATGATGATTGCCGCTGACCAGCCCGCCGTGATGCTTGCCGCTGCCCTATTGAGTAAAGACGCCGGAGAGGGGCATGTGTGTCTGCCGCTCTCGCGTCTGGTTGTTGACGAGAAAATGCCGCCTGTCCTCCAGTCCTGCTTTGCGCTGCTGGGGGAGAGGGGGGACTGGCAGAAAATTTTGCGCGAATCGTCGGCCGTCGGGCCGGGAGAAAACCAGGCGCCGCTGATCCTGACGGGGGAGCGATTATATCTGAACCGTCTGTGGCGAAACGAACTGACGGTAGCGCGTTTCTTTAGTGAGACCAACGCGCCGCTTCCCTGCGACGAAGCGCAGCTTCGCCAGACACTGGACAGGCTGTTTGACTCCGGTGAGCCTACAGACTGGCAGAAAGTGGCGGCGGCCGTCGCCCTGACGCGGCGGATTTCGGTGATTTCAGGTGGCCCGGGGACCGGGAAAACCACGACCGTCGCAAAGCTGCTGGCAGCCCTGATCCAGCTATCAGGCGAGCAGCGATGTCGTATTCGTCTGGCGGCGCCCACCGGGAAAGCAGCGGCGCGACTGACCGAATCACTGGGCGGTGCGATGCAACAGCTGCCGCTCACTCAGGAGCAGCTTGCGCTATTCCCGGGTGAAGCGAGTACCCTGCACCGTCTGCTCGGCGCGCAGCCGGGTAGCCAGCGGCTGCGCTACCATGCAGGTAATCCGCTGCATCTGGACGTGCTGGTGGTGGATGAAGCCTCCATGATTGACCTGACCATGATGTCGCGCCTGATCGATGCTCTGCCGCTGCATGCGCGCGTGGTTTTCCTGGGCGATCGCGACCAGCTCGCCTCCGTGGAAGCCGGGGCGGTACTGGGGGATATCTGTACCTACGCCAGCTACGGTTATACCGCCGCGCGGGCGCAGGAGCTTGCCCGCCTGACCGGCTGCTCGCTTGAACCCGATCACTCGCCGGTCGCAGGCGCACTGCGTGACAGCCTGTGCCTGCTGCAAAAAAGCTACCGTTTCGGTAGCGACTCCGGCATCGGCCAGCTGGCTGCGGCGGTCAACCGTGGCGATCGGCATGCCACGCGCACGGTGTTTGACGGCTCTTTCACTGACATTGAAAAGAAATCGCTGCAAAGCGGGGAAGAGTATCAGGCTATGCTTGAGGAGGCTCTCCAGGGATACCAGCGTTTTCTGAGCTGCGTGCAGCAGCGCAGTCAGCCCGGGCAGGTCATTGCCGCATTTGGCGAATACCAGCTTCTGTGCGCATTGCGGGAAGGGCCGTTCGGCGTTGCGGGCCTGAACGACAGGCTGGAGCAGCTGCTCGTGCAGAAACGCAAAATTAACCGTCAGCAGCATTCGCGATGGTATGAAGGCCGGCCAGTGATGATCTCCCGCAACGACAGTACGCTGGGGCTGTTCAACGGGGATATCGGTATTGCGCTCGATCGCGGTAACGGTTTGCGCGTCTGGTTCCAGCTACCGGACGGCAGCGTGAAGTCCGTCCAGCCCAGCCGTCTGCCAGAGCATGAAACGGCATGGGCGATGACGGTACACAAGTCTCAGGGCTCAGAGTTCAACCATGCGGCGCTGATCCTGCCGACACAGCTTTCGCCGGTCGTAACCCGTGAGTTGGTCTACACCGCCGTTACCCGTGCGCGCCAGCGTCTGTCGCTGTATGCGGATGAACGCGTGCTGGGACAGGCGATTGCCACTCGCACCGAGCGCAGAAGCGGATTAAGCGCGATTTTTGAATCTGTCTGAGTAATCACCCTCTCCGACAGGAGAGGGTGATTGTTATCCCAGGTCCGCCATTAACACCTTCGAGCGGCGCTGGTAGTTGTACATCTCTTTCTTACTTTCCGGCAGAGAATCAATATCCACCGGCGTGAAGCCGCGCTCCTGGAACCAGTGAATGCTGCGCGTGGTGAGCACGAACAGCTTGCTCAGACCCATCTGGCGCGCCTGTGCCGCCACGCGTTCAAGCAGCAGTTCCCCCCGCGAGGAGCTACGGTAATCCGGGTGCACGGCAACGCACGCCATTTCGCCAATCTGCTCTTCCGGGAACGGATAAAGCGCCGCACAGGCAATGGTCAGGTTATCTCGCTGGATGATGGTGAACTTGTCGATCTCCATCTCCAGCTGCTCGCGGGAGCGGCGAACCAGAATGCCCTGTTGTTCCAGCGGACGGATCAGCTCCAGAATGCCGCCGATGTCATTGATGGTGGCACGGCGGATCTGCTCGGCGCTCTCCATTACGATCTGCGTACCGATCCCGTCCCGGGAGAACAGTTCCTGCAACAGCGCGCCGTCTTCCTGATAGCTGATCAGGTGGCTGCGGCGTACCCCGCTGCGGCACGCTTTGACGGCGCCGCGCAGAAAACGCACGGTACCGGAATAGTAATCGCCTTGTGCTTCCAGCGCTTCGACGCGCGCCTGGGCTTCATTCGGAAAAAGTTCTGGCACAATCACGCCCTCATCGTTCACGACACCCTGTGAGGAGCAAAAGCCGATCATTTTTTCCGCTTTCAGCTTGATGGCCAGCTGGGTGGCAATCTCTTCTGAGGTCAGATTAAAACTTTCACCCGTTACGGAAACGGCAACGGGTCCCATCAGGACGATCGCGCCATTGTCTAACTGGCGGTGAATGGCTTCTTCATCAATGCGCCGGATGCGGCCGCTGTGGCAGTAATCCACGCCATCGTCCACGCCGAGCGGCTGAGCGATGATAAAGTTGCCGCTCACCACGTTGATGTGCGCGCCCTGCAGCGGCGTATTACTCAGGCTCATCGACAGGCGGGCGGTGATATCGAGCTGCAACAGACCCGCCGCCTGTTTGACCAGTTCGAGGGTTTTCGCATCCGTCACGCGGGTATGTTTGTGGTAGATCGGCTCATGGTGATGGGCGGCCAGGTTGGCTTCGATTTGCGGACGTGCGCCATACACCACCACCAGACGGATGCCGAGGCTGTGCAGCAGGCCGATATCATTGACGATACTGGAAAAGTTCTCATGCTCAATGGCTTCGCCGCCAAGCATGATGACAAAGGTTTTCCCCCGATGGGTGTTGATATAGGGAACAGAATGGCGGAATCCCTGGACCAGTTCGGTTCTGCGTTCCTTAACCATGACACAACCCTTAGTGAATGTTTATTCGTTATTTATGTATTTTTATTCGATTATGGCCGCGTGTGCAAGCCAAAATTTTCTGCGACCCACAGAAAATAATAAGTAATCCGTGCGTTAACGTATGATTGTTTACCCTTTTATAGATGACAGTTTATGCGTCATTCGTTAAAGTTTTCGGTCAATTTGGGCGTTTTGTTCATCAATCAGATTTCTTGCTCGGGAGAAGCATGTCGGGATCCAATTCAGCAATAAGCCGCCGCCGCCTGTTAAAAGGGGCCGGGGCGATGTGGTTGCTTAGCGTCAGCCAGGTGGGTCTTGCCGCCACAAGCCAGGTAGTCGCGGTGCGCGTCTGGCCGTCGTCGACCTATACGCGCGTGACGGTCGAGTCCAACCGCGTGCTGAAATACAAACAATTTGCCCTCAGCAATCCTGAACGTGTGGTGGTTGATCTCGAAGGTGTGAATCTCAACTCCGTGCTTAAAGGCATGGCGGCGCAGATCCGTGGCGACGATCCTTTTATCAAATCGGCGCGCGTCGGGCAGTTCGATCCGCAAACCGTGCGCATGGTGTTTGAGCTCAAGCAGAACGTGAAACCGCAGCTCTTTGCCCTTGCGCCTGTTGCCGCCTTTAAGGAGCGCCTGGTAATGGATCTCTATCCGGCGAATGCAACGGATATTCAGGATCCGCTCCTGGCGTTACTTGAAGATTACAACAAAGGCGATCTCCAGCGGCAGGTCCCACCTGCGCAAAGTGGTCCTAAGCCGGGCAGGGCGGGGCGCGATCGTCCGATTGTGATCATGCTCGATCCTGGCCACGGCGGAGAAGATTCCGGCGCCGTTGGGAAATATCACACCCGTGAAAAAGATGTGGTGCTGCAAATTGCCCGTCGTCTGAAGGCGTTAATCGACAAAGAGGGCAATATGCGCGCCTACATGACGCGCAACGAAGATGTCTTTATCCCGCTGAAGGTCCGCGTGGCGAAAGCGCAGAAGCAGCGCGCGGATCTGTTTGTCTCTATTCATGCGGACGCCTTCACCAGCCGCCAGCCGAGCGGATCGTCGGTGTTTGCCCTGTCAACGAAAGGGGCGACCAGTACCGCCGCGAGATACCTGGCGGACACGCAGAACGCCTCGGATTTAATCGGTGGCGTGAGTAAAAGCGGGGATCGTTACGTCGACCATACGCTGTTTGATATGGTGCAGTCGCTGACCATTACCGACAGTCTGAAGTTTGGTAAAGCGGTGCTGGGCAAACTGGGCCGGGTCAACAAGCTGCACAAAAACAGCGTCGAGCAGGCCGGATTTGCAGTACTGAAAGCGCCAGATATTCCGTCCATTCTGGTCGAAACCGCGTTTATCAGTAACGTGCAAGAGGAACGCAAGCTCAAGACGGCTAAATTCCAGCAGGAAGTGGCGGAGTCGATTCTGGCGGGTATTCGGGCCTATTTCTCAGACGGGGAAACGCTGGCGCGGCGGGGATAGGGTATTACGCCGGGTATCTCGCCCGGCACTTTCACAAACGGCAGATACAAAAAAACACCCTTAAGGGTGTTTATTGTTTTAAGAAGTGTTGGTTGCGGGGGCCGGATTTGAACCGACGACCTTCGGGTTATGAGCCCGACGAGCTACCAGGCTGCTCCACCCCGCGTCCGTCTTTCTACACTTGTAGAAACTTACTTCTTCAAATTTGATTGGTTGCGGGGGCCGGATTTGAACCGACGACCTTCGGGTTATGAGCCCGACGAGCTACCAGGCTGCTCCACCCCGCGTCCGTCTTTCTACACTTGTAGAAACTTACTTCTTCAAATTTGATTGGTTGCGGGGGCCGGATTTGAACCGACGACCTTCGGGTTATGAGCCCGACGAGCTACCAGGCTGCTCCACCCCGCGTCCGTCTTTCTACAGTCGTAGAAGATACTTCATCAAATTTTAATTGGTTGCGGGGGCCGGATTTGAACCGACGACCTTCGGGTTATGAGCCCGACGAGCTACCAGGCTGCTCCACCCCGCGTCCGTGGAAGCGCACTATACTCGGATAGGTTTGTGATGCAACCCCTTTTTCGCATAATTCATTATTTTGTATGCAAAATGAACGGGAATAGCCACTTTGGACTATTTTTTGTCCAGAATTTGCCAAAGGGAAGGCGATCGCATTTCATTACCACGGTGGGTTTGTTATCTTCATCACGCGGAATTGGGCAACTAAAAGACGAGATATAATGAAAGGACGTTGGGTGAAGTATCTGATGACAGGCGCAATGGTAGCGATTCTTGCGGCCTGCTCTTCCAAACCGACCGATCGCGGTCAACAGTATAAAGACGGGAAGTTATCCCAGCCTTTCTCTTTAGTTAACCAGCCAGATGCCGTGGGTGCTCCAATCAATGCCGGGGATTTCTCCGAGCAGGTGTACCAGATCCGCAAAGCGTCGCCGCGCCTGTATGGCTCACAGAACAACGTTTATAGTGCAGTGCAGGACTGGCTGCGCGCTGGCGGTGATACGCGCAATATGCGCCAGTTTGGTATTGACGCGTGGCAGATGGAAGGGGCGGATAACTACGGTAACGTTCAGTTTACCGGCTACTACACCCCGGTTGTCCAGGCACGACACACGCGTCAGGGCGAATTCCAGTATCCGATTTACCGCATGCCGCCAAAACGCGGTCGTCTCCCGTCCCGCGCTGAAATCTATGCCGGTGCGCTTAGCGAAAATTACGTGCTGGCCTACAGCAACTCGCTGATGGATAACTTCATCATGGACGTGCAGGGCAGCGGCTATATTGATTTTGGCGACGGCTCGCCGCTGAACTTCTTTAGCTATGCCGGGAAAAACGGCCATGCCTATCGCAGCATCGGTAAGGTGCTCATCGACCGTGGTGAAGTGAAACGAGAAGATATGTCGATGCAGGCGATCCGCGAGTGGGGCGAAAAACACAGCGAAGCGGAAGTGCGTGAGCTGCTTGAGCAGAATCCATCGTTTGTCTTCTTCAAACCGCAGAACTTTGCGCCGGTGAAAGGGGCGAGCGCCGTCCCGCTGATTGGCCGCGCTTCTGTGGCATCGGATCGTTCGATTATCCCGGCGGGTACTACGCTGCTGGCGGAAGTCCCTCTCCTCGACAACAACGGCAAATTCAACGGCAAGTATGAATTACGCCTGATGGTGGCGCTGGACGTGGGCGGGGCGATTAAAGGTCAGCACTTCGATATTTACCAGGGCATCGGCCCGGATGCCGGCCACCGTGCAGGCTGGTATAACCACTACGGGCGCGTGTGGGTGCTGAAGACAGCGCCGGGTACCGGGAACGTATTTAGCGGCTGAGTGTGGTATTCTGAGCGCAAGACGGATTACGGTTCAGGGTGAGGAATATCTCACCCTTTTTATATCTGAGGTTTTATGTCTGTGGTAATCAGCGATGCCTGGCGCCAGCGTTTCGGCGGCACGGCACGGTTATACGGTGAAAAAGCCCTGCAACTGTTCGCGGATGCGCATGTCTGCGTGGTGGGCATTGGTGGCGTGGGTTCGTGGGCGGCAGAAGCGCTGGCGAGAACCGGCATTGGCGCAATTACGTTGATTGATATGGATGACGTCTGCGTCACTAACACTAACCGTCAGATCCACGCCCTGCGTGATAACGTCGGTCTGGCGAAGTCCGAGGTGATGGCGGAGCGTATTCGTCTCATCAACCCGGAGTGCCGCGTAACGGTGATTGACGACTTTGTGACGGCAGATAACGTCGCGGAGTACATGAGCAAAGGCTACAGCTATGTGATTGACGCCATCGACAGCGTGCGGCCAAAAGCGGCGCTGATCGCTTACTGTCGTCGTTACAAGGTGCCGCTGGTGACAACGGGCGGCGCGGGTGGACAAATTGATCCGACGCAGATCCAGGTGGCAGATCTGGCGAAAACCATTCAGGATCCACTGGCCGCTAAGCTGCGCGAGCGCTTAAAAAGCGACTTCAACGTGGTGAAGAACAGTAAAGGCAAGCTGGGCGTGGACTGTGTGTTCTCGACAGAAGCGCTGGTTTATCCGCAGGCGGATGGTTCGGTCTGTGCAATGAAAAGCACGGCGGAAGGGCCAAAGCGGATGGATTGTGCCTCAGGGTTTGGAGCGGCCACCATGGTGACCGCCTCCTTCGGCTTTGTGGCGGTCTCTCACGCCCTGAAGAAGATGATGGCGAAGGCGGAACGTCAGGCCTGAGCCTGACGGGCGGCATCCAGCACCGCGTCGTTTAGCGCAATCAGTCCCTGACCGCGCGAGGCGCTAAGCTGCGTGCGAAGTCCCAGCTCATCAAACAGCGCCAGCGGAGAATGCACCAGCAGCTCTGCGGCGCTTTTCCCTTCGATTGCGGTCAACAGCACCGCCAGCAGACCGCGAACAATACGTCCCTCGCTGTCGCCGAAGAAATGCAGTTTCTCACCGGATATGCTAAACCCAAGCCAGACGCGGTTCTCGCAGCCAGCTATCTCCTTCGCCTGCGATTTCAGTTCGTCTGACAGCGTGGGCAACTGTTTGCCCAGCAGGATCAACTGACGATATTTATCTTCCCACTGCGTGAGCGGGACGAAGGTCTGTTTTAACGTCTCTTCAGTGATAACGGTGCCGAACGGATGCCCGGCTAAGGCTGAACTTGTCATTAATCCACCAGTAATTCCAGGGCGCGGTCGACGGCGGAAACCAGCGCGTCGACGTCACTTTTTGTGTTGTACGGTGCAAACGAGGCGCGCAGGGTACCGCTCACCCCCATGGTTGCCAGCAGCGGCTGGGCGCAGTGCTGTCCTGCGCGCAGGGCAATGCCGTATCCGGCAAGCAGCGTCACCATGTCGCTATGGTGTACGCCCGCAAAATCAAAGGCGAGCAGGCTGGAGTCCTGGACGCGGAACGAGCGAAACCCGGGGCGTTTCTTAAGCTCTTCTTCTGCCAGCGTCGCCAGGCCCCGGCTCCAGCTTTCAGCCTGAGCCACGTCCGTATCTGCGAGAAATTCGAGCGCTGCGCTCAGACCGATAACCCCTGCCACGTTCGGCGTACCGGCTTCCAGGCGGTAAGGCACATCCTGCGTTTTGAAACCGTCGAAGGTGACTTCGGTAATCATCTTGCCGCCGCCGAGCCACGGCGTCATCCGGGCCAGCAGTTCAGGTTTGCCGTACAGCGCGCCGATACCGGTTGGCCCGTACAATTTATGCCCTGAGAAGGCATAGAAGTCGATATCCAGCGCCTGAACGTTAGCCGGAAAATGCACCACACCCTGCGCACCGTCGACCATTACCACCACGCCGCTGGCATGGGCAATCTCAATGGCGCGCGCCAGATCCGGACAGCCGCCGGTGACGTTGGACATCTGCCCCAGCGCCAGAATACGGCTGCGCGGCGTAATCAGCTCAGGCAGACGCGCCACGTCAGGCAGGAAGTCTGTACCCAACGGGAGTTTTACAACCCGTGCCCCGGTTTGTTCGGCCACCATCAGCCAGGGCACCAGGTTGGCGTGGTGTTCCGCCTCGCTGACGATGATCTCATCCCCGGGCTGCAACAGCGGACGCGCGTAACATTGCGCCACCATGTTAATGGCCTCGGTAGTGCCCCGCGTCCAGACGATGTTCTTACCGCTGTCAGCATTGATCAGGCGCGCGACCTGATCCCGTGCGGCTTCGTATTGCGCCGTTAAGCGCTGCGCGTCGGCATACTGGCTGCGGTGCACGTTCCCGGCGCTCAGGCTGTAAAACTGGCGGGTTGCCTCAATCACCGCTTGCGGCTTAAGGGCCGTGGCGGCGCTATCAAGATAAATGCCGGCATCGGCCAGCGCAGGAAACTGTGCGCGAAACTGCGCAGGACTGAAAGCGTTCATGGAATTCCTCATATCGATTCTACGATCGTCGCGCAAATTCATCGGCAGGGCAAGGAAGTTGATATCTATCAGATTTGTCTGCTTATCCTGGCGAGTCTGAAAAAGCAGGTTATGCTAAATAGTGTTAGGCGGATGTTTTAGCCTGTTATAAATCGAGGTTTGAATAGCATTAATTGCTAAAGGAGAATAATCATGAAAAAGACAGCTGCAATCATTTCTGCCTGTGCGTTGACCTTTGCCCTGAGCGCATGTTCTGGTAATAACTACGTAATGCATACCAACGATGGTCGATCTATCGTCTCTGAAGGGAAACCGACAACCGATAATGATACCGGGATGATTTCATACAAAGATGCTAACGGGAACAAACAGCAGATCAATCGCAGTGACGTGAAAGAGATGAAGGAAATCGAGCATTAACAGTTAGATAAGCGAAAAAAAAGCACCGCAAGTTGGCGGTGCTACATTAATCACTATGGACAGACAGGGTAAATGTACAGGAAGTGAAAAATTGGTAGCGTTGCTACCGTGGTCTGAATCGCAGACCAATTGCAAACACAACAACACAACATCACAACCGTAAGCCAAAAGCCCTTCAGAACACGCATTCCAAAAAAAGCTTTTCGTTCCGGCTCAGGAAGTGCCGCCACTATAGGTATTTGCTGGTAGTTCCTCAACGGACAAATTATAATGGCTCAGATAAAAAAAACTAATAGGTTAAACGTTGTTTCCTATATGTTAAATCTCGTTAACATCTAAGCCAGATAACCATGTCCAAGCGATTGCCACCCCTAAATGCATTACGTGTTTTTGATGCAGCAGCACGCCACCTCAGCTTCACCCGCGCAGCCGATGAGCTTTTTGTGACACAGGCCGCAGTAAGTCATCAAATCAAGTCTCTGGAGGATTTTCTGGGGCTTAAGCTGTTCCGTCGCCGCAACCGTTCGTTGCTGTTGACCGAAGAAGGGCAGAGCTATTTTCAGGATATTAAAGAGATTTTCTCCCAGCTGACGGAAGCCACCCGTAAGCTTCAGGCACGGAGCGCAAAAGGCGCCCTGACTGTGAGTTTATTGCCCAGTTTTGCCATTCAGTGGCTGGTGCCGCGACTCTCAAGCTTTAACTCAACTTATCCGGGAATCGATGTCCGAATCCAGGCGGTGGACCGTCAGGAAGACAAGCTTGCAGACGATGTGGATGTGGCGATTTTTTACGGTCGCGGTAACTGGCCGGGCTTGCGTGTTGAAAAATTATACGCAGAATATCTGCTGCCGGTCTGTTCACCACTGCTGCTGACGGGGGAGAAAGCGCTCAAAACGCCCGCCGATCTGGCGCAACACACGCTTTTGCACGATGCCTCGCGTCGCGACTGGCAAACTTATACCCGCCAGTTAGGTCTTAATCATATAAACGTGCAGCAGGGGCCCATTTTTAGCCACAGCGCGATGGTGTTACAGGCTGCCATTCACGGGCAGGGCGTGGCATTAGCGAATAACGTCATGGCGCAGTCCGAAATTGAGGCAGGCCGTCTGGTTTGCCCATTTAACGATGTACTGGTCAGCAAGAATGCATTTTATCTGGTTTGTCATGACAGTCAGGCAGAACTGGGTAAAATAGCCGCTTTCCGGCAGTGGATACTGGCGAAAGCGGCAAGCGAGCAAGAAAAATTCCGCTTCAGATATGAACAATAACGTTTGTGTGCCGGGCACGCATTAATTCAGGACTTAAACATGACCAGCCGATTCATGCTGATTTTCGCCGCGGTGAGTGGCTTTATTTTTGTAGCTCTGGGCGCGTTTGGCGCGCATGTCTTAAGCAAGTCTTTGGGCGTTGTGGAGATGGGCTGGATCCAGACCGGCCTTGAATATCAGGCGTTCCACACGCTGGCAATTTTTGGGCTGGCGGTGGCGATGCAGCGCCGTATCAGCATCTGGTTTTACTGGAGCAGCGTCTTTCTGGCGCTGGGTACCGTACTGTTCAGCGGCAGTCTCTACTGTCTGGCGCTGTCGCATTTACGCCTGTGGGCGTTTGTTACACCTGTCGGCGGCGTCAGCTTCCTGGCGGGTTGGGTTTTAATGTTTATCGGAGCTATCCGTCTGAAACGCAAGGGCGTTGTTCATGAATAAGGTTGTTTTATATTGTCGCCCGGGGTTTGAGAAAGAGTGCGCCGCGGAAATCACCGATAAAGCGGCGAAGCGTGAAGTCTTCGGATTCGCTCGCGTCAAAGAGAACGCGGGCTATGTGGTATTTGAATGCTATCAGCCTGATGATGCCGACAAGCTGGCGCGCGAACTGCCGTTCAGCTCGCTGATTTTCGCCCGTCAGATGTTTGTCGCGGGCGAACTGCTGAAAGATCTTCCGCCGGAGGATCGCATCACGCCGATTGTTGGCCTGTTGCAGGGCGTGGTGGAGAAGGGCGGCGATTTGCGCGTGGAAGTGGCTGACACCAATGAAAGCAAAGAGCTGATGAAGTTCTGCCGTAAGTTTACCGTGCCGCTCCGCGCGGCACTGCGTGATGCGGGTGTGCTGACAAACTACGAAACGCCAAAGCGTCCAGTCGTGCATATCTTCTTTATTGCGCCAGGATGTTGCTACACCGGCTACTCGTATACCACCAATAACTCGCCGTTCTTTATGGGGATCCCGCGTCTGCGCTTCCCGTCAGACGCGCCGAGCCGTTCAACCCTGAAGCTGGAAGAGGCGTTCCACGTCTTTATCCCGGCGGACGAGTGGGACGAACGTCTGGCAAACGGCATGTATGCCGTCGATCTTGGCGCGTGCCCGGGCGGCTGGACCTATCAGCTGGTGAAACGCAACATGTGGGTTTCGTCTGTGGATAACGGCCCGATGGCGCAAAGCCTGATGGACACCGGGCAGGTCACCTGGCTGCGTGAAGATGGTTTCCGCTACCGTCCTACCCGTAACAACATCTCCTGGATGGTGTGCGACATGGTAGAAAAACCGGCGAAAGTCGCGGCGCTGATGGCCTCCTGGCTGGTGAACGGCTGGTGTCGTGAGACGATTTTCAACCTCAAGCTGCCGATGAAAAAGCGTTACGAAGAGGTGTCGCAGAACCTGGCTTATATTCAGCAGCAACTGGACGAACACGGGATTAACGCGGAAATCCAGGCGCGTCAGCTGTATCACGACCGTGAAGAAGTGACGGTGCATATCCGTCGCTGGTGGGCGGCCGTGGGTGGGCGACGCGACGAGCGATAACGTTTGTAACGCCCGGTGGCGCTGCGCTTACCGGGCCTACAAAATCGTGTAGTTGTTTTAACGTTCTAACCTTAACTGCTGTAAATTCCCGTCCAGCTGTAAATCCGTCTGTAGCGTTGCGATTTCCCGGCAGATAAACGCCATCTCTTTATTCGCCTCCAGCTTCTTGCGCCATTTTTCCGGCACTTCCTCAAGCCTTGCGTAAATCCCTTCCAGATTCTGAAACTCCGTCAGCAGCTGTGCGGCACTTTTGGGTCCAATACCGGCGACACCCGGCACTCTGGAGCTGCTGATCCCCGCCAGCCCCCAGTAATCCGGCAATTGCTCAGGCGATACGCCAAACTCGCTGGCAATAAATGGCGCGTCCAGCCAGCGTTTTTGAAAGTAGTCGCGGATGCGGACCGTTGGAGAGAGCAGCTGGCAGTAGCCTTTGTCGGTTGAAACGATAGTCGCCTGATGCCCGGCGCTCGCGACTTTAACCGCCAGCGTTGCGGCTAAATCGTCAGCCTCATTACCGTGTGCGCCCCAGCACGGAACGCCGCGCTGTTCAAAGGCCGTGCGTATAACGGGCATTTCGGCGTGCAGATCGTCCGGCATCGGCGCACGCCCGGCTTTGTAGTCCGGCAGGCGCTGGTGCCGCCAGCCGGTATTGCGTGCTTCATCGTCGAATACGGCAACAGCGTGGGTGGGTTCGCTATGGCGGATGAGCTGCTCCAGCGCGTGTAAACAGGTGTCCTTGCAGGGGGTGCCCTGTACCGCGTGAATACGGCGAATCAGGTTAAGTGCATCGACGATAAGCAAATGAACGGCCACAGATAATCTCCCTTCTGTCTAATGGGGGAAGGGTAACACTGAGCGCAGCATGAAACTATGAATGGTGGAGAAAACAGGAAGAAGCCTCGCAAAACGAGGCTTCCTGAGAGGCTTAATCGCAGGTAACGATCTTCATCGCCAGGCCACCGCGGGAGGTTTCGCGGTATTTGGCGTTCATATCTTTACCGGTTTCGTACATGGTTTCGATAACCTTGTCGAGACACACGCGCGGTTCACTGGTGCGGCGCAGCGCCATACGGGCCGCGTTCACCGCTTTCACAGAGGCGATGGCGTTACGCTCGATGCATGGCACCTGGACCTGACCGCCGACCGGATCGCAGGTCAGCCCCAGGTTATGTTCCATGCCGATTTCCGCCGCAATACAAACCTGCGCAGGACTTGCGCCCAGCAATTCGGCCAGACCCGCCGCCGCCATAGAGCAGGCTACGCCCACTTCACCCTGACAGCCCACTTCCGCGCCGGAAATCGAGGCGTTCATCTTGTACAGTGAGCCAATCGCACTGGCGACCAGCATATACCGCGCGAGTGAGTTTGCATTCACTTCACGGATAAACTTGTCGTAATACGCCAGGACCGCCGGAACAATGCCGCACGCCCCGTTGGTTGGCGCGGTGACGACGCGGCCACCCGCGGCGTTCTCTTCGTTCACCGCCAGCGCGAACATGTTGATCCAGTCGACAACGGCCATCGGGTCGGTGGTGGTTTTGTCGGTGCTGACCAGCATGCGGCGCAGCGCAGCCGCACGACGTGGAACACGCAGTTTCCCCGGCAGTACGCCTTCGGTGGTGATCCCGCGCTCAATGCCGCTGCGCATCACTTCCCAGACGTTTGCGAAGTGCTGTTCCAGCTCCTCTTTGCTGTGCAGGGCCAGCTCGTTTTTCATCATCAGGCCGGAGAGAGAAAGGCCTGTCTCCTGGCAGTGACGCTGTAAATCGGCCGCGTTTTTGTACGGGTACGGCACCTCAACGGCGGAGCCGTTGGTTTGACCAAAATGGTCTTCGTCGACGATAAACCCGCCGCCGATGGAGTAATACGTCTGGCTGTAAACCGCTTTATCGCCGACCAGCGCGGTAATGCGCATGCCGTTTTCGTGCAGCGACAGGTTATCCGCATGGAAATTCATGCAGTGGTCAACCGGAAATTCAACCTCATGCTCGCCGTTGGCCAGCAGCAAACGACCGTGGGTGTTCACGTCCTGGATAAAGCCAGGAATGGAGTCAATATCAACGGTATCCGGCAGGTTACCCGCCAGCCCCATGATAATGGCAATATCGGTATGGTGGCCTTTACCGGTCAGGGAAAGGGAACCGTATACATCGACAACCACGCGGGTGATGTCGTGCAAAATGCCGCGTGCAATCAAGTCATCCGTGAATTGTTTACCGGCTTTCATTGGTCCGACGGTGTGAGAGCTGGAAGGACCAATACCGATTTTGAAGATATCGAATACGCTAATCATGATGCGTCCATTGCTTCAGTCAGAGGGGAGGAGTGCGCCATCCGCAGACGGCGCAGGAGGTATTAGCTGAACAGCGAGTAGAAAATAGCGGAGATGGCAATCAGACCCATCACAACAACGAACACGTTGCTGATATGGCCGCTGTATTTACGCATCGCTGGCACTTTCTGAATCGCGTACATCGGCATCAGGAACAGAATCATCGCGATAATCGGGCCGCCCAGGGTTTCAATCATGCCCAGAATGCTTGGGTTCAGGGTGGCTACCGCCCAGGTGGTCACCAGCATGAACAGCGCGGTGATTTTGTTCAGACGGTTGATTTCAATGCTCTTGCCTTTACCGCGCAGAGATTTAATCACCATACCGTTGAAGCCTTCACGTGCGCCCAGGTAGTGGCCCAGGAAGGATTTGGTGATGGCGATAATCGCGATGATCGGTGCCATCCACGCAATCAGCGGTGCGTTAAAGTGGTTTGCCAGGTAGGACAGAATAGAGATGTTCTGCTCTTTCGCCGCCGCCAGATCCGCCGGGGAAAGGCTCAGCACGCAGCTGAACACGAAGAACATAACTGTCAGTACCATCATGATGTGTGCGCGAGCCAGGATGCTGGAGCACTTCTTCTCTGCGCCATTGCCGTACTCTTCACGCTTCGCCACCGCGAAGGAGGAGATGATTGGCGAGTGGTTGAAGGAGAACACCATTACCGGGATCGCCAGCCACAGGGTCAGTAGCAGGCCGTTACCGGTTGCGGATGCGCTGCTCAGAGACAGAGTTTCCAGCGCAGCGCCGTTCCACTGTGGGATCAGGTACAGCGCCAGCACCATCAGGGCTGCAACAAACGGGAATACCAGCACGCTCATCGCTTTGACAATCATCTGCTCGCCAAAGCGCACGATGGTCATCATACCGACGATCAGGATCAGGGACAGGATCGCACGCGGCGGCGGGGTCATCTGCAGCTGGTGCATCATGAAGCTTTCAACGGTGTTGGTGATAGCAACGCTATACACCAGCAGAATCGGGTAAATCGCGAAGAAGTAGAGCAGGGTAATCAGCTTACCTGCGCCGACGCCGAAGTGTTCTTCAACGACTTCAGTAATGTCTTCGCCCGGGTTTTTACCGGACAGCACGAAGCGGGTCAGGCCGCGGTGTGCAAAGAAGGTCATCGGAAAGGCGATGATGGCCATGATGATCAGCGGGATCAGACCGCCGACACCTGCGTTGATAGGAAGGAACAGTACACCAGCGCCGATTGCCGTGCCGTACAGGCCAAGCATCCACATGGTATCCGTTTTGCGCCAACCGCTTCGGGATTCAATCGAAGCAACGGTGCTGGTTTGAGTGGTTTCCATCTGTATCTCCTGGAGGAAGCAAATTGTCAGGTTTTTAGTCAAATCCGATGAAAAAGTGCCTGACGGTAATATGAAATTCGTTCAGTGACGGTTTTTTAATAATTTTTGCCCGTAACTATTGGCGGGCGGAAAGATACATTCTCGTTATGAATCTATCAGTGATCGCGATCCCAAATGCAATAATCCACTTATGATGTGGGCATATTTAGACCATTTATCTGTTAAAAAAACATCAAAGAGGATTTACGGGCGCGAAGGCTACCATTAACGACATGTTTTCGAAAAGGCTGACCCGCGAGATAGGTGTCTTTCGCTGTAAAGAAATAGGATTTTAGGATTTTCTGGCAGGTAATTTCGATTAAGGCTGATTATTTACGGTTTCAAAAACGAGGTAATCGTTTGCGCGGGCGCCAGATTTGTTAATAACATTGAAGATCGCTATGAATTACATCACTAATAAAAAAGCCGGATGACAATCCGGCTTGAGAGGAGGGAAAGGACGCTTTATTTGATGATTTCGTAACAGGGAATATAGGCAGATCCCGGAAGTTTCATGCGGTGCTGAGCCACAAAGCCCTGCAGCATGTCATCCATGCGGCGCATCATCTCCGGGTCACCGTGGATTTTATACGGCCCGAACTCCTCAATCGCGCGGATCCCCACCTCCTTCACGTTCCCCGCCACGATGCCAGAGAAGGCGCGACGCAGGTCAGCTGCCAGTACTTCCACCGGCTGATCCGGATAGAGTTTGAGGTTCGCCATGTTCTCATGCGACGGCTCGAAGGGGATCTGGAGATCCGGTGCGATACGGATGGACCAGTTAAAGCTGTAGGCATCCCCGGTATCACGACGGTTCTCTTTCACCAGCGGCATCGCTTTTTTCATCTGACGGGCCACTTCTGCGGCATCGTCAATAATAATGCGGTAGTGACGGCGCGCGTCTTCCCCCAGCGTATGCACGATAAATTCGTCCAGCACGCGGAAGTAGTCGGCGCTCTCTTTCGGGCCGGTCAGGATCAGCGGCAGAACCTGATTTTTGTTGGCCGGGTTCATCAGGATCCCGAGCAGATAAAGCAGTTCTTCCGCCGTACCTACGCCGCCCGGGAAGATGATAATGCCGTGCGCGATACGGACAAACGCCTCAAGACGTTTTTCGATATCCGGCATAATAATCAGTTCGTTAACTAGCGGGTTAGGCGGCTCAGCGGCGATGATTGACGGCTCGGTCATGCCGATAAAACGGCCTTCTTTATAGCGTTGCTGCGCGTGTCCTACTGCCGCGCCTTTCATCGGCGCTTCCATCGCGCCAGGACCGCAGCCGGTACAGATGTTCAGCTCGCGCAGGCCGAGCTGATTACCCACGCGGCGGGCGTACAGGTATTCGGTTTCGTTAATAGAGTGACCACCCCAGCAGACGACCATGTTCGGCGCTTCGCCAACGTGCAGGGCGCGGGCGTTACGCAGAATGGAGAAAACCAGGTTGGTGATATGAACGGAGCTTTCCAGATCGAGATGCTGGAAACGACCAGCGTTGCTGATCTGTCCGTTAACAAACAGGATGTCGCGCAGCACGGCAAAAAGGTTGGCCTGAAGTGAGCGAATAATACGCCCATCGACAAACGCCTCTTCCGGCGGGTTGATCACTTCCAGCTTCACCCCGCGCTCGCGGCGCAGCACATTGATATCAAAACTTTCGAAGCGGGACAGCAGCTCTTTACTGTTGTCGGTCAGGCTTCCGGAGTTCAGTACAGCAAGTGAACAGTTACGAAACAGTTGATACAGGTCGCTACTGGCGGTGCGTTTAAGCATGTCCACTTCCAGTTGCGACAACATATCCATAGAGCCAAGCGGGCTAATATGTGTAATCAAGTGAGCTCCTTATGGGACGATTATCGTCTTTCCCTGTTGATTACAATAGCCCTGGCTTATGACGTTTCACAACACTTCGGGCGGAATACCGCCCGCATATTGTGAAAATATTTATCTTACTGGCGCACCAGCCGTCCGGTGGCAGGCACAAAATCGGTATTGGTGCGCCATGGGTTAATGTCCAGGCCGCCGCGACGGGTATAGCGGGCATAAACGCTCAGCTTTTCGGGCTGGCAGAAACGCTGGATGTCATTGAAGATGCGTTCCACGCACTGCTCGTGGAATTCGTTGTGATGACGGAATGACACCAGGTAACGAAGCAACTTTTCCCGGTCAATCTGCGGGCCGCGATACTGGATCTGTACCGAGCCCCAGTCCGGCTGATGGGTGATAAGGCAGTTGGATTTCAGCAGATGGCTTACCAGCGTTTCGTCGACCACTTTTCCGCCCGCCGCGTTTTCCAGATAGTCGGTGCTAAATTCGTAGCTCTCCACATCAATGTCCTGATCGTCGATGCAGGTGCCGTGGAAATGGGCGATGGGCTGACCTTCCAGCTCATGCAGACGGTATAACGAGACGGTTACGTTCCCCTGCGCGCACGCGCTTAAATCACGTTCAAGCGTCTGTTGTACCTCGTCCCAGCTGTTAAATTTGGTCTGGTTAAAGCTGTTGAGATAGAGCTTAAAGCTCTTGGATTCAACCAGGTTTACGCTGGCGTAATCCAGCTCGACATGGCCCACGGCCACCTGCGGCAGACCGCGCGCATTCAGCCAGGAGAGTTCGTACAGCGTCCAGATGTCGCCGCCGACGAACGGCAGCGCGTCGGCATGAAGGCCAAGCGGATCGCGGTTCAGGCTGCGCGGCACACCCTGAAGCAGGCTTGCGTCGTAGGTGTCGCGGTAATCGGTCGATTTACCCAGCGTTAAGCCCGTTAACGCCTGATGATTTTCGTAAGACATGTTTCATAGCCACTTTACAGGTACACTTAGGGGCTGAGTTTATCCTGTCTTACAAGAAGAGAGAAATCGGTGGATATCGAAACTGCAAATGCCCTGACGTCCTTCACGACCCGCTATTGCGATGCCTGGCATGAAAAGCGGGGGACGTGGCCGCAAAGTACTGACTTATATGGCGTGCCGTCACCGTGCATTATCGCTTCGCAGGATGATTACGTTATCTGGCAACCGAAACCGTTCACGGGCGAGCAGAATGTAAATGCGGTTGAACGCGCAATGGACATTGTGATACAACCTGCGCTTCATGCAATTTATACCACGCAGTTTGCCGGGGATATGACTGCATGTTTTGCAGGACAGCCGCTGACGCTGCTGCAAACCTGGAGCGAAGACGATCTTCAACGCGTTCAGGAAAACCTCATTGGTCACCTGGTCACGCAAAAACGCCTTAAGCTCTCCCCGACTCTCTTTATTGCGACGCTCGACAGTGAACTGGACGTCATTTCAGTCTGCAACCTGTCTGGCGAGGTCATTAAAGAGACGCTCGGCACCCGCAATCGCGACGTTCTCGCGCCTTCTCTTGCGGATTTTCTTACCCGACTTGAGCCGCTTCTGTAATCCATGATGCTACTGGACGTGTGAGAGATCTCTCACACGCACTGTGAGACATCGCCGAAACAATTAGCATTGTCTTAGGGATTTCAGATTAATATCAACTTCCCTTTCAACGGGTTAGCGATTTCCTGAAACGATTATCCCCGTTTCGCCAGGCTTACCTTGCTCACAGGGTGGGTTGTAAGACGAGGCAGAATAGCGGATTCTATCTGTGTCGACAGGATGCCGACGCGAGAAACGAATATCAGGATGATGGCGTTTCTCACCAGGAACACGTCAGGACGACGCCGCAGGAAGGCTTCAGGATGAAGCAAAGTGGATCACGCAGGATGCGTAAGGGACACCTCCAGGAAGGAGAACGTGAGCCGGTCAGGATGGTCGGTGGGTCAGGATGGCCAGGACGTTTCAGGACGAAACCTACACGTCAGGATGATGTGAGCAGGAAGCAAAAGGTAAAGGGATGACCAGGCCTTCGGGCATCAGGAAAAGTTGTCACGGATGAGCAGGGAGCACGTATTGTAGCTGGAATGCTGCGAAACGAACCGGGAGCACTGTTTTTACAGTGCTCCCTTTTTTTATTTCTGTCTTCCGCAATGCTATGCTTCGCGCCATTCCGTTTTTCAGTTGAGGTTACTATGACGCATCACGATAGCGTTCGTGCGCAGTTGCACGCCATCGAAGCCCTTATGCGCCAGCATCAGCTGTGGCAGGAAAGTGCGCCGCAGCCAGACGCGTTCGCCAGCACCCAGCCGTTTTGTCTGGATACGCTGTCTCCATTTGAATGGCTCCAGTGGGTATTAATTCCGCGCATGCACGCGCTGCTGGAAGGGGGACACGCGTTGCCCCAGGCGTTTGCCGTCTCTCCCTATTAC
The DNA here is from genome assembly GCF_049237385.1 of Enterobacter cloacae complex sp. IR5412. Classification (NCBI taxonomy): domain Bacteria; kingdom Pseudomonadati; phylum Pseudomonadota; class Gammaproteobacteria; order Enterobacterales; family Enterobacteriaceae; genus Enterobacter; species Enterobacter cloacae complex sp. IR5412. Next base: position 233,376 of record NZ_JBMKHQ010000006.1, on the reverse strand, counting down.
GAAATGGCGCTGGAGGCGACTCACCCGGCGCGCGACGTTATGTTGGTTGAGCTGGAAAAGCTGGATACGCTTTTCGCCGGTGACGATGCATGACGCTTGAGATCCTGTATCAGGATGAGTGGCTGGTGGCGGTGAATAAACCGTCCGGCTGGCTGGTACACCGAAGCTGGCTCGATCGCGATGAGAAAGTGGTTGTTATGCAAACCGTGCGCGACCAAATCGGTCAGCACGTCTTTACTGCCCACCGTCTGGATCGGCCAACCTCTGGCGTTCTGCTGATGGGGCTTTCCAGTGAGGCCGGGCGCCTGCTGTCGCAGCAGTTTGAACAGCACCAGATCCAGAAGCGCTACCACGCCATTGTGCGCGGCTGGCTGACGGATTCCGCCACGCTGGATTATCCGCTGGTGGAGGAACTGGATAAAATCGCCGATAAATTTGCCCGCGAAGATAAAGGTCCGCAGCCTGCGGTGACCGACTATCGCGGTATGGCGACCACAGAACTGCCGGTGGCGACCAGCAAATTTTCGACCACGCGATACAGTCTGGTTGAGCTTTTGCCCAAAACCGGGCGCAAGCACCAGCTTCGCCGCCACCTTGCACATCTGCGCCACCCAATTATCGGCGACAGCAAGCACGGCGATCTGCGGCAGAACCGCAGCGCGGCAGAGCACTTTGGCTGTAACCGACTGATGCTGCACGCCAGCGAGCTAAGCCTGACGCACCCGTTTACCGGCGAACCGCTGACTATTCGCGCGGGGCTGGACGAGGTCTGGATGCAGGCGCTGTCACAGTTTGGCTGGCTGGGACAACTCCCCGAAAATGAAAGGGTTGAGTTTGCCGCAGGCAACGTTCAGGATGAACAGCAAGCGCAATAATTACGGGAGCAAAGCATGGCTGAAGTAGGTATTTTTGTCGGCACGATGTACGGCAACTCGCTGCTGGTTGCGGAGGAAGCAGAAGCAATCCTCGTCAATCAGGGCCATAAAGCAACGGTCTATGAAGACCCGGAGCTGGCGGACTGGGAAAAGTATAAAGATAAATACATTCTGGTGGTGACCTCCACCACCGGGCAGGGCGATCTCCCGGACAGCATCGTCCCGCTTTTCCAGGGCATTAAAGACCAGCTTGGCTATCAGCCAGATGTTCACTATGGCATCATCGCCCTCGGCGATAGCTCTTACGCCAATTTCTGCGGCGGCGGTAAGCAGTTCGACGCGCTGTTGCAGGAACAGCACGCTCAGCGGGTCGGCGAGATGTTACTGATTGATGCTGGCGAGCACCCCGAACCGGAAAGCGAGTCAAATCCCTGGGTTGAACATTGGGCCACGCTCCTGAACTAACCCTGTACTATACGAGCTGTAGGCCGGGTAGGGCGTAGCCGCCACCCGGCAACGAAGCTGCACCATATCCTCAATTCCGTGAAGTATCTTCCACCACTTTGGGCTTATGCCCCAAACCATGTTCCCCACGCCCGTCAATGTTGTGTTTCTGCACGGTGAGAGAACCGGTCACTCCTTCATATACTTTTCCCGTCACTATAAAACGGCTTCGGGCCGTACCAAAACCAAACACAAATCTCTCATTCTGATTACCCTACAGGTGCTGTACAGAATGAACCAGGCGAAAGCTATGTTTCAGGAGTGCAACAATGAGTACATTAAGCCACGCGGCGAGCAGCGCTGAGAAGCGCACCAACGCCCGATACTGGATAGTGGTGATGCTGTTTATCGTCACCTCTTTCAACTACGGCGACCGTGCCACGTTATCCATTGCCGGCTCTGAGATGGCAAAGGACATCGGACTTGATCCGGTGGGTATGGGTTATGTTTTCTCCGCATTTTCATGGGCCTACGTAATCGGCCAAATCCCTGGCGGCTGGCTGCTGGACCGCTTTGGCTCAAAACGGGTCTATTTCTGGTCCATTTTCATCTGGTCGATGTTTACCCTGTTACAGGGCTTCGTGGATATCTTCAGCGGCTTCGGCATTATCATTGCGCTCTTTACCCTCCGCTTCCTGGTGGGTTTAGCGGAAGCGCCATCTTTCCCGGGCAACAGCCGCATTGTGGCCGCCTGGTTCCCGGCGCAGGAGAGGGGAACGGCGGTAGCAATCTTTAACTCGGCGCAATACTTTGCGACGGTTATTTTCGCGCCAATTATGGGCTGGCTGACGCACGAAGTGGGCTGGTCGCACGTCTTCTTCTTCATGGGCGGGCTGGGGATCGTCATCAGCTTTATCTGGCTGAAAGTGATCCACGAACCAAACCAGCACCCGGGCGTGAACAAGAAAGAGCTGGACTACATTGCTGAAGGCGGGGCGCTGATCAACATGGATCAGAAAACCCAGAAAGCAAAAGTCCCGTTCAGCCAGAAATGGGGGCAGATCAAACAGCTCGTCGGCTCACGGATGATGATCGGTATCTATCTCGGCCAGTACTGTATTAACGCCTTAACCTACTTCTTCATCACCTGGTTCCCGGTTTACCTGGTGCAGGCGCGCGGGATGTCGATTCTGAAGGCGGGTTTTGTCGCCTCTGTGCCAGCCATCTGCGGCTTCGTGGGCGGGGTGCTCGGCGGGGTCATCTCCGACTGGCTGATGCGTCGCACCGGTTCGCTGAATATTGCGCGTAAAACGCCAATCGTGCTCGGCATGCTGCTCTCCATGACCATGGTGTTCTGTAACTACGTCAGCGCGGAGTGGATGATTATCGGCTTTATGGCGATGGCCTTCTTCGGTAAAGGCATTGGCGCGCTGGGCTGGGCGGTGATGGCAGATACCGCGCCGAAAGAGATCAGCGGCCTGAGCGGCGGTCTGTTCAACATGTTTGGCAACATTTCCGGCATTGTCACCCCAATCGCTATCGGTTACATCGTCGGCACCACCGGCTCCTTCAATGGTGCGCTGATTTATGTAGGCGTCCATGCGCTGGTGGCGGTACTCAGTTACCTGGTGCTGGTGGGGGACATCAAACGAATCGAACTGAAACCTGTTGGGGAGCGCGGATGATGACAACGCAATCAAGCCCGATTGTGACGGAGATGAAAGTCATCCCGGTGGCGGGTCAGGACAGCATGCTGCTCAACATTGGCGGCGCGCATAACGCCTGGTTCACCCGCAACATCGTGGTGCTGACCGACAGCGCAGGGAATACCGGCGTCGGGGAAGCGCCTGGCGGAGAGGTGATTTACCAGACGCTGGTCGACGCCATCCCGCAGGTGGTTGGGCAGGAGGTCGCCCGCCTGAACAAGGTGGTTCAGCGGGTGCATAAGGGCAACCAGTCGGCTGATTTTGATACCTTCGGCAAAGGCGCCTGGACGTTTGAACTGCGCGTTAACGCGGTGGCGGCGCTGGAGGCGGCTCTCCTTGATTTACTGGGCAAGGCGCTGAATGTGCCGGTCTGCGAACTGCTGGGGCCAGGCAAACAGCGTGATGCGGTAACGGTGCTGGGCTATCTGTTCTACGTTGGCGACCGGACGAAAACCGATCTGCCGTATCTGGAACGCTCGCCGGGCAGCCACGCGTGGTATCACCTGCGTCATCAGGAAGCGCTCTCTGGCGAGGCGGTGGTACGCCTGGCAGAGGCGGCGCAGGATCGCTACGGCTTTAAAGACTTCAAGCTGAAAGGCGGCGTTCTGCCGGGCGAACAGGAGATTGACAGCGTGCGCGCGTTGAAAAAACGCTTCCCGGAGGCACGCATCACCGTCGATCCGAACGGCGCCTGGCGGCTGGATGAAGCTATCGCGCTGTGCAAAGGACTGGGCGACGTGCTGACCTACGCGGAAGATCCGTGCGGCGCCGAGCAGGGCTTTTCTGGCCGCGAGGTGATGGCCGAATTCCGCCGCGCTACCGGGCTGCCGGTTGCGACCAACATGATCGCCACTAACTGGCGCGAAATGGGCCACGCGGTGATGCTGAATGCGGTGGACATACCGCTGGCTGATCCGCACTTCTGGACCCTTTCCGGCGCGGTGCGCGTGGCGCAGCTGTGCGATGACTGGGGGCTCACCTGGGGCTGCCACTCCAATAACCATTTCGACATTTCGCTGGCGATGTTTACCCACGTTGGCGCGGCGGCGCCGGGTAACCCGACCGCCATCGATACGCACTGGATCTGGCAGGAAGGCGAAGCGCGCCTGACCAAAAATCCACTTGAAATCAAAAACGGCACCATTGCCGTACCGGATGCGCCGGGGCTGGGCGTGGAGCTTGACTGGGATCAGATCCACAAGGCGCATGAAGCGTATAAAAAACTGCCGGGCGGCGCGCGCAACGACGCAGGCCCGATGCAGTACCTTATCCCCGGCTGGACATTTGACCGTAAGCGCCCTGTATTTGGACGTCACTGATAAAAGGATCTAACGATGAGCACATTTTCTACCCCTGTAGTCACCTCCATGCAGATCATTCCTGTCGCGGGACATGACAGCATGCTGATGAACCTGAGCGGCGCCCATGCGCCGTTCTTCACCCGTAATATTGTGGTGATCAAGGACAACTCAGGGCATACCGGTGTCGGTGAAATCCCGGGCGGGGAGAAGATCCGTAAAACGCTGGAGGACGCCATTCCGCTGGTGGTAGGTAAAACGCTGGGCGAGTACAAAAATGTGCTGACCAGCGTGCGTACGACCTTTGCCGATCGTGATGCGGGTGGCCGTGGTCTGCAAACGTTTGATCTGCGTACCACTATCCACGTGGTCACGGGCATTGAAGCCGCGATGCTGGATCTGTTAGGCCAGCATCTGGGCGTCAATGTCGCCTCCCTGCTGGGGGACGGCCAACAGCGCAGCGAAGTGGAAATGCTCGGCTACCTGTTCTTTATCGGCAACCGCAAACTCACCCCGCTGCCGTACCAGAGCCAGCCGGACGAAAAATGCGACTGGTATCGTGTGCGTCACGATGAAGCGATGACCCCGGATGCGGTGGTGCGCCTGGCTGAAGCCGCGTATGAAAAATATGGCTTTAATGACTTCAAGCTGAAAGGCGGCGTACTGGCGGGTGAAGAAGAAGCTGAGGCGATTTCCGCGCTGGCGAAGCGCTTCCCGCAGGCGCGCGTCACGCTGGATCCGAACGGTGCCTGGTCCCTTGATGAGGCGATCAAAATCGGTAAGCAGCTCAAAGGCGTGCTGGCCTACGCGGAAGATCCGTGCGGCGCAGAGCAGGGGTTCTCTGGACGTGAAGTGATGGCGGAGTTCCGTCGTGCCACCGGGCTGCCAACCGCCACCAACATGATCGCGACCGACTGGCGCCAGATGGGGCACACGCTCTCGCTGCAATCGGTGGATATTCCGCTGGCAGACCCGCACTTCTGGACGATGCAGGGCTCGGTTCGCGTGGCGCAGATGTGCCATGAGTTCGGCCTGACCTGGGGCTCGCACTCCAACAACCACTTCGACATCTCGCTGGCGATGTTCACCCACGTAGCGGCTGCTGCGCCGGGCAACATTACCGCTATCGACACCCACTGGATCTGGCAGGAGGGCAATCAGCGCCTGACTAAACAGCCGTTTGAGATCAAGGGGGGGATGGTGCAGGTTCCAGCTACGCCGGGGCTGGGCGTTGAACTGGATATGGATCAGGTCATGAAAGCGCACGAGCTTTACCAGAAACACGGGCTGGGCGCACGTGATGATGCGCTGGCGATGCAGTACCTGATCCCAGAGTGGTCATTCGACAATAAACGTCCGTGCATGGTACGATAAGCCAACTGGGACCGCTCCCATGAGTGGTCCCTTACGTGGTGTATGCTTAACGTAACTAACATGCGTAAGGATGGCTTATGAAAATTGTTATCGCTCCGGACTCGTATAAGGAAAGCTTGAGCGCGCTGGAGGTGGCGACAGCGATAGAGGTCGGTTTTCGCGAAATTTTCCCCTCAGCGGAGTACGTCAAATTACCGGTTGCCGATGGCGGCGAAGGGACGGTGGAAGCGATGGTGGCAGCCACCCATGGGCGTCTTGTCCATGTTCCCGTTACCGGGCCTTTGGGAGAACACGTGGAAGGGTTTTTCGGGTTATCCGGAGACGGGAAAAGCGCGTTTATCGAGATGGCGGCCGCGAGCGGTCTGGAGCTTGTTGCTCCTGCAAAGCGTAACCCGTTAATCACCACCTCGTGGGGGACCGGGGAACTGATTCGTCATGCGCTGGATGCGGGCGTTAAGCATATCATTATTGGCATTGGAGGCAGCGCGACCAATGACGGTGGCGCAGGCATGGTGCAGGCGCTGGGCGTAAAACTGCTGGATGCGAAAGCACAGCCCGTTGGGCCGGGCGGCGGCGAACTGGCAAGCCTTGCGCATATCGATCTTAGTGGGCTGGATGAGCGGCTGGCAAACTGTCGAATTGAAGTGGCCTGCGATGTGACCAACCCCCTGATCGGCGAGACTGGCGCTTCTGCGGTATTCGGTCCGCAGAAAGGGGCGACGCCGGAGATGGTCAGGACGCTGGACAACGCGCTTGCGCATTACGCAAACATTATCGCCAGGGATCTGGACATTGACGTCTTAAACCTGGCGGGGGGCGGAGCAGCTGGCGGAATGGGGGCGGCGCTGTATGCATTTTGCGGGGCGCAGCTTCGTCGGGGGATTGAGATTGTCACCGATGCCCTGCATCTCGATGAACAGGTCGCGGACGCCGATCTGGTGATCACGGGCGAAGGGCGTATCGACAGCCAGACGATCCACGGCAAAGTGCCCGTTGGCGTGGCGAGAGTCGCGAAACGCTATAACAAACCGGTTATCGGCATTGCCGGCAGCCTGACGGCGGATGTTGGCGTGGTGCACGAGCACGGACTGGATGCGGTATTCAGCGTGATTTACACCATCTGCTCGCTGGAGGATGCGCTGGAAAATGCGCAACAGAATGTACAGATGGCCGCAAGGAATATTGCGGCGGCCATAAAGGTGGGGCAGGGGATGTCGCGTTAACGTTCGTGCTCCTGTAGGCCCGGTAAGCGAAGCGCCACCGGGCTTTGTCTTAGCTTCCTAACACCTTCATCGCTTCCCGCGTCACGTTGTCCATCTCGTCCAGCAGCTCCAGAAACTCCGGCTCAAGATCGGACTCTGGCGTACCCGCGCGGAGCTGCTGTTCAAGCAGTTGGCAGAGATTTTTCAACCGCGGCACGCCACTGTAGCCGCAGCTACCGTGCAGTTTATGGATGGCCTCCAGCAGCCCTTCAGGGTTTTCGCCCACCAGCTGTTCTTCAACCTTGTTACGGATCTCAGGCAGGAAGTCCACCAGCATTTGCAGCATATCGCGGGCCAGATCGGCTTTGCCTGCTGCCTGGCGCAGCGCCAGTTGCCAGTCAAACGTGGCATTCTGGTTAACGCTGATTTCCGGCGATTCAGCTGAAATGGTGTACGTCCCGCCAATGTGCCCCGGTTTGTAGCGCAGCAGCAGGCTGTGCAGCTTCTCTTCATCAATCGGTTTCGCCAGATAATCGTTCATGCCCGCACCCAGCAGTTTCTCTTTTTGTCCCGCCATCGCGTGCGCCGTCACGGCAATCACCGGCGTCTGTTGCTGGTGCGGAAGCTGACGAATTAATTCGCAGGCGCGGATGCCATCCATGCCCGGCATCTGAATATCCATCAGGATCAGGTCAAACTGCATCTGTTTGGCTTGTTCTACGGCTTCGGCGCCGCTGGTACACAGCTCAACGTGCTGAACCTGATCCTCAAGCAGCACGCCAATCAGCTTAAGGTTTGCCGGGTTATCATCCACGGCCATCACCGTCATCGGCAGCTTATGTTCGTCGTTTTCCAGCGGCAGGGACTGATGCGTCAGACGGCAATATTCGGTCAACGCAGGTAACAGCCGTGTGGCGGTGAGGGGTTTCAGCAGACATGCCGCCGCCCCGTCGTTTTTAAGCTCTTCGGCGTTGATTTGGGCGTGGCACGGCAGAGCCAGCAGCAGGTAGTCCGTCATTGAGGCAGCCTTTGCCAGCCGTTCCTGCTGCATGGTCAGTTCTCCGGTAAATGTCACCGGAATCCCCAGCAAAAGAATATCGTAATGATCGTTCGCCAGCGCGGAGAAGGTCGGGCTGTAGACCACCTCCAGCGGTGTGCTGCTTAATACATCCAGCGTACACTGCGCCGCGGCGGCGTTCGGTTCCACATAGGCCAGACGCATCCCTTTCAGGCAGTCGGTGACCGGACCGTCGGTTTGCACGTTCGGATTAAGATCAAGATTGATATGGAACCAGAAGGTCGAGCCCCGGTTAGGCTGGCTGTGGAAGGAGATATCGCCTCCCATCTCTTTCACCAGCTTTTGGGTGATCACCAGACCCAGGCCCGTTCCGCCGTGACGACGGGAAATGCTCGCATCGGCCTGGCGGAACGCCTGGAACAGACGCGACTGATCGCGCTCCGGAATGCCGATGCCGGTATCCCGGATCTGAACTTCAATCTGGACCTTATTATTACTGAGCGCCCTTTTTTCGACCAGAATGTCGATGTTGCCGCTCTCGGTGAACTTAATCGCGTTGCCCACCAGATTGGTGATGACCTGTTGCAGGCGCAGCGGGTCGCCAATGACATTATCCGGTACGTCATTTTTGATATTGAGCGTCAGTTCCAGCCCCTTATCATGCGAGGAGTGGGCGAGAAGCGTGACCACGTCATCCAGTGTGCTGCGCAGCGGGAAGGGGATACTCTCCAGAATCAACTTGCCCGCTTCCAGCTTCGAGAAGTCCAGTACGTCGTTAATAATGGTCAGCAGGTTGTTGGCTGAGCGTTCAATGGTATGCAGGTGGTCACGCTGGGTCGGGTTGAGCTCGCTTTTGAGCGTCAGACGGGTGAAGCCAATCACCCCGTTCAGCGGCGTGCGCAGCTCATGCGACATGTTCGCCAGAAACTCAGACTTAATACGGGCCGCCTCCTGAGCGCGTTTTTTCGCCAGATCCAGCTCCACGTTCTGGATCTCCATCTGCTCCAGCGTTTCGCGCAGGTCAGAGGTGGCCTGGTCAACGTTGTGCTGCATCTCTTCGTGATAAGCCGCCAGCGACATCGCCATTGAGTTGATGCCGTTTTTCAGCATATCCAGCTCGCCGAGCATGAAGCCTTCCACGCGGCTGTCCAGCTGACCCCGGCGGATCCGGTCAACGGTATTCACCATGTTACGGATAGGCCCCGTGACGTCGCGCATCAGCCGCCAGCCGAAGATCAACGCGATGCCGATACAGAACAGCATCATCACGCCGGAGATGAATATTTCTTTGTACTGCTGGAGCCGCACCGACTTGAGATCCAGCTCCAGCGCCACATATCCCAGCATATTATTGCTGGACTTCGCATCGGACTGGGCGGATTCGTCGGGTGAATAGCTTTCTGAGATAATCGGCGTGCGCAGGATCATGATATCGCCGCGCCGCAGGACCGTGAGATGACGCGGGAAAGGGGTACCTTCCGGGATTTTAAGCGACGTGGGATCCAGATGGAAATTCGAGGTGACGAAAAGACGGTTATGCTCATCGTAAACGGAAATGGCGCGCACAATCTCTGAATGACGGCGGTGCAGCACGCTGATTAACTGACCAATGGATTCACGGTTTTGCAGGTTCATACCGTACTCGCTGGAGACGGCCAGCGGTTCGATAATGCTGGCCCCGGCATCTTCAAGTTGTCTCTGCAAATCGTTATAGCGATGCACCACAAAGAAAATGCTCAGCAGCAAACCGATGAGAACGGTAGGAGCGAGGATCAAAATCATCATGCGCGCGCGCAGGCTGTAGTTGGTCATGGAGTTCCGTTATGGGACAATCAGGCTAATTATGTTTATTTGAGAACAATCTCGGCGATGGCGCAATTCTACTCTGCAAAACGACGCGTGACGACGCGTCAGATCATAACTGTTGAAGCCTCTGACCTCGATCCTTTTGGACAGGGGGTAGCGCGTCACAAGGGTAAGACACTGTTTATCACAGGTTTGCTGCCAGGAGAACGCGCAGATATTACGCTGACGGAAGACAAACGCCAGTATGCGCGCGGCCAGGTCAAGCGCCGTCTTAATGATAGCCCGGAGCGCGTGACGCCTCGCTGCCCCCATTTTGGCGTTTGCGGAGGCTGTCAGCAACAGCATGCCAGCACAGAATTACAGCAAAAAAGTAAAAGCAACGCGCTGGCCCGCCTGCTAAAACATGACGTCAGTGACATCGTTGCTGACCAGCCGTGGGGCTACCGTCGCCGCGCTCGCCTGAGTCTAAGCTACCAGCCAAAAACTGAACGGCTGGAGATGGGTTTTCGCAAAGCCAGCTCCAGCGATATCGTCTCCATCACGCAATGCCCTGTTTTGGTGCCCCAACTTGAGGCACTGCTCCCGGCCGTGCACCACTGTCTTGCATCGCTGGATGGTGTGCGTTCGCTGGGCCATGTCGAACTGGTGCTGGCAAACGGCGGCCCGCTGATGGTGCTGCGCCACACCGCACCGCTGTCCAGGGCAGATCGCGAAAAACTGGGACGCTTTTCGCATTCTCATGAGCTTGCGCTTTTCCTCGCGCCGCAAAGCGAGATACTTGAGCAGGTTAGCGGAGACGCGCCCTGGTATGCGTCAGACGGGCTACGCTTAACGTTTAGCCCGCGGGATTTTATCCAGGTCAATGACGGCGTGAACCAGCAGATGGTGGCGAACGCGCTGGCGTGGCTTGACGTCCAGCCCACCGATCGGGTGCTCGATCTGTTCTGCGGTATGGGTAACTTTACCCTGCCGCTGGCCCGCAAAGCAGCAAGCGTGGTCGGGGTGGAAGGCGTTGAGGCGCTGGTGGCGAAAGGCCAGGAGAACGCCCAACAGAACGGCTTGCAAAATGTGACATTCTTTCATCAAAATCTTGAGGATGATGTTACTCAGCAACCGTGGGCTAAGCAGGGCTTTGATAAGATCCTGCTCGATCCGGCGCGCGCAGGTGCGCCGGGCGTGATGCAGCATATAATTAAACTCGCGCCTGAACGCGTGGTCTATGTTTCCTGTAACCCGGCGACGCTGGCCCGTGACAGCGAAGCATTATTGAGCGGGGGTTACCAGATTCGGCGTCTGGCAATGCTGGACATGTTCCCGCACACTGGACATCTGGAATCAATGGTGTTGTTCGAGCACATCTAATGAGTTTGGCTTGTCGACTTCGACAGGCCCTTGTCCCTAAAGGAGAGGACGATGGTTGCGGTAAGAAGTGCACATTTAAATAAAGCTGGTGAGTTTGACCCTCAAAAATGGATCGCAAGTCTGGGGATTTCCAGCCAGCAGTCGTGTGAACGCTTAACCGAAACCTGGGCCTATTGTTTACGCACAACTCAGGGGCATCCGGACGCCGAACTGCTGTTGTGGCGCGGCGTGGAGATGGTTGAAATTCTCTCCATGCTTAACATGGATATCGAAACGCTACAGGCCGCGCTGCTGTTCCCACTGGCAGATGCTAACGTGGTGACGGAAGACGTGCTGCGTGAAAGCGTCGGCCAGTCCGTCGTGGCGCTCATCCACGGCGTGCGTGATATGGCCGCCATCCGTCAACTGAAAGCCGCGCAAACGGATTCTGTCTCTTCCGAGCAGGTGGATAACGTCCGCCGCATGCTGCTGGCGATGGTGGATGATTTTCGCTGCGTGGTGATCAAGCTGGCCGAACGGGTTGCCCATCTGCGCGAAGTGAAGGATGCGCCGGAAGACGAGCGCGTCCTGGCCGCCAAAGAGTGTACGAATATCTATGCGCCGCTGGCGAACCGTCTGGGTATCGGGCAACTGAAGTGGGAGCTGGAAGATTACTGCTTCCGCTATCTGCATCCGGCGGAATACAAACGCATTGCAAAATTGCTGCACGAACGCCGCATCGACCGCGAACACTATATCGAGGAATTTGTCAGCGGGCTGCGCCAGTCGATGAAAGAGGAGAATGTGCGCGCCGAGGTCTACGGGCGTCCGAAGCACATCTACAGCATCTGGCGCAAAATGCAGAAGAAACACCTCGCCTTTGACGAGCTGTTTGACGTGCGCGCCGTGCGTATCGTGGCGGAGCGTCTCCAGGACTGCTACGCCGCGCTGGGGATAGTACATACTCACTTCCGCCATCTGCCGGATGAGTTCGATGACTACGTCGCGAACCCCAAACCGAATGGCTATCAGTCCATCCACACTGTGGTGCTTGGCCCCGGCGGCAAAACTGTGGAAATTCAGATCCGTACTAAACAGATGCACGAAGACGCCGAGCTGGGCGTCGCCGCGCACTGGAAGTACAAAGAAGGCACTTCCGGCGGCGCGCGCTCCGGACACGAGGACCGTATCGCCTGGCTGCGTAAGCTGATTGCGTGGCAGGAAGAGATGGCCGACTCCGGCGAAATGCTCGACGAAGTGCGCAGTCAGGTCTTCGACGATCGCGTCTACGTCTTTACCCCGAAAGGGGATGTGGTTGATCTGCCGGCAGGCTCTACGCCGCTCGATTTCGCCTACCACATTCACAGCGACGTGGGGCACCGTTGCATCGGGGCGAAGATCGGCGGACGTATCGTACCGTTTACCTACCAGCTACAGATGGGTGACCAGATTGAAATCATCACCCAGAAGCAGCCAAACCCAAGCCGCGACTGGCTGAATCCAAACCTCGGTTACGTGACCACCAGCCGCGGGCGCTCTAAAATTCACGCCTGGTTCCGCAAGCAGGATCGTGACAAGAATATCCTTGCCGGTCGTCAGATCCTTGACGACGAGCTGGAGCATATCGGGATAAACCTGAAAGAGGCGGAGAAGTTCCTGCTGCCGCGCTACAACTTCAACGAGCTCGACGAACTGTTAGCGGCGATTGGCGGCGGCGATATCCGCCTGAACCAGATGGTGAACTTCCTGCAAGCGCAGTTCAACAAGCCAAGCGCGGCAGAGCAGGATGCGGCAGCGCTGAAACAGCTCCAGCAGAAAACCTACGCTCCGCAGCAGCGCAGCAAGGACAATGGCCGCGTGGTGGTTGAAGGGGTGGGTAACCTCATGCACCATATTGCCCGCTGCTGCCAGCCGATACCGGGTGACGATATTGTCGGCTTTATCACCCAGGGGCGCGGGATCTCAATTCACCGCTCCGACTGTGATCAGCTTGCTGAGCTGCAATCGCATGCGCCGGAACGTATCGTGGAAGCCGTCTGGGGTGAAAGCTACTCCGCTGGCTACTCGCTGGTGGTGCGCGTCACTGCCAACGACCGCAGTGGCCTGCTGCGCGACATCACCACCATTCTCGCCAACGAGAAGGTCAACGTGCTGGGCGTTGCCAGCCGCAGCGATACCCGCGAGCAGCTTGCCACCATCGATATGACCATCGAAATCTATAACCTGCAGGTGCTGGGCCGGGTGCTCGGTAAACTGAACCAGGTGCCGGATGTGATTGACGCGCGTCGTCTGCACGGCGGCTGAACATCCTCTTCTGTAGGCCGGGTAAGGCAACGCTGCCACCCGGCATTTTGACATCAGGACAGAACTATGACTCAAATCGACCGCCTGCTTGGCATCATGAAACGCCTGCGCGACCCGGAAAACGGCTGCCCGTGGGATAAAGAGCAGACTTTCGCCACCATTGCGCCTTACACGCTGGAAGAAACCTACGAAGTGCTGGATGCGATTTCGCGCGAAGATTTCGACGACCTGCGCGGTGAGCTGGGCGACCTGCTGTTCCAGGTGGTGTTCTACGCACAGATGGCGCAGGAAGAGGGGCGCTTTAACTTTGACGACATCTGCGCCGCTATCAGCGACAAGCTGGAGCGCCGTCATCCGCATATCTTTGGCGATGCCTCCGCAGGCAACAGTGCGGAAGTGCTGGCGCGCTGGGAGCAGATCAAAAGCGCCGAACGCGCTGAAAAATCCCAGCACTCGGCGCTGGACGACATTCCCCTGAACCTTCCTGCGCTGATGCGCGCGCACAAAATTCAAAAGCGCTGCTCGGCGGTAGGGTTTGACTGGACCTCTCTCGGCCCAGTGCTGGAAAAAGTGCACGAAGAGATCGACGAAGTGATGCATGAAGCGCAGCAGGCCGTTGTGGATGAAGCAAAGCTGGAAGAGGAGATGGGCGATCTGCTGTTCGCGACCGTCAACCTTTCTCGCCACCTCGGTGTAAAAGCGGAAACCGCCCTGCAAAAAGCGAACATTAAATTCGAACGTCGTTTCCGCGAAGTTGAGCGCATTGTGGCCTCGCGTGGCCTGGAAATGAGCGGCATTGACCTCGACGCGATGGAGGAAGTCTGGCAGGAAGTAAAACGCCAGGAACATGATCTCTAACGAAATTTTGCGATCAAGCGCAATTTGTGTGATTTTTTAAATGACAAGCGCTTGATTTGCGTCAAAAACATTTACCCAAAAGGGGCTATTTTCTCACTCCTTATGTTTGTCATGGCCTGGGAAGGAGACGGAGAATGAAAGTTTGTGGCGCTCGTCGTGTTCGGGTATACTACTTTCCCGTCCTGGTTATTCCATCGTTTCACCCTAACTTCTCAGGTTCAGCATGACAACGAACTATATTTTTGTGACCGGCGGGGTCGTATCCTCTCTGGGTAAAGGCATTGCCGCAGCCTCCCTCGCAGCCATTCTTGAAGCCCGTGGCCTCAATGTGACCATGATGAAACTGGATCCGTACATCAACGTCGATCCAGGCACCATGAGCCCAACCCAACACGGGGAAGTGTTCGTTACTGAAGACGGCGCTGAAACCGATCTGGATCTTGGCCACTACGAGCGTTTCATCCGTACCAAAATGACCCGTCGTAACAACTTTACGACTGGCCGTATCTACTCTGACGTTCTGCGTAAAGAGCGCCGTGGTGACTACCTGGGCGCGACCGTGCAGGTCATCCCACACATCACTAACGCCATTAAAGAGCGTGTCCTTGCCGGTGGCGAAGGGCATGACGTTGTGCTGGTTGAAATCGGCGGTACCGTAGGGGATATCGAATCCCTGCCGTTCCTCGAAGCGATTCGTCAGCTGGCGGTAGATATTGGTCGTGAGAACGCGCTGTTCATGCACCTGACGCTGGTGCCTTACATGGCGGCAGCAGGTGAAGTGAAAACCAAACCGACTCAGCACTCCGTTAAAGAGTTGCTCTCCATCGGTATTCAGCCTGATATCCTGGTTTGCCGTTCCGATCGCGCGATTCCGGCGAACGAACGCGCGAAAATTGCATTGTTCTGTAACGTGCCTGAAAAAGCCGTTATTTCAATGAAAGACGTCGATTCCATTTATAAAATCCCGGGCCTGTTGAAATCACAGGGTCTGGACGATTATATTTGTAAACGATTCAGCTTGAACTGTCCGGAAGCTAACCTGTCTGAATGGGAGCAGGTGATTTACGAAGAAGCCAATCCGGGCGGCGAAGTGACTATCGGTATGGTCGGCAAGTATATTGAACTGCCGGACGCCTATAAGTCAGTTATCGAGGCGCTGAAGCACGGTGGTCTGAAGAATCGCGTCTCCGTCAACATCAAGCTGATTGATTCGCAGGATGTTGAAACGCGCGGCGTCGAAATTCTAAAAGATCTGGATGCGATTCTCATCCCTGGCGGCTTCGGCTACCGTGGTGTTGAAGGCAAGATCGCCACTGCACGCTATGCGCGTGAAAACAATATTCCATACCTCGGCATCTGCCTGGGTATGCAGGTTGCGCTGATTGAATTTGCGCGCAACGTAGCGGGAATGGAAAACGCGAACTCTACGGAATTTGTGCCAGACTGTAAGTACCCTGTCGTGGCGCTGATTACGGAATGGCGCGACGAAGACGGTAACGTCGAAGTCCGTACCGAGAAGAGCGATCTGGGTGGCACCATGCGTCTTGGCGCACAGGCCTGCCAGCTGTCAGACGATAGCGTGGTTCGCAAGCTGTACGGCGAGCCGGTGATTACCGAGCGCCATCGTCACCGCTATGAAGTCAACAACATGTTGTTGAAACAAATTGAAGCTGCGGGTCTGCGTGTTGCGGGCCGTTCCGGGGATGATCAGTTAGTCGAGATCATCGAAGTGCCAAACCATCCGTGGTTCGTGGCCTGCCAATTCCACCCGGAATTTACTTCAACGCCGCGTGACGGGCATCCGCTGTTTGCAGGCTTCGTGAAAGCCGCCAGCGAGTACCAGAAGCGTCAGGCGAAGTAAAAAAAGTTAGAACGGCAACGCGTACCCCTGGTACGCGTTGTTTGTCTGGAGTTTTAGTTTAACTTGTACTGAGGAAAATCTAATGTCCAAAATCGTTAAAGTCATCGGTCGTGAAATCATCGACTCCCGTGGTAACCCGACCGTTGAAGCCGAAGTTCATCTGGAAGGTGGTTTCGTCGGTATGGCTGCTGCTCCATCAGGCGCATCTACAGGTTCCCGCGAAGCGCTGGAACTGCGTGATGGCGACAAATCCCGTTTCATGGGCAAAGGCGTACTGAAAGCGGTTGGCGCTGTTAACGGTCCTATTGCTCAGGCTATCGTTGGCAAAGATGCCAAAGATCAGGCTGGCATCGACAAGATCATGATCGATCTGGACGGTACTGAAAACAAATCTAACTTCGGTGCGAACGCAATCCTGGCAGTTTCCCTGGCGAACGCCAAAGCAGCAGCAGCTGCTAAAGGTATGCCACTGTTCGAGCACATCGCTGAACTGAACGGCACCCCAGGCAAATACTCCATGCCTGTACCAATGATGAACATCATCAACGGTGGTGAGCACGCAGACAACAACGTTGATATTCAGGAATTCATGATTCAGCCTGTTGGCGCGAAATCCCTGAAAGAAGCGGTGCGTATGGGTTCTGAAGTGTTCCACAACCTGGCTAAAGTTCTGAAAGCTAAAGGTATGAACACTGCTGTTGGTGACGAAGGTGGCTACGCGCCGAACCTGGGTTCTAACGCAGAAGCGCTGGCTGTTATCGCTGAAGCGGTTAAAGCAGCAGGCTACGAGCTGGGCAAAGACATCACCCTGGCGATGGACTGTGCAGCATCTGAATTCTACAAAGACGGAAAATACGTTCTGGCTGGCGAAGGCAACAAAGCATTCACCTCCGAAGAGTTCACCCACTTCCTGGAAGACCTGACCAAACAGTACCCAATCGTTTCTATCGAAGACGGTCTGGACGAGTCTGACTGGGATGGTTTCGCATACCAGACCAAAGTACTGGGCGACAAAATCCAGCTGGTTGGTGACGATCTGTTCGTAACCAACACCAAGATCCTGAAAGAAGGCATCGAGAAAGGCATCGTTAACTCCATCCTGATCAAATTCAACCAGATCGGTTCTCTGACCGAAACGCTGGCTGCGATCAAAATGGCGAAAGACGCTGGCTACACCGCTGTTATCTCTCACCGTTCTGGCGAAACTGAAGACGCTACCATCGCTGACCTGGCTGTGGGTACCGCTGCTGGCCAGATCAAAACCGGTTCTATGAGCCGTTCTGACCGTGTTGCTAAATACAACCAGCTGATTCGTATCGAAGAAGCGCTGGGCGAAAAAGCACCTTACAACGGTCGTAAAGAGATCAAAGGCCAGGCATAAGCCTGAACTTTCGTTCTTATGAAAAAACCCGCTTCGGCGGGTTTTTTGTTTTCTATAGCAGAAGCGGCAGCGTGGCGCTGGCCGTTTGCTGGCTTACGTCACCGTAATGGCTGTCTACTGCAATAAGGGAAGTGGTAAGCAGTTCAACCAGCAGCATCACGCCAACCTTGGCATTGAGCGCACCCGCGCTCAGCGGTCCCTCGGGCTTGGCTGCAACCAGCTGTAAATCGCTCAGGGAGGCCAGCGGGCTGCGGGGTGTATTGCTGAGCGCCAGTACCTTAACGCCACGCTTGCGGGCGAGTTTCACCACGTGAAGCAGATCCCGTGTAGAGCCAGAACTTGAGATGGCCACCACCAGCGTCTCTTTCGAGAGCGTCGTCGCATTCATGGCGGCGCGATGCATATCGCTAAACAGCTGTGCAGGTTTGCCGAGTCGCAGCAGCTTGTAATGCAAATACTCCCCCAGAATCGCGCTGGCTGCCACCCCGTAAATTTGCACTGATTGCGCCTGATGCAGGGCCAGTGTCGCCTGTTCAAGCTGGGCCCGGTCGAGGAGTTTTGCGGTATCTTGCAGCGCCTGGACAGACTCATCCACCACGTTATCTATCGCATCTCCTGCCTGACGCTCTGGCAAACCCTGCGGAATATCCAGCGCAAGCGCCATTTTAAATTCGTTATATCCCTTACAGCCCAGCGTGCGGCAAAGGCGTGTGACGCTGGCCTCGCTGGTGCCGCTTTCACGCGCCAGCTCGGTGATCGTCAGGTAGAGCACCCTGGCAGGATCGTTGAGAACAAACTCCCCCAGTTTTTGTTGCGTTGGGCTGTACCCGGAAGCCTCCTGGCGTAGCTTCAGCAGCAGGTTTTCATGGTCCGACATGCTAGATCCTTAATGCGTTTCTCTGCCAACTAGTGTGGCGGAAAGCGGGGGAGAGATGCCAGTCATTTCGAAAAAGTATGATCGGCGTCCTGGTTTTTGGTGGTAATTTTCACAATTAAAATTATATGTGGTAAAAATTTTCATCAACAACTAGGGGGATAAAAAAATGATGCAAATGTTCAGCGGAGCGTCTTCCGGCGGATGGTTTGAAAAAGCGCAGCGCTTTGGCAAATCCTTTATGTTACCTATCGCCATACTGCCCGCAGCAGGTCTGTTGTTGGGGATCGGCGGGGCGCTATCGAATCCGAATACGCTAACCGCGTATCCATTTTTAGACGTTGGCTGGCTACAGGCCATATTTACCATCATGAGCAGTGCAGGCTCGATTGTGTTCGCAAACCTGTCGGTACTGTTTGCTGTTGGGGTCGCCGTTGGGCTGGCAAAAAATGATAAAGGTACGGCAGGGCTGGCGGCATTACTCGCTTATCTGGTGATGAATGCCACTATCAATGCGCTGCTGATCCTGACCGGAAAACTGGCGTATGAGAACCCGGGCGCCGTAGGGCAGGGCATGACGCTGGGTATTCAGACGCTTGAAACGGGCGTGTTTGGTGGGGTCGTTATTGGGCTTGTGACCTGCGCACTGCATCATCGGTTTAATAAAATCGCGCTTCCGCAATTTCTGGGCTTTTTTGGCGGCTCGCGCTTCGTTCCCATTATCAGCTCGCTGGCGGCGATACTTGTCGGCGCGCTGATGACCGTGGTCTGGCCGCATTTTCAGAAGCTGATCTTTGGCCTTGGCGGGTTGGTGGATGCCACCGGCTATCTGGGGACATTGCTGTACGGTTTTATCCTGCGCATGCTTGGCCCGTTTGGCCTGCACCACATCTTTTATCTGCCGTTCTGGACTACCGCGCTTGGCGGCAGTGAAATTGTTAACGGTCACCTGGTTGAGGGCACGCAGCGGATCTTCTTTGCTCAGCTCGCGGACCCGAACACCCAGCACTTCTATGAGGGCACGTCGCGCTTCATGTCCGGGCGCTTTATTACGATGATGTTTGGCCTGCTGGGCGCCTGCCTGGCGATGTACCACACGGCTAAACCCGAGAACAAGAAGCGCGTAGCCGGGCTGCTGCTGTCAGCGGCGTTAACCTCTTTCCTGACGGGCATTACCGAGCCCATCGAGTTCTCATTCCTGTTTATTGCGCCGGTGCTGTACGTCATTCATGCGCTGTTTGACGGGCTGGCGTTTATGCTCGCGCACATGCTGCATATCACCATCGGGCAAACTTTCTCCGGCGGGTTTATTGATTTCGTGCTGTTCGGCATTTTGCAGGGTGAAGCGAAAACTAACTGGATGTTCGTCCCGCTGGTAGGCGTACCGTGGTTCTTCCTTTACTACTGTACTTTCCGCTATCTGATTAAACGTTTTGATTTTGCCACGCCGGGCCGTGAAAAGGAGGCGTTGGCTGACGAGGCTACCCTGCCGCAAAGCGAGCGTGCCGCGGCGGTGATCGCCGGATTGGGTGGAAGAGACAATCTGGATGACGTTGACTGCTGCGCCACGCGTCTTCGCGTCACGGTGAAAGACGGTAGCAAAGTCAATGAAGCAGCACTGAAAGCGACCGGCGCGCGCGGCGTTATCGTCCGCGGCAACGGTGTCCAGGTCATCTATGGCCCGCACGTCACCCTTATCAAAAACGAAGTGGAAGAGATCTTATCGTAATGAAAACTGTACTGGATAACCTGAAAGGAAAACTGGTCGTCTCCTGCCAGGCGCTGGAAAATGAACCGCTGCACAGCCCGTTTATTATGTCGCGAATGGCGCTGGCGGCAGCCCAGGGCGGTGCCGCTGCGATCCGCGCCAATAGCGTGGTGGATATCAAGGCTATCAAAGGGCTGGTCTCACTGCCGGTCATCGGCATCATCAAACGGGACTATCCGGATAGCGAGGTGTTTATCACCGCGACGCTCAAAGAAGTGGATGAGCTGATGGCGGTCGCCCCGGACATCGTTGCGCTGGATGCAACCGCCCGGAAACGGCCCGGTGGCGTATCGCTGGACATGCTGATCGCGCAGATCCGCACCCGTTACCCTTCGCTGCTGCTGATGGCGGATATTGCCACCGTGCAGGAGGCCGTGACCGCGCAGGCGCTGGGGTTTGATTGTGTCGGAACCACCCTTTACGGTTATACGGCAGAGACCGCGGGCCATTCGCTACCGGAAAATGACTGCGCGTTTTTGAAAGAGGTGCTGTCTGCCGTCACGATCCCCGTGATTGCCGAAGGTAACGTGGATACCCCCGATCGCGCGGCCAGGTGTCTGGAGTTGGGGGCGCATACGGTTGTCGTCGGCGGGGCGATCACCCGACCGCAGCAAATTACGGAACGGTTTATGGCGGCAATTGGCGCGCAAAGCACCGATGGAGCATGATCATCTGACGGGGATCTGCGATACTTATCGTTTATTCCCTTAACAGAGTTGACTATGCAGTACCCGATTAACGAGATGTTCCAGACCCTGCAAGGCGAGGGTTACTTTACCGGCGTTCCCGCTATCTTTATTCGTTTACAGGGATGCCCGGTTGGCTGCGCCTGGTGTGATACCAAACATACGTGGGATAAGCTCGCAGATCGGGAAGTGTCGCTGTTCAGCATTCTGGCGAAAACCAAAGAGAGCGATAAATGGGGCGCGGGCAGCGCGGAAGATCTGCTTGCCATTATTGGTCGTCAGGGCTGGACGGCGCGGCATGTGGTGATCACCGGCGGGGAACCCTG
The DNA here is from genome assembly GCF_049237385.1 of Enterobacter cloacae complex sp. IR5412. NCBI lineage: Bacteria > Pseudomonadati > Pseudomonadota > Gammaproteobacteria > Enterobacterales > Enterobacteriaceae > Enterobacter > Enterobacter cloacae complex sp. IR5412. Next base: position 212,254 of record NZ_JBMKHQ010000006.1, on the reverse strand, counting down.
CATTCACGATCTGATGCCCCTCACCGAACTGCTCGAGAAGAACGGCTATAGCTGTCAGATCGAAACCAGCGGTACCCATGAAGTGCGCTGCTCCCATTCAACGTGGGTAACGGTTTCACCGAAAGTGAATATGCGTGGCGGTTATGACGTGTTGTCGCAGGCGCTTGAGCGTGCGGATGAGATCAAACATCCGGTGGGGCGCGTGCGTGACATCGAAGCGCTGGACGAACTGCTGGCGACGCTGACGGACGAAAAGCAGCGCGTGATCGCGCTACAGCCTATCAGCCAGAAAGACGATGCAACCCGTCTGTGCATTGAAACCTGTATCGCCCGCAACTGGCGCCTGTCGATGCAGACGCACAAATATCTGAACATTGCCTGATACTTGTGTGGCCCCGCTTAACGCGGGGCTTTTGTTGTTGGCAGTAAAGCCCAGGTCACGACTGCCGACCCAAGGCAAATCGCACTGTTGAACAGCAAGGCATACTGCGCGGCACTGGCCGTTCCCATCGGCAGCCATAGGGCGTACAGCGATGCGGTGACCGCGATCCCCATTGCGCCGCCCAGGGAACTGCCCATCTTATAGATCCCTGAAGCCACCCCCACTTTGTTTTCAGGGGCATTCATTACCGCCGTGTCCGTTGAGGGCGTGGCGTAACATCCGAGCCCCAGCCCGAATAAAATATTGCTCAGAAAGACGGTGACAATGTAGACCTCTTTGCTTAAGAAGGTGCATGAAATCAGCGTAATACCTGTTGCGGTCAGCAGCGGGCCGGTCATCATCGGCAGCCTGGCGCCATAGCGCTGAAGCAGTTTTTCACCCACCCGGATCATCGCCAGTACGGTAACCAGATACCCCAGCGTCATCATACCGGTCTGTAGCGGTGACAGATGATGGCCTTGCTGCAACCAGATGCTGGCGATCATCATGGTGCCAATGCAGCCGTTGAGCAGGAAATTTGAGAATACCGAGGCGCTATAGGCACGGTTTTTAAACAGGGCGAAATCGATCAATGCCGCATCGCCCTTCCGCCGCCCGGTAACGACAAAGCACATCAGTGCAATCACGGCTCCACACAGTACAAGAAGCGATAAACTGCTGCTCCAGCCCCAGCTGTGTCCTTTGCTGATAAACAGATTGAACAGCACCAGCATAAGGACAAAACTCACCAGGCCGCTGATATCCAGTTTGTGTCGACACGCATCAGGGCTGCGGCTTTCCGGCGTGGCGCGGATAAGCAATAGCGCGACCAGAGCCACCACTATCGACAAAATAAAAATCCAGCGCCAGCCCAGCGTGGTGGCGATGGCGCCTCCCACAAACGAGCTCAGGCCACTCCCTCCCCATGAACCAATAACCCAGAAGCTGATTGCGCGCTGGCGTGCTTTCCCTTCATACCAGGTCTTAATCAGCGCCAGCGTGGCGGGCATGATGCAGGCCGCGGATAGCCCCTGTATCGCTCTTCCCAACAGAAACAGGACGGGCTCCCATGAAATGAACAGCAGACCGCTTCCGATTATGCTCAAAATCAGGCCTGTCATGGTCAGGCGCATGCGCCCAAACTTATCGGCAAACCCACCGCAGGCTACGACAAAACAGCCGCTAAACAACGCGCTCAGGCTGACGGCCAGCGTAAGGGTTTCGAGGGCAATGTCGAGGCTATTCTGCATGGCCGGAACCACGTTGATAACCGACTGGGCAAACAGCCAGAAGGTCAGAACGCTCATGACGATACCCGCCAGCAGCCGATCGTTACCGGCGTAGGCGGATGCGTCTGTCAGGGAAACGGTACTCATAATGCAGCCCTCCCGGGAAGGTGCGAATCAGCGCAGATAGTGTTCGGTCAGTGCGGCCCACAGCGCCGCGCCGGTGAGGAGAATAGTGTCGTTAAAGTCGTAGCCCGGGTTATGCACCATGCAGCGGTCAGGCTCATCGCCAGCGCCAAGGGTGAAATAACAGCCATTGGGATTTTTCTCGAGCATGAACGCAAAGTCCTCGCTGCCCATAAACGCATTCACCTCCGCGACGGAATCCTGACCGAACAGATCGGTGGCGACGCTGCGCACCATCTCATTGGCTTGCGGATTGTTTTTCAGTACCGGGCTGCCATTAATGTGTCGAATGGTAGCCGTGGCATTGAAACTTTCCGCCTGCGCAACGGCGATATCATGGATGCGCTGTAGCACGGTTTGCCGCACGCTTTCATCCAGCGTGCGCACGGTAAGTTTCATCAATACTTTGTCGTTGATGATGTTGGGGGCATGTCCAGCCTGAATGCTGCCTACGGTAACGACGGCAGGCTGAAAAGGGGTGATATTGCGCGAAACAATGGACTGCAAAGCGATAGTGATATGACAGGCAACCAGGGTGGCATCTACGGTATGTTCTGGCACCGCACCGTGACCCCCCACGCCGTTAACCTCAATATGAAGGGTGTCAGAAGAGGCCATCATGGCGCCATCGCGCAGACCAATTTTTCCGACGGGCTGTGACGGCATATTGTGCAGACCAAAAATGTGGTCGCAGGGGAACAGGTCAAACAAACCGTCCTCTACCATAACGCGTCCGCCATACAGAAGTTCTTCCGCAGGCTGAAAAATAAGGTGCAGCGTGCCGTTAAAATTGCGGGTGCGTGCCAGGTACTCCGCTGCATACAGGAGCGTTGTGGTGTGGCCGTCATGACCGCAGCCGTGGAATTTACCCTCAACGGTACTGCTCCAGGCCTTGCCGCTGTTTTCCTGCATAGGCAGCGCATCCATGTCGGCGCGCAGACCCAGGCGTTTAGGCCCGTTACCCACCTTCAGCGTGCCGACCACACCGGTTTTCGCCAGGCCGCGATGAACCTCATATCCCCATTCCTCAAGCAACGCCGCAACGCGATCGCTCGTATTGTGCTCCTCAAAACCAATTTCAGGATGCTGATGAAAATAGCGACGTAATTCAGTGAACTGGGCCTCTTTGCCGCGCAGAGCTTCGATAATTGGATGTGTCATTTTTGTTATCCTTTTTATGCCAAACGGTGATAATTTCGAGTCTATGACGATCGCACTGCCAGAAAATGCATTTTTTTGTTGTAAAGCGACGGTTTTGTTTTGATTGTTTTTCATACAATTCCGTTATGACAAAAAAGAGCCGGTCATTATTTGTCTTTGATGAGGGGAAAGATGAATCAGCGGGGAGATGAATTTTGGGTGGAGATCCAGGACATTCGCCACTGCGTGGAGGATGAAGGCGATACGCTAACGTTGCTCTGGGTGCTGGAAGGGCGGGCTGAGCTGAATACCGATGTGGGACGTGACATCCTGGAGGCCAATACCCTTGCCATCATCAACCGTCATCGGTGCTGGCAGTTCACGAGCGAAACGGCAAATATCACCCTGCGCGTGTCCCTTTCCGGGCGCTGGGTGGTCCAGCTCTGCAATGATTTTTTTGTCCATGATTACGCTATACCGGCAGAAGCCGGAGGCGTCTGGCCCCAATGCGATGCGCTTCGCGATCTGCTGCGCCAGCTTCTTGTGGTCACCCTCATCAACGACCCACACCGCTACCGGCTGGAGGCGTACCGCTGGCTGAGCGAGATATTGCTGTTGCTGACCAGCCGCTTTCAGCAGCCCGCCCGGTTTTTGTCCCGTGAACTTTCCCCAGCGCACAGCAAACGCATTGCCCGGGTGATAGAGCGGATCAATGCCAGTTATTCTCGCCGTATTACGCTTGCGGAAATCGCCGCGAGTGAATATGTCTCTGAAGCCTGGCTCTCTCGTCTCTTTCGCAAGGAGGTGGGGATCAGTTTCATGCAGTACATCACCACCCTGCGGCTGGAAAAGGCGGCTGACGCGCTCCGTCTGACGAACCGACCGCTGCATCAGATTGCGCTTGAGCAGGGTTTCGCCAGCACGCGTATGATGACCGATCGGTTTCGGCGTGTTCACAATATGTCCCCGGGTGAGTTTCGTAAGTCCCGACGCCAGCACCCGGAGGCCACACGTGTTCGTACGGACAGGTGTGAGCAGCGCTATCCGGTGGCCATGGATAAGCTGTTTAGCCTGCTCAATGAACCGGTGGCGCGCGGCTGGGGAGCCTCCCCGCTTATCGATCGCCCGCAGCAGGAGCAGACACTGGATCTTGAGCAGCTTAATCCTCTCTCCACCTCGCTGCGCCGTATGCGGGTAGTCATTACTCTGCGTGAGCTCGACGATTTACTGCGTGAGGACGTTCGTCAGAATCTTGAAGCGATAAATGAGGCCATTCCCATAGAGGGAATTGATATCGCCGAACCTTTTCTCAGCAGCCGTCTGTTTGCCACCGGGTGGGATGACCCCCAGATGGCGGGCTACGCCTGCTGGTACAATCTGCATCAGCTCTTCACCTGGCTGGCAAAAAAGCAATGGACGGTGCTGCTGCACACCGGCGTAACGACCCGTCGCGATCTACTTGCCCGTTTTTTACAACGGTCGGTCAATCATTTTTCGCCCGAGATCACCGCGGGCTGGCACTTTGTCATGCACTGGTCAACACAGGCGAGTGAGGAGACCCGGGAGCAGGTCTGGCTGGCGCAGCAAAACGTCATACGCAACTATCTGCCACAGGCAAAGTTTGGTTTATGGCATCGATTTTCACCCGACAGCGCGGGCGTGAGCGACAATACCCTGTTCAGCTCAGCCATCCTGATGCAGGCCGATTTTCTTGCCTGTTCAGCCGATGCCAATGAACTTCTCGATCCTGCGCAGCGGGAGCCAGCCCAACTCTCTTCTACAGAAAATTATCCGGTACAGAAGATCCGCCAGATTATCGCCGCCCTTCGTCTGCGCAAATGTTCGCTTCCCGTCTGGCTTCTCTCCTGGAATACCCTCACCGGGAACACGCGGGCGACAAACGGCTGGTTTTTTCGTGGGGCGCTGCTGATGCAAAGCCTGCTCGGGCTATCGGAGCAGGTCTGGCTAGGGGGATTCTGGCTCAATTCGGGCCTTCAGGGTGAAGCTCGTGCGAACAATACCATCGATACGTCAAGCCTTGCGCTACAGTACAACCATGGTCTCCCACGGCCGGTTTATTGGGTACTCTGGCTCTGGCAACGCCTGCGGGGCGAGGTGCTGGTAAACGACGGGCGTGTTCTGCTCATGCGCCATCACAATGGTTACCAGTTGCTGCTGCGTAATGTGGTGGTTTTTAATCCGCTCCTTTCCAGTGAAGAAGCATTCATCCAGCGTTTTCACCAGCAGTATCATTTACACCTGAAGGGAATGCGCGGTATTTGGCGAATTAAACGCCATCTTTTCGATCAGCATAACGGCGCGCTCTATCCGTTGCTTGAAGGGGTAGGCAGCGAAAGCGGCCCTGACGAAGAGATGTGGCGCTGGATAGCGCACAAAGCGCGTCCAACGCTTTCCCTGTACGATGAACGCATTGATGACGGCTGGCAACTGACAGAATCACTGGAGAGTAATGCGCTGGTGCTCTATGAGTTTACGCCGCTCGTGCCTCTTGAGGCCGAAACGGAGGAGATTCACTCCCCGCGGTAGACGCAGCCTGCCGTGCAGGTCTCTTTGATCATCACCGCGCTCAGCAGCGGCACAAGCGGTTTCATCTGATCCCAAATCCATTTCGCCAGCACTTCGCTGGTCGGGTTTTCAAGGCCCGGAATATCATTCAGATAGTAGTGATCGAGACGATCGTAGGTCGGCTTAAACGCGGCCTTCAGTTCGGCAAAGTCCATGATCCAGCCCGTATGGGGATCGACTTCACCGGTGATTTCAAGACGCACCATAAACGAGTGTCCATGCAGGCGGCCACATTTGTGCCCGGCAGGAACGTGTGGAAGGTGGTGTGCGGCTTCGAAGGTGAAATCTTTAAACAGTGTGGTGGACATCATAGCTCTCAGGAATGCGGAAAAAACCGCCGCATAGTACCGGAAAGCACAATTTTTATCATTAACTAAAACGGCTCTGAACGGTCACCGCCTCGTATTCATGGTGTTTATCGACTTTTGTTGTTTTATTTCATGTAGTTATTTAATCGCTTTTATCGTTAAGAACGATAACTAAAACAGGTTAGTCCATTTGGTTATTTATTATTTCCATCCCTTCTTTAATTGTTATTATCCCCGCCGTTAACCTTATCTTCAGTTTGGATTTATTCGCTTAAAGTCCGCTTTGCTACTGGAACATAACGACGCATGACAACACAGGCCCCACCTTCAAATTTGCTTCCCCTTAACCCGGAGCAACTGGCGCGCCTCCAGGCCGCGACTTCCGATTTTTCACCCACCCAGCTTGCCTGGGTCTCCGGCTATTTCTGGGGAATGCTGAACCAGCAGCCGGGTGCTGTGGCAGGCGTCCCGCCAACGGCCGTTGAAATTCCTGCCATCACGCTTATCTCCGCTTCGCAAACGGGTAATGCCCGTCGTGTGGCCGAAGCGCTGCGTGATGACCTGCTCGCCGCGAAGCTGAACGTTAACTTGGTCAACGCCGGGGATTATAAATTCAAACAGATCGCGTCAGAAAAACTGCTGGTGGTGGTGGCGTCAACGCAGGGGGAAGGTGAGCCTGCTGAAGAAGCCGTCGCGCTGCATAAGTTCCTGTTCTCGAAAAAAGCGCCAAAGCTCGAGGGCACCGCCTTTGCCGTCTTCGGCCTCGGTGATACGTCCTATGAATTTTTCTGCCAGTCCGGTAAAGATTTCGACAGCAAGCTGGCGGAGCTGGGCGCAGAGCGCCTGCTGGATCGCGTAGACGCTGACGTGGAATACCAGGCCGCCGCCGCCGAATGGCGGGCGCGCATCGTTGAGGTGCTGAAGGCCCGCGTCCCGAAAGAGACGCCAGCGCAGGCCGCCGTTACCGTAGCCGGCACCGTTAACGAAATCCACACCAGCCCTTACACGAAAGAGGCGCCGCTGACGGCGAGCCTGTCGGTAAACCAGAAAATCACGGGCCGTGATTCAGAAAAAGACGTGCGCCATATCGAAATCGATCTCGGTGACTCTGGCCTGCGTTACCAGCCTGGCGATGCGCTGGGCGTCTGGTATCAGAACGATCCGGCGCTGGTGAAAGAGCTGGTCGAGCTGCTGTGGTTGAAAGGCGATGAACCGGTTACCGTGGATGGCAAAACGCTCTCGATCTCCGAGGCGCTCCAGTGGCATTTCGAACTGACGGTGAACACCGCCAACATCGTTGAAAACTACGCCACCTTAACCCGCAGCGAATCGCTCCTTCCGCTGGTCGGGGACAAGGCGAAGTTACAGCAATACGCGGCGACAACGCCGATTGTCGATATGGTGCGTTTCTCTCCGGCACAGCTGGATGCTGACGCGCTGGTCGGCCTGCTGCGTCCGCTGACCCCGCGCCTGTACTCCATCGCCTCCTCGCAGGCGGAAGTGGAAAACGAAGTCCACATCACCGTTAGCGTGGTGCGTTACGACATCGAAGGCCGCGCGCGCGCGGGTGGGGCGTCAGGCTTCCTGGCAGACCGCGTGGAAGAAGAGGGTGAAGTTCGCGTCTTTATCGAGCACAACGACAACTTCCGCCTGCCGGCGAACCCCGAAACGCCGGTGATTATGATTGGCCCGGGCACCGGTATTGCGCCATTCCGCGCCTTTATGCAGCAGCGTGCAGCAGACGACGCGGCGGGTAAAAACTGGCTGTTCTTCGGCAACCCGCACTTTACTGAAGATTTCCTCTACCAGGTTGAGTGGCAGCGCTACGTCAAAGAGGGCGTGCTGACCCGCATCGATCTGGCCTGGTCCCGCGATCAGAAAGAAAAAGTATACGTACAAGACAAACTGCGCGAACAGGGCGCAGAGCTGTGGCGCTGGATCAATGACGGCGCCCACATTTATGTCTGCGGCGACGCCAATCGCATGGCGAAAGACGTTGAGCAGGCACTGCTGGAAGTGATTGCCGAATTCGGCGGTATGGATGCCGAAACGGCGGATGAATTTTTAAGTGAGCTGCGCGTAGAGCGCCGTTATCAGCGAGATGTCTACTAATGAGCGAAAAACATCCTGGCCCACTGGTGGTCGAAGGCAAACTGACTGATGCCGAGCGCATGAAGGTAGAGAGCAACTACCTGCGCGGTACCATTGCCGAAGATTTAAATGACGGCCTGACCGGCGGTTTCAAAGGCGACAACTTCCTGCTGATCCGTTTCCACGGTATGTACCAACAGGACGACCGCGATATCCGCGCCGAGCGTGCCGAACAGAAGCTGGAGCCGCGTCACGCGATGCTGCTGCGCTGTCGTCTGCCGGGCGGGGTAATCACCACGAAACAGTGGCAGGCGATCGACAAGTTTGCCGGTGAAAACACAATCTACGGCAGCATTCGTCTGACCAACCGTCAGACCTTCCAGTTCCACGGCATTCTGAAGAAGAACGTCAAGCCGGTGCACCAGATGCTGCACTCCGTGGGTCTGGACGCGCTGGCGACCGCCAACGACATGAACCGTAACGTGCTCTGCACCTCGAACCCGTACGAATCTGAGCTGCACGCCGAAGCGTACGAGTGGGCGAAAAAAATCTCCGAACATCTGCTGCCACGTACCCGCGCCTATGCGGAGATCTGGCTCGATCAGGAGAAAGTCGCCACCACCGATGAAGAGCCGATCCTCGGCCAGACCTACCTGCCACGTAAGTTTAAAACCACGGTGGTGATCCCGCCGCAGAACGATATCGACCTGCACGCCAACGACATGAACTTCGTGGCGATTGCCGAAAACGGCAAGCTGGTCGGCTTTAACCTGCTGGTGGGCGGCGGTTTGTCCATCGAGCACGGTAATAAGAAAACCTACGCCCGCACCGCGAGCGAGTTCGGCTTCCTGCCGCTGGAGCACACGCTGGCCGTGGCAGAGGCGGTGGTCACGACCCAGCGCGACTGGGGGAACCGTACCGATCGTAAAAACGCGAAAACCAAATACACGCTCGAACGCGTCGGCGTGGAGACGTTCAAAGAGGAAGTGGAGCGTCGTGCGGGGATCAAATTTGAGCCGATCCGCCCTTACGAATTCACCGGTCGCGGCGATCGCATCGGCTGGGTGAAAGGCATCGACAATAACTGGCACCTGACGCTGTTTATCGAAAACGGCCGTATTCTTGATTATCCGGGCCGCCCGCTGAAAACCGGCCTGCTGGAAATCGCAAAGATCCACAAAGGCGAGTTCCGTATTACCGCCAACCAGAACCTGATCGTCGCCAGCGTGCCGGAAAGCGATAAGGCGAGAATTGAAGAGCTGGCCCGCGAGCACGGGTTGATGAATGCGGTGAGCGCGCAGCGTGAAAACTCAATGGCCTGCGTGTCGTTCCCGACCTGTCCGCTGGCGATGGCCGAAGCCGAGCGATTCCTGCCGTCCTTCACTGATAAAGTGGAAGCGATTCTGGAAAAACACGGTATTCCGGACGAGCATATTGTTATGCGCGTGACGGGCTGTCCGAACGGCTGCGGCCGCGCGATGCTGGCCGAAATCGGTCTGGTAGGGAAAGCGCCGGGTCGCTATAACCTGCACCTGGGCGGTAACCGTATCGGGACACGTATTCCGCGTATGTTCCGCGAGAACATCACCGAGCCGGAAATTCTCGATTCCCTCGACGTGCTTATCGGACGCTGGGCGAAAGAGCGCGAAGCGGGTGAAGGCTTCGGCGACTTTACGGTACGTGCGGGTATCATTCGCCCGGTGCTCGATCCCGCAAGGGATTTCTGGGAGTAATCCATCCTTTGCCCGGTGGCGCTTCGCTTACCGGGCCTACGGGTTTTGTAGGCCGGGCAAACGCAGTGCCGCCCGGCGAAACAGGCAAACGAGGTTCTTATGTCCGTACTCGATCTAAACGCCCTTAATGACCTGCCAAAAGTTGAACGCATTCTGGCCCTGGCAGAAACTAACGCCCAACTGGAAAAGCTCGACGCCGAAGGGCGCGTGGCGTGGGCGCTGGAAAACCTGCCGGGAGACTATGTGCTTTCGTCGAGCTTTGGCATTCAGGCGGCGGTCAGTCTGCATCTGGTGAATCAGATCCGTCCGGACATTCCGGTGATCCTCACCGATACCGGTTATCTGTTCCCGGAGACCTATCAGTTTATCGACGAGCTGACGGACAAGCTCAAGCTGAACCTGAAGGTTTATCGCGCAACCGAAAGCGCGGCCTGGCAGGAGGCGCGTTACGGCAAGCTGTGGGAGCAGGGCGTTGAGGGCATCGAGAAATACAATGAGATCAACAAGGTCGAGCCGATGAACCGCGCGCTGAAAGAACTTCATGCGCAGACGTGGTTTGCTGGGCTCCGCCGCGAGCAGTCCGGGAGCCGGGCAACGCTGCCGGTGCTGGCGGTGCAGCGTGGCGTGTTCAAAGTGCTGCCGATCATCGACTGGGATAACCGCACGGTGTACCAGTATCTGCAAAAGCACGGGCTGAAGTACCATCCGCTGTGGGATCAGGGCTACCTGTCGGTAGGCGACACCCATACCACGCGTAAATGGGAACCGGGAATGGCGGAAGAAGAGACGCGATTCTTTGGGCTGAAGCGCGAGTGCGGGCTGCACGAAGGGTAATGTTTTTTCGCCCGGTGGCGGCTACGCCTTACCGGGCCTACGTTTCGTGCCGTTGTAGGCCCGGTAAGCGCAGCGCCACCGGGCTTAATTGCATCAGGCTTTCCCCGCTTTCGCCAGCTCCTTCACCAGCGGCAGCATCACTTTCACGACATCCCGGCTGCGGTGCTCAATCCGCTGCGGCAGCGCTTTATCAATGTGCTGCTGATTATCCAGCCGCACATCATGCCAGCTGGTCCCGTCCGGGAAGGCTTTCGATTTGCTGCGCTGCTGATAGCCATCTTTTTTGCCCAGCGCCCAGTTCGTCGCCTCGACGTACAGCACCGGAATGCCCGCCTTATCAAACACTTCACCGTCATTACAGCAGCCTGTGCCTTTGGGATAATCGGGGTTACCGCCCGGATTTGTCGCGGCATAGACGCCATGCGTGCGGGCAAGCGCCAGCGCGCGGTCGCGGGTGAGTTTACGTACGCTGCTCGGCGTGCTCTGTCCGCTATTAAAATAGAGCTTATCCCCCACGATCAGATTATCGAGGTTAATCACCAGCAACGTATTTTTCTTCTCCTCAGCGCTCATGCGCTTAAGGAGATTCTCAGCGCCGAGTTTTCCTTCTTCTTCGCCGCTGGTCGCAACAAAGCGAATGCTGTATTTCGTCGGAATATTCTTCAGGCGTTCGGCCAGCTCAAGCATCACGCCCAGCCCCGCCGCATTGTCATCCAGTCCCTGAAGCGTCAGCCCGCCGAGGTTATTATCGACATCAGCGTCGCTCATCGGCGTGTAGGTATCAAGGTGCGCCATAATAATAATCTGCTCAGCCGCCTTTCCTTCGTGCGCCGCAATGACCGTGCTGCCGGTTACGTTATGCCAGTTCTGCGTTTTATTGCGTGAGGTATAGATGTAGCGGCTGTGGAAAGCGCGAATGTCGCTCTCATAGCCCATATCCGCAAACTGCTGACGAATATAGTCTGCCGAGAGCATTTCGGCTGGGGTTCCGGTCATGCGGCCCGGAAAGACCGTCGCAATATGCCGCGCCTGCATACTGGCTATTTCACCGTAAGATTGATTTTTTGCCTGAGCCGGAAGGATAAAGCAAACGCCGAGCGCCAGGGCAACGAATCGGTGGCGCATTGCGGAAAACATAGTGAGTCCTTAAAAACAGAGCAAAATTTTAACCCGCATAGTATGAAACTGTGATCGGGTAGACACAATTTGAATTGCGCTTAAATGCCCGAAATTTCGCGTGTTAAGCACTTTTTGATATTTGCTTTTCCACGGCGTTATTCCATTGAGTAACTACTCATTCCAATTCGTAATTTCATTCGATCTAAGCCGCCCCCTATAGTCCCTTTATTCCTGGTTGTTAGTGAGTTGTTGCCTGTGGACTATCTCCCCCTTTTTGCCGCCTTGAAAGACCGACCGGTACTGGTTGTCGGGACGGGTGAAATTGCCGATCGCAAAATCGCGTTCCTGCAACGCGCCGGGGCGCAGATGCAGGTCGTTGCAGAGGCGGATTTTGAAGAGTCTCAGATCGACAGCGTGGTGCTGGTGATTGCGGCAACCGAAGATCGGGCGCTCAACCGCCGAATCTCCGACGCAGCTCAGGACCGTCACCGTCTGGTGAACGTGGTAGACGACCAGCCGCTGTGCTCGTTTATCTTCCCGTCGATTGTTGACCGCTCGCCGCTGCTGGTGGCGATCTCCTCCGGCGGCACCGCACCGGTGCTGGCGCGCGTGCTGCGGGAAAAAATCGAAGCGCTGCTGCCGACCAGCCTCGGGCGCATGGCGGAGAAGGCCAGCTACTGGCGCAACCACCTTAAAACGCGTCTGACCAGCGTGACGGAACGCCGTCGCTTCTGGGAGCGTGTGTTTCGCGGCCGCTTTGCCAGCCTGATGCATGCCGGTAACGAGACGGCGGCGCAACAAATACTCGAAGACGAACTGGATAACCCCGGCAGTACGGGCGGGGAGATCATTCTGGTGGGCGCCGGGCCGGGCGATGCCGGGCTGCTCACGCTGCGTGGCCTCCAGGTTCTTCAGGATGCGGATGTCGTGTTCTACGACCATCTGGTCACCGACGGTATTCGCGAACTGATCCGCCGTGACGCGGAGCAAATCTGCGTTGGTAAACGTGCCGGCGAGCACTCCGTACCGCAGCACGACACCAATCAAATGCTGATTGCCGCCGCGAAAGCGGGCAAGACCGTGGTGCGCCTGAAAGGGGGCGACCCGTTTATCTTCGGCCGTGGTGGCGAGGAGTTGCAGGCGGCAGCCGAAGCGGGCGTCCCGTTCCAGGTGGTCCCCGGCATTACGGCGGCGTCTGCCGTCACGGCCTACGCCGGTATTCCGCTGACCCATCGCGATTACGCCCAGAGCGTGACCTTTGTGACCGGGCATTATAAAGCCGACAGCACGCCGTTTGACTGGTCGCATCTCGCCCAGAGCCGACAAACGCTGGCGATTTATATGGGCACGATGAAAGCGGCAGACATCAGCGAACAGCTTATTCAGCACGGTCGCGATGCGACGACGCCGGTAGCAGTGATCTCCCGCGGGACACGCGTCGATCAGCATGTCGCCATCGGCACTTTACAAGACCTTGCAACCCTGGCGAAAGACGCCCCGATGCCCGCCCTGATCGTGGTGGGAGAAGTGGTGCAGTTGCACAGCTCGCTCGCCTGGTTCCAACACACAACCGACACAGAAGGCTTCGGCGCTTCTGTTGTAAATTTGGCTTAAGGAACGGTTATGGACCAAAAACGACTTACTCACCTGCGGCAGCTCGAAGCGGAAAGTATCCACATTATCCGCGAAGTGGCCGCCGAGTTCTCTAACCCGGTGATGATGTACTCCATCGGTAAAGATTCCAGCGTCATGCTGCACCTGGCGCGTAAAGCGTTTTATCCGGGGACGCTGCCGTTCCCGCTGCTGCATGTGGATACCGGCTGGAAATTCCGCGAGATGTACGAGTTTCGTGACCGTACCGCCAAAGCCTACGGCTGCGAGCTGCTGGTGCACAAAAACCCGGAAGGGGTGGCGATGGGCATCAACCCGTTCGTGCACGGCAGCGCCAAGCATACCGATATCATGAAAACTGAAGGGCTGAAGCAGGCGCTGAATAAATACGGTTTTGATGCGGCCTTCGGCGGCGCACGGCGTGACGAAGAGAAATCCCGCGCCAAAGAGCGTATCTACTCTTTCCGCGACCGCTTCCACCGCTGGGACCCGAAAAACCAGCGTCCGGAGCTGTGGCACAACTACAACGGCCAGATCAACAAGGGCGAAAGCATTCGCGTCTTCCCGCTCTCCAACTGGACCGAGCTGGATATCTGGCAGTACATCTATCTGGAAAATATTGAGATCGTTCCGCTGTATCTGGCAGCAGAGCGCCCGGTCCTGGAGCGCGACGGCATGCTGATGATGATCGACGACGATCGCATTGATTTACAGCCGGGTGAAGTGATCAAAAAACAGATGGTCCGTTTCCGTACTCTCGGCTGCTGGCCGTTGACCGGCGCGGTGGAATCCAGTGCGCAGACGCTGCCGGAGATCATCGAGGAGATGCTGGTGTCGACCACCAGTGAGCGACAGGGCCGCGTGATTGACCGCGACCAGGCAGGCTCCATGGAGCTGAAGAAACGTCAGGGTTATTTCTAAGGAGCCGCCATGAATACGACTATTGCCCAACAAATTGCCGATGAAGGCGGCGTAGAAGCTTATCTGCACGCCCAACAGTACAAAAGTCTGTTGCGTTTCCTGACCTGCGGCAGCGTTGATGACGGGAAAAGTACCCTGATTGGTCGTCTGCTGCACGACACGCGACAAATTTACGAAGATCAGCTCTCTTCCCTGCACAATGACAGTAAACGCCACGGCACCCAGGGCGAAAAACTCGACCTGGCGCTGCTGGTGGACGGCTTGCAGGCGGAGCGCGAGCAGGGCATTACCATTGATGTCGCCTATCGCTACTTCTCTACCGAAAAGCGCAAATTTATTATCGCCGACACCCCGGGGCATGAGCAGTACACCCGTAACATGGCGACCGGCGCGTCCACCTGTGACCTGGCGATCCTGCTGATGGACGCCCGTAAAGGCGTGCTGGATCAGACGCGTCGTCACAGCTTTATCTCTACGCTGCTGGGGATCAAACACCTGGTGGTGGCGGTGAACAAAATGGATCTGGTGGACTACAGCGAAGCGCGATTCGACGAGATCCGCCAGAGCTACCTGACCTTTGCTGAACAGCTGCCGGGCAACCTCGATATTCGCTTTGTGCCGCTGTCGGCGCTGGAAGGGGATAACGTCGCCTCTCAGAGCGCGAACATGCCGTGGTACAGCGGCCCGACGCTGCTGGAGGTGCTGGAAACCGTTGAAATTCAGCGCGTGGTTGAGACCCAGCCGATGCGCTTCCCGGTGCAGTACGTAAACCGTCCGAACCTCGATTTCCGCGGCTTCTCCGGCACCCTTGCGTCCGGCTCGGTCAACGTGGGCCAGCGCGTGAAGGTGCTGCCGTCCGGCGTGGAATCGACCATTGCCCGTATCGTCACCTTTGATGGCGATCTGGACGAAGCAGGGGCAGGTGAAGCGGTAACCCTGGTGCTAAAAAACGAGATTGACATCAGCCGCGGCGATCTGCTGGTCGACGCGCAGGAAACGCTGGCGGCGGTGCAGGGCGCATCCGTGGACGTGGTGTGGATGGCGGAACAGCCCCTGACCGCAGGCCAGAGCTATGACATTAAAATTGCCGGCAAGAAAACCCGCGCCCGCGTGGACGGCATTCAGTTCCAGGTGGACATCAACAACCTGACCCACCGTGACGTGAGCGAGCTGCCGCTGAATGGCATCGGTCTGGTGGATCTGACCTTCGACGAGCCGCTGGTGCTGGATCCATATCAGCAGAATCCGGTGACGGGCGGGCTGATCTTTATCGACCGCCTGACCAACGTCACCGTCGGCGCCGGGATGGTCCGTGAGCCAAACGCGCAGGCTACCGTGGCCTCTGAGTTCAGCGCGTTTGAACTTGAGCTGAATGCGCTGGTGCGTAAACACTTCCCGCACTGGGGCGCACGCGATTTGCTGGGAGGCAAGTAATGGCTGCCCATGATGAGAACGTCGTCTGGCATCCTCATCCGGTCACCGTCGCCCAGCGCGAACAGCTCCACGGTCACCGTGGGGTTGTGCTGTGGTTTACCGGGCTGTCTGGCTCCGGTAAATCCACGGTGGCAGGCGCGCTGGAAGAGGCGCTGCATCAGCAGGGAGTGAGCACCTACCTGCTGGACGGCGACAACGTGCGTCACGGCCTGTGTAGCGATTTAGGGTTCAGCGATGAAGACCGTAAAGAGAACATTCGCCGGGTGGGAGAAGTCGCCAGCCTGATGGCGGATGCCGGGCTGGTGGTGCTGACGGCGTTTATCTCACCGCACCGCGCCGAACGTCAGATGGTGCGTGAGCGCGTGGGCCGGAATCGCTTCATTGAAGTGTTTGTGGATACGCCGCTGGCAATCTGCGAAGCGCGCGATCCGAAAGGGCTGTATAAAAAAGCCCGCGCGGGAGAGCTGCGAAACTTCACCGGTATTGACTCGGTTTACGAAGCGCCTGAATCCCCTGAGATTCATCTGGAAGGTCAACAATTGGTAACAAATTTAGTAAGCCAATTATTAGACCTGCTCAGACGGGACGATATTATCAGATCCTGAGACGGTATCGTTCGGGAGCTGTCTTCCCGAGCGATGAGTCACGGTCACAGGATTAGCTATGCGCAACAGTGAAAACTACATGATTACCACCGGGTCGGAACCGTTAACGACCGACGACGAGACGACCTGGTCCTTCCCTGGGGCGATTGTCGGCTTTGTGTCGTGGCTACTGGCGCTGGGTATCCCGTTCTTGATCTACGGTGGAAACACCCTCTTTTTCTTCCTCTATACCTGGCCTTTCTTCCTCGCGCTGATGCCCGTTGCGGTTGTGGTGGGCGTGGCGCTGCACTCCCTTTTCAACGGCAAGCTCCTGTATAGTACGCTCATCACTATCGCCACCGTTGTGGTCATCTTTGGCCTGCTGTTTTTATGGCTGATGGGCTAACTTACGGCATAATTAAAACCCCGCAGTAGAGTCCAGCGGAAAGTTATGGGATGATGATGCCGTTTTTTCAGGGGGCAGGATGGGTAAACTAACGCTGCTGTTGCTGGCTTTGCTGGTCTGGCTGCAATATTCGCTGTGGTTCGGCAAAAACGGACTGCACGACTACAGCCGGGTGAGCGATGACGTCGCGGCACAGCAGGCGACAAACGCCAAACTTAAAGCGCGTAACGATCAACTTTTTGCTGAAATTGATGACCTCAATGGCGGCCAGGAGGCGATTGAGGAGCGCGCACGCAATGAACTTAGTATGACTAAGCCGGGCGAAACGTTTTATCGCCTGGTTCCGGATGCGTCTAAACGCAATCAGGGCTCCGCACAAAACAATCGATAATCAGGCCCAGGATTACGACATGGCAGCAACTTTTTCGGACGTCTGTGCCGTGGTGCCGGCCGCAGGTTTTGGCCGGCGTATGCAGACAGAATGTCCTAAGCAGTATCTCTCAATTGGCGATAAAACGATCCTCGAGCACGCCGTGGCGGCGCTGCTGGCGCATGCCCGGGTGAAACGCGTTGTTATTGCCATCAGCCCCGGCGATGCACGTTTTGCGCAGCTCCCGCTGGCGAATCATCCTCAGATTACCGTCGTTGACGGCGGCGCAGAGCGGGCTGACTCCGTTCTGGCGGGCATTCAGGCTGCCGGGAACGCGCAGTGGGTGCTGGTGCACGATGCCGCGCGTCCGTGTCTGCATCACGACGATCTGTCGCGTCTGCTGGCCCTGAGTGAAACCAGTAAAGTGGGCGGCATTCTGGCCGCCCCGGTGCGTGACACCATGAAGCGTGCCGAACCGGGTAAACCGGCGATTGCCCACACCGTCGAGCGCGTCGATCTATGGCACGCGCTGACGCCACAATTTTTTCCCCGCGAATTACTCCACGACTGCTTAACGCGAGCGCTTAAAGAAGGTGCGACCATTACGGACGAAGCCTCGGCGCTGGAGTATTGCGGTTTCCACCCCACGCTTGTTGAAGGACGCGCTGATAATATAAAAGTGACGCGCCCGGAAGACTTACAGCTCGCGGAATTTTATCTTACCCGTACGACCCCTCAGGAGAAGGCATAATGCGTATTGGACACGGTTTTGATGTACACGCCTTTGGTGGCGTTGGCCCAATTATCATTGGCGGCGTGCGCATTCCTTACGAAAAAGGTCTGCTGGCGCATTCTGATGGCGACGTGGCGCTGCATGCGCTGACCGACGCGCTGCTGGGTGCCGCCGCGCTGGGCGACATTGGCAAACTGTTCCCGGACACCGATCCTGCTTTTAAAGGCGCAGACAGCCGCGAACTGCTGCGCGAAGCCTGGCGTCGTATTCAGGCCAAAGGCTACACCCTCGGCAACGTTGATGTGACGATCATTGCTCAGGCACCAAAGATGCTGCCGCACATCCCTCAGATGCGCGTGTTTATCGCTGAAGATCTGGGTTGCCATATGGACGACGTCAACGTCAAAGCGACCACCACGGAGAAGCTGGGCTTTACCGGTCGTGGCGAAGGCATTGCCTGTGAAGCCGTGGCGCTGCTGGTGAAGGCGGCCAAATGACGGATTTCGACAATCTGACGTATCTGCACGGTAAACCGCAGGGCAAGGGTCTGCTGAAAGCCAACCCTGAAGATTTCGTGGTAGTGGAAGATCTGGGTTTTGAGCCGGACGGCGAAGGCGAGCACATCCTGGCGCGCATTCTGAAAAACGGCTGCAACACCCGCTTCGTGGCGGACGCGCTGGCAAAATTCCTCAATATTCACGCCCGCGAAGTGAGCTTTGCCGGTCAAAAAGATAAACATGCCGTGACCGAACAGTGGCTTTGCGCCCGCGTGCCCGGCAATGCCATGCCCGATTTAAGCAAATTTGAGCTTGAGGGCTGTAAGGTACTGGAGTACGCCCGCCATAAACGCAAATTGCGTCTGGGCGCACTGAAAGGCAATGCCTTTACCCTAGTGTTGCGCGAAGTGACCGAACGCGAGGACGTTGAAAAACGCCTAAAGGCCATAAACGAACGCGGCGTACCAAACTATTTCGGTGCTCAGCGCTTTGGTATCGGTGGTAGCAACCTGCTGGGCGCGCTGCGCTGGGCGCAAAGCGGTGCACCGGTGCGCGATCGTAATAAACGCAGTTTTTGGTTGTCGGCGGCCCGCAGTGCGTTGTTTAATCAGATTGTGAGCGAACGGCTGAAAAAACCGGACGCGAATCAAGTTGTTGTCGGCGATGCGCTACAATTAGCGGGACGCGGAAGCTGGTTTGTGGCAACGGCCGAAGAGATGGCCGATGTCCAGTCGCGCGTGGACGGTAAAACGCTGATGATTACCGCCGCCTTGCCGGGTTCAGGCGACTGGGGAACCCAGGGCGAGGCGCTGGCCGCTGAGCAGTCAGCGGTGGCGGATGCGCCAGAATTACAATCGTTGCTGGTGCGGGAAAAGGTCGAGGCGGCACGCCGTGCGATGCTCCTCTACCCGCAACAACTGAGCTGGAACTGGTGGGATGACGTAACCGTCGAGTTACGCTTCTGGCTGCCGGCAGGTAGCTTTGCCACCAGTGTTGTCAGGGAACTTATCAACACGTCGGGTGATTATGCGAATATTGCTGAGTAACGATGACGGGATCCATGCGCCAGGTATTCAGACGCTGGCGAAACACCTCCGCGAATTTGCGGATGTGCAGGTCGTGGCTCCCGATCGTAACCGCAGTGGCGCGTCTAACTCATTGACGCTGGAATCTTCACTTCGCA
The DNA here is from genome assembly GCF_049237385.1 of Enterobacter cloacae complex sp. IR5412. Classification (NCBI taxonomy): domain Bacteria; kingdom Pseudomonadati; phylum Pseudomonadota; class Gammaproteobacteria; order Enterobacterales; family Enterobacteriaceae; genus Enterobacter; species Enterobacter cloacae complex sp. IR5412. The sequence goes on along the minus strand of NZ_JBMKHQ010000006.1, from coordinate 192,871 downwards.
CCTTTACCTTTGAGAATGGCGATATTGCCGTCCAGATGGGGACGCCGACCGACTGCGTGTTTCTGGGCGTGAACGCGCTGATGCGCCCGCGGCCAGACGTTGTGGTCTCCGGCATCAATGCCGGGCCAAATCTTGGCGATGATGTGATTTACTCCGGCACCGTGGCTGCGGCGATGGAAGGGCGTCACCTGGGGTTTCCGGCGCTGGCGGTCTCGTTAAACGGTCACACCCACTATGACACAGCCGCCGCGGTGACCTGCTCCATTCTCCGTGCGCTTGGCCGCGAGCCGCTGCGTACCGGACGTATCCTCAATATTAACGTGCCGGACCTCCCGCTGGACGAGATCAAAGGGATCCGCGTGACGCGCTGTGGCAGTCGCCATCCTGCCGATCAGGTTATTCCCCAGCAGGATCCGCGCGGCAATACTCTGTACTGGATCGGCCCGCCGGGAGATAAATGCGATGCCGGGCCAGACACCGACTTCGCTGCGGTGGATGAAGGGTACGTTTCCGTTACGCCGTTGCACGTAGATTTAACCGCTTATAGCGCGCATGATGTGGTGTCGGACTGGTTAGATCGGGTCGGAGTGAACGCGCAATGGTAAGTAAACGTGTACAAACTCTTCTGGAACAATTACGCGCACAGGGGATCGCCAACGAGCAGGTGCTGAACGCGCTTGCCCAGGTTCCCCGTGAGAAGTTTGTAGATGAGGCGTTTGAACACAAAGCGTGGGAAAACGTGGCGCTGCCCATTGGGCAAGGCCAGACGATTTCGCAGCCCTACATGGTGGCGCGTATGACGGAGCTTCTGGAGCTAACGCCAGAGTCCCGGGTGCTGGAAATTGGCACCGGTTCAGGGTATCAAACCGCGATCCTGGCTCACCTTGTGCACCATGTCTGTTCGGTGGAACGGATTAAAGGGTTGCAGTGGCAGGCGCGCCGTCGCCTGAAACAGCTTGATTTACATAATGTATCGACACGCCACGGCGATGGATGGCAGGGTTGGCAGGCTCGCGCCCCGTTTGACGCCATCATTGTCACGGCAGCGCCACCTGAAATCCCCACTGCGCTTCTTTCGCAGCTGGACGAGGGTGGCATTCTTGTATTGCCCGTCGGCGATGAGCAGCAGCTTTTGAAGCGCGTTCGTCGACGCGGCGGCGAGTTTATTATCGATACCGTGGAAGCCGTGCGCTTTGTGCCCCTGGTTAAGGGCGAACTGGCCTGAGACTCGGATTTTTCCAGGGTTATTAAGGCAAATTCAGCGTATGGTGTGGCGCGATAGATTCGTGCCATCACGGTTATTTTTAAGTCACTAGTAGTTAACACATTCCTGGGGGATAAATGAGCGCGGGAAGCCCAAAATTCACCATCAGCCGTGTTGCGGCATTATCACTGGTTTCGCTCTGGCTGGCAGGCTGTACAAGTTCAAATAACGCGCCTGCGCCCGTCAGTTCCGTTAATGGAACCAGCGGCTCGGGTAACACGTCCAGCGGAATGTTGATCACCCCTCCGCCTAAAATGGGCACCTCAACGGCGCAGCAAACTCCGCAGATCCAGCCGGTTCAGCGTCCAGTTACGCAGCCTACGCAGATTCAGGCAGTGGAACAGCCTGTTCAGACTGAAAATGGCCGTATAGTGTATAACCGTAAGTATGGGAACATTCCGAAAGGTAGCTATACCGGCGGCAGCACCTATACCGTGAAGCGCGGCGATACGCTGTTCTATATTGCCTGGATCACCGGGAACGATTTCCGCGATCTGGCACAGCGAAACAACGTCCAGGCCCCGTATGCTCTGGAAGTCGGGCAAACGCTTCAGGTTGGCAACGCGACGGGGACACCGCTTACGCCAGGCAACACCGTTTCAGCGGCCGACGTAACTGCGCAAAATAACAGCGTTACTCCTGCACAAAAAACCACCACGGTGGTTGCTTCACAACCTGTAATTACGTATTCTGAGGATTCAGGTGATCAGAGTGCTAACAAAATGTTGCCGAATAATAAAGGTACTGCGACTGTTGTCACAGCACCGACTACGGCACCTGTGGTTAGCTCTACTGTACCGACTGCAAGCAGTCAGAATGCCAGCTCGTCAATCACCACCTGGCGCTGGCCAACTGACGGCAAGATTATCGAGAACTTCGCTACCTCTGAGGGGGGCAACAAAGGGATCGATATCGCAGGCAGTAAAGGACAGGCAATCATCGCGACCGCAGACGGACGCGTTGTCTATGCCGGTAACGCACTGCGCGGTTACGGTAATCTTATTATCATCAAACATAACGATGATTACCTGAGTGCCTACGCCCATAACGACACTATGCTGGTCCGGGAACAACAAGAAGTTAAGGCGGGGCAAAAAATCGCTACCATGGGTAGCACCGGAACCAGTTCTACACGCTTGCATTTTGAAATTCGTTACAAGGGGAAATCCGTAAACCCGCTGCAATATTTACCGCAGCGATAAATTGACGGGGCATGCCAGCCAGGGTGTCTCGTCCAGGGATCACGGGTAGGAGCCACCTTTATGAGTCAGAATACGCTGAAAGTTCATGATTTAAATGAAGACGCGGAATTTGATGAGAACGGATCAGAGGCTTTTGACGAAAAAGCCTTAGTAGAAGAGGAACCCAGTGATAACGATTTGGCTGAAGAAGAGCTGTTATCGCAGGGTGCCACACAGCGTGTGCTGGACGCGACTCAGCTTTACCTTGGGGAGATTGGTTACTCCCCACTGCTAACGGCCGAAGAAGAAGTCTATTTCGCACGTCGTGCTTTGCGTGGTGATGTTGCCTCGCGTCGTCGCATGATCGAAAGTAACCTGCGACTGGTCGTGAAAATTGCCCGCCGTTACGGCAATCGTGGTCTGGCTCTGCTGGATCTGATTGAAGAGGGCAACTTAGGTCTCATCCGCGCAGTTGAGAAGTTTGACCCGGAACGTGGGTTCCGTTTCTCAACCTACGCGACCTGGTGGATTCGTCAGACCATCGAACGGGCTATTATGAACCAGACCCGTACGATTCGACTGCCGATCCACATCGTCAAAGAGTTGAATGTTTATCTGCGTACCGCGCGCGAGTTGTCCCATAAACTGGACCACGAGCCAAGTGCGGAAGAGATTGCAGAGCAACTCGACAAACCGGTTGATGACGTAAGCCGTATGCTGCGTCTCAACGAGCGCATTACCTCGGTTGACACCCCGCTGGGTGGTGACTCCGAAAAAGCGCTGCTGGACATTCTGGCCGATGAAAAAGACAACGGCCCGGAAGACACCACGCAGGACGATGACATGAAACAGAGCATCGTCAAATGGCTGTTCGAACTGAACGCCAAACAGCGTGAAGTGCTGGCACGTCGTTTCGGTTTACTGGGGTATGAAGCTGCGACACTGGAAGATGTCGGCCGTGAGATTGGCCTGACCCGTGAACGTGTTCGTCAGATTCAGGTTGAAGGGCTACGCCGCCTGCGTGAAATCCTGCAAGGGCAAGGTCTGAATATCGAAGCGCTGTTCCGCGAGTAAGCAACCATTCGTCAGAAAAGGCCCGTCGTGAGACGGGCCTTTTTTATGCCTTACGATTGCGCCGTTTCGTGCAGCAAACGCCAGGTGATGTTATCCCCTTCCTGATTAAGCACCGCGGTTGACCAGCGCACGTTGACGGGCTGGCCAGGCCGGGTTTGCGTCTCCCGGTAATGGAGCACCGCGCCGTTGTCCCATGTCTGAAGCGTCGTTAGCGCATCAATGCCGATCCTGAGCCCGGGTCGGGTTCCCCGCTGCGCATATAAAAATTGGGCCAGAGCGTGATGATCTAAATGTGTGCCACTCGGTGGAACCATCAGAAAATCCGGACGGAAACGGGCGTGCAGGGTGTCCCGATCGCCTTCGCCTGCACCTAACCAGTTTTCAAGGGCGACGTGGATGTCGAGGATCTCTTGTTCGAAATGGGTCATGGTTGCTCCTGTTGCAGTTGCGCAAGTAACTGCGTGTTATTAAGACGGTAGACGTACAGTACGGGCAGCAGAGTGATAACTGCGGCAAAAATAAACATCCCGTGCCAGGCGGCCAGCGGCGTAAAATAAGCTTGCATGAAGCTCAGCGCCTGCGCCAGCAGCAGGGTACCCGCAAAAAAGCTCAACTGACGATTCAGATTCCATAGCGCACTGGCATCAGGCATATCTTCCCGCCGCGTTGTCAAAAACGCGCTGCTCTGAGCCGTACTGCTGCAAAGGCTTCCCCCCGCACCCATTAACGCAAACGCAACGGCAGGTAACAGCATAGCCGGGCCGACGTTAATTAAAAGCAGAATGCCCGTTGCCTGCAAAAGGCAACCGATGACCACCAGCGGCCGCGGGCCGATACGGTTGAAATAGCGTCCTGTCGCGGTGATAGCCAAAAACGATGCCACAGACCACGGCAGCATAAGCATGCCCGTTGCGGTGGGCGTCATATTGGCCTCGCTCTGAAGGTAATACATGCCCGTTACGTTCACGCCAATAAAGATGCCGGGTACGCATACATAGATAAGCATGGATAAGCGCAACAGCGGATCCGTCAGCAAAGACAGGTTTACTATTCTGGTGGTGTTTATCGGTGACGGTTCTGTTTTAAGCCACGCGCAGGCCAAAACAAAGGTGACAATGGCGACGGGCAGGGTGGCAAAAAATATCCAGCGCCAGCTGAATGTCTGAACCAGCATGCCGCCCACAGCCGGTGAGCAGGCGGGGGCAAGCAGCGCGACCAGCATCACCGCCGAGGTGAGTCTGGCCCGCTCATGAGGCTTAAACTGTTGCCAGGTCAGCGCCTGACCAACCGGGATCAGTAAACCCCCTCCGGCGCCCTGCACGACGCGCCAGGCAATCAAACTTTCCAGCGAAGATGAGAGACCCGCCGCAACGGAGGCCGCGCTAAAGAGAAGCAGTGAGAGCAGAATAACGCGCTTCGGCCCGACGCGGCGCGTCAGAATACTGCTGAATGGGATGACTAACGTCAGCCCGGCAATGTATCCGTTACTTACCCAGGCAAGCGCGGAAGGTGTGGTATTGAATGCGTGAGCCATCGCCGGAAAGGCGACGCTGGCAATAAACATGTTTATCAAATCAAGGAAAAAGCCGAGCAGAAAGACGACGGCGATTTTGCTGCGATACGTCATGGAAGTTCCTCCGGTGAGGTGGCGTATCGTATCGGCCCGCGCGTTACGGATAAACGCGACAAAGGACGATATACTGTCAACATTATTTTGACAGTTAACCAGGCAAGCGATGCTTAATTTACAGCGTACGGCGATGTTTATCGCCGTAGCGGACACCGGCAGTTTCACCGCCGCGGCGGAGGCGATGGGGCTGACAAAAGCGGTGGTCAGCTTTCATATTCGTCAGCTTGAAGAGGAGCTGGGCGTCACCCTGTTGCTGCGAACCACCCGACGCCTGACGCTGACCGAAGCGGGGAAGCTCTTTCATCAACGAAGCGTGATGCTGTTACGGGATGCAGAGCGATTGCAGGATGATGTTCGCGCCAACCACGCCGGGCTGACGGGAGAACTGCGGATCACCACCACGCCCGAGTATGGCTCGCAGGTGGTGGTGCCTTTGCTGGCTGAGTTTAGCCAGCTGCACCCTGATCTCCGCGTGCGGCATGTCTCGTCCTCTTTGCATGCCGATCTTATCGCCGAGCGCTTCGATGTCGCTATCCGGCTCGGCACGCTTGCAGATTCGCGCTACCATGCCGCGTTGATGACCTCCTTCACCATCCTGCCCGTGGCGACGCCATGCTGGCTGGCAAACCATCCGGTTGACTCGCTGGAGCAGCTGGCGGAAGCGGACTGGATCATTCACGAGCGTTTAACGTCGCCGCTGCGCTGGCAGGTGAGAGGCGTTGATCGGCATCCGGTTTCCTTTGAGATCAGAAAAGCGCCGCGCCTGTATGCAGACAGTGCCCAGGCATTGATGGCTTTTGCCCTCGCGGGATGTGGCGTGGCGCTGTTGCCGGAGTGGCTGGTGCGTAACGCACTGGATACAGGGAAGCTGGTCTCGCTGTTACCGGAGTACACGTTTGCTCAGCAGGGCATCTATGCTGTTTATCCCGATGCCCGGCATGTGCCCGCGAAAGTGCGAACATTTATTGATTTTATGCGCGTCAGGGTTACTTAACCCTGCATCATCTTTTTAATGAGCGCTGAAAATTGCTCTCGTTCCGCGCCGTTAAGGCGCCCTAAAAACGCCTCATCCACCTCATTTCCAATCGGTTTACTGCTCTCAAGCAGGGCCTCACCTTCGGCCGTCAGAAAGACAAACCGACGGCGTTTGTCCGCCGGATCGTGCTCGCGCCTGACCAGGCCGCGTGCTTCCATGCGGCTCAGCATTTCTGCCAGCGTCGCTTTGGTGCTCACCGCGACTTCAGTCAGGGCAACCTGCTCAATGCCAGGATTTTCAGCAATTGACCGCATCACCGCATATTGTGGTTTGGTCAGTTCGGGCAATGCGTGTTGCCACTGGGCGGTATGCTGTTGAAAAAGCTGACGTAGCAGGTGAAAAGCTTCTTGTCTTAACTCCATGGACACTCCGACGGAAAAATATTCCCTCTATGATAGCCGCTCTCGGGCTGAATTTTAACGCGAGAGTTTTTAGCGAATAGTGTGATCGTATGCGAACGATCTTGTCAGCAGCAGGATCGAGGCGTAGTTTAGTTAACATGTTCGTATACGAACAAACTAATTGAGGTGCTGAATGAGATTGATTGTGGGAATGACGGGCGCGACGGGTGCGCCATTAGGCGTGGCGTTGTTGCAGGCGCTGCGGGAAATGCCGGAGGTGGAAACGCATCTGGTGATGTCGAAGTGGGCAAAAACCACGATTGAGCTGGAAACGCCCTTCACTGCGCATGACGTTGCTGCACTGGCGGATGTCGTCCATAGCCCGGCCGATCAGGCTGCCACCATTTCCTCCGGCTCGTTTCGCACCGACGGCATGATCGTCATTCCGTGCAGCATGAAAACGCTGGCGGGTATCCGCGCGGGCTACGCCGAAGGGCTGGTAGGGCGTGCGGCAGACGTGGTGCTGAAAGAGGGACGCAAGCTGGTGCTGGTTCCGCGTGAGACGCCGCTCAGCACCATCCATCTTGAGAACATGCTTGCCCTTTCCCGCATGGGCGTGGCGATGGTGCCGCCTATGCCTGCGTACTACAACCACCCACAAACCGCCGATGACATAACCCAGCATATCGTGACCCGCGTTCTCGACCAGTTTGGTCTGGAGCATAAAAAAGCCCGACGCTGGGAAGGTTTGCAGGCAGCGAAACATTTTTCACAGGAGAATAAAGATGGCATTTGATGATTTGAGAAGCTTCTTGCAGGCGCTCGATGAGCAAGGGCAGCTGCTGAAAATTGAGGAAGAGGTAAACGCTGAGCCGGATTTAGCGGCCGCCGCCAACGCTACCGGACGCATTGGCGATGGTGCGCCTGCGCTGTGGTTCGATAATATTCGCGGCTTCACCGATGCCCGTGTGGTGATGAACACTATCGGCTCGTGGCAAAACCACGCTATTTCGATGGGGCTGCCAGCAAATACCCCGGTGAAAAAACAGATCGACGAGTTTATTCGTCGCTGGGACAAATTCCCCGTCTCGCCAGAGCGTCGTGCAAATCCGGCCTGGGCGCAGAACACGGTGGACGGGGAAGACATCAACCTGTTCGACATTCTGCCGCTGTTCCGCCTGAACGACGGTGACGGGGGCTTTTATCTCGATAAAGCGTGCGTTGTCTCCCGCGATCCGCTCGACCCCAAACACTTCGGCAAGCAGAACGTCGGGATTTACCGTATGGAAGTGAAGGGCAAGCGTAAGCTCGGCCTGCAACCGGTGCCGATGCATGATATTGCGCTGCATCTGCATAAGGCCGAAGAGCGCGGCGAAGACCTGCCTATTGCCATTACGCTGGGTAACGATCCGATCATCACCCTGATGGGCGCCACGCCGCTGAAATACGATCAATCCGAGTATGAGATGGCCGGTGCGCTACGCGAAAGCCCGTATCCGATTGCGACGGCTCCGCTGACCGGTTTTGATGTGCCGTGGGGGTCGGAAGTGATCCTGGAAGGGGTGATTGAAGGCCGAAAACGTGAGATTGAAGGGCCATTCGGTGAGTTTACCGGACACTACTCCGGCGGGCGCAACATGACGGTCGTGCGCATTGATAAAGTCTCTTACCGCACAAAACCCATTTTCGAATCTCTCTACCTGGGGATGCCGTGGACCGAGATTGATTATCTGATGGGGCCCGCTACCTGCGTGCCGCTCTATCAGCAGCTGAAGGCGGAATTCCCGGAAGTGCAGGCGGTAAACGCCATGTACACCCACGGCCTGCTGGCGATTATCTCCACCAAAAAACGATACGGCGGTTTTGCCCGTGCGGTCGGGCTCCGCGCCATGACCACGCCACACGGTCTGGGTTACGTGAAAATGGTGATTATGGTGGATGAGGACGTCGATCCGTTTAACCTGCCGCAGGTGATGTGGGCGCTGTCATCGAAGGTCAATCCGGCTGGCGATCTGGTGCAGCTACCGAATATGTCTGTGCTGGAGCTTGACCCCGGCTCCAGCCCGGCGGGGATCACTGACAAGCTGATCATTGATGCCACCACCCCAGTCGCTCCGGACAACCGTGGTCACTACAGCCAGCCGGTACAGGATCTCCCTGAAACCAAAGCCTGGGCCGAAAAACTGACCGCGATGCTGGCGGCACGTCAATAAGGAGGAAAAGATGATTTGTCCACGTTGTGCCGATGAACAAATTGAAGTGATGGCAACATCACCGGTGAAAGGTGTCTGGACGGTATACCAGTGTCAGCACTGTCTGTATACCTGGCGCGATACCGAACCGCTGCGCCGTACCAGCCGTGAGCATTACCCGGAAGCGTTCCGCATGACGCAGAAGGATATTGATGAGGCACCGCAGGTGCCGACGATCCCGCCGCTGCTGTAATAAAAAGCCCGGAGGCGGCTGTGCTTACCGGGCGTTAATATTGTGCGGTCTTTTGCCCGGTGGCGCTACGCTTACCGGGCCTACGGGTTTTGTAGGCCGGGTAAGGCGAAGCCGCCACCCGGCAAAAAAGACCGCAGAGAACTAAACCAGACTCTTCAACCGATAAATCCACTCCAGCGCCTGACGCGGCGTCAGCGAATCCGGATCGAGATTTTCCAGCGCTTCCACAGCCGGAGAGGTCTCTTCCGGCACCGCCAGCAGTGACATCTGCGTACCATCTATCTGCGTAGCTGCCGCATTCGGTGACAAACTTTCCAGCTCACGCAATTTCTGACGCGCGCGCTTAATCACCTCTTTCGGCACACCCGCCAGCGCGGCGACGGCCAGGCCATAGCTCTTGCTTGCCGCGCCGTCCTGCACCGTGTGCATAAAGGCGATGGTGTCGCCGTGCTCAAGCGCATCAAGGTGGACGTTAGCCACGCCTTCCATTTTCTCTGGCAGCTGTGTCAGTTCGAAATAGTGCGTCGCGAACAGCGTCAGCGCCTTGATTTTATTCGCCAGACTTTCCGCGCACGCCCAGGCCAGGGACAGGCCGTCATAGGTGGAGGTACCGCGTCCTACTTCGTCCATCAACACCAGACTGTTCTCTGTCGCGTTATGCAGAATGTTGGCGGTTTCGGTCATCTCGACCATAAAGGTAGAGCGACCGCTCGCCAGATCGTCAGCCGCACCCACACGGGTGAAGATACGGTCGACAGGGCCAATCTCAACCTTCTGCGCCGGAACGTAGCTGCCGATGTAGGCGAGCAGCGCGATAAGGGCTGTCTGGCGCATATAGGTACTTTTACCGCCCATATTGGGGCCGGTAATGATCAGCATTCTTCGCTGCGGTGACAGATTCAACGGGTTGGCAATAAACGGCTCGTTCAGCACCTGCTCAACCACCGGATGGCGACCTTCGGTAATGCGAATACCGGGTTTGTCAGTAAAGGTAGGACAGGTGTAGTTCAGCGTTTCGGCGCGCTCGGCCAGGTTTACCAGCACATCCAGCTCGGCCAGCGCAGCGGCGCTCATTTGAAGGTCAGCCAGATGCGGCATCAGGATGTCGAACAGCTCGTCATACAGCTGTTTCTCCAGCGCCAGCGCTTTACCTTTCGACGTGAGCACTTTGTCTTCGTACTCTTTCAGCTCGGGAATAATGTAGCGCTCGGCATTTTTCAGCGTCTGGCGGCGAACGTAGTGAATCGGTGCCAGGTGGCTCTGCCCACGACTGATCTGGATATAGTAACCGTGTACGGCGTTGTAGCCGACTTTCAGGGTGTCGAGCCCCAGACGTTCACGCTCGCGGATTTCCAGCTTATCCAGATAATCCGTCGCGCCATCGGCCAGCGCACGCCATTCGTCCAGCTCTTCGTTATAACCCGGAGCAATAACCCCGCCATCCCGCACCAGAACAGGCGGCGCATCAATGATGGCGCGTTCCAGCAGTTCGCGAAGCTCGGTAAATTCGCCCATGGTTTCGCGCAGCTTTTGCACTGGCGCGCTGTCAATCTCTCCCAGCTGAGCGCGCAGTTCCGGCAACTGCTGGAAAGCGTGACGCATACGGGCGAGATCGCGTGGACGCGCGGTACGCAATGCCAGGCGCGCCAGGATACGCTCAAGATCACCCACCTGACGCAGCACCGGCTGCAATTCGGTGTAACGATCCTGCAATGCGGCAATGGTTTGCTGACGGCCAATCAGCGTTTCGGTGTTGCGGATCGGCATATGCAGCCAGCGTTTGAGCATACGGCTGCCCATGGGGGTAACCGTGCTGTCAAGAACCGACGCCAGCGTATTTTCCATGCCGCCAGCGAGGTTCTGCGTGATCTCCAGGTTGCGGCGCGTGGCGGCATCCATGATGATGCTGTCCTGCTGACGCTCCATGGTAATTGAACGGATATGGGGCAGGGCGGTACGCTGCGTATCCTTCACGTACTGCAACAGACAGCCTGCGGCACATAGCCCGCGCGGGGCATTTTCCACACCAAAGCCAATCAAATCGCGCGTGCCAAATTGCAGGTTCAACTGCTGGCGCGCGGTATCAATTTCGAACTCCCACAGTGGACGACGACGCAGTCCGCGGCGACCTTCAATCAGCGCCATCTCGGCGAAATCCTCTGCATAAAGCAGTTCTGCCGGATTGGTGCGCTGTAGTTCAGCCGCCATGGTTTCACGGTCAGCCGGTTCACTCAGGCGAAAACGACCGGAGCTGATATCCAGCGTGGCGTAGCCAAACCCTTTACCGTCCTGCCAGATCGCCGCCAGCAGGTTATCCTGGCGCTCCTGAAGCAGGGCTTCATCGCTGATTGTTCCCGGCGTCACGATGCGTACGACCTTGCGCTCAACGGGGCCTTTCGACGTGGCCGGGTCGCCAATTTGTTCGCAGATAGCGACAGACTCGCCCTGGTTCACCAGCTTCGCCAGATAGTTTTCAACCGCGTGATGCGGGATACCCGCCATCGGGATGGGCTCGCCTGCCGACGCGCCACGTTTCGTCAGAGAAATGTCGAGCAGCTGAGACGCACGTTTCGCATCGTCATAAAAAAGCTCGTAAAAATCGCCCATACGGTAAAACAGCAGAATTTCCGGATGCTGTGCCTTCAGCTTCAGGTACTGCTGCATCATTGGCGTATGCGCGTCGAAATTGTCGATTGTGCTCATGGAGTTATTATATCCATTTCTTTGAAAATATTACGCTTTGAGCGGCTCAATGGCCGATTGTTCCTTCTATTGTCGCATGAAAAAAAGGTGCGGCGCAGAAAAAAGTCACGACTTTACGAGGCATCTTCCGCTATTAATTCAATGATGATTTTTCCGTGCTCGACGCCCACCCGAACCTGCGAGTTGGTAGTAAATCCCGCTTGTTCAAGCCAGTCGCCTTTCAGGCTTAGCGCTGCGTGTACGCTGTAGCGTTTTGGAATTTTCGTTTTACGGTCTTCATGACGTTTTCTGAAGTAACCCACTTTTAAGTGCCGATAGGGTTTGGCGATCGCGATCTGTTGCATAGGCTCTCCGGTGAATGCGGTTATTTACACCTGTATAAAATACCAGTAAAACGCAGCGAGGGGAGGGGTAATTCTGGAAGGACGCTTCAGAAAACGGAATGCAATAACTGAAAATGTGCGGATAAAAAGGTATTATAAATGCACTTTATTGTTGAGGACGACGTTATGTCCGGTAAACGTATTTCACGAGAAAAAAAGACGATCGCCAGAATGATCGCCCTGTACGAAAACAGGTGTCCACACGCCATAAAGAAAGAGGGGCACTATTCGGCGCTTAAGGCTTATGCCGATAAGCGGCTGGATAAATGCGTATTTGGTGAGGAAAAACCTGCCTGCAAACAGTGCCCGGTGCACTGTTATCAGCCCGCCCGACGGGCAGAGATGAAGCAGGTGATGCGCTGGGCAGGGCCACGTATGTTATGGCGTCATCCGATTCTGACCATCCGACATCTGATCGACGATCGTCGTCCGGTTCCGGAATTACCGGAAAAGTATCGGCCTAAAAAATAATCGTCTCAGCGCCGCAGTGGACGACAAATCACGCTCAGGGCTACGGCGCGGCGCAGGCAGACAGAAAAAGAGCACCAAATATCCCTGCGCCAGCGCGGGAGCAATATGTACCCGCTGACGGAATGACGGGTTATTTCAGGCTCTCTTTATCGATTCCCAGACGCTTCATACGCGAGAGCAGGGTAGTACGCTTCAGCCCCAGCCGTTGCGCCGCACCTTTCGGTCCGGCTACCACGCCGTTGGTCTCCTTCAGCACTCGCATAATGAGCTGATATTCATCTTCTCCCTCTTTCGCAAGCTCGCTTGCGGCCACGGTCGTTTCAGAGAGAGTAACCTCTGGCAGGGAGAGCTGGAGCACGTTCCCGCGCGTCAGCAGGACCGCGCGCTCAATGACGTTTTCCAGCTCGCGCACGTTCCCCGGCCACTCCATCGCCGAAAGGGTGCGTAGCGTTTCGGCAGGAATACTGTCGATATTTCGCCCCATCCGGCGGGCAATCTTCGCGGTAAAGGCTTTCACCAACAGCGGAATATCTTCCGGGCGTTCGCGCAGCGGCGGCAGGCAGATCGGGAAGACGTTCAGACGATAGTAAAGATCGCTGCGAAACTCGCGGTCGGCGACCATTTTTTTCAGATCGCGGTTGGTGGCGGCAATCAGACGCACGTCGGTCTGGATCAGCTTGTTGCTGCCGAGACGCTCGAACTCCTGCTCCTGCAAAACGCGCAGCAGCTTAGGCTGAAGCTCCAGCGGCATATCGCCCACTTCGTCGAGGAACAACGAGCTTTTATCCGCCAGTTCAAAACGGCCCAGCCGCTGGCTGCTGGCGCCGGTAAACGCGCCGCGCTCGTGGCCGAACAGGTCGCTTTCCAGTAAGCCCGCAGGCATCGCCGCGCAGTTCATCTTCACCATCCGGCGGCTGTTGCGGTTGCTCAGGTTGTGGATCGCCCGGGCAATCAGCTCTTTCCCTGTGCCGGTTTCACCGAGGATCAGCACCGTGCTGTCGCTCTGCGCCACCATCTCCACCTGCTTGAGGATGTTGTACATGGCATCGCTGCGTCCGATGATTTCGCCAAACTCGCTGTCCACATTGTTGAGCTGCTCGGTCAGCGCCAGGTTTTCGTCCACCAGCCGTTCTTTCAGACGGTGGATCTCCTGATAGGCGAGGGCGTTATCCAGCGCAATGGAGATACGTTCGGCGATCTGGCGCAGCAGCTTCAGGTTGGCGGTGGTAAATACGGCTTCATCGCACTGCGCCAGTTTAAGCACGCCGAGCATGGTGTTGCCGGACATCAGCGGCAGCAGGCACAGGGTCTGGATCTTGTTGCCCCAGGTGTTAAACAGCATCCGCTCGTAGGGCGCTACCGGATCCTGCTCGCTGAGGTTTAACAGCAGGATCTCTTTGCTTTTAAATACCCGTTCAGACAGGGTTCCCGCTTCGTCCACTTCGCTTTGCTCGTGCGCCGGGTTAGCTTCGTCGAGGTAGTGGGTGGAGTAGATGTTCAGCTTGCCCTTACGGTTGCCGCGCAGCGCAATGCTGATGGCATCGATCCTGAAATAGTGATGGATCTCTTTGGCGACTTCGCTCACCAGTTCGTCCATATCGAGACGCGACAGCACGGCATTGGTGATGGCGACCAGTATGCGGAAATTATCGCGCTCGCGGCTCAACAGGTCGTAATCCACGTTATTGGTGACGCGGCTTTGGATCTGCTCTGCCACGACGGCCACAATCTGCGTGAAGGTATGCAACCGCTCGTACTCCGCCTCGGTCCAGGGCTGGTCGTTATTACGGATAAACTCGCAGCCGCCAAAAATTTGCCCTTCCACCGCCAGCGGCAGCATGCTGTAGTGGCCGAACGGGTGGTAAAGGTTGCTCTCTGCCAGCTTCGGCCAGGCCTGGCGAAACTGGTCAAAATTGCAGTGCAGCGCTTCCGGGCGGGAGAGAATACGTCGCACCGGACCGTGGGCCAGAAACGTTTCATCTTCATATTCGAAGATTTTGCCGTTATCACGCGTTGAGAAATAGCTCGCGCGGTGGGTTGCGCTATGCCAGAGCACAATGGCGGCGCTGTCCGCCAGCGCTGATTGCCTGACCAGCCGCGTCAGGGCATCGCTCAGCGCGCCGAGGTCGGGCTGTTGTAAAAGTGTGCGCGTGATGTCAAACAGGCCCTGCTGTCCAAGATCGCTCATCGGTGTATACGGCATTATTGCTTTCCAATAGAAACTGGCAAAAAAGAGACATTCAGCGCTGACCGCTTTTGGCGCGGTCTAGCAAATTCGGGGTAACGGTTCAGCGTGCGGCAGATCCAGCGTGCGCTTCACGCCGTAAAGCCCGGTCAGGCGCACCCCTTTGCGCTCAACCACGTCGCCGATGATGGCCGCGTCTTTCCCTAAGGGATGTGCGCGCAGTTGTTCAAGTACGGCTTCCGCCGCCGTGCGTTCCACGCCGATCACCAGCTTGCCTTCGTTGGCAAAGTTAAGCGGGTCTAGCCCTAATAGCTCGCACAGCCCGCGTACAGCAGGCTTAACGGGCAGGCCGCGCTCGGTCAGTTCAATTCCGCAGCCGCTGCTTGCGGCAAATTCGTGTACGACGGCATTCACGCCGCCTCGCGTGGCGTCGCGCAGGGCTTTTACACCCGGCATGTCGCGCAGCGTCTGGATCAGCGGCGTGAGTACCGCGCAGTCACTGTGCAGTTCGCCATTCAGCCCTAAGCCTTCGCGCAGGTTCAGGATGGTTGCCCCGTGGCAGCCCAGCGTGCCGCTGACAATCAGCACGTCGCCTGCGCAAAGCTGCTGCGCGCCCCAGTGAATGTCGGCGGGGATCGCCCCCATTCCGGCGGTGTTAATGAAGAGCTTATCCGCCGCGCCGCGCTGCACCACCTTGGTATCCCCGGTCACGATGGCGATCCCCGCCTCGCGGGCGGTGTGCGCCATGCTGTTGACCACCGCCGTGAGCGTCTCCATGGGTAACCCTTCTTCGAGGATAAACCCGCAGGAGAGGTAGCGGGGGATCGCGCCGCTGACGGCCACGTCGTTTGCCGTGCCGCAGACGGCGAGCTTGCCGATATCGCCGCCCGGGAAGAACAGCGGGTCAATCACGTAGCTGTCGGTAGAGAACGCCAGCCTGTCGCCGTGGGCGGTCAGGGCCGCGAGGTCAATACGCGCCTGATCTTCCTGCTCGGCGAGCCAGGGGTTGTTAAAGGCTTCCATGAACAGCCTGTTAATCAACTGCTGCATCGCCTGTCCACCGCTTCCGTGCGCCATTTCCACCGTGTTCATGCTTCACACTCCTGGTTGCGATAGTGGTACCACGCGGCGCATGCCCCTTCGGAAGAGACCATCAGCGCGCCAAACGCGGTTTGCGGGTTACAGGCGTTGCCAAATAACGGGCAGTGATGAGGTTTGCATTTGCCGGTGAGTACGTCGCCACAGCGGGCGCGGGGATCGTCGCACACCTTCTGCGGCTGCGGGCGGAAATGCGCTTCGGCGTCGAAGGCGCGATACGCGGGCGTCAGGTGTACGCCGGATTCGGCAATCAGCCCCAGTCCGCGCCACTCGCTGTCGCCTTCGACGCTAAACACGTCGGCTATCGCCTGCTGTGCCCGTCTGTTACCTGCATCGGGCACCACGCGGCGATACTGATTTTCCACCACACTCAGGGCCGCTATTTTCTGCTCAACCAGCATGGTCACGCCTTGCAGTAGATCAAGTGGCTCGAAACCAGCCACCACTAACGGACGATTGTACTGTTCAGCGATAAAACCGTAGGCTTCTGTGCCGATCACCATGCTGACGTGTCCTGGTGCCAGGAAGGCGTCGATGCCGTTGTCCGGCGCTTCAAGCAGGCTACGCAGCGTGGGAATAAGCGTGATGTGCTGGCAGAAAAAGTAAAAGTTAATGGCGTTGCGGGCTTTCGCCTGCTGGAGAGTGATAGCGGTGGCGGGCATGGTGGTTTCAAAACCCAGCCCGAAAAAGACCACCTTACGCTCAGGATTAGCCATCGCCAGCGTCAGGGCATCCATCGGTGAGTAGACGATCCGCACGTCCGCGCCGCGCGCCTTCGCCTGGAGCAGCGAGCCATTTTTTCCCGGTACGCGCATGGCGTCGCCAAAGGTGCAAAAAATCACACCGGGGCGGCTGGCGATGTCGAGACAGCTGTCGATGCGCCCCATGGGCAGCACGCACACCGGGCAGCCGGGGCCGTGGATAAATTCGATGTTCTCCGGCAGCAGCTGGTCGAGGCCAAATTTAAAGATGGCGTGGGTGTGTCCGCCGCACACCTCCATGATCCGCAGCGGTTTTTCTTTCGTGTAGTCCAGCAGGGACGCGCGGGTTTTCAGGCGATCGATAAGCTGCAACACCTGCTCAGGCGCGCGATATTCATCAACGTAACGCATGTGTTATCGTTCCTCACCATACAGCAGGGCACCCACGTCCGGCTCAACGTCGAACATATTCTGTAGCGCGTCCAGCGTGTCGCGTGCTTCTACCTCATTAATCACGCTCATGGCAAACCCCACGTGGACCAGCACCCACTGGCCGAGACGCGATGCGCCGGTCTCATCGTGGCTGCCCACCAGCGTCAGATCGACATCGCGCAGGATGCCGCAGACCTCCACTTTGGCCTGATTGCCGTCGATCGAATGAATTTGTCCGGGGACGCCTATGCACATCGTTCGCTCTCCAGCCAGTTCAGCCAGGCATCCATCCCGTCGCCGCGCGTGGCGGAAACCAGCAGGATCTCAATGTCCGGGTTCACTTCCCGGGCGTAAGCCAGGCACTTATCCACGTCGAAATTCAGGTACGGCAGCAGGTCGACTTTGTTCAGCAGCATGAGGGAGGCGGCGGCAAACATATGTGGATACTTCAGCGGCTTGTCTTCCCCTTCGGTCACGGAGAGCACCGCCACTTTATGCCGCTCGCCGAGGTCGAAGCTTGCCGGGCAGACCAGGTTGCCGACGTTTTCAATAAACAGGATGCCGTTGTTCGCCAGCGGCAGGCGCGGGGCGGCGTCGGCAATCATCTGCGCATCCAGGTGGCAGCCCTTGCCGGTGTTGACCTGAATCGCGGGCGTACCGGTTTCGCGGATGCGCGCCGCGTCGTTTACCGTTTGCTGATCGCCTTCGATAACGGCGCAGGAGACACGTTTATTCAGTCGTTTGAGGGTTTCGGTCAGCAGGGTGGTTTTACCGGAGCCGGGGCTGGAGACCAGGTTCAGTACCAGCTGTTGACGGGCGGCGAAGCGGGCGCGATTGCGGGCGGCGAGCTGGTTATTTTTGTCCAGCACGTTAATCTCCACCTCCAGCATCTCGCGCTGGCTGATGCCCGGCGCGTGGGTGCCTGCTTCGCCGTGGCCGTAATGCAGGTCGCCCGCGTCTGAACGCTGCGGCGCAAAGGTGATGCCGGTCAGTGCCGCCGCGGGACGTGGGGCAGGGGAAAAGGGCGCGGAGCGAAACGCGGAGTGGGGGCGGTGTTCATCCCCTTCTATATACAGGTTGCCTTCAGCGCAACCGCAGGTACTACACATACATTACTCCTTCTCGATTTCGAGGCGTTGGATCTGCATACCGTCATCCGCCACGATGCGCAGCCCGCTGCTCTGGCACTGCGGACAGCGCTGTACCTTCGATGACAGCAGCGTGACGTACTGCTGACACTGCTCGCACCAGCACTCCGCCTGCTGCTCCTCGATATGCAGTGCGCAACCCTCCGCCAGCGTGCCGCGGCACACCAGCTCAAAACAGAAGGTGAGGGCGCTGGTCTCGACGCAGGAAAACGCCCCGACCTTCAGCCAGACGCCGGTCACGCGCTTCGCATGGTTCTGCACAGCCTGCTGTTCGATAAGTTCCAGTGCCCGCTGGCAGAGGGTGATTTCGTGCATGACGCCTCCTTAATGAATTGCCCCTTTAATGCAATAACAGTGCCAGCTTGATTTGCGTTACGGCGTGACGATGTCAACGCTGTCGAAATGACACGTCGACACCGCAGCGGTGACAGTGCGCATCTCTTTAAAATCCATTTAAATCAATAAATTAAAAACTGGCACGAAATCTGCTTAACAGCCGCTAACTCCATTAACCGGATACCTTTTATGACTATTTGGGAAATTAGCGAAAAAGCGGATTACATCGCGCAACGTCATCAGCAGCTTCAGGATCAGTGGCACCTCTACTGCAACTCTCTGATTCAGGGGATCACCCTGTCAAAAGCCCGTCTGCACCATGCCATGAGCTGCGCGGCGCAGGGGGATATGCGCTTTGTGTTGTTTGGTCACTTCACGATTTTTGTCACCCTGGCAGAGAGCTTCAACAGCCACACCATTGAGTATTACGTTGAGACAAAAGAGGGTGAAAAACAGTGTATTGCGAAAGCCCAACTGATGGCCGACGGCATGGTGGACGGTCACGTCAGCACCCGCGATCGCCAGCAGGTGCTGGAGCACTATCTGGAGAAAATCGCGCCGGTTTATAACGGCCTCTACGCTGCCGTTGAGCACGATCAGCCGATCAACCTGAAACAGCTGATCGACGGAAAATCCTCCGCGAACGTGGCCTGAAAAGCGAGTGTCGAGAAGTGTCGATAAGACAGTTTTTTTTCGTCAAAAATGACCATCACCAGAGGATGACCCGGTGAACCGTTTTGTAATTGCTGACTCGACGGTCTGTATTGGCTGTCGAACCTGTGAGGCGGCGTGCTCGGAAACGCACCGCCTGCACGGGCTACAGTCCATGCCGCGCCTGCGCGTCATGCGTAATGAGAAAGAGTCTGCCCCGCAGCTCTGTCACCACTGTGAAGACGCGCCATGCGCGGGCGTCTGTCCCGTCAATGCCATCACCCGCGTTGACGGCGCGGTACAGCTGAACGAAAGCCTGTGCGTGAGTTGCAAGCTGTGCGGCATCGCCTGTCCGTTTGGCGCCATTGAGTTTTCCGGCAGCCGTCCGCTGCATATTCCGGCGAATGCCAACACCCCGAAAGCGCCGCCTGCGCCACCGGCTCCGGCACGCGTGAGCACGCTGCTCGACTGGGTGCCGGGCATTCGTGCCGTCGCGGTGAAGTGCGACCTGTGCAGCTTCGATGAACAAGGTCCGGCCTGCGTGCGCACCTGTCCGACCAAAGCGTTAATTCTGGTTAATATTCGCGACATCGCCCGCACCAGCAAACGCAAGCGCGAGCTGACCATCAATACTGACGTCGGCGATCTTTCGCTGCTGCGGGCGCTTAACGAGGGGGCGAAATGAACGCGATAGTTATGATGACCAGCGGCGTGGCCTGGTTTGCCGCCGCCGCTGTCCTGGCGCTGCTTCTCTCCTTCCATAAAACGCTGAGCGGCTGGATCGCCGGTATCGGCGGGGCGGTCGGCAGCCTGATGACGCTGGCGGCGGGCGGCGTTGTCCTGATCGACGGCCAATCCGTCGACACCCTCATCCCGCTGATTCACCACGCCGTTGAGCTTACGCCGCTAAATGCCATCTGGCTGGTCACCTTTGGTCTGTGTGGGCTGTTTATCAGCCTGTTTAATATCGACTGGCACCGCCATCAGCACACCAACGCCAACGGCCTGCTGGTCAACCTGTTGATGGCCGCCGCGGTCTGCACTGTTGTCGCCAGCAACCTCGGCGCGCTGGTGGTGATGGCTGAAATCATGGCCCTGTGCGGCGTGTTCCTGACCGGATGCAGCGCCTCCGGCAAGCTGTGGTTTGCGCTCGGACGACTCGGCACGCTGCTGCTGGCGCTGGCCTGCTGGCTGGTGTGGCAGCGTTTCGGCACGCTGGACTTTGCCGTGCTTAACGGCCAGCCGCTGGGGAATGACGTCTGGCTGTTGGGCGTAATCGGTTTTGGCCTGCTGGCCGGGATTATCCCGCTGCACGGCTGGGTGCCGCAGGCGCATGCCAATGCCTCGGCCCCGGCTGCCGCGCTGTTCTCCACCGTGGTGATGAAGGTCGGTCTGTTCGGCATCCTGACGATAACCCTGACGGGCGGCCAGCCGCCGCTGTGGTGGGGCGTGGCGCTGCTGATTGCCGGGATGATCACCGCATTTGTCGGCGGGCTTTACGCCCTGATGGAGCATAACATCCAGCGCCTGCTGGCGTACCACACCCTGGAGAATATCGGCATCATCCTGCTCGGCATGGGCGCGGGTGTCAGCGGGCTGGCGCTCAACCAGCCGGCGCTGATTGCCGCCGGGTTTATTGGCGGTCTGTATCACCTTATCAACCACAGCCTGTTTAAAAGCACCCTGTTCCTCGGCGCGGGCAGCGTCTGGTTTCGCACCGGGCACCGCGATATTGAAAAGCTCGGCGGGATTGGCAAAAAAATGCCCGTCATTTCGCTGGCGATGCTGGTCGGGCTGATGGCGATGGCCGCGCTTCCGCCGCTGAACGGCTTTGCCGGGGAGTGGGTGATCTATCAATCCTTCTTCGCGCTCGGCCAGAGCGACGCGTTTATCGCGCGGCTGCTCGGCCCGCTGCTGGCGGTTGGGCTGGCGATTACCGGGGCGCTGGCGGTGATGTGTATGGCGAAGGTTTACGGCGTCACCTTCCTGGGCGCGCCGCGCACCCGCGAAGCGGAAAACGCCTGTTGCGCCCCGGTGCTGATGGCCACCAGCGTGGTCGCGCTGGCGCTGTGCTGTATCGCAGGTGGGGTTGCCGCGCCGTGGCTGCTGCCGCTTCTGGGCCACGCCATTCCGCTGCCGCTGGCTACGGCGCATACCGTCGTGTCCCAGCCGATGATGGCGCTGCTGCTGATTGCCGCGCCGCTCCTGCCGTTCGTGCTGATGCTGTTCTTCAGACGCGACCGTCTCGCCTCCCGCTCGCGCGGCGCGGCGTGGGCCTGCGGCTACGAACACGAGCAGTCGATGGTCATCACCGCCCACGGTTTCGCCATGCCGGTGAAGGAGAACTTCGCCGCCGTGCTGAAGCTGCGCCACTGGCTGAACCCGGTGGGCTGGGTGCCGGGCTGGCAGAGCGCCGCCGTGCCCGTGCTGTTCCGCCGCCTGGCGCTGATCGAGCTGGCGGTGCTGGTGGTGATTGTCATTTCACGAGGAGCCTGACATGAGTTTGTTACTGGCAATACTTCAGGCGCTGGTGCTGTTTGCCGCCGCGCCGCTGCTGTCGGGCATCACGCGCGTGGCGCGCGCCCGGCTACACAACCGTCGCGGGCCTGGCGTGCTCCAGGAGTACCGCGATCTCTTCAAGCTGCTCTCCCGTCAGAGCGTCGCGCCGGATGCCTCAGGTTGGGTGTTCCGCCTGACGCCGTTCGTGATGGTCGGCGTGATGCTGACCATCGCCACCGCGCTGCCGGTAGTGACGGTGGGCTCGCCGCTGCCCGTGCTTGGCGATCTGATTACGCTGATCTACCTCTTCGCCATCGCGCGTTTCTTCTTTGCGATTGCGGGCCTGGACACCGGCAGCCCGTTTACGGGTATCGGCGCCAGTCGCGAGGCGATGCTCGGCGTGCTGGTTGAGCCAATTCTGCTGCTGGGGCTGTGGGTCGCCGCGCAGGTTGCTGGCTCGACCCACATCAGTTTCATCACCGACACCGTTTACCACTGGCCGGTTTCACGTTCGCTCCCGCTGGTGCTGGCGCTCTGCGCCTGCGCGTTCGCCACCTTTATCGAGATGGGCAAGCTGCCGTTCGATCTCGCGGAAGCGGAGCAGGAATTGCAGGAGGGGCCACTCACCGAGTACAGCGGCTACGGCTTTGCGGTGCTGAAGTGGGGCATCAGCCTCAAGCAGCTGGTGGTGTTGCAGATGTTCGTCGGCGTTTTCTTCCCGTGGGGGCAGATGACGCACTTCTCTGCGGGCGGCCTGCTGCTGGCCGTTGTGGTGGCTGCGCTCAAGCTGCTTATCGGCGTGCTGGTGATTGCACTGTTTGAAAACAGCATGGCGCGCCTGCGTTTTGTCGAAACGTCACGCATTACCTGGGCTGGTTTTGGTTTTGCATTTTTAGCGTTCGTCTCCTTGCTGGTGGCGTGATTAAAGAGAGTGTTTATGTCTGAAGAAAAGAAAGGTCAGCAGTATCTCGCCGCGTTGCATCAGGCTTTCCCGGGCGTGGTGCTGGAGGAGTCATGGCAAACCAAAGACCAGGTAACCGTCACCATTAAGGTGAACTACCTGCCGGAAGTGGTGGAGTTTCTTTACTACCAGCAGGGCGGCTGGCTGTCGGTGCTGTTCGGCAACGACGAGCGTCAGCTGTGCGGCAACTATGCGGTGTACTACGTGATGTCGATGGAGCAGGGCGAGAAGTGCTGGCTCACCGTGCGCGTCGAAGTTGACCCGAACAAGCCGGAGTACCCGTCCGTCACGCCGCGCGTACCCGCCGCCGTCTGGGGCGAGCGCGAAGTGCGCGACATGTACGGCCTGGTGCCGGTTGGTCTGCCTGACGAGCGTCGTCTGGTGCTGCCGGACGACTGGCCGGATGAACTCTATCCGCTGCGCAAGGACAGCATGGACTACCGCCAGCGTCCGGCCCCGACAACCGACAGCGAAACCTACGAGTTCATCAACGAGCTGGGCAGCAAGAAGAATAATGTGGTGCCGATCGGCCCGCTGCACGTCACCTCCGACGAACCGGGCCACTTCCGCCTGTTCGTCGACGGCGAAAACATTATCGACGCCGACTACCGCCTGTTCTACGTCCACCGCGGCATGGAGAAGCTGGCGGAGACCCGCATGGGCTACAACGAAGTCACGTTTCTTTCTGACCGCGTGTGCGGCATCTGCGGCTTTGCCCACAGCACCGCCTACACCACCTCGGTGGAGAACGGCATGGGGATCGTGGTGCCGGAACGCGCGCAGATGATCCGCGCCATTCTGCTGGAGGTGGAACGCCTGCACTCACACCTGCTGAACCTCGGCCTGGCCTGCCACTTCGTCGGCTTTGACTCCGGGTTTATGCAGTTCTCCCGCGTGCGTGAGGCATCAATGAAGATGGCGGAGATCCTCACCGGGGCGCGTAAAACCTACGGCCTGAACCTGATCGGCGGGATCCGCCGCGACCTGCTGAAAGACGACATGATCCAGACCCGCCAGCTGGCGCAGCAGATGCGCCGCGACGTGCAGGAGCTGGTGGACATGCTGCTCAGCACGCCAAACATCGAGCAGCGCACCGTCGGGATTGGTCGTCTTGACCCTGAAATCGCCCGCGACTTCAGCAACGTCGGCCCGATGGTGCGCGCCAGCGGCCACGCCCGCGACACCCGCGCCGATCACCCGTTCGTCGGCTACGGCCTGCTGCCGATGACCGTGCACAGCGAGCAGGGCTGCGACGTCATCTCCCGCCTGAAGGTGCGCATCAACGAGGTGTTTACCGCGCTGAACATGATCGACTACGGCCTTGATAACCTGCCGGGCGGCCCGCTGATGGTGGAAGGCTTCACCTACATTCCAAACCGCTTTGCCCTCGGATTCGCCGAAGCGCCGCGCGGGGATGACATTCACTGGAGCATGACCGGCGACAACCAGAAGCTCTACCGCTGGCGCTGCCGTGCGGCGACCTACGCCAACTGGCCAACCCTGCGCTACATGCTGCGCGGTAACACCGTCTCTGACGCGCCGCTGATCATCGGCAGCCTCGATCCGTGCTACTCCTGCACCGACCGCATGACCGTCGTGGACGTGCGCAAGAAGAAAAGCCAGGTGGTGCCGTACAAAGAGCTTGAGCGCTACAGCATCGAGCGTAAGAACTCGCCGCTGAAATAAGGACTCGTGATGTTTACCTTTATCAAAAAAGTGATCAAAACCGGCGCGCAGACCAGCAGTTATCCGCTGGAGCCGATCCCGGTGGATAAAAACTTTCGCGGCAAGCCGGAGCACAACCCGCAGCAGTGCATCGGCTGCGCGGCCTGCGTCAACGCCTGCCCGTCGAATGCCTTAACGGTGGAAACGGACCTGAAAACCGGCGAGCTGGCCTGGCAGTTTAACCTCGGGCGCTGCATCTTCTGCGGCCGCTGCGAGGAGGTCTGCCCGACGGTAGCCATTCGCCTGTCTCAGGAGTACGAGCTGGCGGTGTGGAAAAAAGAGGATTTCCTCCAGCAGTCGCGCTTTGCGCTGTGCAACTGCCGCGTCTGCAAGCGTCCGTTCGCCGTGCAAAAAGAGATCGACTACGCCATCGCGCTGCTGAAGCACAACGGCGACGTGCGTGCGGAGCATCACCGTGAAAGCTTCGAAACCTGCCCGGAGTGCAAACGTCAGAAATGCCTGCTGCCGTCTGACCGCATCGATTTAACCCGTCATATGAGAGAGGCCAGCTGATGGAAAACTTACTCGGCCCGCGCGACGCTAACGGCATTCCGGTACCGCTGACGGTGGAGGAGTCCATCGCCAGCATGAAGGCGTCGCTGCTGAAAAAAATCAAACGCTCGGCCTACGTCTATCGCGTGGACTGCGGCGGCTGCAACGGCTGTGAGATCGAAATCTTCGCCACCCTGTCGCCGCTGTTTGACGCCGAACGCTTCGGCATCAAAGTGGTGCCGTCCCCGCGCCACGCGGATATCCTGCTGTTCACCGGCGCGGTCACCCGCGCGATGCGCTCGCCTGCGCTGCGCGCCTGGCAGTCTGCGCCGGATCCGAAAATCTGCATCTCCTACGGCGCCTGCGGCAACAGCGGCGGCATCTTCCACGATCTTTACTGCGTCTGGGGCGGCACCGACAAAATCGTGCCGGTGGACGTTTACATTCCGGGCTGCCCGCCGACGCCCGCCGCCACGCTGTACGGTTTTGCCATGGCGCTCGGCCTGCTGGAGCAGAAGATCCACGCCCGCGAGCCGGGCGAGCTGGACAACCAGCCAGCCACTCTCCTGCACCCGGATATGGTGCAGCCGCTGCGTGTGAAGATCGACCGCACGGCGCGCAGGCTGGCGGGTTACCGCTATGGCCGTCAGATTGCCGACGATTATCTGCGCCTGCTGAGCCAGGGCGACCATCAGGTGGCGCGCTGGCTGGAGGCGGAAAACGATCCGCGTCTCAATGAGATCGTGGCAAACCTGAACAGTATTGTGGATGAGGCGCGTATCCGATGAGTGAAACGGTGGTGTTCAGCCAGCTGAGCCGTAAGTTTATTGATGAGAACGATGCCACGCCGGATGCGGCGCAGCAGGTGGTCTATTACAGCCTGGCGATTGGGCACCACCTCGGGGTGATCGACTGCCTTGAAACGGCGCTAAGCTGCCCGTGGTCCGAGTACCTGGCGTGGATCGCCACGCTGGAGGAGGGCAGCACGGCGCGGCGCAAAATGGAGGGCGTGCCGAAGTACGGTGAGATCGTTATCGACGCCAACCACATTGCGATGCTCGCCAACGCCTTTGACGCGGCGCTGAGCGTACAAACCCCGGCGCAGCAGGCGTGGAGCAAAACGCTGCTCGGCATGCTGCACGATATTCATCAGGAGAGCGCCATCTACCTGATGGTGAGGAGATTACGTGACTGACGTTTTACTGTGTGTCGGCAACAGCATGATGGGCGACGACGGCGCGGGCCCGCTGCTGGCGGAGATGTGCGCCGCGAACCCGCCGGGCAACTGGGTGGTGATTGACGGCGGCAGCGCGCCGGAAAACGACGTGGTGGCCATTCGCGAGCTGCGCCCGGACAGGTTGTTAATCGTCGATGCCACCGATATGGGG
The DNA here is from genome assembly GCF_049237385.1 of Enterobacter cloacae complex sp. IR5412. Lineage (NCBI taxonomy): Bacteria > Pseudomonadati > Pseudomonadota > Gammaproteobacteria > Enterobacterales > Enterobacteriaceae > Enterobacter > Enterobacter cloacae complex sp. IR5412. Next base: position 166,727 of record NZ_JBMKHQ010000006.1, on the reverse strand, counting down.
CTCAACCCCGGCGAGATCCGCCTGATTGACCCGGACGACATCGCCGAGATGTTTATGATGACCACCCACAACATGCCGCTGAACTACCTGGTGGATCAGATTAAAGACGACGTGGGTGAGGTGCTGTTTCTGGGCATTCAGCCGGACATCGTCGGGTTTTATTATCCGATGACGCCGCCGGTGAAAGAGGCGGTGGACGTGGTGTATTCACGGCTTGCCGGGTGGGTTGGGGACGGGGGTTTTCAGCCCCTCACCCCGGCCCTCTCCCCAGAGGGGAGAGGGTGAAAACCGCATCGAGCAGTTTGTAGGCCGGGTAAGGCAACGCCGCCACCCGGCAAAACAGGCTACGCCAGATCCGCCCCGTTACTCGCAATCACCTTCTTATACCACCAGAACGATTTCTTGCGCTTGCGGTCCAGCGTGCCGTTCCCGGCGTCGTCGCGGTCGACGTAGACAAATCCATAGCGCTTGCTCATCTCGCCTGTTGAGGCCGAGACCAGGTCAATGCAGCCCCAGGTGGTGTAGCCCATCAGCGGGACGCCGTCCTCAATCGCGTCACCCATCGCACGGATATGCTCGCGCAGGTAGCTGATGCGGTAGTCGTCGTTGATCTCGCCGTTTTCATCAATGACGTCCTTCGCCCCGAGGCCGTTTTCCACCAGGAACAGCGGCTTCTGGTAGCGGTCATACATCATGTTCATGGTGATGCGCAGCCCGAGCGGGTCGATGCCCCAGCCCCACTCGCTCACCTGAATATGCGGGTTGCGCAGGGACTTCACGATGTTCGCCGCGCTGGTGTTGCCCGCGTTCATATCCGCCGACGCGCAGCGCGAGGCGTAATAACTGAACGAGACAAAGTCGACGGTGTTTTTCAGCAGGTCGTCGTCGCCGGGGTCTTTCACAATCACCACCCCTTTCTCGCGGAACACGCGGGCGGAGTAGGCCGGATAGCTGCCGCGCGCCTGCACGTCGATAAAGAACAGGTTCTCGCGATCTTTCTCCAGTGCCATCCACACGTCTTCCGGCTTGCACGAGTAGGGGTAAAAATTGCCGCCCGCCAGCATGCAGCCGACCTGGTTTTCCGGGTTCACCTCGTGGGCGATTTTGGTCGCCAGCGCGCTCGCCACCAGCTCGTGGTGCGCGGCCTGGTATTTCACCTGGTCTTCGTTTTCCCCTTCCTCAAACACCAGCCCCGCGCCGGAGAACGGGCTGTGCAGCATAATGTTGATTTCGTTGAAGGTCAGCCAGTATTTCACCAGCCCGTTAAACGCCTCGAAGCAGGTGCGGGCGTAGCGGGCGAAGAAATCCACCATCTTACGGTTGCGCCAGGAGCCGTACTCCGTCACCAGGTGCATCGGCACGTCGAAATGGCAGAGCGTCACCAGCGGCTCGATGTTGTACTTTTTGCACTCCTCGAACACCGCGCGGTAGAAGGCAATGCCCTCCTGATTTGGCAACGGTTCGTCGCCGTTCGGGTAGAGGCGGCTCCAGGCAATCGAGGTGCGGAACACCGTAAAGCCCATCTCCGCCATCAGGGCAATGTCTTCTTTGTAACGATGGTAAAAATCAATCGCCTCGTGGCTCGGGTAAAATTCGTCGTCACGCAACGAAAACCGTTTTTCCTTGCCGACTTTTACCGCCAGACGGTTTGCGCCGTGGGGGATCATATCGACCGTTGTCAGTCCTTTGCCGCCTTCACGGTAAGCCCCTTCACTCTGGTTGGCGGCAAGCGCGCCGCCCCATAAAAATCCTTGTGGAAAAACAGACATTCTTACCTCGCTTTCAGTTTATGCTTCTGCTGCTTTGTTCTGTACCGGTGCGGTTTGCAGGGCGCGTGCTTTTTCGGCTTCGTCTTCTACCGGGATATCTTCAAACCCTAACAGCAGGGTCAGCACGAACGACAGCACCACCGCCAGACCCATCACACCAAACACCCAGACGATGGTCATCGGGTTGGCCGGGTCGAAGAACTGCACGCTGGTGAACAGCCCCGGCGCCGCCATGGAGTGGCTGGCGAGACCGGCCATGCCGGCCACCGCGCCGCAGATAAAGCCGCTGATCAGGCTCGCAATCAGCGGACGCTTCAGGCGTACCGCCACGCCGTACAGCGCCGGTTCAGAGATCCCCGCCATGATGGCGGAGGCCGCCGCCGCCAGCGCCGTCTGGCGCAGCTCCGGGTTTTTCGTTTTCCACGCCACCGCCAGCGACGAACCGCCGAGCGACAGGTTGGCGCCGATTTCCGACGGCATCACCATCCCTTCTTTGCCCGTTTCGGCAATGGTCTGGATGATGGTCGGCGTAAACACGCGGTGCATCCCGGTCATCACCAGCAGCGGCCACAGCGCGCCCATAATGGCAACGGAGAGCCAGCCCAGATAGCCGTGAATGGTGTAGACCAGCGCGGAGATGGCGCTACCGATCCAGATCCCGAGCGGGCCAATCAGTACGATGGCGAGCGGGGCGGCAATCAGCACGATCAGCATCGGCTTGAGGAAGTTTTTGGTCACCGCCGGGGTGATGCGATCCACCCAGCGTTCGATATACGACAGGCACCAGGTCATCACCAGGGCCGGGATAACGGTATAGGTGTATTTCACCGCCGTCACCGGAATTAAGGCAAATTCTACATGCTCGCCCTGCGCCGCTTTCGCCATCAGCTCGATAAAGCTCGGGTGAACCAGTACGCCCGCAATGGCTATCGCCAGGGACATGTTGGTTTTGAACTTCACCGCTGCGGAAGCCGCCACCATCAGCGGCAGGAAGAAGAACGCGCCATCGCCGATAACGGTCAGGATCGTCAGCGTCGGGTCACCTTTGCCCAGCACGCCGGTCATCTCAAGGATCATCGCCAGCAGCTTGACCATCGACCCGCCGATGATCGCCGGGATCAGCGGAGACATGGTGCCGATCAGCGCGTCGAGGATCCCGGCGCCAATCCGGCGCAGCGTAAGCTTCTGTGGACCTTCCGCTACGGCAGGTTGCAGGTTGGCGGGCAGCAGGCTCACCACTTCACGGTATGCCTGGGACACGGTGTTGCCGATGATCACCTGGCACTGATTGTCGTTGCGCACCACGCCGAGCACGCCGCTGATGCTTTTCAGACGCGCGGCGTCGGTAAGGCTTTCGTCTTTCAGAACGAAGCGCAGGCGCGTCATGCAGTGGGTGACGGCGACGATGTTCTCTTTACCGCCCAGCGCGCTAACCACGTCATTTGCCAGCGCAGCGTAATTTTTTGCCATCGGATGTGATCCTGTTATCGTTGTGAGAAGTGTAGGAAACCGGTTTCACATAATCATCATGAGTTTCTTTTAATGAAACAAGACCACTTTTTATGCATTTTTTCGTTTCGTGATGACGATCACTCGTGGCCGTAAAAAGCGTGATAACGCCGCTGCGACAATTTTTCTGCGGTGAAGTACACTGCGGCTCATCAGATTTGAATGGAATAACACTATGACCACGATGCTGGAAGTGGCGAAGCGGGCAGGCGTGTCGAAAGCGACGGTCTCCCGGGTGCTGTCGGGGAACGGTTACGTCAGCCAGGAGACGAAAGACCGCGTGTTTCAGGCCATCGAAGAGAGCGGGTATCGCCCCAATCTGCTGGCGCGAAACCTGGCGACCAAACGCACCCAGACCCTGGGGCTGGTGGTGACAAACACCCTGTACCATGGGGTCTACTTTAGCGAGCTGCTGTTTAACGCCGCGCGGATGACGGAAGAGAAGGGGCGTCAGCTGATCCTGGCGGACGGCAAGCACAGCGCCGAAGAGGAGCGCGAGGCGATCCAGTACCTGCTCGACATGCGCTGCGACGCGGTAATCATCTACCCGCGTTTCCTGAGCGTGGAAGCGCTGGACGAAATTATTGAGAAATGCGAGCAGCCGATTATGGTGCTCAACCGCCGTTTGCGGAAAAACAGCAGCCACAGCGTCTGGTCCGATCATAAAGCGTCGTGTCAGGACGCAGTATCGCAGCTGATTGAGAAAGGCCACCGGGAGATTGCGTTTATCACCGGTTCGCTGGATTCCCCCACCGGCGTGGAGCGTCTTTCCGGCTACAAGGACGCGCTGGCGCAGCACGGCATTGCCCTGCGTGACGCGCTGATCGCCGAAGGGAAGTGGAGCCCGGCCAGCGGCGCGGCGGCGGTCTCTCAGCTGCTCACCCGCGGCGAGACGTTTACCGCCCTGGTGGCGAGTAACGACGATATGGCGATTGGCGCCATCAGGCAGTTGCACGAGAGCGGCGTCGCCACGCCGGGCGCGGTGTCCGTCATCGGCTTTGACGACGTGGCAATCGCGCCCTATATCGTGCCGTCCCTCTCCAGCGTGCGTATTCCGGTAACGGAGATGATCCAGGAGACCATCAGCCGCCTGATCTTCATGCTCGACGGCGGTGAGTTTAAGCCTCAGCAAACTTTTTCCGGCGAGCTTATCCTGCGCGGCTCCGTCATTGACGGCCCGCATCGCTGACGTCGACATCTGTCATCGTCACAAATGACGATGACAGATCCTCTTCTTTTTTATTTCTCTTTAAAATCAATGTATTAAATATTGGCACGGTTTATGAATAGCTTCGCGCATAACAGTTATGCCGGAGAAGCAGATGAACCGTTTTATTATGGCCGATGCCAGCAAATGCATTGGTTGCCGTACCTGTGAAGTGGCGTGCGTGGTGTCCCATCAGGCGGAGCAGGATTGCGCCTCCCTGACCCCCGACACCTTCCTGCCGCGCATCCACGTCATTAAAGGCGTGAATATTTCCACCGCCGCTATCTGTCGCCAGTGCGAAGACGCGCCGTGCGCCAACGTCTGTCCGAACGGGGCGATTAAGCGCGAGAAAGGCTTCGTGCATGTGATGCAGGAGCGCTGCATCGGGTGCAAAACCTGTGTGGTGGCGTGTCCGTATGGCGCGATGGAGGTGGTCGTTCGCCCGGTGGTGCGCAACAGCGGTATCGGGCTGAGCGTGCGCGCGGAGAAAGCCGAAGCCAATAAATGTGACCTCTGCTACCACCGCGACGCCGGTCCGGCGTGTATGGAAGCCTGTCCGACGCATGCGCTGGTCTGCGTCGATCGCGATAAGCTCGAACAGATGAGTGCCGAAAAACGCCGCCGTGCGGCGTTCGACACCTCGTCATCGCTGCTGTTTTAAGCTGCAATGCGCGTTAACGGCGTACAGTTTCGGGTGCGCGGCAAGGTGCAGGGGGTAGGATTTCGTCCCTTCGTCTGGCAGCTTGCACACCAGCTGGGGCTGGCGGGCGACGTGTGCAACGACGGAGAGGGTGTCCTGGTGCGTCTCGCGGGTAGTGGGGGTGACTTTACCGCGAGACTGCGCCAGGACTGCCCACCGCTGGCGCGCATCGATCGCGTTGAAACGCAGCCGTACAGCTGGAATACGCTGCCGGACGAGTTTGTCATCCGCCACAGCGAGAGCGGGGCGATGGACACGCAAATCGTCCCGGATGCCGCCACCTGTCCCGCATGCCTGGCGGAGATGCGCGATCCGCGCGAGCGCCGTTATCGCTACCCGTTTATCAACTGCACCCACTGCGGGCCGCGGTTTACCATTATCCGCGCCATGCCCTATGACCGCCCGGCCACGTCAATGGCGCCTTTCCCGCTCTGTGTGCCCTGTGAAACGGAGTACCGCAACCCGGCTGACCGGCGTTTTCACGCCCAGCCGGTGGCCTGCCCGGACTGCGGGCCGCAGCTGGAGTGGCAAGCCGGGGATGCTGCCACCACCCGCGAATCGGCGTTAAGCGCGGCGGTGGAGAGATTGAAAAACGGCGGGATTGTGGCGGTCAAAGGGCTGGGCGGATTTCACCTGGTCTGCGACGCGCTTAACCCACAGGCGATTCGGAAATTGCGGGCACGCAAGCAGCGCCCGACCAAGCCGCTGGCAGTGATGATCCCGCATGCGAACGATCTGCCGGAGGCCATCCAGACGCTGTTACGTTCACCCGCTGCGCCGATTGTGCTGACGCCAAAAGCCTGCCTTCCTGCGTTTCCTGAGGAGATTTCGCCGGGGCTGAATACAATTGGCGTGATGTTGCCTGCGAACCCGCTCCAGCATTTGCTGATGTTGGACTGCCAGCGCCCGCTGGTGATGACCTCCGGCAACCTCAGCGGCCATCCACCCGCCATAAGCAACCAGCAGGCGCTGGAAGAACTCAGTGACGTCGCTGACGGCTTCCTGCTGCACGACCGCGACATCCTGCAACGGATGGATGATTCAGTAATGGACCGGGAGGGCACGATGCTGCGTCGCGCACGCGGTTTTGTGCCGGATGCCATCACATTGCCCGCCGGATTCCGCGACATCCCGCCCATGTTATGCACCGGCGCGGAGATGAAAAATACCTTCTGCCTGGTACGTGGCAACCAGGCGGTGCTGAGCCAGCATTTTGGCGATCTGAGCGACGAGGGCGTAGAGGCGCAGTGGCGCAGTGCGCTCTCGACGATGCAGGACATCTACGCCTTCCAGCCAGAGCGCGTGGTGTGCGATGCCCATCCGGGATATCACGCCCGACAGTGGGCCCGGGCGCAGACGCTGCCCGTTGAGACCGTGCTGCATCATCATGCGCATGCAGCAGCGTGTCTGGCGGAGAATGGCTGGCCGCTCGACGGCGGGGATGTTATTGCCCTGACGCTGGACGGGATCGGCATGGGCGAGAACGGCGCGCTGTGGGGCGGCGAGTGCCTGCGGGTGAACTATCGCGACTGCGAACGGCTGGGCGGTCTGCCAGCCGTTGCGCTGCCGGGGGGCGATCTGGCGGCAAAACAGCCGTGGCGCAATTTGCTCGCCCACTGTCTGGCGTTCGTACCTGACTGGCAGCAGTACCCGGAAACAGAGGCGGTACAGCGTCAAAACTGGCCGCTGCTGGCAACGGCGGTGTCGCGCGGTATCAATGCGCCGAGGGCCTCCTCCTGTGGTCGTCTGTTCGACGCCGTGGCCTGTGCGCTGGGCATTGAAACGCAACGCTATGAGGGCGAAGCCGCGTGCCGGCTGGAGGCGCTGGCCGAACGCTGTGCAGGGGTTGATCATCCGGTGACGCTCAAGACGGATAACCTTGCGCTGTTCTGGCAGCAGTGGCTGGCCTGGCGGGCGGAGCCCGGCGAGCGCGCCTGGGCCTTTCACGATGCGCTGGCAAAAGGGCTGAGCGAACTGGCGGCAACGCATGCCCGCCGACGGTCGCTCTCTACGGTGTGCTTCAGCGGAGGTGTCCTTCACAACCGCCTGCTACGCGCGCGCTTTCGTCATTACCTTTCTGATTTCACGCTTCTTTTTCCTTCGCGCCTGCCCGCAGGCGACGGAGCGATCTCCTTCGGGCAGGCGGTGGTTGCTGCCGCCCGATCATGTTCACAAAGGATTTAAAATGTTACGACTTTTACGCAATGAACCTCGTGCAGCGTGCCTGCTGCTGGCTCTGGTGATGGCTAACCTGCTGGCCTGGGGGCTGGCGTGGCACACCTTTAGCGGCAGTACGGCGCTGATGGCGGCCAGCCTGCTGGCCTGGTGTTACGGACTGCGTCATGCGGTGGATGCCGACCATATCGCCGCGATTGATACCGTGACGCGTAAGATGATGCAGCAGGGTAAGCGCCCGTCCGGCGTGGGCGCATGGTTTTCCCTCGGACACTCCACCATCGTGGTGCTGGCCTCCATTGCCATCGCCGCCACCGCCACGGCGTTTCAGAAAAATATGGAATGGTTCCACGAAACCGGCAGCCTGATTGGCACCGCCGTCTCCGCCACCTTCCTGCTGGCGATGGCGCTGGTGAATATGGTGATCCTGCGCGGCGTCTGGCGCAGTTTTCAGGCACTGAAACACGGCAGGCCCGTGCAGGGCGACATCACGCTGCCTGCCCAGGGTGGCATCATGAACTGGCTGTTCGGCAAAACCTTCCGCCTCGTCAACAGGAGCTGGCAGATGTATCTGGTGGGCTTCCTGTTTGGCCTCGGCTTTGACACTGCCACCGAAATCGGCGTGCTGGGGATCTCCGCCGCCAGCGCCTCCAGCGGGATGTCGGTGTGGTCGATCATGATCTTCCCGGCGCTCTTCGCCAGCGGCATGGCGCTGGTGGATACGCTCGATAACCTGCTTATGGTGGGTGCCTACGGCTGGGCATTCAACAAGCCGCAGCGCAAGCTGTACTACAACATGACCATCACCGGCACTTCGGTGGTGGTGGCGCTGTTTATCGGCGGGCTGGAAGCGCTGGGTCTGCTGATGGACAAGTTCGCCCTCAGCGGCGGCGTGTGGGATCTGATTGGTGCGGTGAACGATAACCTGGGCGACGCCGGGTTTGTGGTGGTCGGGCTGTTTGTCGCCTGCTGGCTGATCTCAATGGCGAACTACCGCTGGCGCGGTTATGACGCGCTGGTGGTGCGGTCCTGAACCACGCAGCCCTGTTTTTGCCCGGCGGCGCTACGCTTGCGCGGGCCTACAAGGTTTACCGTTATGGTGTTAAGTAGGCCGGGTAAGCGGAGCGCCACCCGGCATGACGAGGGTTAAGCAGGTAACGATTTCAACAGCGCGAAGGCCTCCTTCATTCTGTCTTCGCTGACGACAAAGGCGCGCATCTGTCCGTCAGTATCGGTGCCGCGCGCCACCATGCCCTGAGGCGAAAGGACAATCTCCCAGTTCAGATCCTGACGCTGCGTTTCACCTGCGAGATGCAGCGGTAGTTCCGGCGTTTTTACCTTCACCAGCATGGCGGGTAATCTCACCGGGGCGTTGCCGCCGAGCAGGTTTTTCGCCAGGAACATGGCGCTCAACTGAATCGGTTGCAGGAACGGCAGCACCTGGCCGTTAATTTCCGCGCAGTCGCCCAGGGCATAAATGTCCGGCTGGGTGGTTTGCAGGTAGCTGTCTACCTTCACGCCGCGATTGATCTCTGCGCCTGCGCGGTGCGCCAGCGCGGTTTCCGGGCGCAGCCCCGTCGCCGCAATAACCACATCCACTTCCACCCTGCGGGTGCGGTCGAGCGTCGCACAAATGCCGGTTTCGGTTTTGCTCAGGCTCTGCAACTGCGATTTCAGCAGCAGATGCACGCCCATGTCGGTCAGACGATGCTGTAAGCGACTGCTTACTTCTGCCGGCATCAGCGCTGACAGAATGCTGGCCGCGTGGTCAACCAGGGTGACGGATTTTCCCGCCCGGCAGAAGTCCATCGCCAGCTCGGTGCCAATCAGCCCGCCGCCGACAATCATCACCCGCATGGCGTCGCGTAACAGGGTCTCGCTGGCCTGATACTCCTGCTGACTGTTGAGCGTGACCATCAACTCGCGGCCCTCAACCGGCGGCACAAACGCAGATGCCCCCGTCGCCAGCACCAGCTTGTCGTACTGCCAGGTTTTATCTTTCGCGTTCACCACGTGGGCGTCGGCGTCGATATCGGTGACCCAGGTGTACGGAAACAGACGCAGATTAAATTGTTCTGCAAACTCCCCCGCCGTCTGGCGGGTGAGATCGTCGGCGCGCTGATTTTGGCTAATGACGTGGCTTAAATCAGGCTTGTTGTACTCATCCATGCTGTCGGCGGCGATCACCGTCAACGGCACGTTAGCATCCTGTTTGCGGATATTTTTCACCAGCTGGCGGGCGGCAAAGCCCGAGCCGATAATGACGATGCCGTGGCTCATTTTGCCTCCGTTGCCAGTTCATCAAAGACGTCTTTTCCGAGGGAACATTCCGGGCAGAGGAAGTTGTCCGGCACCTCGCTCCACGGTGTACCCGGCGCGACATCCTGCAACGGCTCGCCCAGCTCGGGATCGTAAATCCACTGGCAGACGCTGCACTGCATGCAGGGGCCGAGGTCGGCAGCGGCAGGAGCGGCTTCTGCTACGGCTTCCGGCGCAGCAGCCGCGGCGGGTGCGGTTTCCGGCAGCGGCGCAAGCGCCCACTGGCGGGCAATGTCGCGACCGTGCTGGCGACAGATTTCCAGCGCGTCGAGATCCGGACGCCATTTCGCCTTCAGGCTCAGGGACATCTCAAAACCGGCATCCTGTAAACGGGTGGAGAGACGGTCTACCGCGCCGCCGCTCCAGCCGTGTGAACCAAAGGCGCTGGCGCGTTTGTTACGGAAGCGCAGGCCGGTCATCTCTTCCACCAGTCCGGCAATTTTCGGCATCATCACGTTATTCATGGTGGAGGTACCCACCAGCACGCCTTTGGAGCGGAAGACGTTGGTCAATACCTCATTCTTATCGCTGCGCGCCACGTTGAAGATTTTCACTGCCACGTTCGGGTCCACTTCGTTGATGCCCTGGGCAATGGCGTCCGCCATCATGCGGGTGTTGTTGGACATGGTGTCGTAGAAGATGGTGATGCGGTCTTCCTGATAGTCCGCCGCCCACTTCAGGTACAGCTCGACGATCTGGGTTGGATTTTCACGCCATACCACGCCGTGGGAGGTGGCAATCATATCCACCGGCAGGTTGAAGCCGAGGATCTCGGTGATTTTTGGCGTGACCAGACGGCTGAACGGCGTCAGGATGTTGGCGTAATAGCGCTGGCACTGTTCGAACAGCTCGGTCTGATCCACTTCGTCGTTGAACAGACGTTCGTCGCAGTAGTGCTGGCCGAAGGCGTCGTTGCTGAACAGCACCGCGTCACCGGTCATGTAGGTCATCATGCTGTCCGGCCAGTGCAGCATTGGGGTTTCCACGAAGATCAGCTGTTTGCCGTTGCCGATATCCAGCGTGTCGCCGGTTTTTACAGTGTGGAAGTTCCACTCTGGATGGTGGTGGTGGCCGTTGATGGAGTCAATGGCATTGGTGGTGCAGTAGATCGGGGTATCCGGAATGTGGGACATCAGCTCGGTCAGCGCCCCGGCGTGATCCTCTTCCGCGTGGTTGATGATGATGTAGTCGATGTCATTCAAATCGATTTCGCTGCGCAGGTTCTGCACGAACTCGCGGCTGAATTTGTGATCGACGGTATCGATCAGGACGTTTTTACCTTCGCGAATGAGGTAGCTGTTGTAGCTGCTGCCGCGCAGCGTTTTGTATTCCGTCCCGTGAAAATCACGTACTTCCCAGTCACGTTGACCCACCCAATGAATGTTATTTTTAACCAGAATAGACATAGCAACCTCAACTTAATACGGCGTTTTCAAATAAGATGACTGTCATATATCAAGTTGCGTACCAGTTTTTTAACTTATTGAAAATAATGTATTTGTGTTTTGATTCTCCCTAATGGGTAGTCATTTTGACTATCTTAAAAATTGTCAATATGACACTATGTGTTGTCAAAATGACAGTGAGGCAGAGATGAGCTTTTCCGTAGATGTGCTGGCGAAGATCGCCATAGAACTGCAAACTGGTATTGGTCATCAGGACCGCTTTCAACGGCTGATCTCCACGTTGCGCCACGTGCTGGATTGCGATGCCTCGGCGCTGCTGCGTTACGAAGGGCGGCAGTTTATTCCGCTGGCTATCGACGGTCTGGCGAAGGACGTACTCGGGCGGCGCTTTACCCTGGAGGGCCACCCGCGTCTGGAAACCATCGCCCGTGCGGGTGATGTGGTGCGTTTCCCGGCAGACAGCGATCTGCCCGATCCGTACGACGGCCTGATCCCCGGCCAGGAGAGCCTGAAGGTGCACGCCTGTATCGGCCTGCCGCTGTTTGCCGGGCAGAACCTGATTGGCGCGTTAACCCTCGACGGCATGTCGCCGGATCAGTTCGATACCTTCAGCGACGAAGAGCTACGGCTGATTGCCGCGCTGGCGGCCGGGGCGCTGAACAACGCCCTGCTGATAGAACAGCTGGAGAGCCAGAATATTCTTCCGGGTAGCCCGACGGCGTTTGAGCAGGTGGCGCACACCGAAATGATCGGACTTTCGCCGGGCATGGCGCAGCTTAAAAAAGAGATTGAGATTGTCGCCGCGTCTGATTTGAACGTGCTGATCTTCGGGGAGACCGGCACCGGTAAAGAGCTGGTGGCGAAAGCGATCCACGAAGCCTCGCCCCGTGCGGTGAACCCGCTGGTGTATCTCAACTGCGCGGCGCTGCCGGAAAGCGTGGCGGAAAGCGAGCTGTTCGGACACGTCAAAGGAGCCTTTACCGGGGCGATCAGCAACCGCAGCGGCAAGTTCGAAATGGCTGATAACGGCACGCTGTTCCTCGATGAAATTGGCGAACTCTCCCTTTCGCTCCAGGCCAAACTGCTGCGGGTGTTGCAGTATGGCGATATTCAACGCGTGGGTGACGATCGCAGCTTACGCGTGGATGTGCGCGTGCTGGCGGCGACGAACCGCGATCTGCGCGAAGAGGTGCTGGCGGGGAATTTCCGCGCCGATCTGTTCCACCGTCTGAGCGTGTTCCCGCTCACGGTGCCGCCGCTGCGCGAGCGGGGCGATGATGTGGTGCTGCTGGCGGGCTTTTTCTGCGAACAGTGTCGGCTCAAAATGGGGCTTTCCCGCGTGGTGCTAAGCCCCGGCGCGAGGACGCACCTGCTGAGCTACGGCTGGCCGGGTAACGTGCGTGAACTGGAACATGCGATTCACCGCGCGGTGGTGCTGGCGCGGGCTACGCGTTCGGGGGATGAAGTGGTTATCCATGCGCGCCATTTCGCGCTGCATGAGGAAACGACGCCGTCCGTGAAGCCAGTGATACCTGAGAGCGTGAACGAAAACCTGCGCGAGGCGACGGATGCGTTCCAGCGTCAGATGATCACCCGCGCCCTGGAGCAGAATAACCGCAGCTGGGCGGCATGCGCGCGGGCGCTGGAGATGGACGTCGCCAACCTTCACAGGCTGGCGAAACGTCTGGGGCTTAAGGGTTAAATAATCCCCGCCTGGTAGAAGTCTTGCAGGTTGATCGCGCCGCACAGCCTGCCGTGCTCGTCCACCACCGGCGCAGCGGTGATTTTGCGCTTCATCAGCACCTCTTTGGCTTCAATGGCGCGGCTGTCGGCATTCAGCGTCAGCCCGCCCCGGGTCATTGCTTCGGATACCCGCGCCTCCAGCTTGCCGCCGCCCACCAGCCAGCGGCGCAGGTCGCCGTCGGTGAAGACGCCCTTCACCTGACGGTCGTTGTCGCATACCGCAACCAGCCCCAGCCCGGTGCGGCTCAGCTCCAGCATGGCGTCCATCACGCTGGTGTCGAGTTTGACCTGAGGAATGGCATCGTCCGTGCGCATCAGGTGGTGAACCTTGTTGAGCAGACGTGCCCCAAGCGCGCCAGCAGGATGGGAACGGGCGAAATCTTCCTCATTAAAACCGCGCGCCTGCATCACCGCCATCGCCAGCGCGTCGCCCATCATCAGCGTGTTGACGGTGCTGGAGGTCGGTGCCAGGTGCATCGGGCAGGCTTCGCGCTCAACGGAAATATCCAGCGTTGCTTTCGCGGCCAGCGCCAGCGGCGAACGGGATTTGCCGGTCATCGCTAACAGGGCTACCGATTTTTCTTGCAGGCGAGGGATGATGAGATCCAGCTCTTTGGCTGAACCGGAGTAGGAGATAAACAGCATCACGTCGCGGCTTTCGATCATCCCCAGATCGCCGTGCAGCGCTTCGGCAGGATGCACGAAGAACGCCGGAGTGCCGGTGCTGGCAAGCGTCGCGGCAATCTTCTTGCCGATATGACCGGATTTACCGATACCCGCCACGATCACTTTGCCCTCGCAGTGGATAATGGTGTTGGCTGCACGAACAAAATCCTCACCCAGACGCTCCGGCAGGCGGCTGGCTTCCTGTAGCTCCAGCAGCAGAGTCTGGCGGCCTGCGTTTAACAGAAAATCACTCATTTTTCTCTCCGGTTACGATCACGTCGATGCCCTTCGCTTCCAGCGCTTTTTTAAATGCCGGATCGATACCTGCGTCGGTAATCAGCTTATCGACGCTTTCAAGGCTACAGACAATGTTGGGGCTTTTACGGCCAAACTTCGACGAGTCCGCCATCAAAATCACTTCCCGCGCGGCGTTGCACATCGCTTTGCTGACGCTGAACACCTCGTTGAAGGTGGTCACGCCCGCGTTGAGGTCGATGCCGTCCGTGCCCATAAACAATTTATCGAAGCTGAAGTGGTCGAAGGCATTCTCCGCCAGCTGCCCGTGAAACGACGCGGATTTTTTACGGAAGGTGCCACCGGGCATCAGGATGGTCTGCTCGCTGTCGAACTCTGACAGGGCATTGACGATGTGCAAGCTGTTGGTCATCACGGTGATGTTATTAAAGCGGCTGAGCAGCGGGATCATCTGTAGGACGGTACTGCCAGCGTCGAGGATGATGGAATCGCCGTCCTGGATAAATTTGACAGCAGCTTCGGCAATCAACGCTTTCTGGTGCGTATTAATCAGCGTCTTGTGATCGATAGGCGGGTCGGCTTCGTCTTTATTGAGCACCACGCCGCCGTAGGTACGAATGACGGCGCCGGAGTTTTCGAGCAACACCAGGTCCTTGCGTATTGTCGTGCCGGTGGTGTCAAAGTAGTGGGCCAGATCCTCTACCGAGCACTTTCCCTGCTTTTGCAGATGCTCAAGTATGGCCGCCTGCCGCTGACGTGGTTTCATAGGCGCTTCGTTCCTTACGTTGCGAAATGATAATTCCGCAAGTTTATAACTTTCACAACGAAATTATCCATGTTTCAGATTAAGCGCTAATGATAGTGCATTCTGACAGAGTGAATCATGGGGGAAGATCACATCAGGTTGTAATTCATGCAGCAAAATGCCGTTGATCGCCTGGATTTTCACCGGGCGGGCAAAGACGGTCGTGCCGCGCATGATGAGGGAATCGCAGACCTTATTGTTTTCATCCAGCGCAACAGCGACGACAACCCGCGGTTTGAAGCGTCCGCCGGAACGCCCGACGCCCACACGGCCTTTCTGGCACAGGGCGTCAAACGCGCGGTTAAACTGATGGATCTGCCAGCCGCCAAACGCCATCTGGCAGATCCAGGCGAGGGCGGCGAAGGTGATTAATGCGGTTACCATATCGGCTCCTTAATTGCCGGGTGGCGGCTGCGCCTTACCCGGCCTACGGGTGTTGTAGCCCCGGTAAGTGCAGCGCCACCGGGGATTAAACTCAGAACATCACCTGCCCACCGGTGACGTTAATCGACTGCCCGGTGCAGTACGAGGCTTTCGGGCTGGCGTAAAACAGCAGCATGTTCAGCACGTCCTGATAATCACATCCGCGCTTGAGCGGCACTTTGTCGATGTAGTACTGCTCCACTTCTTCAGCTTTGATGCCGAGCTTGGAGGCGTACTGCGGCAGCAGGGACTGGAACATCGGCGATTTCAACAGGTTACCCAGCATCAGCGAGTGAACGGTGATGCCGTATTCGGCCAGATCCAGCGCCAGAGACTGCGTCAGCCCCACGCCGCCAAACTTCGCCGCGCTGTAGCCGGAGTTGTGCTTGCTGCCCACTTTCCCGGATTTCGAGTTGATCTGAATGATGCGCCCCTGAATACCATCGCGGATCATCAGCCGGGAAAACTCACGGGCGCAGAGGAAATAGCCCACCAGATTCACCTGCAACGAGCGGTCAAAATCCCCCAGTTCGAAATCGCTGATAAAGGCCGCTTTCGCGATCCCCGCGCTGTAGACCAGCAGGTCGATACGCCCAAATATCTCATCTACGCCGCGGGCCAGCGCCATCACGCTCTGCTCGCTGGTGGCGTCGGCACCAAATCCGTACGCCATCCCTTCGCCAAACTCGGTGTTGATGGCGTCCGCCACGCGGGCGGCTTTTTCACTCTGAATGTCCACAACCGCCACGCGGTAACCCTCTGCGGCAAGCCCACGGCAGAGGAACTCGCCTAAGGTTTGTCCCCCACCAATGACAACGGCAACCTGACTCATGTGTTTCTCCTTAATTACGCAACAAATTTTAACGTACAGCCTGGTGTGACAGCCTGCGGAACCGGCCCCTCAACGTGAACCGTGCCGGGATACTCCGCCTGCGGCTGCCCGTCAAAACGCAGGGTGATATGCCCCAGCTCGCGCAGGTTTTGTTCAGCGACGTCGCCGACGGCGGTCACGGCATAGCGCACCTCGCCCAGCTCAAGCTGGCTCCCGGCCTTCAGCTCGCCGTTTAGCTCGCCGTGGCAGTGGATAAAGCAAAACTCTTCGATATCCGCAGGCGCCCCTTCGCGGAAGGTGATCAGCATCTGGTCGCTCAGCGCATCGGCCGCGCTCTGGCCGATGCGGGTAATGGTGGTCTGGTAAATCACGGTCATGGCAGGAACCTCTTATTGATAAATAAAGCCGGAGACAAACCAGGCAATCAGCACCGTTGGCGCGCCCGTCAGGAAGCGGCTCACCAGCACGGAGGGGACGCCCACGCGCACGGTGTCCTGACGTGCTTCGGCCAGCGACAGCCCGACGGGGATGAAGTCGCACGCCGCCTGAGCGTTAATGGCGAAAAGGGCTGGCAGAGCGAGGTGCGGGGGAATGTTGCCCAGACCAATCTGTACGCCAATCAGCACGCCGATGACCTGGGCAATCACCGCGCCCGGGCCGAGAAACGGCGACAGCAGCGGGAAGGAGCAGATCAGCGCCAGCGTCACCAGGCCGAGCGGGTGGCTGGCGAGCGGGGCGAGGCCGTGGGCAATCCAGTCGCCGAGGCCGGAGGCCATGATGATACCGATCAGCGCCGAGACGAACGCCATAAACGGCAGAATGGTTTTCAGCACCGTGTCGATGGTGTCGCGCCCGGACTGGAACAGCACCGCCACGGCGGACCCCATCCCCATCCCGACCTTCGCCAGCAGGCCATCGCTCTGCTCGGTGATTTTTTTGCTGGTGTCGTACTCGCGCGGGGCCGCTTTTTGCGGCGCGGATGTGCCATTCACCAGCGTGATGTTGTCCTCCTTCACCCCAGAGACATAAATATCCTCAAGGATGTACTGCGCCAGCGGGCCGGATTTCCCGGTGGAGTGAATATTTACCGTCGGAATCCGGCGCTTCGGATAGATGCCGCAGCGCAGCGTGCCGCCGCAGTCGATCACCGCCACGCCGATTTCCGCTTCCGGCGGTTCGCCTTCCTTGAAGCCGTCGACCGCTTCCCAGCCCGTCAGCTCGTACAGCCTGTCGACGATCGCCGGGCGCGTGCCCGCGGTGATGTACACAATCTTTTTGCCTTCGGTGGCGTCGAACTCCAGCGGGCCGCCCCAGCCCCCCGTGCCTTTCTCAATGCGGATCCGGTTCATGCTGTAGCTCCTGAAAGATGGACTTTCTGTTCAAGCTGGATGCCCATTTTTTTCTCAAAAATGGCGGTGGTGAGATCCGTCACCCAGCCGCGGAAGAAGTTGGTGACCAGACCGACCAGCAGGTAGCTCACCGCCAGCGGGCCGAGCGGCAGGCCAAGCGTGGTAAGGCCGCTGGCGATCCCGAGATAAACGAACAGCTCGCCGGGGTTGATGTGCGGGAACAGGCCGTTCATGGAATGGCAACTGTAGGAGGCGGCGGCGTAATAGCTCGGCTTGTACTTCTCTGGCATAAAGCGGCCGAGGCTTAAGGTCATCGGGTTGCAGAACACAAAGGTGCCGATGAAGGGCAGGATCAGGTAGCGGGACAGCGGGTTTCCGGCGCAGCGCTGGGCGAAGCGTTCAATACGCTGCTGGCCGATAAAGTTAATCAGCGCGTTCATGATCACCAGCAGGCTGATCAGCAGGGGCAGGATCCCGGTCACCATGCCGGTGAATACCTCGCCGCCTTTCTGAAAAAGCCCGATGAACCACTCGGCGCCGTGGGTGATGGTTTCTATCATTCTTCTCTCCTGTAGGGCGTTTGTTTTTGTCTGTTCGGGGCTAATAATAATCAAATTGAAAGCTTTTAAAGTGTTAATTAGATCTCACAATGAAAGAAAAATGGATTAATTTGAAAGGTAATTGGTGGGGCGAATGATTTTCGATGGAAAAAAGCGCGGATTTGCGTTGGGGAGGTGTGTACCGCTTCCTTGAGGTGTTGCGGATGCTTTACCATACTGGGTTCTTACCGAACTCGTTAAATGGATGCCACATGTTCAAGCGTCGTTATGCAGCGCTGTTACCTGCGCTTATTCTCCTGTCCGCCTGTAGTAGCAAACCCAGGACTGAAGCTGTTCAACAAACGGCGGGCGCGCCTTCCGGCGGGTTCCTGCTTGAGCCGCAGCACAATATGATGCAGATGGGCGGCGACTTCGCGAATAACCCTGCGGCCGAACAGTTCATCGATAAAATGGTGAGCAAGCACGGTTTTGATCGCCAGCAGCTGCATGCCATTTTGTCTCAGGCGAAGCGTCTGGACTACGTGCTGCGCCTGATGGACAGGCAGGCGCCGACGGCCCAGGTGCCGACCGGGCCAAACGGGGCGTGGCTGCGCTATCGCAAACAGTTTATTACCCCGGACAACGTGCAAAATGGCGTGGTGTTCTGGAATCAGTATGAAGACGCCCTGAACCGCGCGTGGCAGGTCTATGGCGTGCCGCCGGAGATCATCGTCGGTATTATTGGGGTCGAGACTCGCTGGGGACGCATTATGGGTAAAACCCGCATCCTCGATGCGCTGGCGACGCTCTCCTTCAACTACCCGCGCCGCGCCGAGTATTTCTCCTCTGAACTGGAAACCTTCCTGCTGATGGCGCGAGACGAACAGGACGATCCGTTAGATCTGAAAGGGTCATTCGCCGGTGCGATGGGCTACGGCCAGTTTATGCCGTCCTCCTATAAGCAGTACGCGGTAGATTTTAACGGGGATGGTCACATCAACCTGTGGGATCCCGAAGACGCCATTGGCAGCGTGGCCAACTACTTCAAAGCGCACGGCTGGACGCCGGGCGGCCAGGTGGCGGTACAGGCGAACGGCGAAGCGTTTGGTCTGGAAAACGGATTTAAAACCAAATACAGCGTGGCGCAGCTGGCAGCGGCAGGCTTAACGCCGTCTCAGCCGCTGGGCAATGTTGACCAGGTGAGCCTGCTGCGCCTGGATGTCGGAACCGGTTATCAGTACTGGTTCGGGCTGCCGAACTTCTACACCATTACCCGCTACAACCACAGCACGCACTATGCGATGGCGGTGTGGCAGCTGGGGCTGGCGGTGTCTCAGGCGCGTGTGCCGGCAGCGTCACCGTTTAGCCAGTAAGTCCCCTTATGCCTCCCTCTCCCTGTGGGAGAGGGCTGGGGTGAGGGCACCCGCCCGCACCTGTTTCCCGCAGAAACATTTCGCCACATTCCCATTTCACTCCCGCCGTTTACATCTTAATCGTCTTTCATTATTGTTATGTTATAACATAATTTTGAATTGAGATGCCCATGTCCCTGTTTTCTCTCTCATCCCCGGTTCGGCTGCTGCTGGCGCTGGTGCTCATTCTGTTTCTCGGCCTGGCCGTGCGCTGGGCGGTGGCGTTGCCATGATCGTGATGAACGATCTGGTGGCGGGTTACGATCGCCAGCCCGTTACGCGCGCACTGTCCGGCGTGATTGAACGAGGGAGCATGACCGCCATCGTCGGGGCCAACGGCTGCGGCAAATCCACGCTGCTGAAAACGCTCGCTGGCTTTCTTCCGCCCGTCAGCGGTACGTTTCGCTGGCAGGGGAGACGTCCGGTGGTGGGCTGGCTGGCGCAGCGTCACGCGCTGGAGGCGCAATTTCCTCTGACCGTGCAGGACGTGGTGAGCATGGGCTGCTGGCCAGAAATCTCGCTATTTGCCGGTTTTCGTCGGGATACCCGCATGCGCATTGCCGGCGCGCTTGAGCGCGTGGGGCTGGCGTCCATGGCGTTATCCACCATCGATGAACTCTCCGGCGGGCAATTTCAGCGCATGCTGTTTGCCCGCGTTTTAGTGCAGCAGGCACCGCTGGTGATGCTGGACGAACCCTTCTCCGGCGTCGATGAAGCGACCTGCAACGTGCTGATGGATCTGATGCTGGAGATGTATATGCAGGGGCAGACCCTGCTGGCGGTACTGCACGACAGCGAACGCGTCTCGCGCCACTTCCCACAAACGCTGCGGCTGGATGCTGATACGCCGCACTGGAAAACCGAGCGGGTGAGGGTGGCATGATCTGGCATCTCTTCTTCCAGCCGTTTATTGAGTACGGCTTTATGCGGCGCGCGCTGGTGGTTTGCCTGGCGCTCTCCGTCAGTACCACTGCGCTGGGTGTATTCCTTCAGCTGCGTCGGATGAGCCTGATGGGGGACGCCCTTTCTCACGCCATTTTGCCGGGTGTCGCGGTGGGCTATCTGCTCAGCGGAATGTCGCTGCTGGCAATGACTGTCGGCGGGTTTATTGCCGGTATCGCCGTTGCGCTGGTGGCCGGGCTGGTCAGCCGCCGTACACCTCTTAAAGAGGATGCCAGCTTCGCGGGGTTTTACCTGGGTTCCCTGGCGCTGGGCGTCACGCTGGTGTCGCTGCGCGGTTCAAATGTCGATCTGCTTCATCTTCTGTTTGGCTCCATTCTCGCCGTGGATAGCGCGTCAGCCCTGTTCGTGACGGGCGTTTGCATGTTCACGCTCCTCACGCTGGCGATGTTTTATCGTGGGCTGGTCAGCGAAGCGTTCGATACCGCGTGGTTGCAGGTGAACGCGCGCTGGCTGCCCGGGATGTTACACGGTCTGTTTCTGGCGCTGCTGGTGCTCAACCTGGTGGCCGGTTTTCAGGTGCTCGGCACGTTGATGGCCGTCGGGCTGATGATGTTACCCGCCGTGGCGGCACGCTGCTGGGTGCGCACATTGCCAGGGTTACTTTTGATGGCGGGTATCAGCGGTATTTTTTGCGCGTGGCTGGGCTTAAGCCTTTCCTGGGCAGTGAGTCTGCCCGCCGGGCCATCCATTGTGCTGACCGCCAGCGCATTGTTCTTTATTTCCGTTTTATTTGGCACGCGCAGCAGGCTGGCGGATAGCCTGCGGGCGCTTTTTTAACGCAAGGGGAAACGATGAAACGTACAGGGTTAGCCGTGGCGCTCGCGCTCGGCATGATGACGCACGGCGTAATGGCGAAAACGCTTAATGTGGTGACCAGCTTTTCCATCCTGGGAGACATCACGCAGCAGGTTGGCGGCGATCGTGTGAAGGTGACGACGCTGGTGGGGCCGGACGGTGATCCCCATACTTTCGAACCCTCGCCCAAAGACAGCGCGGCGTTGAGTAAAGCTGACGTGGTGGTGGTCAATGGGCTGGGGCTGGAGGGCTGGCTCGATCGTCTGGTGAAAGCCTCCGGATTCAAAGGCCAGCTGGTGGTTGCTTCGGACGGCGTGAAAACGCACACGCTGGAAGAGGACGGTAAAACCGTGACCGATCCGCACGCGTGGAACAGCGCGGCGAACGGCGCGCTGTATGCGCAAAATATTCTCTCTGGGCTGGTGAAGGCCGATCCTGAAGATACGGCGGCGCTTGAAGCTACCGGTAAACCCTATATTGCGCAGCTCTCTCAGCTGGACGGTTGGGCTAAAAAGCGTTTCAGCGACATCCCACAGGCGAAGCGCAAAGTGCTGACCAGCCACGACGCCTTCGGCTATTTCAGCCGCGCCTACGGCGTGACGTTTATGGCGCCGCAGGGGCTGACGTCTGAGAGTGAAGCCAGCGCGGCGCAGGTAGTGGAGATCATCAATCAGATTAAAGCTGACGGTGTGAAAACCTGGTTTATGGAAAACCAGCTTGATCCGCGCCTGGTGAAGCAGATCGCGACCGCCACGGGCGCCCAGCCGGGCGGTGAACTTTACCCGGAAGCGCTGTCCGCGAAGGGCGGCGTGGCGGACACCTACGTCAAGGCGTTTCGCCACAATGTGGATACCCTCGCTAACAGCATGAAATAAGCGTCTCTCTGGCCGATGCGCCCGCATCGGCTTTTTTCTGAAGCCCCCTCGTAAAACCCGACGCGCATCCCCATATTTGATGAGAAAGTGCTATCTTGTGCTGCATGTTTTTCTAAGGCCTGGAGCGAGAATGACTGACCATGAATTGATGCAGCTAAGCGAAGTGGTGGGGCTGGCGCTGAAACAGCGCGGCGCGACTCTTACGACCGCAGAATCCTGCACCGGCGGCTGGGTGGCGAAAGCCATTACCGATATTGCTGGCAGTTCCGCCTGGTTTGAACGCGGCTTTGTGACCTACAGTAACGAGGCTAAAGCGCAGATGATTGGCGTGCGTGAAGCCACGCTTGAGCAGCATGGCGCGGTCAGCGAGCCGGTGGTGATCGAAATGGCGATTGGCGCGCTGAAAGAGGCGCGCGCAGATTACGCTATCTCCATCAGCGGTATCGCGGGGCCGGACGGCGGCAGCGACGTGAAGCCTGTCGGCACCGTCTGGTTTGGCTTTGCCACCTCAAAAGGTGAAGGGATCACCCGCCGGGAATGCTTCAGCGGCGATCGCGAAAGCGTGCGTCGTCAGGCAACGGAATACGCGTTAAAAACGCTCTGGCAACAATTTCTACAAAATACTTGATACTGTATGACTATACAGTATAATTGCCTCAACAGAACAGAAGTCCATGGTGAAGCGCAGTTGCTTCTCCCGGCATGACAGGAGTAATAATGGCTATCGACGAAAACAAACAGAAAGCGTTGGCGGCAGCACTGGGCCAGATCGAAAAGCAATTCGGTAAAGGCTCCATCATGCGCCTGGGTGAAGACCGTTCCATGGATGTGGAAACTATCTCCACTGGTTCGCTTTCTCTTGATATCGCACTGGGCGCTGGCGGTTTGCCGATGGGCCGTATCGTAGAAATCTACGGTCCGGAATCCTCGGGTAAAACCACCCTGACGTTGCAGGTTGTTGCGGCGGCACAGCGCGAAGGTAAAACCTGTGCGTTTATCGATGCCGAGCACGCGCTGGACCCGGTCTATGCCCGTAAACTGGGCGTTGATATCGACAACCTGCTGTGCTCACAGCCGGACACCGGCGAGCAGGCCCTGGAAATTTGTGACGCGCTGGCGCGCTCAGGTGCGGTTGACGTGATCATCGTCGACTCCGTTGCGGCGCTGACGCCAAAAGCGGAAATTGAAGGTGAAATCGGTGACTCTCACATGGGCCTCGCGGCACGTATGATGAGCCAGGCGATGCGTAAGCTGGCGGGTAACCTGAAGCAGTCCAATACGCTGCTGATCTTTATCAACCAGATCCGTATGAAAATTGGTGTAATGTTCGGTAACCCGGAAACCACCACCGGCGGTAACGCTCTGAAATTCTACGCTTCTGTCCGTCTGGATATCCGCCGTATCGGCGCGGTGAAAGAGGGGGATAACGTCGTCGGTAGCGAAACCCGCGTGAAGGTTGTGAAGAACAAAATCGCAGCACCGTTCAAACAGGCTGAATTCCAGATCCTCTACGGCGAAGGTATCAACTTCCTCGGCGAGCTGGTTGACCTGGGCGTGAAAGAGAAGCTGATTGAAAAAGCGGGCGCATGGTACAGCTACAACGGTGACAAGATTGGTCAGGGTAAAGCGAATGCTATCTCCTGGCTGAAAGAGAACCCGGCGGCGGCGAAAGAGATTGAGAAAAAGGTGCGTGAACTCCTGCTGAGCAACCAGGACTCTAAACCTGATTTCGTGGTCGACGGCGCGGATGCTGAAGAAACCAACGAAGATTTTTAATCCTCTCGGATAAAAATGAAGGGCTGCTGATGCGGCCCTTTTTGCATTTCTGAATCGACAGGTTTTTTATGAGTGAACCGACATCACGCCGACCAGCCTACTCACGCTTGCTGGATCGGGCCGTGCGTATTCTTGCCGTGCGTGACCATAGTGAACAGGAGCTGCGGCGGAAACTGTCAGCGCCCGTCATGAGCAAAAACGGTCCGGAAGACATTGATGCCACCGCGGAAGATTATGACCGCGTGGTTGCCTGGTGCTACGAGCATCACTATCTGGATGATGGCCGTTTTGCCGCTCGCTTTCTTGCCAGCCGTGGTCGTAAAGGCTATGGGCCAGCGCGTATCCGCCAGGAGCTGAACCAGAAAGGTGTAGCCCGTGAATCGATTGAAAAAGCAATGCGCGAAAGTGAAATCGACTGGTGCGAACTGGCGCGTGAGCAGGCGGTACGAAAGTACGGTGAGCCGCTGCCGCGTGAATTTTCAGAAAAAGTTAAAATCCAGCGCTTTTTGCTCTACCGCGGCTTCCTGATGGAAGATATTCAGGATATCTGGCGTAATTTTACCGATTGAACGCATGCGGGATTTTACTTCCCACTAAAGAAAACTTATCTTATTCCCACTTTTTCCAGTAGCTGGTCCGTCCAACTGTTTACAGATACAGATCTGCTGCGACATTTCGTTAGCTTGATTTCAGGATAATTATGAGCAAGAGCACCGCTGAGATCCGTCAGGCGTTTCTCGATTTTTTCCATAGTAAGGGACACCAGGTTGTTGCCAGCAGCTCCCTGGTACCGAACAATGACCCGACTCTGCTGTTTACCAACGCCGGGATGAACCAGTTCAAGGATGTGTTCCTTGGTCTCGACAAGCGTAATTATTCCCGCGCCACAACCTCACAGCGTTGCGTGCGTGCGGGCGGTAAACACAACGATCTGGAAAACGTCGGTTACACCGCGCGCCACCACACTTTCTTCGAAATGCTGGGTAACTTCAGCTTCGGCGACTACTTCAAACACGACGCCATTCAATATGCGTGGGAACTGCTGACCGGTGAAAACTGGTTTAATCTGCCGAAAGAGCGTCTGTGGGTGACCGTGTATGAGACCGATGACGAAGCGTTCGACATCTGGGAAAAAGAAGTGGGTATCCCTCGCGAACGTATCATCCGTATCGGTGACAACAAAGGCGCGCCTTACGCGTCTGATAACTTCTGGCAGATGGGTGACACCGGCCCTTGCGGTCCGTGCACCGAGATCTTCTACGATCATGGTGACCA
The DNA here is from genome assembly GCF_049237385.1 of Enterobacter cloacae complex sp. IR5412. NCBI lineage: Bacteria > Pseudomonadati > Pseudomonadota > Gammaproteobacteria > Enterobacterales > Enterobacteriaceae > Enterobacter > Enterobacter cloacae complex sp. IR5412. Next base: position 141,934 of record NZ_JBMKHQ010000006.1, on the reverse strand, counting down.
CATCTGGGGCGGCCCTCCGGGAAGCGCGGAAGAAGATGGCGATCGCTACATTGAGATCTGGAACATCGTCTTCATGCAGTTCAACCGTCAGGCCGACGGCACCATGGAGCCGCTGCCAAAACCGTCCGTAGATACCGGTATGGGTCTTGAGCGTATCGCGGCCGTTCTGCAACACGTTAACTCCAACTATGAGATTGACCTGTTCAGCACCCTGATCAAAGCCGTTGCCGAAGTGACGGGCGCAACCGATCTGAACAACAAATCACTGCGCGTTATCGCAGACCATATTCGTTCCTGTGCGTTCCTGATTGCTGACGGCGTTATCCCGTCGAATGAAAACCGTGGCTATGTGCTGCGTCGTATCATTCGTCGTGCGATCCGTCATGGCAACATGCTGGGCGCGAAGGACACCTTCTTCTATAAACTCGTTGGTCCACTGATTGGCGTGATGGGTTCTGCCGGTGACGAGCTGAAACGCCAGCAGGCGCAGGTTGAACAGGTTCTGAAAACCGAAGAAGAGCAGTTTGCCCGTACGCTGGAGCGCGGACTGGCGCTGCTGGACGACGAGCTGGCGAAACTCAAGGGCGACACGCTGGATGGCGAAACCGCTTTCCGCCTGTACGACACCTACGGCTTCCCGGTTGACCTGACGGCGGACGTTTGCCGCGAGCGCAACATCAAAGTTGACGAAGCAGGCTTTGAAGCCGCAATGGAAGAGCAGCGTCGTCGTGCGCGTGAATCCAGCGGTTTTGGCGCGGACTACAACGCGATGATTCGCGTTGATAGCGCGTCTGAATTTAAAGGCTACGAAGAGCTGGCTCTGACCAGCAACGTGACCGCGCTGTTTGTTGACGGTAAAGCCGTAGACAGCATTAGCGCAGGTCAGGAAGCGGTTGTTATCCTGGATAAAACACCGTTCTATGCGGAATCCGGCGGCCAGGTTGGCGATAAAGGCGAACTGAAAGGCAATGGCTTCAGCTTCAGCGTAAGCGATACCCAGAAATACGGTCAGGCAATTGGTCACCAGGGCAAACTGGTTTCCGGTTCTCTGAAAGTGGGCGAGGGCGTTCAGGCCAACGTTGACGAAGCTCGCCGCGCGCGCATCCGTCTGAACCACTCGGCAACCCACCTGATGCACGCAGCCCTGCGCGAAGTGCTGGGTACGCACGTTGCACAGAAAGGTTCTCTGGTTAACGACAAAGTGCTGCGTTTCGACTTCTCGCATTTTGAAGCGATGAAGCCGTCTGAAATTCGTGCGGTGGAAGACCTGGTGAATGCCCAGATCCGCCGTAACCTGCCAATCGAAACCCACATCATGGATCTTGAGGCAGCGAAGAAGAAAGGTGCGATGGCGCTGTTTGGCGAGAAATATGACGACCGCGTTCGCGTGCTGAGCATGGGCGACTTCTCTACCGAACTGTGTGGCGGTACTCACGCATCCCGCACCGGTGACATCGGCTTGTTCCGCATCGTTTCCGAGTCGGGGACGGCGGCAGGCGTGCGTCGTATTGAGGCGGTGACCGGGGAAGGCGCGATTGCCAGCCTGCATGCGCAGAGCGACCAGCTGCACGAGATCGCGCAGCTGCTGAAAGGCGATAGTCAGAACCTGGGCGAAAAAGTGCGTGTCGCGCTGGATCGTACCCGTCAGTTGGAAAAAGAACTCCAGCAGCTGAAAGAACAGGCTGCGGCGCAGGAGAGCGCAAACCTCTCCAGCAAAGCGGTAGACATTAAGGGCGTCAAACTGCTGGTCAGCGATCTGGCGGGCGTTGAGCCTAAGATGCTGCGTACCATGGTCGACGATCTGAAGAACCAGCTTGGTTCGACGGTTATCGTGCTGGCAACGGTCGCAGAGGGTAAGGTTTCTCTGATTGCGGGCGTCTCTAAGGATGTGACGGATCGTGTCAAAGCAGGGGAACTGATTGGCATGGTCGCCCAGCAGGTGGGTGGCAAAGGTGGCGGTCGTCCGGACATGGCGCAAGCCGGTGGTACGGATGCGGCGGCACTTCCCGCGGCATTAGCCAGCGTTGAAAGCTGGGTAAGCGCGAAACTGTAATAACTACAAAGCACAAGCAGACGCCATAGCGGTAACGTTATGGCGTCTTGCTCACTGCGCTATCGATAACGATAAAGTCAGGTTGAGTTTGTGTATATCGGCTAAACTTACGTTTAACAGAATGTGATGCCGTGACTGCTTACACTTTACGTGTTTGTCATCGCTTACTTTTTGGCGTTATATGATGGATAATGCCGGGATACAAGAGACCCGACTCTTTTAATCTTTCAAGGAGCAAAGAATGCTGATTCTGACTCGTCGAGTTGGTGAGACCCTCATGATTGGGGATGAGGTCACCGTGACAGTTTTAGGGGTAAAGGGTAACCAGGTACGTATTGGTGTTAACGCTCCTAAAGAAGTATCTGTCCACCGTGAAGAGATCTACCAGCGTATCCAGGCTGAAAAATCCCAGCAGTCCAGTTACTGATATTGTCGCGTCTCGCTGTCGGGCGAGACGCAACCCTCCTGCTATTTTTCCTGCATAAAGTTACCGTTCTATTTCAAACGCTTCGTTTTTGACCACTCTCATAATCTTATCTCATCCAAAAGACGCGCTTCTCTCAACACAATTCTGTGAAGATGCCTGCAAAATCCGCTTATAAAACACTCTCTTTGCGGCTTTTACATGCGAATTGGGTGCGAATTGTGCAAACGAAAAAAGCATGTGGAAAATTGTTTGACTTATAAGTCCCAGAAAGTAATATATGCGCCACGCAGCGACGAGAAGCTCTTAACGAGTTGCTCGAAGCACTCGAAAGAGGCGTTGTGTGGTGAGGTGGCCGAGAGGCTGAAGGCGCTCCCCTGCTAAGGGAGTATGCGGTCAAAAGCTGCATCCGGGGTTCGAATCCCCGCCTCACCGCCATTTTGCATCCGTAGCTCAGCTGGATAGAGTACTCGGCTACGAACCGAGCGGTCGGAGGTTCGAATCCTCCCGGATGCACCATCTATTACTTCATATTGCTTTCGAAGTGATATGAA
>NZ_JBMKHQ010000006.1:138722-138835 GCF_049237385.1 Enterobacter cloacae complex sp. IR5412 | reverse complement strand
TGCATCCGTAGCTCAGCTGGATAGAGTACTCGGCTACGAACCGAGCGGTCGGAGGTTCGAATCCTCCCGGATGCACCATTTTTTACTTCATATTGCTTTTGAAGTGATATGAG
>NZ_JBMKHQ010000006.1:0-138643 GCF_049237385.1 Enterobacter cloacae complex sp. IR5412 | reverse complement strand
AGTAAATCCCGATGCATCCGTAGCTCAGCTGGATAGAGTACTCGGCTACGAACCGAGCGGTCGGAGGTTCGAATCCTCCCGGATGCACCATTTTTTAATTCATATTGCTTTTGAAGTGATATGAGTATCGAGAAGTACAGCAGCAAATCCCGATGCATCCGTAGCTCAGCTGGATAGAGTACTCGGCTACGAACCGAGCGGTCGGAGGTTCGAATCCTCCCGGATGCACCATCTCTTCTTGTGATCCCCTTCGATGTTTAGTTCTTAATCACTCTCATTGTTATCACTTCGCAATCAGCGACAAAAATCCCCTTTTACGATAAAGTAATGCTTTGTTAATCGTTTAGCGAGAGCACGATGTACGCACAGTATGACGGTTTGATCTTCGACATGGACGGCACCCTCCTGGATACCGAACCCACGCATCGTCAGGCCTGGACCGAAGTCCTGGGCCGTTACGGTATGCGCTTCGATTTACAGGCGATGATTGCCCTCAACGGATCGCCCACCTGGCGTATCGCACAGGCCGTGATTGAGCTGAATCAGGCCGATCTCGACCCGCACCAGCTCGCGCGTGAAAAAACCGACGCGGTAAAAGCCATACTGTTAGACACCGTGCAGCCTTTACCACTCATTGACGTCGTCAAGGAGTGGCACGGCCGTCGTCCTATGTCTGTCGGTACGGGCAGCGAGAGCGCGATTGCTGAAGCGCTACTCAAACACCTTGGCCTGCGCCACTATTTTTCTGCCGTCGTTGCCGCCGATCATGTTAAACATCACAAACCCGCACCGGATACCTTCCTGCGCTGTGCAGAATTAATGGGTGTACCACCTGCAAAATGCGTGGTGTTTGAAGATGCTGATTTTGGCATTCAGGCCGCGCGTGATGCCGGAATGGCGGCGGTGGATGTTCGCTTACTGTGAGTGACGCGCTGTCACTCGCTTCATTATTCGCCAGCAGTTTTTTAAGCTCCACCCTCTTACCGGGGAATTCGGAAGTGGTGCTGGTGGCGATGCTGTTGTCCGGCGTGAGTCAGCCCTGGTTGCTGGTCTTAATAGCAACAATGGGTAATAGCCTTGGAGGGCTGACTAACGTTATTCTTGGACGTTTCTTTCCGCTACGCGAAAAATCTCGCTGGCAGGAAAAGGCAGTGGGCTGGCTAAAACGCTATGGCGCTGCCACGCTGTTATTAAGCTGGATGCCTGTAATAGGCGATTTACTGTGTCTGCTGGCGGGATGGATGCGCATCTCCTGGGGACCGGTGCTCTTTTTTTTGTGCCTTGGCAAGGCGTTACGCTATGTTTTACTGGCATGGGTAACACTACAGGGTATGACGTGGTGGCACTAATTGGTGGAATGAATTCGCGACCTTCAATCGTCAACCATTACAATTATGCTGAGTGACAATTTTTTGACAGGCGGGAGGTCAAATTGATCCCGGACGTATCACAGGCGCTGGCCTGGCTGGAAAATCACCCTCAGGCACTGAAGGGGATTCAGCGTGGGCTTGAGCGCGAAACGCTGCGCGTAAATGCGGATGGTAGCTTAGCGACTACGGGACACCCGAAGGCGTTAGGCTCGGCGCTGACACATAAATGGATCACAACCGATTTCGCCGAAGCGCTGCTGGAGTTCATTACGCCAGTAGACGGTGATATTGATCATATGCTGACGATCATGCGCGACGTGCATCGCTTCACCGCCCGCAACCTCGGCGACGAGCGTATGTGGCCGCTCAGCATGCCGTGCTATATCGAGCAGGGGCAGGAGATTGAGCTGGCTCAGTACGGCACCTCGAATATTGGACGGCTGAAAACGCTGTATCGCGAAGGACTGAAAAATCGCTACGGCGCACTGATGCAGACGATCTCTGGCGTGCACTACAATTTCTCTCTGCCGATGGCGTTCTGGCAGGCGAAGTGCGGTGAAACGGATAAAGAAGCGATCTCCGCGGGCTACTTCCGCCTGATCCGCAACTACTACCGTTTTGGCTGGGTTATTCCGTATCTGTTCGGCGCGTCCCCGGCTATCTGTTCATCGTTCCTGCAAGGGAAACCGACCACGCTGCCGTTCGAGAAGACCGAGTGTGGCATGTACTATCTGCCGTACGCGACCTCGCTGCGCCTGAGCGACCTTGGCTATACCAATAAGTCGCAAAGCAATCTCGGAATTACGTTTAACGATCTGCACGAATATGTGGCAGGCCTGAAGCGGGCGATAAAAACCCCGTCGGAAGAGTACGAAAAAATCGGCCTCGAAAAAGACGGCAAGCGCCTGCAAATTAACACCAACGTATTGCAGATTGAAAATGAACTGTATGCGCCGATTCGTCCGAAGCGCGTGACGCGCAGCGGTGAAACGCCGTCGGATGCGCTACAGCGCGGCGGGATCGAATACATTGAAGTGCGCTCGCTGGATATCAACCCGTTCTCACCGATTGGCGTTGACGAGCAGCAGGTTCGCTTCCTTGACCTGTTTATGGTCTGGTGCGTACTGGCGGATGCGCCGGAAATGAGTTCCGAGGAACTGCTGTGTACTCGTGCCAACTGGAATCGCGTGATTCTGGAAGGGCGCAAGCCGGGTCTGACGTTAGGTATTGGCTGTGAAACGGCCCAGTTCCCACTGTCTAAGGTAGGGAAGGATCTGTTCCATGACCTGAAGCGCGTAGCCCAGACGCTGGATAGCGTGTACGGCGGCGAAGCTTACCAGAAGGTCTGCGACGAACTGGTTGAAAGCTTCGATAACCCGGAACTGACATTCTCAGCACGTATTCTGCGTTCTATGATTGAACAGGGAATTGGTGGCACAGGGCGTTCACTCTCAGCGGAGTACCGTGAGATGCTGATGCAGGAGCCGTTAGAGATCCTGAGCGAAGCGGATTTTGTGGCAGAGCGCGATGCGTCCGTTGTGCGTCAGAAAGAGGTCGAAGCGGCGGATACGGAGTCGTTTGAGGCGTTTCTGGCGAAGCAGGCCTGAACCAAAAGAAAAAGGCCACATCGCTGTGGCCAAAATATACATCTCTGAATTCAGGGATGATGATAACAAATGCGCGTCTTTCATATACTCAGACGCGCATTCTGTAGAAGAGTTCAGTTTATTTTAAAAAAAATCACTATCGGAGGTGACGTATGCCGTTATTAGATAGCTTTACTGTCGACCATACCCGTATGGAAGCACCAGCAGTCCGCGTGGCGAAGACCATGAACACGCCGCACGGCGACACGATCACCGTTTTCGACCTGCGCTTCTGCGTGCCGAATAAAGAAGTGATGCCAGAGAAAGGCATTCACACGCTGGAACACCTTTTCGCCGGATTCATGCGCGACCACCTGAACGGCAACGGCGTGGAGATCATCGATATCTCTCCGATGGGCTGCCGCACCGGTTTCTACATGAGCCTGATTGGTCAGCCTGAAGAGAAACGCGTCGCGGATGCGTGGAAAGCGGCCATGGAAGACGTGCTGAAGGTGAAAGAGCAGAACCAGATCCCAGAGCTGAACGTTTACCAGTGCGGTACTTACCAGATGCACTCTCTGGAAGAAGCTCAGGAGATTGCCCGCCATATCATCGAACGTGATGTTCGTGTAAACAGCAACGACGAGCTGGCCCTGCCAAAAGAAAAACTTCAGGAACTGCACATTTAGTATTATGCCTGTGGATGCCCGGTGGCGCTTCGCTGACCGGGCCTACAATACTGATGACGACAACCACGGCCAGCTCCGCGCTGGCGACGCCGGTATCGCGATCGTTTTGCGGATGCACGCTGTTACAGACGTCGCTGCGGCGGCTGAAGTAGTGGCAGAAATATTCGATTTGGTCGAGATAGACGTTCGGCGTGCTCACTTCGACGTAAGTCTGTCGAGAGCCAGCGCGTGGCGCGGGTGTGTTCAGCATGGTACGCTCCTGTTGTCTTTTCACTCTCGTGAATCAATTTCAGGCGCGCTGCTTTATCGGAACTGACAATCGCTGTCGCGTTTTGGACACGGTGCGGTGGTTTGCCGGATGGCGGCTACGCCTTATCCGGCCTACGTTCGTAGGCCCGGTAAGCGTAGCGCCACCGGGCAACCCGTGCACAGGGCTAGTGCGCTCCACCGCCCCCGCTACCGGCACCAAACGGTGGTTTGGCAAACCACACCAGCCCCAGCAGGACGATGAAGATCCCCGCCGATATCCAGAAAATCTCGTTTGCCGAGATAATCAGCCCCTGGTTGGTGATCTGCTGGGCAAGCCAGCCGGACGCCTGCTGCTCCGTCATCCCCATCCCCTCAAGCTGGCTATACATCTGCTGAGCGTTAGGGTTGAACGGGTTCACCGCTTCGGTCAACTGGGCGTGGTGCATCGCTTCCCGGTTGGTCCACAGCGTGGTGGTGATCGATGTCCCGATGGAGCCCGCCAGCGTACGGGTGAAGTTCGACAGGCTCGATGCCGCCGCCATCCGCTCAGGCGGCAAGCCGGAAAGCGTAATGGTGGTCAGTGGCATAAAGAAGCACGCCACAGCAAAGCCCTGAATAAACTGCGGCCACGCGGAGGCGCCAAAGTCCATTCCCGGTTCAAACGTATACGCGCGCCAGTAGAAGCACACGGCGTACATGATGAAGCTGAACGTCACCAGCCTGCGCATGTCGAGCTTATGGGCGAAACGGCCAATAATCGGCGACAGCAGAACCGGAATTAACCCCACCGGCGCGGAGGCCAGCCCCGCCCAGGTTGCGGTATAGCCGTACACCTCCTGCAACAGCTGCGGCAGCAGAACAATCGCGCCGAAGTAGAGCATATAGGCGAGGCTGATACAGAGGCAGCCGATGGTGAAGTTTCGCGATTTAAACAGCGAGAGGTCGACTATCGGATTTTCGTCCGTCAGCTCCCAGACAATCAGGAAGCTGATGGCAACCACGGCGACCACCGTCAGCACGATGATTTCCGTAGAGGCGAACCAGTCCAGCTCTTTGCCGCGGTCGAGCATGATTTGCAGGCTGCCGATGCCGACAACCAGCAGTGCCAGCCCGATGCCGTCGATCCGCCGCTGTTCGGTCCGCGTTTCGCGACCACGCAGAGACTGTAGCGTCATCAGCACCACCAGCGCACCGATGGGTACGTTGATGAAGAAGATCCAGCCCCAGTGATAGTTATCGCTGATATAGCCGCCGAGGATTGGCCCGCAAATTGGGGCGACAATCACCGTCATCGACCACAGCGCGAGCGCGATGGAGCGCTTGGCGGGCGGATAGTTGTTCAGCAGTAAACTCTGCGACAGCGGAATCAACGGCCCGGCGACAATCCCCTGGATGACGCGGAAGAAAATCAGCATCGTCAGGCTGCTGGACATGCCGCAGGCCCAGGAGGCCAGTACGAACAGGATCGTCGACCAGAGGAACAGCTTCACTTCACCGACGCGCTTCGCCAGCCAGCCGGTGATGGGAATAGAGATGGCGTTCGCCACCCCGAATGAGGTAATGACCCAGGTCCCCTGGCTCAGCGATGAGCCAAGGTTCCCGGCGATCGTAGGGATCGCCACGTTTGCGATGGTGGAGTCCAGCACCTGCATGAATGTCGCCAGCGACAGCGCAATGGTCATAATGACCAGCTGCGCCCCCTCAAGCGGTTTTTGCGGCTTTTGCTGTTGCATAACGCTCACCTTCGGCTTAACCGGCGTTTGCCTTCACGATGTCATCGATCAGCTTATTGACCGGATCGAGGCTAATTTCACGGGCGTTACTTTCATAAGCTGGCGTGCTGCGCACCTGGCTTGCGAGGATCTGACCGTCGCGGTTGGCGGTATCGACCGTCACCAGCGTGGAAAGGCCAATTCGCAGCGGATGGTCTGCCAGCTGCTTAGGATCCAGCTCGATACGTACAGGCAAGCGCTGTACCACTTTGATCCAGTTGCCGGTGGCGTTCTGTGCAGGCAGCAGGCTGAACGCGCTGCCGGTCCCCATGTCCAGACCGACCACTTTACCGGTGTACTTCACGTCATCACCGTAGATATCGCTGACCACGGTTGCGGTCTGGCCGATACGCATATGCGCCAGCTGGGTCTCTTTGAAGTTCGCGTCCACCCACAGGTTGTTCGCCGGAACGACCGCCATCAGCGGCGTGGTGGTGCTAATTTGCGCACCCGGCTGCACGGAACGACGGGAAACGTAACCGGTCATCGGGCTGACGATTTTGGTACGTTGCAGGGCAAGCCATGCGTTACGCACTTCGGTCGCCGCCTGTTTCACCGCCGGCTGGTTTTCCAGAGAGGTGCCCAGCACCATCGCCTGGTTGGCGTTGTACTGTTGGATCGCCACGTCCAGCTGCGCCTGTGCGCTTGCCACCGCATCGCGTGCGTGCTGCAACTCTTCACGGCCAATCAGGTTGGCGGTGCCGAGAGGAACACGACGCTTGAGGTCGCTCTGCGCCTGGGCCAGGGCCGTTTTCTGCACGTCGATATTGGCCTGAAGCTGTTTGCTGTTGATCATCAGCTGGCGGGTCTGGCGGACGCTGGAGGCCAGCGCCGTCTGTGCTTTTTCAAACGCCTGTTGGGCGTCGGTCGGATCAAGCGTGACCAGCACATCCCCTTTTTTCACAAAGTCGGTGTTGTCAGCCCAGACTTTCGTCACGCTGCCTGACACCTGGGCCATGATTTGAACCTGATTCCCTGCCACGTATGCATCGTCTGTCTCTTCAACATGACGCAAGACTAAAAACCAATAGATCCCATATGCCACGGCAATAATAATAAAGAGCAAGGTCAGCAGAATAAGGGCGCTCTTACGTTTGCCCTTCTTGTTGACCGGTTGCTGCGGGGGGGTGTTCTCCGCATTTGCGCTCATTGTTGTTCTCCACGATCTTTTTATTTTCACATCGGCTGAGCCGACCTGTTGTCAGAAAGGCCAGCAGTTTCACGTGCTGGCCTGTCAGTTTTTCTTTTGCAATCTGGAATGTTGAGCGGATCGTCGCGTTAGCGCAGCGCCTCAAGAATGACGCCATCTTCATCCATCTGGTCCAGACGGGTGAGCAGCTTGCGAGTAATGTGCTCAAGCTGGTCGCGCTCGGCGGTGCTGAGGGCAGACCAAAGCTGGTGCAGGCAGTTATGCTGCGGTGGCAGCACTTCGCGCAGGAATTCGTGACCTTTCTCGGTCAGTTGCAGATGCAGGCAGCGGCGATCGTTATCGCTCTCACGGCGCTCTATCCAGCCGCGCTTCTCCAGCTCATCAGCAATACGGGTTGCATTGGTACGGGATGAACCCAGCGCGCAGCTCAGTTCAGACGGCTGAATGCTGTGGTTTTCCTGAGACTCAAGCGTAATCAACGCCATAAACAACGTCTCGTTAATCCCTTGCGCTTTCAGCATCTTGTTACGATTTTCCAGCAGCTTACCCTGCATGTGCATGCACAGGCGGGTCAGCAGGATCTCCTGATACGGGAAGTCCTCATGACGACTGGCGCGGAACTTAAGCATTTGTTCAATGGGCGTAAACGAACTATCCATTTTGGGCATAACCTCATTAATTACAGCCGATATAGTAACGATAGTGACAAATAATGTAAATGAATTATTTGTGCGGTTATATCCGCCAAACGTATGTCACCATCAGAAAGCGCCGGGTAAATCCGTGACCCGGTGAGCACAGAAAGTGTGGGGTGTGTACCCGCGAAAGAGGGGATGTGAGGACTGGGGTCTGAACTATTCATGCCGGTAGTAAATATGTCACCCACAGTAAAATTTCTGGGATAAATGATTACCGTTACCTTAACAGATGCAGGCCCCCTTTACACCCCAGGGGGCCCAAAGCAATGTAAAACTTAGTGAATTGCTTCCTGGCGGTGATAGCCGCGCCACCATACCAGCAGATTTATCGCCGCCACGATGGCGCCGATTGCGCACACGCCCGTCCAGCCCGCATGCTGCCAGGCGGAGGCTGAGATTAGCGAGCCCGCCGCGCCGCCGATAAAGTAGCTGGTCATGTACCCGGCCGTCAGACGGTTACGGGCGTCTGGTTTCACGCGGTAAATCACGGTCTGGTTGGTGATATGTACGCCCTGCACGGTGAGGTCGAGTACCAGAATACCGACAATTAGCGCCAGCACTGAGACGTGTCCGTACCAGATAGCCCCCCAGGAGAGCAGGAGTAAAACCAGCCCTGCGGAGGTGGTCATATGAGATTTACCTTTGTCGGCCAGGCCACCCGCCGGGCGCGCGCCCAGTGCGCCAGCCGCGCCTGCCAGCCCGAACAGGCCAATCACGCCTTCTGAGTAGTTAAACGGCGGCGCGGCGAGCAGAAACGCCATCGACGTCCATAAGATGCTGAAGTTGGCGAAGGTGAGACACCCCAGAACGGCGCGTGTGCGCAGGAGTTTATCCCGGGTGAAGAGGCTGAAAACGGAGGCGAGGAGCTGCGGATAGTTCAGGTGATTCTCCTGCTTCACCTTTGGCAGGCCGCGCCACAGGGCCAGCGCCATGATAACCATCAGCACGCTTGCCACCCAGTAAACGGTGCGCCAGCCGCCGAGGCTCGCCAGCAGCCCGGCAACGGTTCGCGCCAGCAGGATGCCCAGCAGCAGGCCGCTCATAATAGTGCCAACCACTTTGCCGCGTTTTTCCGGGGAAGCCAACGTCGCCGCGAGGGGAACCAGAATTTGTGCCACCACCGAGAACAGCCCCGTCAGCGCGGTACCGATAATCATCATCGTTAACGACTGGCTGCTGGCGGTGATCAACATCCCGCCTGCGGCCAGCAGCGTCATGGAGACGATAAGCATCCGGCGCTCAAACATATCGCCTAATGGCACCAGGAACAGCAGCCCGGCCGCATAGCCGAGCTGCGCAGCGGTGACGATAAAGCCGGCGGAGCTGGCTGAAAGATCGAAAGCACGCGCGATAGTATCAAGCAGAGGTTGCGCGTAATAGTTGCTGGCGACGGCCAGTCCCGTTGCCACGGACATTAAAAGGATGAGTGCGGGGCTAAGCCCTTGAGTTGTTTTTGTCATTTGTTTCAGGAATCGTAAGTTAAGTGATTATTTTTCCGGAAACATAATAACCAATGATTGTGAATGTTGGGGGATTGTTACGTGGTGGATTGTGCGGTTTAGGTTGGGTGCGGTTTGATCCCCTCACCCTATCCCTCTCCCCAAAGGGGAGAGGGGATTTTATACACCCTCTCCCCTTTGGGGAGAGGGCAGGGTGAGGGGTAGTATTTTTACTTCTGCGCCTCAAGCGCCTCTTTCACCCAGCCATCGAACTGCTGCTGGTGGGCTTTGATCCAGCCATCCACGTGGCCTTTGATATCAGCTTCGGATGATTTACCCGCGTGCATCATCGCGTTCTGGGCGTTAATGTCTGCCAGCGGCAGTTTCATTACCGAGAACAGCTTCGCCGCCGCCGGGTTTTTCTCGGCCCAGGCTTTGTTCGCCACGATATGCATGGTATTCACCGGGAAGCCATAGTTCATGCCGTTTGGCAGTTTGGTGTCGATATCTTTCTGCTCGCCCGGCAGGGAGGAGAAGGGCACCTGCAACCACACCACGTCTTTGCCCGGCTTCAGCACGTCGCTCACCCAGTACGGCGTCCAGGTGTAGTAGATCACCGGCTTGCCTTCTTTAAAGCGGGCGATGGTATCGGCCATCATCGCAGAGTAATTGCCGTGGCTCACGTCGACGGTCTTCGCCAGATCGAAGGCTTTGTTCTGGTGGTTAATCACCGCTTCACAGCCCCAGCCCGGCGAGCAGCCCATCATGTCGGCTTTGCCGTCACCGTTGGTATCAAAGAGTTTGGCGATCTTCGGATCTTTCAACTGTTCAATATTGGTGATGTGATACTTATCGGCGGTTTTCTTGTCGATCAAATATCCCTGCGCAGCGCCGGTCACAAAGGTGCCTTCGCGGTAGAATTTCTTGTCACCGCCTGCGGCGGCATACATATCGTCGTGCAGCGGCTGCCAGTTCACGGCGGTAAAGGTGGCATCGCCGGAGGCAATAGAGGTATAGCCCACGTTGTAATCCACTTCACTGGCGGTATTCACCGTATAGCCCAGTTTCTCCAGCGCACGGCTGACAATCTGGGTCTGGAAGGACTCTTCCGAAATGGTGCTCTGCACCGGCTGCACGGTAATGCCTTTGCCCGGCAGGTCAGCGGCAACTGCGCTGGTGGAGACAAGGGTCGCAAACGCTGTGGCAAAAAGTACGTTATGTCGCATCGTTGTTCCTTATTTTGTGAATGGGCGGGTGAGTAACCCGACAGGGCCGGTGGTATACCAGCGACGGTTGCCGCGACTGCGTGAATCACGACCGACAGCCTGGGTCAGGCGGTCAAGAATGATGGCGAGGATCACAATCCCGACACCGCCGACGGTCGCCAGCCCCATATCGAGACGGCCAATGCCGCGCAGTACCATCTGACCTAACCCGCCAACGGCAATCATTGAGGCGATCACCACCATCGACAGCGCCAGCATCAGCGTCTGGTTAACACCTGCCATAATGGTCGGCATCGCCAGCGGAAGCTGAACCTTAAACAGCATCTGACGCGGGCTGGCGCCAAACGAGCGTGATGCCTCTATCAGATCCGCAGGCACCTGGTTAATGCCCAGAATGGTCAGGCGAATAATCGGCGGCAGGGCGAAGATAATGGTCACGACCACCCCCGGTACGTTACCGATGCCGAACAGCATCACGATAGGCACCAGGTAAACGAACGCTGGCGTGGTCTGCATTGCATCCAGCAGCGGGCGGATAATTTTTGCGGCCCGCGGGCTGCGCGCCAGCCAGATCCCCATCGGCAGGCCGATCGCCACGCAGAACAGCAGGGCGGTCAGCACCAGCGCCAGGGTGATCATCGCCTGAGACCACGCGCCAATCGCGCCGATGGCAATCAGGGAGATCAGCGTGGCGATCCCCATACCCGCGCTGCCGAACTGCCATGCGATCAGCGAGAACAGGATAATCGCCACCGGCGCGGGCATGCCCAGCATTAGCTGCTGGAAGCCGTTCAGGATGTAATCCACCGGGATACGGATCCCCTGGAACACCGGACGGAAGTGGGTAACGACCCAGTCGATCCCCTCCGTTACCCAGCTATCCAGCGGGATCAGCGTCTTGTGGAACGGATCCATAATATTGAAATGCTCTGGGGCAGGCGCCGGTGCGCTGTTGAGCCAGTCTGCCGCGCCGCCGCCATCGGCAGGCGCAGGCGTCGACCCCCACGCATCGGCAGATTGCGCCGCGCTGTCCGCTGCTTCAGTGGTGCCCCATGGGTTTGATTGATCAGCCATTGTTTGTCCCCTCGCGATCTAAAGCCTGTAGCAGCATCCGTTTTGAGATGATGCCAACGTACTGTTGTTCTTCACCGACAACCGGCACGGCGCACGGCGCCTGACCCACGTGAGAGAGCAACTCGCTGAGCGGCGTTTCGGCGTCCACGGCAAGCGGAGCGTCAATCAACGCCGCATCGATTCCCTGGTTTTCGCTCAGGGCGGTTTTCAGGGAGTCGATGGAGACAACGCCGACAAATTTATTGCCGCGTTCAACCAGATAACCGTATTCACGGTCTTCGTCCTGCAACAGTTTCAGCGCGGAGCGCGGACCAAAACCTGGCGTTTTTCGAATAATGCCGTTTGGTGTTCGACGGGCAATATCTTTCGCACTGAATACGTGGCTAATATCCACGCCGCGGAAGAAGGTGCGCACATAATCATTCGCCGGATTATTGAGAATTTCATCCGGTGTGCCGACCTGCACCACTTCACCATTTTGCATAATGGCGATACGGTCGCCAATACGCATGGCTTCATCCAGATCGTGAGAAATAAAAACAATGGTGCGCTGATGTTTGGCCTGTAATTTTACCAACTCATCCTGCATCTCGGTGCGAATTAAGGGATCGAGCGCCGAGAAGGCTTCGTCCATTAATAAAATATCCGGATTAATCGCTAATGCGCGCGCTAATCCCACGCGCTGACGCATACCGCCAGAGAGCTCATCCGGATACGCATGAGCATAATTTTCCAGCCCGACCTGACGCAGTGCATCAAGGGCTTTTTCCTGACGTTCCTGAGCGGGCGTGCCGGCTAACTCCATGCCAAAGGCGGTATTATCGAGTACCGTCATGTGCGGCATCAGTGCAAATGACTGAAACACCATCGCAATTTTCTTTCTGCGCACCTCGCGGAGTTCCGCGTCTGATATTCTGGCGATATCAACGCCGTCAATCAGCACCTGTCCGCGGGTGGGTTCAATCAGGCGATTGAGAAGGCGAACCATAGTGGATTTACCCGAACCGGATAATCCCATGATGACAAAAATCTCGCCTTCTTCAATGGCCAGACTGGCGTCTTTAACGCCAAGCGATAGCCCGGTTTTTTCCAGAATTTGCTCTTTCGAAAGGCCTTTCTCAATATATTTGAAAGCACGCTGCGGGTGCTCGCCAAATACTTTATAAAGATTTTTCACTTCTAATTTAATTGCCATGCAATAGAGAGTGTCCTGTTATTTGTTTATGTCGATATGATTACCATGGTAAATAGTTAACTGGCATTACCCTAACATACTCAGAATCTGAGACAACCCTGGACCTGCCTGAGGTCGGAATTTTACCGCAAGCGAAACGGCTGAATTTCCCATGAATAAAGGGCTGAGGGCGCTTTGAATTTTTCTCAATTTTTTGCTACTGCATGGGAGAATTTCGCCTGAATCGGTGTGATTCAGGCGAATATGAAGGAGAAATTACAGTGTAGTACGTAGTGGAATATTCGGCTGAAAATAATGAAATGTAGAGTTAATTAATGAACGTTAATTCATTCATTAAAAATCCCAGTCCTCGTCTTGCGTCTCCACCGCTTTACCCATCACGTACGACGAGCCGGACCCGGAAAAGAAGTCGTGGTTTTCATCGGCGTTGGGCGACAGCGCCGCGAGGATCGCCGGGTTCACTTCCGCCATTTCCGGTGGGAATAACGCTTCGTAGCCCAGGTTCATCAGCGCCTTGTTGGCGTTGTAGCAGAGGAAGGCTTTTACGTCCTCTTCCCAGCCCGTTCCGGCGTACAGCTCCTCGGTATAGCTCAGCTCGTTGTCATACAGATCAATTAGTAAATCGAGGGCAAAACCTTTGAGTTCCTCGCGTTTTTCCGGGGTGACTTTCTCCAGTCCTTTCTGGTACTTATAGCCGATGTAATACCCGTGTACCGCTTCATCGCGGATGATGAGGCGAATCAAATCGGCGGTATTGGTGAGCTTGCCCCGGCTCGACCAGTACATGGGCAGCCAGAAGCCGGAATAGAAGAGAAAAGATTCCAGGAACACGCTGGCGATCTTCTTCTTTAGCGGCTCGTCGGCCCGGTAATATTCCAGCACCAGATCTGCCTTGCGCTGCAATGACGCGCTCTCTTCGCTCCAGGCGTAGGCCGCGTCCACGTCTCTGGTCTGGCACAGGGTGGAGAAAATCGAGCTGTAAGAGCGGGCATGGACCGCCTCCATAAAGCTGATATTCGACATTACCGCCTCTTCGTGCGGGGTCAGCGCATCACTCATCAGCGCGGGCGCACCCACGGTATTCTGAATGGTGTCCAGCAGTGTCAGGCCGGTAAAGACGCGGATTGTCAGCTGCTGCTCGGCATGGCTCAGGGTTTGCCAGGCCGGAATATCGTTGGAGAGCGGCACCTTTTCCGGCAGCCAGAAGTTGCTGGTCAGGCGGTTCCAGACCTCCAGGTCTTTATCATCCTGAATTTTGTTCCAGTTAACGGCACTTACGCGTGACAGTTTCATCCTTTCTCCTTACAGCGCGCAGGACACGCAGCCTTCAATTTCGGTACCTTCCAGCGCGAGCTGGCGCAGGCGAATGTAGTACAGCGTTTTGATGCCTCTCTTCCAGGCGTAGATCTGCGCTTTATTGATATCCCGCGTGGTGGCGGTGTCCGGGAAGAAGAGCGTCAGCGACAGCCCCTGGTCCACATGTCTGGTCGCCTCGGCGTAGGTATCAATGATCTTTTCCGGGCCGATCTCATAGGCGTCCTGGTACAGAGCCAGATTCTCGTTAGTCATAAACGGGGCAGGGTAGTAGACGCGTCCGGTTTTGCCTTCCTTGCGGATTTCAATCTTCGACACGATCGGATGGATGCTCGACGTGGCATGATTTATATAGGAAATGGAACCGGTTGGCGGAACCGCCTGAAGGTTCTGGTTATAGATGCCGTAGTGCATCACATCCTCACGCAGCTGTTGCCACATCTCACGCGTCGGCAGGGTGATGCCGGCGCGGTCGAAAAGCGCGCGTACTTTTTCGGTTTTCGGCTGCCAGTCGCCTTCCAGATACTGGCTGAAATACTCTCCGCTGGCGTAGCGGGACTGCTCAAAGCCTGCGAACCGCTGGTTGCGTTCGCGCGCCAGCATCATCGAGGTATGCAGCGCATGCCAGGTGATGGTATAGAAATAAAGGTTGGTGAAATCCAGCCCTTCCGGGCTGCCGTAGGCGATACCCTCCCGCGCCAGATAGCCGTGCAGGTTCATCTGCCCAAGGCCGATGGCATGCGACGCGGCGTTGCCCGCCTCAATGGACGGTACGCTGCGGATGTGGCTCATGTCCGATACCGCCGTCAGCCCGCGAATGGCGGTCTCTACCGTGCGGCCAAAATCGGGGGAATCCATGGTGTGGGCAATATTCAGCGAACCGAGATTGCAGGAGATATCTTTGCCGATATCCGCGTAGTCGAGGTTCTCGTCGTAACTGGACGCGCTGTTGACCTGCAAAATCTCCGAGCACAGATTGCTCATGTTGATGCGCCCGGCAATCGGGTTGGCGCGGTTCACCGTATCCTCGTACATGATGTACGGGTACCCGGACTCAAACTGAATTTCGGCAAGCGTCTGGAAAAAGTCGCGGGCGTTAATGTATTTCTTACGAATGCGCTCGTCCGTCACCAGTTCGTCATACAGTTCGCTGATGGCCACATCGCCAAAGGCTTTGCCGTAGATACGCTCGACGTCATACGGCGAGAAAAGCGCCATGTCGGCATTTTCTTTGGCCAGCTTAAACGTGATATCCGGGATCACCACGCCGAGCGACAGGGTTTTAATGCGGATCTTTTCGTCGGCGTTTTCACGTTTGGTATCCAGAAAACGCAGAATGTCCGGATGATGCGCGTGCAGATAAACCGCGCCCGCGCCCTGACGTGCGCCAAGCTGGTTAGCGTATGAGAAAGCATCTTCCAGCATCTTCATCACCGGGATGACGCCGGAGGACTGGTTTTCGATGCGCTTGATCGGCGCGCCCGCTTCCCGCAGGTTCGAAAGCAGAAATGCCACGCCGCCGCCGCGTTTCGACAGCTGTAGCGCCGAATTTACCGCACGGCCAATCGACTCCATATTGTCTTCAATACGCAGCAGGAAGCAGGAGACCAGCTCGCCGCGCTGGGCTTTGCCGCAGTTAAGGAACGTTGGCGTGGCGGGCTGGAAGCGACCGGAGAGGATCTCCTCCGTCAGTCTTTCGGCCAGGGCTTCATCGCCCTGCGCCAGCGTCAGGGCTACCATCACCACCCGATCTTCAAAGCTTTCTAAATAGCGTTTGCCGTCGAAGGTTTTCAGGGTGTAGCTGGTGTAATACTTCCACGCGCCGAGAAACGTCTGGAAGCGAAAACCGCTGGCGTGCGCCCGTTCAAACAATGCCACCGCGAAGGCGCGGTCGTAGCGGGTCAGGACGCGCTCTTCGTAATAACCCTCTTTTACCAGCCAGTCGAGACGTTCCTGCTGGCTGCCAAAGACGACGCTGTTCGGGCGTACATGAGCGGCAAAAAAGGCGTCCACCGCCTCACGATCTTTGCCAAACTGAATGCGCCCCTCCCGGTCATAGAGGTTTAGCATGGCGTTTAATGCATGGTAATCCGGCGTCGCCTGAATCACGCGCTCTGCGGTTGTCGTTGCCAAAATTCGTTCACTCCTTTACGCACGTTCTCTACGTCCTGCTGTGTCCCCATCAGTTCAAAACGATAGAGATACGGCACGCCGCATTTTTGAGAGATGACATCCCCGGCGCGGGCAAAGGCCTCGCCGAAGTTACGATTGCCTGCCGCGATCACGCCGCGAATCAGCTGCCGGTTATGGGGATCGTTCAGAAAGCGGATCACCTGACGAGGCACAGCCCCCGCGGTGCCGCCACCGCCATAGCTGGGCACTACCAGAATGTAGGGTTCGTCTACCTGAATACGCTCCCGCTCGTTCAGCGGAATGCGAATCGCGGGCAGCCCGAGACGCTCCATAAACCGAAGCGTGTTTTCCGAGCTGCTGGAAAAGTAGACCAGCCTGCTCATGCACTGACGCCCTGAGCGGCAAGGCGGTTGATCATGTCCGGACGAAAGCCAGACCAGCTGGTGTCGCCGGCAACCACAACCGGAAGCTGACGGAAACCCTGCGCCCGCAGGGTGTCTGCCGCGTCAGGCACCTGATCTATATTGACCATCTCAAATGCCACGCCGCGGCTCTCCATCGCCCGTTTCGTGGCGTGGCACTGAACACAATCGTTACGAGTGTAAATAATAATGCTCATGATTCGTATTTCCATTTAGAATGAGAGAACGGCGCGAGTAAACGCGTCATGTTGTGTCTGTCTTGCTAAAGGGAATACTAGATGTAGTTGAGATAACTTTCAACCACACAAGATATGGGAAATTCAGATTGATAAGGCCCCAATGATGAGCCTGGCGGGGCAGGGCGAACTGCGCGGGTTTTTCAGGCTTTCAGGCAAAGAAAAGCCCCGGCGCCTGAGGCTGCCGGGGCTGAGAACGCGTGCTTACTTACGCAGGCTAAGCAGGGCGCCGACAAAAATCCCGACTGCCGCGACCGTTCCCAGCGTACACAGCGGTTTTTCACGTACGAAGGTGGTGGCGCAGCTGGCCATATCGCAGGCCGCCTGAGTAGTACGTGAGCGGCCATTCATCCTTGCGCGCGTTTCACGCAGCAGAGACTGAGCCTTACGTTTCGCGGCATCTGCTTCGTCCTTCGCGTCAGAGCCCCAGGATTTCAATACGGCTTCCAGCGTGTCCGCTAATTGGCTGACATCGTTACGAATATCCTGGGTGTCGTCGTTAATATCGTTTCGGTTCGGTCTGTTAAACATACGATCCTCCATAATTTGTGTTCCCGTTTAGTTTAGTCCAGAAATGTAATATCTGAAGCGAGTCACGGCTTATCGGGCAGTTTATGGAATATTCTGAAAGCCCTGCTAATGCTGAATACTGTAAGGTTGCCCGGCAGGTATGATAATGAGGAAAAGATATGTATTTACGACCCGATGAGGTGGCGCGCGTTCTTGAAAAAGAAGGGTTCACCATGGATGAGGTAACATCAAAAGCGTACGGATATCGCCGTGGTGAGAATTATGTTTACGTCAACCGTGAAGCAAGAATGGGGCGTACTGCTCTCATTATTCACCCGACACTCAAAGACAGAAGCCTGTCATTTGCTGAGCCCGCCTCGGATATTAAAACCTGCGATCATTATCAGCAATTTCCGCTCTATTTAGGCGGCGAGACGCATGAACATTATGGTATTCCGCACGGTTTCAGCTCGCGTATGGCGCTGGAGCGTTTCCTGAAAGGGCTGTTTGGCGACGTACAATAACTCAGCGACTGGCATGAGCCAGTCGCCTTATCTTACGCTTTTGCCTGACTATAAGGGCTGACTTTAAACAGGCGGCGGCAGTAGTCAAGGAAGTAACCGTACACCGCACCCATCAGCATAGATACCACGATATTTGAACTTACCGCGGCGGCGATTTGATGCCAGTCTGCGCCCACCGTCAGCAAAATAACCACATACACCGGGGACTGGAACGTCACGTAGGCCAGCACGTCCGCCAGGTTTTTTACCCAACCTGCCGGGCTAATACGCCGGGCGAAACGCATCACCGCATCGCGATACATTCCGTACGGCCAGGCAATCATGATATTCACCGGAATGGCCACCAGGCGCGATGAGAGGGACTGCTCAAAGGTCATTCCGGACAGGAAAATTTCAATCAGCATGTTTACGACGGAACAGTAAACGACCATCGCGAACGTATCCGCTACCGCATGGCGCAGGCGAGACTGCGGTGAGAACATGTCTGAACTCCTCGAACAGGACAAAAAAGTGGCGTTTTTACCTGCGGCGTTTAGTGCTTTAGGTTGGTTTGTTTTGAGTGTATAGCGTATCCCTCTGGCTTTTAACTAACAAGTAGTGATTAATTTTTATTTATGGGCGCTTTGTCCATAAAATTCTCTAAAGTTGGCTGTTTTTTGTGCGAGTCGTTATTTTCTTTCCCACTCACCGTTTTATTAAACGAAATCAAACTATTAGCTTATCTGAGCAAGCGTATAACGTTTGTTATTCGGAGGATGCCGGGCGGTTTTTTGAACGGCATTAAACAGGGATTTTTGACCAGGTGCAGGACGGAATATTACGCATTAAAACTGACAGGTAATTCGGGGTTATATTAACGGGATATTCTAAAACATTTACAATAATGTCAAAACGACAGAGTGGGTAGATATCAGAACAAAAATCAATTATTCTGTTGCCTGATTTATGTTATACACACGAAGAAAGGTTTCTCATTATTATGGCTTTAACGTTACAGAATCTTAATAATATCCGTACCCTCCGGGCGCTGGCGCGTGAATTATCCATGGATGTTCTGGAAGAAGTGCTGGAAAAAGTTCGGATTGTCACAGAAGAAAAACGCAGCGAGCAGGCTGAATTAGAGCGCCAGCGCGCTGAACAGCAGGATAAAATTAATGCTCTGCTGGAACTGATGAAGGCAGACGGTATTTCCCCGAGCGATCTGTTAGGCGGAGAACTGGCTCATGCGGGCCAGCCGGCTAAAAAACGTAAAGCGCGTGCGGCGAAATATCGTTTCATCGACGCGAACGGTGAAGAGAAAACGTGGACCGGTCAGGGACGTACGCCAAAGCCAATTGCGAACGCACTGGCAAACGGTAAATCGCTGGACGATTTCCTGATCTGATGATTATTCGGGCGGTGTATTCCGCCCGATTATTGACTTAGCAGACGCCAAAGTCACCTTCTTCGGAGTACAGAACTACGTCCGCCGCTTTCAGGTGATATTTCTCGCCCTGCTCATTGCTGGCCTGCACGGCCACAATGTTTTCACCATTCACTTCGAGCACTTTCAGTTTCGGACCGCCCTGACGCGGTTGGACATAATCACCGACAGAAAACATAGCACCTCCTCATCATTGTCACGATCTTCACCATAGCCCACGTCCGGGGCGGGGTACAGCCTAATCTTTCAGATACCCCTTATCAGGTACGTCGGTTCCACGGCATCACTTTCAGCAGGCGCGCCATACCGCAAAAACCTGTCACTCCGGCGAACAGCAGCCCGGCGCCCACAAAACCGCTTAGCAGGAAAAAGCCGCTGGAGACGCTGTAACCCAGCACCACGCCGCAGAGAATCAGCAGCCCGGCGGCGATCTGCACCTGACGCATCAGCGGAAGCGGCTGCGATTTATCTTCAACGGTCAGCAGCCCGGCCTGCTTCCAGCCCTGAATGCCTCCCTCAACCACAAAGGCGTTCGCAGGGGACGCTGCCCGGGCAAGACGAGCATCATTGTTTGCGGTTCTTGCGCCAGACTGACAGTGGAAAATCACCGTTTCTCCCGGCGCTGCGTTAAGCCCGCCGGGTAACGAATCCAGCGGAATGGAGTGCGCCACTGGAATATGCTCGCGGGCATACTCGTCGGGGTCGCGAATATCGATAAGTTTGGCGCCTTCAGCAATAAGCGCGTTTGCCTGCTGCGGCGAAATAAGAGGAAGAGACATTGTGTTTCCTTACGGTCAATTTCAGAACAGTAGAGCATTTAAGGCAGGGTTTCAGCCAGTGTAAAGAGGGTAAAGGCAGGTAAAAGCGCGAGAGACGAATGGCAGTTACCCGTAAACTGGCTACGCTTAGAGAAGTGTCTTTTATAATTTTCAATTGGTTAGCTTGCACGGAGTTATTTATGGGTTTTTGGCGCGTTGTTTTTACGATTATTCTCCCGCCGCTGGGCGTGCTGCTTGGCAAGGGACTGGGCTGGGCGTTTATCCTGAACATCCTTCTGACCATCCTGGGTTACTTCCCGGGTCTTATCCACGCGTTTTGGGTTCAGACGAAAAGCTAGGTACGCCACAATAGATCACTGTAGATCCGGGTCAGCGCGCCCTCGGGGCCAAACTGCTGTTTGATCCAGCGCGTGACCTGACCGGTCGCCGCATGCTGCGTGGCGAGCAGCATGCGCGAGTCCTGGCGCGGATTATTGATTCGCCGCTTTACCAGCAGCCCGTCCTCCATCGCCTCACGCGTCATATACTCCGGTAAAAATCCAATACCCTCCCCCAGGATCTGACACTGACACTTGGTGTTAAAGTCCGGTACCAGAATCGCCTCCTGACCGTGAAGCAGCCAGCCGACCTTCTTGTTGATGGTATGCGCGGTGTCCTCGACCATGATATTGGGATACAGACGCAGCTGACTTTCGGAAATGGGCTCCGGGGCGAACGCCAGCGGATGCGTGGGCGCGATGGCAAATACCCAGCGGATCGCGCCTATCTC
Source organism: Enterobacter cloacae complex sp. IR5412 (assembly GCF_049237385.1). Classification (NCBI taxonomy): domain Bacteria; kingdom Pseudomonadati; phylum Pseudomonadota; class Gammaproteobacteria; order Enterobacterales; family Enterobacteriaceae; genus Enterobacter; species Enterobacter cloacae complex sp. IR5412. Next base: position 118,085 of record NZ_JBMKHQ010000006.1, on the reverse strand, counting down.
GGTGTAATCGATGCCTCCGCCATCCAGCAGCGTATCCGGCGCGCCAATGGCGATGTTGGCCTGATTATTAATGATGGAATCCCAGACGCCGTTATACACCTCGGTCGTCACCGTGATTTGGCAGGTAGGAAACTGTTTTTTCAGCACCTGGAGCAAACGCGCGGTATGGCGTGGCGTATACAAAAGCTGATTAATGCAGATGCGCACCCGCGTCTCAATGCCCTGCGAAATGGTATCAATCCCGCGCTTGATGGCATGAAAGTCATTCAGCAGGTCGGTCGCTTTACGATAAAAATAAAAACCGGATTCGGTCAGCTCAATGCTGCGCGTGTTGCGTACAAACAGCACCACGTCCAGCCCGGTCTCCATACGTTTGATGGTGTAACTGATGGCGGAAGTGGTCACGCCCAGCTCGGCAGCCGCTTTGCTAAAACTGCCAAAACGTGCCGCGGTGGTGAAGGCCAGCAAATTCTCTTCGGTAAAGATGGAATTCATATTATGGCTCCTGGTTACCATCAGTTTTGAACATATTTTAACACCGGCGTTACATCATAGTTGATGTCGGTCACAGTTCTGGGTTTTTACGTAGAGCCGCGCTGTGTAAGGCTTTTTCATTCATAAGGATAATGCAGCCCGAGGCGCGTAAAAGCGGTAAACCATAAGAAAAAGGTTGCACAGACGCACGTTTTTGCCGGACTGTTGAATTTAACTCAACAATGAATTGCGTGTCGATGAATCATTTTTAAGCGGATTCTTTTATGACCAGGCTGTTGCTATTCTCAGGTCATCAGAAGTGAAACATAGGGAGTCTGAATATGTCTGCAACTGCACTGGTTACAGAATTTTTGCTGGCGGCAGAAGAGGGTAATATCGACGCGCTAAAAGCCTGCCTGGAAAAAGGCGTGGATATTAACGCGACCAACCGCCAGAAAAGAACCGCCATTATTATTGCCAGCCTGAAAAAGCATTACGCCTGTGTGGAATTTTTAATTGCCGCCGGGGCGGATATTGATAAACAGGACCAGACCTGTTTTAACCCCTTCCTGATCGGCTGCCTGACCAATGATTTAACCCTACTGCGCATTGTCCTTCCGGCGGATCCGGATCTCGACCGTCTGACGCGCTTTGGCGGCGTGGGCATTACCCCTGCCAGTGAAAAAGGGCACGTTGAAATCGTGCGCGAGCTGCTGGAAAAAACCGACATTAACGTCAACCACACCAATTTTGTCGGCTGGACGCCGCTGCTGGAGGCCATCGTGTTAAACGACGGCGGCGCAAAGCAGCAGGAAATTGTGAAGCTGCTGCTGGATCACGGCGCGAATCCGCACATGACTGATAAATACGGCAAAACCCCGCTCGAACTGGCGCGGGAAAAAGGCTTCAACGCGATCGCAGACCTGCTGCTGGCGGCAGGCGCATAGCGCATTCGGTCAGCCTTCCCCTGGCTGGCCGTGAATCAAAAAACGCATTGTTACCGACGTGCATTTAGCACGACGGCGGCCCCCTTTTATCTTAAACAGGTGAAAATAATGCCAACCAAAATCGTCATAAAAAAGAATACGTATTTCGATTCGGTTTCCTTAATGTCGGTTTCCACCAAAGCCAATAAATTGCCGGGCATCGAGCAGGCGTTTGTGGCGATGGCGACGGAAATGAACAAAGGGGTATTAAAAAACCTCGGGCTATTAACGCCGGAATTAGCGGACGCGAAAAACGGCGACCTGATGATCGTTATTAAAGGCGACGCGGCGAATGAGGAAACCCTTGCCGCCATTGAAGCGTTATTCACGCGTAAAGAGAGCGCTGGCTCCCATGAAGCACGCTACGCGACGATTGCCAGCGCCAAAACCCATCGTCCGGACAGCAACCTTGCGGTGATATCCGTCAACGGCACCTTCGCCGCCCGCGAAGCGCGCCAGGCGCTGGAAAACGATCTCAACGTGATGCTGTTTTCCGATAATGTGTCGCTCGACGACGAGCTGGCGCTGAAGCAGCTGGCGCATGACAAAGGATTGCTAATGATGGGGCCGGACTGCGGCACCGCCATTATCAACGGCGCGGGGCTGTGCTTTGCCAACGCGGTACGTCGCGGGCCGATTGGCATCGTTGGCGCCTCCGGCACCGGTAGCCAGGAGCTGAGCGTGCGCATTCACGAGTTCGGCGGCGGCGTGTCGCAGCTGATCGGCACCGGCGGGCGCGATCTCAGCGAGAAGATTGGCGGCCTGATGATGCTCGACGCCATCGACATGCTGGAGGCGGACGACGCGACCCGGGTGATAGCGCTCATCTCCAAACCGCCTGCACCCGTGGTGGCAGAGAAGGTGCTGGCCCGGGCACGCGCCTGCCGCAAGCCTGTGGTTGTGTGCTTCCTGGGCCGCAACGAACCGCCAGCCGATGAAGACGGCTTGCAGTTTGCTCGTGGCACCAAAGAGGCGGCCCTGAAAGCGGTGCTGCTTACCGGCATTAAAAAAGACTCTCTGAATTTACATCCGCTCAATTGGCCGCTGATCGAAGAGGTGCGCGCCCGCCTGACGCCGCGGCAGAAGTACATTCGCGGCCTGTTCTGCGGCGGCACCCTGTGCGACGAAGCGATGTTTGCCGCGCTGGAGAAGTTTGACGATGTTTACAGCAACATCCAGCCGGATCCGGCCAGGCGTCTGAAGGACATCAGCGTCAGCCAGGCCCACACCTTCCTTGATTTCGGTGACGACGATTTCACCAACGGCAAACCACACCCGATGATCGACCCGACCAACCGCATCAGCCGCCTGCTACAGGAGGCGCGCGATCCGCAGGTGGGCGTCATCGTGATGGACTTCGTGCTGGGCTTTGGCGCACACGAGGATCCGGTGGGGGTGATGATCGAGGCGATCAAAGAGGCACAGGCAATCGCGAAAGCCGACAACCGTCCGCTGGAAATTCTCGGCTACGTGCTCGGCACCGATCAGGATCCGCAGTCGCTGGCCCAGCAGTGCCAGCTGCTGACCGACGCAGGCGTCATCTGGGCCAGCAGCAGCACCAATACCGGATTACTGGCACGCGAATTTGTCTGCAAAGGGGAGAGAGCATAATGACGACCTTATTCAACCAGCCGCTGAACGTGATTAACGTCGGGATTGCGATGTTCAGCGACGACCTCAAAAAACAGCACGTTCCCGTGACCCAGCTCGACTGGACGCCGCCGGGGCAGGGCAATATGCAGGTGGTGGACGCGCTGGACCGGCTGGCGGAAAAACCGCTGGCGGAGAAAATTGCCGCCGCGAACAACATTGCCCTTGAGCGCATTATTCAGTCCCATCCGGTGCTGGTGGGCTATGACCAGGCCATCAACGTGGTGCCGGGCATGACCCGCACCACCATTCTGCATGCCGGTCCGCCTGTTACCTGGGAAAACATGTGCGGGGCGATGAAGGGCGCGGTTACCGGCGCGCTGGTGTTTGAAGGGCTGGCGACGGATCTGGAGGACGCCGCAAGGCTGGCGGCTTCAGGGAAGATCACCTTCTCGCCGTGCCACGAGCACGACTGTGTGGGCTCTATGGCGGGCGTCACCTCCGCGTCGATGTTTATGCACATCGTTGAGAACAAAACCTACGGCAACCGCGCCTTCACCAACCTCAGCGAGCAGATGGCGAAGATCCTGCGCATGGGGGCCAACGATCAGAGCGTGATCGACCGCCTGAACTGGATGCGCGACGTGCTCGGCCCAATGCTGCGCGACGCGATGAAGATTATCGGCGAAATCGACCTGCGCCTGATGCTGGCCCAGGCGTTGCACATGGGCGACGAGTGCCACAACCGCAACAACGCGGGCACCACGCTGCTTATCCAGGCGCTGACGCCGGGGCTGATCCAGGCGGGCTATCCGGTGACGCAGCAGCGTGAAGTGTTCGAGTTTGTCGCCAGCAGCGACTACTTCTCCGGTCCGACGTGGATGGCAATGTGTAAGGCCGCGCTGGATGCCGCCCACGGCATTGAGTACAGCACCGTCGTCACCACCATGGCGCGCAACGGCTACGAGTTCGGCCTGCGCGTTTCCGGCCTGCCGGGGCAGTGGTTCACCGGCCCGGCGCAGCAGGTGATCGGCCCGATGTTCGCGGGCTATAAGCCGGAAGACTCCGGGCTGGATATCGGCGACAGCGCCATCACCGAAACCTACGGCATCGGCGGCTTTGCGATGGCGACGGCACCGGCAATTGTGGCGCTGGTGGGCGGCACGGTGGAGGAAGCCATCGATTTCTCCCGCCAGATGCGCGAAATCACTCTCGGCGAAAACCCGAACGTCACCATTCCGCTGCTGTCGTTTATGGGCATCCCGTCCGCCATCGACATCACGAAGGTCGCGGGCAGCGGCATTCTGCCGGTCATTAATACCGCCATTGCCCATAAGGACGCCGGTATCGGCATGATTGGGGCGGGCATCGTTCACCCGCCGTTTAGCTGTTTTGAAAAGGCGCTGTTAACCTTCCGCGATCGCTACGTTCTATAAGGTATGCATCCATGAAAAACATGAAACTGGAGTGGAAAAGAGGTGACTGGGCAGCTTATTTCGGGTTGATGACCAACAACCTGACCAATTTGCTGACCATGATGGGGTTGCTCATTTTTGTCGTCGGCATCCCGAAGGAGATTGTTTATGGACGCATCGCGCCAGCCTTCGGGCTGGCGGTGCTGGTGGCGAGTCTTTGCTATACGTGGTTTGGCCTGCAAATGGCGCGCGCCACCGGACGAACGGACGTCACCGCGCTGCCGTCCGGCCCGAGCGCGCCGTCGATTTTTACCGTGACCTTCCTGGTCTTAATGCCGGTTTACCAGCAAACCGGCGATGCGGATTTCGCGATTCAGATTGGCCTGGTGTGGTGCTTTGTGGAAGCGATGATCCTCGCGGGCGGTTCCTTCCTGGGGGAAACCATCCGCAAGATGATCCCGCGTACCGTGCTGCTGTCGTGCCTGTCCGGTCTTGGCCTGCTCCTGCTGGCGATGAACCCGATGTTGCAGGCGTTCGAAGCGCCGACCGTGTCGTTTATCGTCCTGCTGCTGATCTTCATTAACTGGTTCGGTAAAAAGCCGATTTTCGCCCGCATCCCGACCGGCCTGCTGTTGTTGATTGCCGGTACTCTGCTTGCGTGGATCTCCGGACTGCAAAGCCCGGATGCCATTAAAGCGTCCATGTCATCCTTCGGCTTTAACCCGCCGGAAGTGCATGTGGACAGCTTTATGCAGGGGTTGCCGCATGCGCTGCCGTATCTGGCGTCCGCCGTACCGCTGGGGCTGGCGAACTACATCTTTGACCTGGAGAACATCGAAAGCGCCCATGCGGCGGGGGATGAATACCCGACCCGCAAGGTAATGCTGGCGAACGGTCTGGCCTCCATGCTCGGCTGCCTGATGGGCAATCCGTTCCCGGTCACGGTCTACGTCGGCCATCCTGGCTGGAAAGCGATGGGCGCCAGCATCGGCTACACCCTGGCGTCCGGCGTGACCATGTTCATCGTGCCGCTGTTCGGGCTGGGGGCCTTTATGCTCGCCATCATACCGATGACCGCCATCGTGCCGATTCTGGTGTTTATCGGCGTCGTCACCGCCAACCAGGTGGTGAGGGAAACCCCGAAAGTGGAGGTGCCCGTCATCTTCATCTGCCTGTTCCCGTGGATTGCCAACTGGGCGCTGACCATGATGAACAGCGTGATGAGCGCGGCGGGGACCAGCGCGGCGAAAATTGGCACCGACGTGCTGCACAGCAAGGGGATCTACTACGAAGGCCTGATGCATCTCGGCAACGGCGCGCCGCTCGCCAGCATGCTCTGGGGCTGTATCGCCATCTTCGCCATCATCAACAAACCGCTACGGGGGGCCGTCGCCGCCGCAGGAGGCGCGCTGCTGGCGCTGTTTGGCGTGATCCACGCGCCGGTGGTGGGCTTTGCCGAGGGCAGTTCCCTGATGTTCGTCACGGCCTACCTGATGATGGGCGGGATGTTTGTGGTGAAGCATGTTCTCGATATCTCTGTTAATCCCCCTCTCCCAGTGGGAGAGGGCCAGGGTGAGGGCGCCAGAACGCACCTTCTAAAGGAAACAAAATGAAAGAGCTTATGGTCGTTGCCATCGGCGGCAACAGCATTATCAAAGACAACGCCAGCCAGTCGATTGAGCATCAGGCGCAGGCGGTCAAAGCGGTGGCTGAGTCGGTGCTCGAAATGCTGGCCTCGGACTATGACATCGTGCTCACCCACGGCAATGGCCCTCAGGTGGGGCTGGATCTGCGCCGCGCCGAGATCGCCCACGAGCGGGAAGGGCTGCCGCTGACCCCGCTGGCAAACTGCGTGGCAGATACCCAGGGTGGGATCGGCTACCTGATCCAGCAGGCGCTCAACAACCGCCTGGCGGCGCGCGGGGAACAAAAAGCGGTTACGGTCGTCACGCAGGTGGAGGTGGATAAAAATGATCCTGGCTTTACGCACCCGACGAAACCCATCGGCGCGTTCTTCAGCGAGGCGCAGCGCGACGAACTGCAACTTGCGCATCCGGACTGGCATTTTGTCGAGGATTCAGGCCGGGGCTATCGCCGCGTGGTAGCTTCACCGCAGCCGCGGCGCATCGTCGAGGCGGATGCCATCAAGGCGCTGACGCAGAAAGGATTTGTGGTGATCGGCGCGGGCGGCGGAGGCATTCCTGTGGTGCGCAGTGACCAGGGCGATTATCAGAGCGTGGACGCGGTGATAGATAAAGATCTCTCCACCGCGCTGCTGGCGCGCGAGATCGGCGCCGACGTGCTGGTGATCACCACCGGCGTGGAGAAAGTGTGCGTGAACTTCGGCAAGCCGAACCAGCAGGCGCTGGATACCGTCAACGTGGCGCAGATGACGCGCTACAGGGATGAAGGCCACTTCCCGGCGGGCAGCATGCTGCCGAAAATCGTCGCTTCGCTGGAATTTTTACGCCATGGCGGCAGGCGCGTGATCATCACCTCGCCGGACTGCCTGCCCGCAGCGCTGCGCGGTGAAACGGGTACCCACATTGTTAACGAAGGAAGATAAGATGAGTGAGAATAAAAGCCGCCGCGAGTTTATTAGCCAGAGCGGTAAAATGGTTACCGCCTGCGCGCTGTTTGGCGCCACGGGTTCCGTCGCGTATGCTGCCGATTCTGCTAAGGCAACCTGCGTGACGGGTAAACCGATGAACATCACCGCAAAACATTACTATCTCGACAACGTGCTGCTGGAAGCCGGGTTTAACTTCGACGGCAGCGTGGCGACAAGTACCCGCACCGAGCTGAAAACGCTTGAGATCAAAGACGGGAAAATCGTCGCCCTGCGCGATAACAACAGCCACGCCGACGCGGCCCTGCCGCACTTCGACGCGGGCAAAAAGCTGATGCTCCCGGCGATGCGCGACATGCACATACATCTGGACAAAACCTTCTATGGCGGCCCGTGGCGCTCCCTGAACCGTCCGGCGGGTACCACCATTCAGGACATGATCCGCCTGGAGCAGAAGCTGCTGCCGGAATTACAGCCTTACACGCAAGAACGCGCCGAAAAGCTGATCGACCTGATCCAGTCCAAAGGGTCCACCATCGCCCGCAGCCACTGCAACATAGAGCCGGTTTCCGGCCTGAAAAACCTGGAAAATTTGCAGGCGGTACTGGCGCGCCGAAGCCCAGGTTTTGACTGTGAAATCGTTGCCTTCCCGCAGCACGGTCTGCTGCTGTCGAATTCTGAAAAGCTGATGCGCGAGGCGATGCAGGCGGGGGCGCACTACGTGGGCGGGCTGGACCCAACCAGCGTCGACGGCGCGATGGAGAAATCCCTCGACACCATGTTCCAGATTGCGCTGGATTATGACAAAGGGGTGGATATTCACCTGCACGAAACCAGCCCGGCGGGCGTGGCGGCGGTGAACTACATGGTGGAAACCGTGGAGAAAACGCCGGAGCTGAAGGGGAAGCTGACCATCAGCCACGCCTTCGCGCTGGCGACGCTTAACGAACAGCAGGTGGATGAGATCGCCACCCGCATGGCGGCGCAGCAGGTGACCATCGCCTCCACCGTGCCAATTGGCACCCTGCACATGCCGCTGAAGCAGCTGCGTGAAAAAGGCGTGTTTGTCATGACCGGTACCGACAGCGTGATTGACCACTGGTCCCCGTACGGTCTGGGGGACATGCTGGAGAAAGCCAACCTCTACGCCCAGCTCTATATTCGCCCGAACGAACAGACGCTTTCGCGGGCGCTGGGCATCGCCACCGGCGACGTGCTGCCGCTGAACGACAAAGGTGAACGCGTGTGGCCTAAAGCGCAGGACGACGCCAGCTTCGTGCTGGTGGATGCCTCCTGTTCCGCCGAGGCCGTGGCGCGTATCTCTCCGCGTACCGCGACGTTCCACAAGGGGAACCTGGTCTGGGGCTCTGTGGGCTAATGTGGTGCCGGGTGGCGCTGCGCTTACCCGGCCTACGGTTCGGAGATTTTGTAGGTCGGGTAAGGCGAAGCCGCCACCCGACAATGCAGTATACTGCTATGCACATTCTTAAAGAGGGATCTGCCATGGCACAAAACATCTACGACAATCCGGCGTTTTTCGAAGGCTATGCCCAGCTTCCGCGCTCGGTTCAGGGCCTGAACGGCGCGCCGGAGTGGCCCGCGCTCAAGGCAATGCTGCCAGATTTAACCGGTAAAGCGGTTGTCGATCTCGGCTGCGGCTACGGATGGTTCTGTCGCGCAGCGCGCGAGCTGGGCGCGTCTGACGTCACGGGTGTTGATATTTCAGAAAAAATGCTCGCCCGCGCGGCTGAACTGACTGATGACAATCGGATTCACTATCAGCGTAGCGATCTGGAATCTCTGGCGCTGAAAGCGAATAGCCTCGATCTGGTCTACAGCTCGCTGGCGCTGCACTATCTGCCGGAACTGGACGCGTTATTCGCCAGGGTGCAGCGTGCGCTTAGACCCGGCGGCAGCCTGGTCTTCTCGATGGAGCACCCGATTTATACCTGCGCCACCCGTCAGGGCTGGCTCACCGACGACAACGGTGAGCGGTTCTGGGGCGTGAACCATTATCAGGACGAAGGCAAGCGCGTCAGCAACTGGCTGGCAGAGGGGGTAATCAAATACCACCGCACGCTGGGTACCACGCTTAACGCGTTGATCAAGGCCGGATTGACGATAAGCGAAGTCAATGAGTGGGGACCAACGCAGACGCAGGTTGACGCCTGGCCCGCGCTGGCCGAAGAGGCGGAACGCCCGATGCTGGTGCTGATCGCCGCCCGTAAGGCTTAATAGCCGACTTTATATACCCGCCCGCTCTGTACCCCTTCCACGCTGCGGCGGTAGGCCTGCGCAACGGTCGCAGCGGGAACGCTTTCAAAGCCCGGGAAGAAGCCATCATATGCTTCGACGGATTCCGTCAGCACCGTCGGGCTGATCAGGTTAATGCGGATCCCGCGCGGCAGTTCACAGGCCGCGGCGCGCACAAACACTTCCAGCGCCGCGTTTACGGTGGTGGCATTGACGCCCTGAGCAATCGGTTCGTGCGCCACAATCCCGCTTATCAGCGTGATCGAGCCGCCTTCGTTCAGGAAGTGCTGGCCGGTCAGCGCCAGACGAACCTGCCCCAGTAGCTTATCCTGCAAGCCCCGGTTGAACTCGCCGTCGGTCATGGTTGCGAGCGGGCCGAAGTGTACCCCACCGCTGGCGGAGACAATCGCATCCACCGGGCCGATCTTTTCGAACAGCGCCTGTACGCTCGCCTGCGAGGTGATATCCACCTGATGCTCGCCCTGCGTGCGACCCACGCGGATCGTCTCGTGGCGTTGGCTTAACTCTTCTGTGACTGCACGACCGACCGTACCGCTGGCACCAATAATGACGATTTTCATAGCAGACTCCTTATGTTGTGAGTCTTCATTCTTTAATAAATAAAAACTCAGATAAACTGGGCTAACGTTAGAAGATTACTAACCAGAGGTTTGGAATATGGATAAGCTTCGCGGGATGGAGACGTTCATCGCGGTGGTGGAAAGCGGCAGCTTCACCGGCGCGGCGGCCCGGCTGGAGATGTCGGCGGTGATGGTCGGGAAGTATATTGCGCTGCTGGAATCGCAGCTCGGCACGCGGCTACTGGAACGCAACACCCGACGCCAGAGCCTGACCGACGCCGGACGCGTTTATTTCGAAGAGGCCAGGCGCGTGCTGGAGCAGGTCTCCATTGCTGAAAACGCAGTTGAACGTCTGCGAGCCACGCCCGCCGGCACCCTGCGCGTGACGGCACCCACCTCGTTTGGCGGCTGCGTTATCGCGCCTCTGACGGCCACGTTTTTTCAGCGCTACCCGCAAGTGCGCATCGAACTGGATCTCACCAACCGAATGGTGGATCTGGTGGAGGAAGGGGTCGATCTGGCCATTCGCATCGGGGAGATCCGAAATGAGGATCTGGTGGCGAAATATCTCTGTCCCTACAACATGACGATCTGCGCCGCGCCGGAATATCTGGCGCGTCACGGTACGCCGCAAACGCCAGCCGATCTGGTGGATCACCTGTGTCTGTCGCACACGGTATGGACGGCGCGTAACGAGTGGCGGCTGCCCGGTGTGGAAGGCGAGGTGCGCTGGAAGCGTGATGCCGTCTTACGATGCAATGACGGCTACGGCTTACGCATGGCGGCGCGAGCCGGGGCAGGACTATTGCTGCAACCGGAAGTGCTGGTGGCTGAAGAGCTGGCAAACGGCAGGCTGGTTCGGGTTCTGGAAGCGTTTACGCCCGCGCCGAGGCCGGTGCATTTATTGTGGCGCCAGGATTTGCGTCCGCTGCCTAAGCTAACGGAATTTATTGCCCATATTCTGCTAAGATTGGGCACAATATAAAAAAAGAAGGTAAGTAAAGAATGTCTGCAAACAAACTCGCCAGCAGCGCGCAGGGCCTGCAATCCTCTGCCATCCGTGAATTATTAAAACATAGCAAAATGGCAGGCGTGATTTCGCTGGGGGGCGGTATTCCAAACCCGGATCTGTTCGATCATGAAGGTTTAAAAATTGCCGCTGATGCCGTGCTGTCTCAGCATTTTGGCGAAGCGTTCCAGTACGGCCTGACGGAAGGCGTCCCGGGGCTGCGCGAAGAGATCCAACGCATCTGTGAAGGTCGCGGCATCGCCTGTAAAGCCGATGACGTGGTCATTACATCCGGCTCTCAACAGTCGCTTGACGTGCTGGCGCGTGCGTTAATTAACCCGGGCGATACGGTCGTCGTTGAGCGTCCGACCTACCTCGCTGCGTTGCAGGTCTTTGGCCTGGCACAGGCGAATTTTGAATCCGTCGGCACCGACGGCGACGGCATGAAAGTAGATGAACTTGAAGCGCTGGTGGCAACCAAAACCATCAAAGCGGTTTATATCGTGCCAACCTTTGGTAACCCGGGCGGCGTGACGCTCTCCGAGGCGCGTCGTAAACAGCTGGTGGAATTATCGAAGCGCTATGACTTCGTGATTATCGAAGACGATCCGTACAGCGAAATCAACTATACCGAGGAAGCGTTCCGCCCGCTGATTGCTCATGCCAAAGATATCGGCAATGAGGATAACGTGGTGTACACCTCCACCTTCTCTAAAATCCTCGCGCCGGGCACCCGCGTGGGCTGGGTGCTGGTGCCGGAGTGGCTGAAGCGTGCGGTGGTGAACCTCAAGCAAACCACCGATCTGCACACCAGCACGCTGTCGCAGCTGATGACGTACGAATATCTGAAAACCGGTCGTCTGGCGAATCAGATTAAAATGATCCGCGAAGCCTATCGCCAGAAATACCAGACCTTTGCCAGTGAACTGGAAGCGGAGCTAGGCGATGTGATGTCGTTCCACAAGCCAAAGGGCGGCATGTTCCTGTGGGCGAAAATGAATAACGGCATCAATACGACGAAATGGCTGGAAAAAACGTTGAGCAACGGCGTCGTGTTTGTGCCGGGTGAGTTCTTCTACTGCAACGAGCCGGACCACACCACGCTGCGCATGTCTTTCGTTACCCCAACGGATGAGCAGCTTAAAGAAGCGGTTCGACGTCTGAAAATTTCCCTGTAAGCGGATGCGCATAATGGCAGATGCCGTTATGCGCTGTTCCCGTGTAGGGTAAGGTTATTGCATGGCGTGGGCGAGGGTGCGGTCAAATGCATCGCCGTCTGGCGCCTGTGTGACTTCATGGATCCGACAAATTTTCCCCTCGCGCAGCGTGGCAAACATATACACCTCTAATTCTGCCTGGCGACCATCCGGATATGTCACAGCCACTCTGTGCCGGTCTGCCACACATTCGTTATGGCAACATAACGCTTCCACGGTAAACGTAATCTCGCGGATCTGCGCACGCACATGGTTCAGGTGTTTCATAAATCCCTGATAATCAAGCATGTGACCGTCCGTAACCTGCTGGTAATCGGGCGTAAACACCTCTGCCGGATCTACATTGCCATTGAATAAGCGGGTTAACAGACAGGCCATTTGCTCGCGCTGCGCGGTGTTGTCGGGCTGGTTTATCAGGGATGTAATGATGGTCATGTTAGCTCCTCGTGATGTTGAGCCGCTATTATCCTTGACAGCATAAGGCGTAGTTTCTGTAATAAGTCGAAGAATAACGATTTTCGGTCAAATTCATGCTGACAACTGAGAGGCTTGTTCATCCCGGCGGCTATCACACCCCGTGGCACAGCCATCATGCCGGCCAGCTCTGGCGCATTGCTGCGGGGCTGCTGGTGATTGAGACGCCGCTGGGGCGTTCGGTGGTACCCGCAAAACATATCGGCTGGATCCCGCCTGGTCAGCAGCACGCTGCCTTTTCGGAAAGCGCGATTGAAGGTTGCGCTGTCTATCTTGACCCTGCCCATTGTGAAGGGCTTCCGGAAAAGGCCACGCTTTTCGAGTCGGACGATTTTACCGATGCACTGTTTTCCCGTTTAAGCGTTGCCGGGAGTGAATACGATCCCCGAAAGCTCATCCTGCTGCTGGAGGAGTTGGCTCTGGCGTCTCAGGTCCGCTTTTATCTGCCCGTACCGACCGATCCCCGGCTGAAAAATGTGGTCAGGAAACTGCTGCAATCCGTCGATGATAATCAGACGGTGGAAAGCCATGCCAGCCGTGCCGGGATGAGCGTACGTACATTCAACCGGCGGTTTAGCGCGGAGACGGGGATGAACTTCGTCAACTGGCGCCAGCTGGCGCGCGTCATGCAGGCGATGGAGTGGCTGGCGGCGGGGAAGCCGGTGGGGTGGATTGCGCTCTCGTGCGGATACAGCAGCGTCAGCGCATTTATTGAAGTTTTCAGAACGTGGACCGGTAAAACGCCGGGGCAGTGGGCGATTAAAGAAGGCCCTTTTGCGCAAAGGTAATGCGCGTGGCCTCGTTGAGATCCAGCTCTCTTAACGATTCCGGATAAACCCAGGCGATCTCCTGAAACTCGTCGTTAAACGTAACATCCCGATTGGCGCTGATGCAGTCGAAGATCAGATAAATCATATAAATTTCCTCGGTGGTACCATCGGCGTAAGTTTTGACCCTGATGTCATCGCGAAAAGCCCAGGGCTTGACGTCGATAATGTCCAGCGCGTCGCCCAGCTCCTCACGGACTTCACGGCGCAGCGCCTGTTCCATGGTTTCGCCTGGTTCCATTCCACCACCGCAGAGTGCCCACTGACCGGGGAATACACCGCGATCGTCGGCCATTTTACATAGCAGGTAGGCTCCGTCATTCTGGATGATGGGGCAGACAATGGTTCGTTGGCGCATGATTTCTTCCTGAAAAATGAATTTGGGCTACTATAGCAGATTGGTGATGGAGATCATGTTAGGTGTGTTGGATCCTCATCACTCGGAACGGCGGTGTAGGCCGGGTAAGGCGAAGCCGCCACCCGGCGTTTGACTACCGCTCCCTCAGCGCCTCCTTCGCCCGGTTAAACGGCTTAATCAGATAATCCAGCACCGTTTTCTCCCCGGTCTTAATATCCACCGTCGCAATCATCCCCGGCACAATCGAAAAGTGCCTGCCCGCCTTGTTCACCAGATAATCCTGGCTGGTGCGAATGAATACACGGTAGTAGAACACCTCCGGCTTCGCTTCGTCCTGAATGGTGTCCGGCGAAATGGTCTCCACCACTCCGTGCAGCCCGCCGTAAATCGCGTAATCGTAGGCGGTGATTTTCACCAGCGCCTCCTGATTAGGATGGATAAAGGCGATATCCCGGGGCGAGAGACGGGTTTCAATCAGCAGGTGATCGTCCACCGGCACAATCTCCATTAACTCGCCGTTGGGCGGTATGACGCCGCCGATGGTGGTCACCTTGATGTTTTTCACGATCCCGCGCACCGGCGACTTCACCGTCAGGCGGGTAACGGAATCCTCGCGGCCTTTCAGGATCGCTGACACCATATCCACCTCGGCGTTGGCCTTCGACAGCGCTTCACGGGCCTGCACGTAATACTGGGAACGCACGTCGGTGAGCTTCAGCTCCAGGTCGCTTTTCTGCCGTTGCAGGCGCAGCACTTCCACGTGGCTGGCGGCACCGGTTTTCACCAGCCGTTGAGTGATCGCCAGTTCTTTATTGGCGAGCGCTAACGCGGAGCGAAGTTCACGCTGCGTATCCTCCAGCTGGGCGCGGCGAGAGTTGTAAAGCCGCGTTTCTGCGGCGGTCAGGTCGGTCCATTTCGCCAGGGAAGGCGGGAATTTCAGCGGGAGATCGTTCACCTCGGCGTACAGGCGCACGCTGGAGGCCAGCGACGCGCGGTAACGCGCCGCGCTTTCGCCGACGTTAGATTCCGAGCGGGTAGGATCCAGCCGCGCCAGCACCTGTCCGGCCTGCACCTGATCCCCTTCGTGTACGTTCAGCTCGGTGAGGATCCCCCCATCCAGCGACTGCAATACCTGCTCGCGTGAACTGGGGATCACTTTTCCGGTGCCGGTTGAGACTTCATCCAGCACCCCGAACCACGCCCAGACGCCGAGCACCACAAACATCAGCAGGGAGAAGAAAACGATGCGCCGGGCACCGGTATAACCGCTTTCGGAGTCGAGCGCGTTATCCAGATCTTCTACTGCGGCAACGTCACGCTGATTGATTTTCATTGTTCCACTCCCGTCCGGTTGCCTGCTGCTGTTGCTGCATACGGCTGTTGTTCAGCGCCTGCGCTTTTGGCGCGTCCATCACCAGCATGCCATCTTTGAGTACTACCACGCGCTCCACCAGCTCCAGTACCGGCACGCGGTGGGTCGCGACAACCAGCGTGCGGTTGCCGAGCCACGCCCCGAGACGTTGAATAAATTCCCGCTCGGTATGTTCATCAAGGGAGGCGGTCGGTTCATCCATCAGCACGATATTCGGGTCGCGCAGCAGCATCCGCGCCAGCAGAATAGACTGCCGCTGCCCGCCGGACAGCCCGACGCCGTTCTCCATAATCGGGTAATCCAGCCCCTTTGGCAGCTTCTGCACAAAGCTGGCCGCGCCGCACATCTCCAGCACCTCGAAGATCTCTTCATCGGTGGCGCGCGGCATGCCGAGCGTGATGTTCTCGCGCAGGGTGCCGTAAAACAGCCGGGCGTTTTGGGTCATAAAGCCGACGTTTCTCCGCACGTCAGCCACGTCCAGATGCGGCAGGCTGAGGTTGTCGAGCCGCAGTTCACCGCCCGCCAGATCCATCCCGCCCGCCATCGCCTGCAACAGGGTTGATTTGCCCGCGCCGTTGCGCCCGAGGATCGCCACTTTTTCGCCCGCTTTGATCTCCAGGCGGTTAATGCGCAGCGCCATGCGCGGATCTTCCGGGTGATAGCGGAACTGCGCCTGCTCGAAAAGATAGTGGCCGCGCAGCACGTCCTGGCGGATCGGCGTCTCTTCGCGCTGGTTCTCGGTCGGCAGTTGCATAATGCTGTCCAGTCCCTCTTTGGCCGCCTTCACCTGCTGCCAGCGGGCCAGCACGCCGCACAGCGTCGCCATCGGGGCGATCATCCGTGAGGCGAGCATCGAGGCGGCCACCACCGAACCGGTGGTTAAGGTGCCGTCGATCACCATCGGCGCGCCCACCACGATCACCCCGGCATAGACCAGGCTCTGAATGGTCATCCCCCAGCTGATCAGGTTCTGCGTCAGTTCGCGGGTGCGCAGGCCGGATTCGGCGGTGATCTGGATATAGCTGTTCCACTGCTGCAAAAAGCGGTTCTCCGCCTGCATCAGCTTGATGTCCTCCAGCCCCTGCACGCTCTCCACCAGCACCGCGTTGCGCAGGGTAGATTCATGCGCCGACTGCTTCGCCAGCTCCGCCAGCTTCTTTTGCAGCAGCAGGCCAGGCAGGACCATGATCACCGCCGCCACCGGGGCGATCCACGCCAGCTGCGGGGCGATGATCGCCAGCACAATCACAAACAGGATAAAGAACGGCAGATCGACGATGGTGGAAATGGTGGAGGAGGTGACCATCTCGCGGATCTGCTCCAGCTCGCGCAGCTGGGAGATAAAGCTGCCGGTGGAGCGCGGAATGGCGCTGTGGCGTAGCCGCAGCGCGTGGCCGAAGACCCGATCCGAGACGCGCATATCCGAGCGTTTGCCCAGCAGATCCATAATGTGCCCGCGCGCCACGCGCAGCACAAAACCAAACAGCGTGGCGATCAGTACCCCAATAGTCAGTACGTAGAGTGTCGGGTAGGACTGGGCGGGGATCACCCGGTCATACACCTGCATGGAAAAGACAATGCCGGAGAGGGAGAGCACGTTGATAAACAGCGCCGCCAGCATCACCCAGCTGTAAGGGCGAAGGTCGCGCATCACCAGCCGGTAGAGCCAGTCCGGGCGGTATTTTGAGATATAGGCGTCCACGCGGCTGTCCTTCAGCGCCGCCAGCGGACGCAGGGCGATGACGTGGCGGATGGCGGGCAGCATCGCGCTCATCGACAGGCGGTTGGTATGCGTGTTGTCGTCGAAAAAGCTGACCTCAAGCGTATCCTCGCCGTCGAAATTGTCGATCACGCCGATTTTACCGTCGTTTAGCTCTACCACCACCGGCAGACGCCAGCTGTTGATGGCGTGCTGATCGGCCGTCAGCAGCTGGAACGTCAGCCCGGCTTCACGGGCGAGCTGCGTCAGCGCGGGCACCATCGGTTTGCCTTTCAGCCACGGCGCGCCCGCGATCAGCGAGCCTGGCGAGCAGGCAACGCGATAGCGCGTCGCCACATAGCCAAACGCCTGCGCCCACTGCTCCAGCGCCTCATCCGTCATGTTTTCACCCTGCGGAATATCGCGTTGCTTCATGGCTGGATCTCCACGGTCTGGATGGTGCGGTTTTCAAGATCGAACGCCTGACGTATGCGCCCGGTTTGGTAGAGACAGTTCAGCTGAAGCTGGCGGAGCTGTCCGGCGGTTTGCTGCTGGGTAAAGCGCGCCTGATACACCTCCTGCTCGGCGTTGAGCACGTCGAGCAGCGGGCGGGAACCAAGATCGAGATACTGCTGCTGATACAGCTCGCGGGTACGGGCGCTGAGCGCTTCCTGGCGGCCCTGGATCTGAAGCGTGCTCATCAGGCTCATCACCTGGCTGCGCGCTTCCAGCAGTTTTTGCCGCACCTCAAGACGGGTGCGCTGAATGGTGGACTGGGCCGATTCCACCGCGTGTCCGGCGGCGTTACGCCGGGCGGTGAGGCCGCCGCCCTGATAGAGCGGCATCTGCACTTTTACCCACGCGGAGTACTGGGTGCGGTCCCGCGTTTCGTTGCCTGAGTAGCGGTCGTTAAGATAGTGGCGGACTTCCGGCTCCAGCGAGACGGTAGGGGTCATCTGCGCGTTGGCATAGTCGAGATTGGCCTGCGCGACGTTGGCCTGCGCCCAGGCCGCTAATACCGAGGGCACCAGACGATCGTCCGGCTCGGCAATATCGCAGCTGCGGGCCAGACTTTGCGGAAATTCATTGCTGACCGCGTTCAGGCCGTCCCAGCCCAGCATGCTCATCAGCGTGGCGCGTGAGCTGTCGAGGCTGGCCTGATACTGCATCAGCTGCGCTCGCGCGCCTTCGATACGGGCATCGGTCTGCACCACGTCAGAGAGCGACGTGGCGCCTTCGTCATTACGCAGCTTCGTCAGTGTGCCGATGGAGGTCAGGGCGTCCAGCTGTTCTTTAGCGGTCTCGACCATCTGCTGCCAGGTCTGCACCTGCACCATAGCGATGGCGGTATCGTGGGCGATAGTGTCGATGCTCACCAGCACGTTGGCCTGCTGCTGGGCGACGCCCGCGTTTTCGGCGCGCACCTGGCTTGCGACTTTGCCGAAGTCGTAAAGCATTTGCGAAAGAGAAAGCACCAGCGAGGGGGTAAAGCCATTATCGTCGCCGTCGTGGCTATAGCCGTTATCCATGCCGGCGTTAATTTGCGGATAATATTTCGATTTGGCGACGTCCACATTTTCGCTCTGCTGATAGAGTTTGCCGACGGCTTCACTGATGGCCGGATGCCAGGTCACGGCGCGGTTTACGGCTTCATCCAGCTGTAGCGTGCCGGGGGCGGCTTTGCTGGCTACGGGCGCCACGCGGCCATTTAAAGAGGGGAGTTCCTGCGTTTCGCTTAATTGTCCGGTATTAATCATCGCCGCAGGGTTTGCCGCGATAGCGGGCACAGATATCAGGCAGCACGAGAGCCACCAGTAAGGCATCTTCTTTCCCATGTCTTGTCCCTAATAAAAAAGTACTGCTTTTTTGTTTATGCCCGGGCGCTGTGCGCGCCCGGGTCATTTCTTGCAGGTGCTATCAGGTAATGATGTGTTGCTGGTTTACAAGCTCGTCGTAGGTGGTCTGAACGTTGTCCAGCGTAACGAGCGTAGATTTAGTGTAGGCGGCTCCCGTGCCGTCACGGTCGATGGAGATCACAGTATTGGTACCGCTTTGTGAAACAGAGACATAGTTCCCCAGCGTCGACGCGCTACCGTTCCAGCCCACCAGCAGATCGCCAATGTCGATCTTGTCTCCCTGCGACAAGGAGAAGTTCGTCCAGTGGTCACCCGTGCTGTTACCTGCGGTGGCGTTACCCGCCGTAGTGTTCAACACCTGATAAATCAGCGTGTCGCCGTAGGCCGTGCCGCTAATCACATCGTTATGTTCCGAACTGACAAATTTCGGTGCCATATTGATGGTCAGCGAGGCGGTATCCCGGGTGCCGTTGGCGTCGGTCAGGGTGTAGTTAAAGACCTCCTTGCTGGTGATGGTAGAGAACGATATCCCCGGGTTGAGTGTGTAGGTGTAACTGCCGTCTGCGGCAATCGCCAGCGTGCCGTAGTGACCCGTGATGTTTACCTGCGTGCTGCCGGTGTAAGGATCCAGCGTGGTGGTTACGCCGTCGTAGCCGGTAATGCTGAGACGGGTATCCACCGAATGCAGCTGGTCCATCGCGCCCGCGGAGCCGGTGCCGTCGAAGATATTGCCGTCAACGGTGTGGGTGCCCGTGGCGTCAAACTGCGACAGGGAGTAGCTGGTCCCGGTGACGCTTGGGGTAACGGTGATATTTCCCACCCCCAGCGGTCCCATTCTGCCGGTATAGTTCAGCGTATAGGTTCCCGCTTCCAGATCGAGGCCCGTCAGGTTGATCGTCGCCCTGCCGCCCAGCAGCAGCCCGCCGTTAAATGAGCCGGATCTGAGGGTGGTGGTGCCGTTGGTCAGCGTCCAGTCGACCGTTAACCCGGTAAGGGTCAGCAGCGAGGCGACGTTAAACGACAGAACCACGTTATGCAGTGCAGTATTAGGATCCACCACGAAGGTCCCGCTCCCGCTGCCCTGGGTTGAGGCAAGCAGCGCGGCGTTCCAGCTCGCCGACCCGACGGTGGTATCCGAGTATGCGGCGGTGCGGTGCACCGAGTTCACGTCCATCGCCGTGCTGACATCGTTCACCGCGTCCATTGGCTGCGCGGTCGGGGTGATGTTCAGCGATGCCGTGTCTTTCGAGCCGTTCGGCGCGGTGATGGTGTAGACGAAGGTATCCGGCGTGCTGATGCTGTCAGCGCCGACCCCGCTGTCCAGGGTGTAAGTGTACTCCCCGGCTGCGTTGATCCGCAGCGTACCGTACTCGCCGGTGATCTCCGTCAGGCCGCTGCTGTTCACTGCTACGCCGTTAACGTCGGAGACCACGGTACCTGCTGGCGCAATATCATCCGCCAGCACATCCCCGGTCGTGCTCTCGCTCACGCTTGCCACGCTGTAGACATGATCCTGCAAGACGTTCAGCGTGTAGGCCGTCAGCGCGGTGATCCCCGCCGCCGTATTGAGCAGGAACAGGTACTCGCCAGCGGGCAGGTTCAACGTCAGCTGCGGGGAGGTGCCGCCCAGCAGCGGCGCGCGCAGCCAGCCGGGTTCAACGCGCATCTGCTCGAAGGTCTGCGTCGCATTGTTGAACTTATAGATGTAGAGGTCGAACACCGAGGCCAGCGCGACGCCGCCCACGGAGGCCTGAACGGTCATGGTGCGGGTGGTGCCTTCTTCCACGTTATAAATGATCGGGTTGGCCAGATCGTCCAGCAGGTTCAGCCCCAGGGTATTGCCAAGGTTGATCCCCACCAGGGTAAAGCCGCCCTGCGACGAGGTGCCGTTGTTGATCGCCTCCACGGTGGTGTCGAAGGTCAGCGAGGCGGTATCGTCCACGGCCACGATCCCGCTGCTGGTAGTGCCTTCGCCCAGCGACAGAACCAGATTTGCCGAGGCGCTGGTGCCGTTATGGGTGATGGTGTAGGTAAAGTTCTCCGTGCGGCCAATGACGGCGGCGCTGGTGTTGGTCAGGTTATAGGTATAGCTGCCGTCCAGGTTGATGGTCAGCGTGCCGTATTGCCCCTGAATCACCGTGCCGTCAGCCGTAACGCTGGTGGTGGTGCCCTGGGCGTTGGTGACCGTAGTGACGGTGGTGCCCGCCGGGGCGTTGTCGCTGCCTGCGGTTGGATCCACGTCAGTGATGACGTTCCCGACAACGCTGGTCTCGCCGGACACGGTGCCTGCGCTGGTCTCTTTCACCGCCACATCGAGGCTGGTGTAAGAGCCGGTTGCCAGCAGGTTAGTGTTGTAGCTCAGGACGCGATACTGACCATTCGCCAGCCCGGTCAGGTTCAGCGACACCCCCGTCGCGCCGAGGGTCAACAGGTCAGCGAACTGCGGCTGCCCGGTATCGACCACGGTGGTCCAGGTGTTGTTGGCGGCGTCGAAGCGCTGTACTACCAGCTCAAGGGTATTGAGCAGGGAAAGAACGGCACCCGTGGCGTTGGCGTTCACGGCAATATCCGCACTGCCGCCGTTGCCGACGGTGAAACCTACCTGCGCGGTGTCGTTGCCGAGCAGCGTCAGCACGTTACCTAAGGCGCCTACCAGCAGGAAACCATAGTCGCTGTACTGCGAGTTGGTCACCGTGGCGGTGGTCGTGAGCGCCAGTTCTTCAGCGTTGGTGCTGGCAGAGAGCGGCACCACCGGCGCAAGGGCTGAGCCGGGCAGCGAAACGTTGCCTGCCGCATCGGTGGCGGTGATTTGCAGCGTCTGACCTTCCGTCTGTTTATTGAGGAAGGTGTAGCTCCAGGAACCGTTGCTGTCCGCCGTGGCGGTGACCGTTGAATTATCCGCCAGGCGGATGGTGACGGTGCTGCCCGCTTCAGCGCTACCGGTCAGTACGCTGCCGTCTGCGTTGAAGGTCCCGGTTGGAGCCGTTGGCGCAGTGAGATCGACAATGATGGTGGTTGACGTGGAAATCGGGCTGGTGCCCGAGCCGTTGCTCGCCGTGGCGGTGAAGGCATGCGGGCCTTCGCTCAGCACCGGCGTGGTGAAGCTCCAGTTGCCGCTGGCATTCGCGGTGACCGTGCCCATCAGCACCCCGTTGTTATAGAGGGTGATGGTCGTGTTCGGCTGCGCCGTGCCGCTCAGGGTTGGCGTGGTGTCATCGGTGGTATTCCCGTTGGTCAGGTTGCCCGTCACCGTGCCAACGTTATCGTCAATATTGGCGATAACAGGCGCGTTCGGGATTGTGGTGATCGGGGCAATCACGGAGGTAGTGATACCCGCGTTACCGGCCTTATCGGTAGCAAAGACGATCAGGGATTCACCGGCGGTCTGTGCAGGGGTGATGGTGGCGCTGAAGCTTCCGCTACCGTCCGCGACGGCCGTTCCAAGCACGGTTCCGGTGCTGCTGGTGATGGTGACGGTGCTTCCCGCTTCCGCTGTACCGGTGACCTGCGTCCCGTTGGTGATCACCGCCAGCCCGGTTGGGGCTGGTGGCGGCGTCAGGTCAACGTTAATCGTGATAATCGGTGAAGCCACGCTGGTATTGCCCGCGGCATCGGTGGCGGTTGCGGTGAAGTTATGCGCGCCTTCCGTCAGCGTGGTGCTAGTTTGCGGCAGCGTCCAGTTGCCGTTGGCATCGGCAGTGACGGTCCCCACCAGCGTCGTGCCGTCGTAAATACGTACGGTGGCATTGGCTTCTGCCGTACCGTTTAAGGTCGGACGGGTGTCGTTGGTTGGGTTGGTGCCAGTAACAGGTCCGGTGACGGTCCCCACATCATCCTCAATCGAGGTGATTGCCGGTGCGACAGGGGCGGTGGCATCCACATTAATGGTGTAACCGCCGGTCTGCGCGCTGGCGTTGCCCACCGCGTCGGTGGCGGAGAAGGTCAGATTATGCGGCCCGTCAGCCAGCGGGGTGGAAGGCGTAAAGCTCCACGCGCCGCCGGTGGCGACTGCGGTGCCAATCTGTACCCCATTATCAAAGATGGTGACCGTCGCGCCGGCTTCTGCCGTACCGGTGAGCGTTGGCCGCGCGTCGTTGGTTAACCCGCCGTTGGCGACAGGCGCAGCGGCGTTACCGACATCGTCGGTGATGCTGGTCAGCACCGGCAGCGCTGGCGGTGTGGTGTCAATGGTCAGGCTGAAGTCGGCGGACGACGTGCTGGTGTTACCCGCCTGATCCGTTGCTTCTGCGGTAAAGGTGTGTGACCCACTGTCCAGCGGCACGGTGATATCGACGGTCCAGTTGCCATCGGCATCGGCAGTACCGGTGCCCACCAGCGTGGTGCCCTCATAAATATTCACGGTGGCCAGCGGCTCGCTGGTCCCCACCAGACGCGGGAGAGGATCGTTGGTGGTCTGGCCGGAACCTATTGCCCCGGTGATGGTGCCAACGTCGTCAATCGCCTGGGTGATAACCGGCGCGACAGGCGCAGCCGTATCTACCACCAGCGTAAAGCCTGGTGAGGCAGGGCTGACGTTGCCCGCGGCATCGGTTACCGTGGCGGTCCAGGTGTGGCTGCCGTTTGCCAGCGTACCGGTGGTAAAGCTCCATACGCCGTTTGCGTCCGCCACGGCGGTACCCACTTCACGGCCACTTTCATAAATGGTGATGGTCGCGTTGGCCGCCGCGGTGCCGTTCAGCGTTGGCGTGGTGTCGTCTGTGCTTTGTCCCGAGGCGACCGGGCCCAGCACGGTACCAGCATCGTCAGTGGCCGGGGTAAAGACCGGTGCTTCGGGCACCGAGGTATCCACCGTCAGGTTGAACGGTGGTGAGGTGACCCCGGTATTGCCTGCGGCATCGGTGGCGTTGAAGGTAATAACGTGCGGCCCTTCGCCCAGTTCAGTGGTCGGCGTGAAGGTCCAGTTACCCTGGGCGTTGACGACCGCCGTGCCAATTTCCACATCATCGACAATAACGTGTACCGTTGCGCCCACTTCCCCCGTACCGTTGAAGGTTGGACGGGTGTCGTTCGTGGAGCCGTCGCTGGCGAGGGTTCCCGTTCCCGGGCTGACATCGTCTATTACCGTGGTAACCACCGGGGCCGCAGGCCCGGCGGTATCCACCGTAAAGGCGAACACTGGCGAGTTGGCGGAGACGTTTCCGACATCATCGCTGGCGTTAACGCGCAGGTTATACGTCCCGTCAGTCAGTACCGGATCCGGCGTAAAGGTCCAGTTGCCGCTGCCGTCGACCGTGGTGGTGCCAATCTCCACGCCGTTATTCAGCACGTGAATGATGGTACCCGCCTGGCCGGTGCCGCTGAGGGTTGGCGTGGTGTCATTGGTCACCTGCCCGGCGGTAAGCGGGCCGGTTGCGCCTCCCGGGGCGTTGTCGCTGACCGTAACGATCGTCGGCACCTGTGGCGCAGTCAGATCGATTTCGACGCTCCAGGCGTTGGACGGCTGGCTGACGTTGCCCTGCGGATCCGTCGCTCTGACGGTAAAGTCATGCGTCCCTTCGCCGAGGGCGGTTTCAGGGGTAAATGTCCAGGCACCGGTGCCGTCTGCTGCCACCGTACCAATTTGCGTAGCGCCATCAAAAATGGCGACGACGCTGTTCGGCTCGGCGCTACCGGTCAGGGTTGGCGTAGTGTCGTTGGTTGGATCGCCGCTTGGGACAGGCGTTGCCGCATTGCCTGCGTTATCCGTCACGCTGGTAATCACCGGCGTGGTAGAGACGGTGTCGACAACGATGGTGATCCCGGCCGACGGGGCGCTCTCATTGCCTGCCGGGTCGGTGGCGGTCACGGTCAGGGTGTGGCTGCCATCGTCCAGCGCAGGCGGCGTGTAGCTCCAGGTGCCGGTCGGACCGACAACAACGGTGCCCAGCGGGTCGCCGTCATCGTACACCGTAATGGTGTCCCCGGCCGTGCCTGTTCCGGTCAGGGTAGGACGGTTGTCGTTGGTGCTCTGCCCGTCAGCGATTGGGCCGATGACCGGGCCTACGTCATCGGTCACCGCACCGATGGCTGGTGCGGTCGGATCGGTGAGGTCGACGGTGACAGTCGCGATCGGCGACTGCCCGCTGGTCGCGCCGGTGGTGGTGTTTGTGGCGGTGACGGCGAAGGTGTGCGGCCCTTCCGCGAGCGGCAGTAGCGGCGTGTAGCTCCAGTTGCCGTCTGTATCCGCAACAATTTCGGTCAGCGGAACCAGCGCCCCATCCAGATAAATGGTGATGACGCTACCCGGATCGGCGGTGCCGGTAAGGGTAGGCGTGGTGTCATTGGTGGTTTTATCTTTCACATCGCCAGTGACGGGATCGGCGTCATCGTTGATTGCCGTAATCACCGGCACCGCTGGCAGAATAAGCGGGGAGTCCGGTACGTCAAAGGTGGTTGTCGGGCTTGCATTACCTGCGGCGTCCGTGGCGGACAGCGTCAGCGTCGCGGGATCCAGTTGGGCCGGGGAGAGGGCGATGGAGAAGATGCCTCCCGTCGCGACCCCGGTCCCGATGATATTGCCGCCGGCGTCACGCACCGTCACCGTGGTTCCGTCATCTGCCGTACCGGTCAGCGGCGTGCCCTCTGCGGCAATGGTGATATTGGTTGGCGTTGCAGGAAGCAGCGTATCCACCGTCACGCTGAGATCGCCGGAGCTGGCGGAGGTATTCCCCGCCGCGTCACTTGCGGCAACCGAGAAGGTGTGCGGCCCTTCCGCAAGCGCGGGGTCGGCTGTCCAGGACCATGTCCCGTTCGGCTGAACCACCACGACCACCGGAGACGGCGTGCCATCAACAGAAACGGTTACGCTCGAACCCGGCTCGCCAATCCCGGTGAGGGTTGGGGTACCGTCGCGGGTGTAAAGCACGCTGTTAGTCAGTTGGCTGTCAGAGACGGCGTCAATTTGCGGCACGGTCGGTGCCTGCGTATCGACCGTCACGCTAAAGACCGGGCTGACCGGGCTCAGGTTACCCGCGTCGTCCACCGCGGCGACGGTGATATTCAGCGGACCATCGGTTTGTGTCGGCAGGGTGTATGACCACTCGCCATTGGCGATCTCAACGCGATCCACTTCCACGCCGTTGTTGTAGATAATCACCGTTTCGCCGGTCGTGCCGCCTCCGCCAATGACAGGTGTGTTATCGTTGGTTGAGCCTCCATTCTGAGCGCCGCCAATGGAACCGATGAGCGGGGTATCCGGGGCGAGGGTGTCGACCGTTATCGTGATACCGGTTGATGGCAGAGATTCATTGCCGGCTTCATCGGTGGCGGTCGCCGTGTATTGGTGCGTCCCTTCGCCAATGTTGCTCTCAGGACGCCAGCTCCAGTTACCGCTACCGTCCACCGTGACGCTGCCCACGGCCTGCGGCTCGCCTGTACCCACCTGGTCATAGATGGTAATGACGTCATTCGGCGTACCGGTGCCGCTCAGTACCGGGCGCGGATCGTTGGTGGTTCAGCCGTTGTCCACTGGCCCGGTGATCTGGCTTACGCTGTCTGTCACCGTCGGGATCCCCGGCTGGCCCGGCGCGTCGGTATCAATGCTAATGGTCACTGGCGTGGACGGTGCGCTTTCGTTCCCGGCGCTGTCCTGATTGGTCACCGTCAGGGAGAGATCGTAGGTGCCGTCAGGGAGCGGATCTTCCGGTGTCCAGCTCCAGTTACCGTCGCCATCGATCTCGGCTTCACCTATTTTGGTTGCGCCATCGTAAATGCTTACGGTATCTCCCGGCGTGCCCGAGCCGCTCAGGGTTGGTGTGGTATCGCGGGTGGTCTCCCCAGGATTCAGAGCCGTCCCCGGTGTGGCGCCGTCCGGGTTCACGGTGATCTCAGGAATATCCGGCGTTGCAGGCGCGGTCGTGTCGATCGCCAGCTCAAACGGTGGCGAGATGGTGGTATTACCCGCCTCATCCGTCGCGTGGACCGTCAGCGAATGCGGGCCGTCCGTCAGCGGCGTGGTTGGCGTAAAGCTCCAGCCGCCGCTGCCGTCAAGCACGGCCGTGCCGAGCAGGGTGGTCCCGTCATAGATAGTGATGGTGGTGCCTTCCGGTGCGGTTCCCTGCAGCTGCGGCAGCGTGTCATCGGTAGTATCCCCGCTGTTAAGCGGAACCTGCACAGTGCCGATGTTATCGGAGACGGTGTCAAGGGTGGCTGCCGGTGGCGGAGTGGTATCGACGGTAAAGGTAAAGCCGGGTGATGATGCGCTGGTGTTGCCGGCCGCATCGCTCGCGACGACGGTGAACGTATGCTGCCCGTTCCCTAATGCGGTAGTGGGCGTGAAGGTCCATGCGCCACCGTTGTTCACAATGGCAGTACCAATATCCTGTCCGTCCAGGCGGATCGTCACGGTGGAGCCCGGCTCGCTGGTACCGTTCAGCGTCGGGAGCGTGTCGTTGGTGATTTGGTTGTTGTCGAGCGGCCCCGTGCGGCCCGGTACGTCATCAATGACCTGCGTAATGGCTGGAGCGCCCGGCGCGGCGGTATCCACCGTGATGCTCCAGGTGTTCGATGTCCCGCTGAGGTTATTGTTGGCGTCAACCGCCGTCGCCGTCAGCACGTGCCCGCCGTCGGGAAGATCCGTTTCCAGCGTGATGGACCACTGGCCGTCAGGCCCAACCACCGCAGTGCCGATTTCAGTGGTGCCGCTGTAGAGGGTGATCGTCGTGCCGGGCTCGCCCGTTCCGTTGATGGTCGGGGTTTTGTCGTTGGTGAGACCGTTCTGGCTGACAGGACCGGTGACGTCGAGCGCATCATCCTCCACGCCTGTGATGACCGGGGTTTGTGCCGCGGTGATGTCCGGCGCGTCAAACGGCGCGGTCGGGCCGGTGTTTCCGGCGGTATCGGTGGCATCTGCGGTCAGGGCTTCGCCGTTAGCTTTCGGCGGGATCAGATCAACGCTGAAATTACCCTGATCGTCGGCGACCGCTTCCCCGACCTAAACGCCATTTTCACGAATGGTGACGGTGCTGCCCGGCTCGGCTGTACCGGTTACCGTGGTGCCGTCGGCAGAGATCACCACGTTTTCCGGTGCCAGCGGTGGCGTGCTGTCTGGCGCGTCGGCAAAGCCGGACGGACTGGTGTTGCCGCTGCCGTCGGTGGCCGTCACTTCAAGGGCTTCGCCGTTGGTCTGGGCTGGCGAAATCGGGATGGTAAAGGTGCCGTCCGGACCGGCGGTGGCCTGGCCGATAATCGTACCGTCCGGCGCTTTAATAATAATCGTGCTGTTTGGCTCGGCGGTTCCGCTGACGCTTGCCCCGTCTTCCGCCACCACCAGGTTACCCGGTGCGGCAGGCGCGGTGATGTCCGCTGCGTTAACCAGCGCCGGTGAACTCTGGTTGCCTGCAGCATCGGAGGCGACCACGGAGATGATCTCGCCGTTCACTTGTGCAGGGTTCAGGTTGGCGACGTAGTTGCCGTTGCTGTCGGCAGTGGCGGTCCCGATTTGCACCCCGGCGTTGTTGGTGATGACAATTTTACTGCCCGGCTCGGCAGTACCGGTGATTTGCGTGCCTGTCGAATTGAGCGTCGCCTCCGGCATGTCTGGCGGCGTAAGATCGACGGTAAAGTTGATCGGCTGAGACAGGCCGCTCTGGTTGCCTGCCGCATCGGTTTCGCGCAGGGTAATCGAATGTGCACCCTCTGCCAGCGGCGTTGTCGGCGTGATGCTCCAGGTACCGTTCGGCAGAACCGTTGTGCTGCCAATCACAACGCCGTTATCGTAAACCGTAATCGTGCTGCCTGGTTCTCCTCGGCCCGTCAGGCGGGGCTGCGACTCGTCGGTAAACTGCCCGGCGGTAATCGTGCCTTTCAGCCCTCCGGTGTCATCGTTAACGATAAATCCTGTCGGCACCGGCGGGGTGGTGACATCCACCGTTACGGTAAAGGCCGGCGAGGCCGGACCGGTGTTACCGGCGATGTCGGTGGCGCGTACGGTAAGCTGGTGGCTGCCTTCGCTCAGGTTAACCGACGGCGTAAAGCTCCAGCTTCCGTTGCTGCCTACAACCGCTGTGCCAATGGCAATGCCGTTATCATAGATGGTGACCGTAGAGCCCGCTTCCGCCGTGCCGGTGAGCTGCGGGCGCGGATCGTTAGTGGTGCTTCCGCTTCCGAGCACGCCGGTATTGGGCGCAACGTCATCGGTCATACCGGTGATGGCCGGGGCACCTGGTGCGACAGTATCCACCACGAAGGTCACCGCCGTGGACGCCGGGCTGGTATTGCCTGCCGCATCGGTCGCGGTGGTGGTAATGGCGTGGTTTCCTTCAGACAGGTTGGTCGACGGGGTAAAGCTCCATTTCCCGGTAGCATCGACCGTGGCGGTGCCGATCGGCCTGCCGTTGTCATAGAAGGTAATAACGGTGCCAGCTTCACTGATGCCGCTGAACGTCGGGCGTGCATCGTCCGTGCGTTGTCCGTTGCTCAGCGGGCCCGCTTCGGTGCCCACGTTATCATTGACGGTGACAATCTCGGGGGCAGCCGGCGCGGTTGAATCCGGTGCCGTGACCTGAACGCCCGGGCTGGTATTGCCGGACGGATCGGTGGCGGTGGCGGTGATCTGCTCCCCGTTGGTGAGCGGCGTGCCGAGATCGATAGTAAATTTCCCGTCGCTGCCAGCCTTGCCCGTTCCGATGGTGTTGCCATCGGCATCTTTCAGTGTCACGGTGCTGCCCGGCTCAGCCGTACCGGAGACGGTTTTGCCGTCAGGCGAAACCTCCAAATTGGCAGGTGCATCCGGCGCGGTGAGATCCGGTGCTGTGACCTGACCACCCTGGCTGGTATTGCCGGACGGGTCGGTGGCCGTGGCGGTGATCTGCTCCCCGTTGGTGAGCGGCGTACCGAGATCGATAGTAAATTTGCCGTCGCTGCCGACCTTGCCCGTTCCAATGGTGTTGCCATCGGCATCTTTAAGGGTAATCGTGCTGCCCGGTTCAGCCGTACCTGTTACGGTTTTGCCGTCAGGTGAGACCTGAAGATTAGTGGGAGCATTCGGAGGCGTAGTATCAGGTTCGGAAGGATTTCCCGGATTACCGGGATTCGGGTTGTTGTTATCGTCATCTCCGCCACCTCCACCGCCGGTTCCCGCCGCAATAGCAATCCCACCTGCGGCGGCCAGGCCACCCAGCACCCAGGGCCACGCAGCGGCGCCACCAGCATCACTCCCTGACGCCGCCAGTAATGCATCGGTGGAGGCGATGGATTCATAGGTCGCGGCACCGGTTGGATCTTCAATCCACCACAGCGCTCCGTCACTCTCTTCAAGCACCAGCTGGCTTACGCCCTGCGCATCAGTGACGTAGAAATTCTTGAGGGTAATCACTTCGCCCGAATTGAGGGTAATCACCAGATCGTTTCCGCTGCGGGAGTAATCTGCGATGTTGGCTCGATCCACGTTAAGCTTAACGATTGAGGAGTGATCGAGTGTTATCTGTGTCCCTTCCGTGGTCGTTTCCACGCCAGTTAATTTAGATATAACAGATATTTGGCTCATACAGTTATTACTCCAGCAGAGTGATTGGTTACGGCGTGTCGAACAAAGCCATCGTTTCTGAAGGGATGAACGCGCTCCCGGCGAAAATACTGTTTAATAAACAGGATTTACCGTTACTTTCTTTAGCGCGACCGATACCCGCCAGGATTAAAAGTGGCAACCTCAGGGCAAAGCTAATTATTTACACAGGAAATAGTTGTTTATTTATATGTTTGCGATTTATAAGCCTTATTATTTGTGCAGGTATTAAATTATTTCGTTATAAAAATGATATAGCTATAAATGTCTGAATACGCAAATTAAGTGTTCGTAAACCCAACGCGGCTATTGCAGGGGAGATTAATTGATAGCGTGAATATATTTCGTTAGCTATGAGGGCGCGTGGATAAAGGGTTTCGGCGTAAAAGGTGCAACCCTTAAAACGGTGCTGGTGGGGCGATATTAATAATTATAATATGCGATAAATATCTAATTTTGGTTAGGTTTAATTGCTGCTTAATTGTGGTTTAAGTTAGGGTAAAATATCTGGTGTATGATATATTTAAAACTCTCTCATTTATAAAATATATTTTTACGGGCGGGTTAATTTCTGCTACTCAAAAAAATTACGTATTTTCTTCTCATGTTTAATAAATAAAAGGCCGCAAGCGTGGCCTTTCAGAGGCTATCGGTATTAGCCTAAAGAAATTATGCCGATTTCCACGAGGGCGGCTAATGTCAAAAGAATAAAGAGGATAACAACTATTGGTCTGTACATTTTTAAGGTTCCATCCTTGTGTGAAGTCCTGCCCATCGTGTCCGTTGTCATTTTCCATGGTAATGACGTGCTGTCGTTGATGCTCATCAAAGGGATGCAGTAGATTGAGGAAAATCTGCATTCAGGGTTGGAACCATTTAACGCAGTGTAGGCTGCGTGGCGGGGAGCTGTCGCCACTGGCGGATGTGCTCGATCAGGGCTCTGAGCTTGGGGGCCATATTGTGGCGCTGGGGAAAATAGAGATAAAAACCAGGAAAAGATGGAAGAAACGCATCCAGTAAGGAAACCAGCTGTCCTGATTCAATGTACGGTGTGAAGGTGTCCTCCGTGGCAAAGGTTATGCCACCGCCGGCCAGCGCGAGGCTGAGCATAAGACGCAGATCGTTAGTGGTGATTTGTGGTTCAATTGCCACATCGAAAGGGACGCCTGCTTCCTCAAACTCCCAGCGATAGGGGGCAACGTCCGGGGAAGGGCGCCAGCCGATACACCGATGAGCGACCAGCTCACGGGGGTGCGTCGGTGCGCTGTGTGTCGCCAGATAGGAAGGTGAAGCCACCACCCGTTCACGCTGCTGGCCCGTAAGGGGAATAGCGATCATGTCTTTTTCGATAACTTCGCCCAGCCTCACCCCGGCGTCATAGCCCGCTGCCACGATATCGAATTCCTCATCTGACACGAAAACATCAAGCGATACCGCAGGATGCGCGGCCGTAAACGAGGCGAGCAGTGGGCCCGAAAGAAACGCTTCCGCAATTGAGGTGACAGCGATCCTGAGCTGTCCGCGCGGTATGCTGTCCGAGATGACGTCGTCAAAGGCCGCCTCAATGTTGGCGATGGGCCCCAGCAACGATTTATGCAACCGTTCACCCGCTTCGGTGAGCCTTACCGAGCGCGTGGTGCGCATCACCAGCAGGGTCTGAAACCCATCTTCGAGACGTCTTATTCCCTGGCTGACAGCGGAACGGGTTATGCCCAGGCGCCCGGCGGCAGCGCTGAAGCTGCGTTCTTCGGCGACCGCCAGAAAAAGCGGTAACAAATTAAGATCGATTTTCATTGTTTAACATTGCTAACCAGTGAGTCCAGTAAAGGCAGGATACAAGAAACAATGGTCTGTATCTATGATTGCAGTGAACTCAACTGAAGGAGTAAAACATGAACAAAGTCATCTTAATTACCGGCGCCTCCAGCGGTATCGGAGAAGGTATCGCCAGAGAGCTCGGCAAGGCAGGCGCAAAAGTGTTCCTGGGTGCACGCAGGCTGGATCGTATCCACGCTCTGGCTGATGAAATCCGCAGCGCAGGAGGGGAGGCAGAGGCTCAGGTATTAGACGTTACCAGCCGCCAGTCGATGGCCGCCTTCGTTCAGGCAGCACGGGATAAGTGGGGCCGCATTGACGTACTTATTAACAACGCGGGCATTATGCCTCTCTCTCCGCTTTCGGCTGGCAAGCAGGATGAATGGGAGCGCACCATTGACGTAAATATCAAGGGCGTACTGTGGGGTATTGGTGCTGTTTTGCCGATTATGGAAGCCCAGGGCTCGGGGCAGATCCTCAATATAGGCTCGATTGGTGCCTTGTCCGTCGTGCCCACGGCCGCCGTCTATTGCGCGACCAAATTTGCGGTACGGGCCATTTCCGATGGTTTACGTCAGGAAAGTTCGAACATCCGTGTGACCTGCGTCAACCCTGGGGTAGTGGAAAGCGAACTGGCCTCGACCATTACGCACGAAGAAACCATGGCGGTGATGGATGCGTACCGGGCTGTTGCTCTCAAACCGGCTGATATCGCTCGCGCCGTGCGCCACATCATCGAGGCGCCTGAGAGTGTCGATACCACCGAAATCACCATCAGACCTACGGCCTCTGCAAACTAACGTTGCGGGTCAGGCACCAGCCTGACCCGCTTCACCCTCTTACCACGGCTGTTCGGTCGGCATAATAAACAGCTCTGCCACGTCCACATGTTCCGGTGCCTGCAATACGTAAAGAATCGAGTCGGCGATATCATCGGCTTTCAGGAACGTCATCTTCTCCTTCAGCTGTTCCATCTGTGCACGATAATTTTCGTCACTGATATGCTCGAATAATTCACTTTCAACGGCACCCGGCTGAAGCGAGGTGACGCGAATGTTGAACTGAGGGGCCAGCTCCATACGCAAAATATCCGAGAAGGCGGCAACCGCGTGCTTCGTCGCGCAGTATACGCCCAGTCCGGGAAAGGTTTTACGCCCGGCGATCGACGAGGTATTGATAATATGACCCGAGCGCTGTGACTGCATAATCGGCAGTACGGCCGCGACCGTGTTAAACAGGCCCTTTACGTTTACATCTACCATTCGATGCCACTCGTCAACCCGTAGGCTGGCGATATCCGAAATCGGCATCAGCCCGGCGTTATTAAAGGCGATATCAATATGGCCATAGCGTTTGTGCAGTGCCTCCACCCCTTTATTAACTGAGGCCGGGTCAGTGACATCCATGGCCAGCGCCATGGCTTCCCCGCCAGCAGCCTCAATTTCAGACACCAGCGCCTGAAGACGATCCAGACGGCGGGCAGCGAGACCCACCCTGACGCCCTGTTCCGCTAACTTTTTGGCCGTGGAGGCACCAATTCCGCTTGAAGCACCGGTGATGAGCGCGACTTTACCGTTGAGTTCCATAGTTGATCCTCTTGAGAGTTGATTTCAACGCTTCAGAAAGAATGTCTGAAGTACGGGTCAATAATGGATCTTTCTGGCAATCGCTTCGCGCGGGCTTTTGCTCAAACTGTCGGGCTTTTGCTGCGAACGGCATCGCTGCGATAGTGGGAGGGCGTCACGCCGTTATGCCTGAGGAATACGGCAGCAAAGTGGCT
This sequence comes from Enterobacter cloacae complex sp. IR5412, assembly GCF_049237385.1. NCBI lineage: Bacteria > Pseudomonadati > Pseudomonadota > Gammaproteobacteria > Enterobacterales > Enterobacteriaceae > Enterobacter > Enterobacter cloacae complex sp. IR5412. The sequence goes on along the minus strand of NZ_JBMKHQ010000006.1, from coordinate 84,307 downwards.
GGGGCTGGTGTATCCGACGTTCAGTGCAATATTGATAATGGAATCATTGCTTTCCGATAGCATGCGACGCGCCTCCTCCATGCGTAGCCGGATAAAGTAGTGAGAAGGGGAAAGTCCGGTTGACTGTTTAAAGGCGCGGCTAAAATGGTATTCGCTAAGATCGGTCAGTTCAGCCAGGCGTGCCAGGTCAAACGGCTGGGCTAACCCTTCACGCATTGCCGTGAAGACCCGGTGCAGCTTAAATGCCTGCAAGCCCCCGCGGTGTCGTTTCGCAGGTGTGCCATAGGTGCGAATCAGATGTACTGCCAGCGCCTGCGCAATGCCCTGGATAAACGGGCCGCTGGGTGGATTTTGCAGATACAGCTCCTGACGTATCTGCTCCAGCAGGGCGGATAGCGTGTCGTCGCGCGCGCCGGAGACTTCCCGCAGTTCATACTCCTGCATCATAGCCACTCCCATATAAACATGCATAACGACGAAAGGCTTATCTGGCCCGGCGTGCCAGCGCATTTCAGTAGGAGAAGCCGCCGTTGTGAGAAAGAAATCGCCTGCGGTAACGCGGTTTGCTAACCACGGCTCACCGGGGGAACGCTCCTCAACGACGGCATTACCTGAGAGGATCCAGACGATAAAAGGCTCCGGCACTGCCGGAATAATGACGTTTTCCTGCACGTGTCTGCGCGCCAGAATTTGCACGAATACATCCCGGGAAGATTGCGCCCGATGTTCCCTGATCAGCTTGCCGGGAAGGTATTCTTCAAAGGTCTCTGCGGAAGTACGCTGCGTCATATTTATCGTTGCCTTTAGCTATGCCAGTTGCACCAGGTTCACCGCCGGAAGAGGACCTCCGGGGAATTGTTGTAGCGTACCGCCAACCTCCAGGCTGCCTAAATCAATACTTGCGAAGCCCAGTTGCCCGGCTAAGGCTGTTATTTCCGCCTTTGCGTCAGGATGGTCTCCGGAGATAAAGACGACACGACGGCCACCCGCCTGCGCCGGATCCTGAGCCAGCACCCCTGCAAGGAGAGTATTGAAGGCTTTAACGACGCGTGCACCCGGAGCCCACTGTGTCACCACCTGGCTTGAGTTTTTTCCGCCCAGTTCAGCCAGCGTGAAGCCCGGCAGTATGACCGGGTTGGTCGCGTCGATCAGGATACGCCCCTCCCAGTTGATGCCGCGTAACGCGGCCTCGGTTTTGTCCCAGTTTGTGCTGACAAAAACGATGTCGGCCTGGGCGGCCTGTTCTACGGTGCCAGCGTGAGCCCCGTGGCCCAGTTTCTCAACCACCGCAGTCAGGCTTTCCGGCCCGCGGCTGTTACTCAGAATAGCGTTCATGCCCGCTTTAACCAGTTGTTCTGCAAAGGCTTGCCCGATAGCGCCAGCGCCGATGATACCTACAGTAGTCGTTTTCATATTGTATTTCCTTCATTGAAGAGTAGTGAACATGCACTGAGAGTAGTAATCTTTGACCTATCTGAATAGCCTATATAATTAGATGGGATCCATCTGCTGGAGCGATACATGCTGGACGGTATGTCTGTTGATCAACTCCGCACCTTTATTGCTGCCGTTGATGAAGGGAGTTTTTCCGCCGCCGGTCGCAGGCTGCGGCGCGCGCAGTCGGTTGTCAGCGCGACGCTGGCAAACCTTGAGGCACAGGTCGGGTTTCCATTATTCGATCGTACCGGGCGTTATCCGAAGCTGACGGAGGCGGGCGTCGCCATGCTGGAAGCGGCGCGTCTTGCCACTGCCGGGATGGACGCCTTTAAGGCTAAGGCGCGCACCTTAGCCGAAGGTCTTGAGCCTGAACTGGCGGTGTCCGTCGACGTGATGTTTCCCGTAGCGCAGCTCACCGCTGCGGTGCAGGCGTTTCAGCAGGCATTTCCTGACACCCCGCTGCGTTTGTATGTGGAAGCGTTGGGGGCGGTGTTCCAGCCTTTACTGGACGGTCATTGCCGGGTGGCGATAACCGGATCGCTGCCGCATCTTCCGGCGGGATGCATCTCAGAATTCCTTCTCAGCGTGCCTGCGATGGCCGTTGTCTCCCCTGAGCATCCGCTGGCGACCGCGTCCGGTCCGATCCTTCGTTCACTTTTACAGGAACACGTCCAGCTGGTGCTGACCGATCGCTCCTCTCTCACCGTGGGCCGAAGCTTTGGCGTCATGTCGTCAAAGACATGGCATTTAGCGGATATGGGCGCGAAGCACGCCTTCCTGCGTGCCGGACTGGGGTGGGGTTATATGCCGCTGCCAATGGTCGAGGAAGATCTCGCAGCGGGAAAACTGGTTACGCTGAACGTGCCGATGCAGCCCGACGTCGGGCCCGGTTTTTCCATGCAGGCGGTGCACCTGGAGGAACATCCGCCCGGCCCGGCCGGACGCTGGTTCGTTAACAGGCTGAAAATGCAGGCTGGCATGCCTCTCAACGAACGCAGCGGATCCGGCAAGTGAGCTCAACGGATAATTCAGGTTTTGTTGCTGTTGCATGTCTCCAGTATCGCACCGGCCCGACGGGCCGTGGCAGGCAGGATGTCGGCATCGGCCACGTAGCCATCGGGATCGAGACAGCGATTGTGTTCTCTCGCCTGTTGCAGGATCGCTTCATCCCAGTAGAGGCGCTTACGCTGATCGCCGCGGGTCGTCAGAATAAACTCCGTTTTGCCGTCAACCGCGCGGTAGCGACGCCAGCTGTTTGCCGGAACAGAGATCACTGAACGTTCCGGAGCGATAACGCTCACTTCTTCGCCCGCCTCGTTCCAGGTAACCTCCAGCTGGCCTTTAAAGACCATAATGACCTGAATATCCGGGCAGAGATGGCGGCCCACAACGTGATCCTCGGCGAGACGCAGCCATTCGACGGAAAAACCGTGCGGGCTCACGATAGCGGGAGCGGAATCCCGATCCTGTGAAATGCCGAAACCGATAACCGGCGCAATTTCGCCGCCGTGTCCTGGCAGCACCGAATCCAGCAGTCCCTGGGCTGACCAGCAGCGGTCATCGCCGGTTACCGCACGTTGGCGCATCTCCTCAACGCTGTAGTCACGCAGCCCGGCAATATATTCCTCTGACAGCGGCGTCAGCAGCGCGGCGGGGTCAGGCCGCGGGTCGCCGGTTTCCTGTGTGATGAGCATGTTGTCTTTACTCAAATACATTCCGTATTCACTGGCTGCCGCCAGCACGGAAGGATGCCAGATGATGCCGCCCGTGTTGTCCCCGCCGAGCACCGTAAACACCATACCGCTGGTCTCTTCTTTACTGACGTTGGTGAAACCGCGGAAGATCCAGGTCGGTATTGAAAGGATAGTGGGTGCGCTAAATTCAGCTTCATGCTCGCCGTTGGCACCCCAGCGAAAACGCCATGTTCCTTCATGGATCAGGAACACCTCGGCGGTGAAATGCAGATGCAGATTATTCGTCACCCCTTTCGGCATAGCCGCCGCGCCAATGTTAAAGCCGTGCGGCTCGGGAATATTGACGACCAGCTCGCTGGACTGGGTTACACCCGGGCCGATGAAGGAATAGTTTTGTTTGAGATGCGAGCCGGGTAGCTTGCAATCAATAAAAGCAAGATTACAGGAAACCATGTCCTCGGGGGCGATTAACCGTGTTCGTGCCTGACTCTGGGTAAGATGGATGGTTTTCATTATTTCTCCTTTTAATAACCGGATGCACCGGTGGTAGGGATAGCGTTGCCGCGGGCGAGAGCAATGGCTTCACGCGAGGCGCGACCCAGTTGCATAACGTCGTTTGCAGGGGTAACAAACTGAAAACCCTGATCAATGCGCGCTGCGGCGGCCGCGCCGGAAGTGCAGAAAATTCCGGCAATCTTCTGCTGCTGGCGGCAGCACTGAATCACCCGCTCAATAGCAGCAAGCATTTCGGGATATTGGGATTCGGCGCTGGCGCTGCCGGTCAGCGTCAGTGAGAGATCGTTGGGGCCAATAAACACACCGTCCAGCCCTTCGGTATCAAGGATGGCGTCAAGATCAGCCAGCCCTTCGCGGGTTTCGATCATCGCCAGTGTCAGGATCTCGTTGTTAGCGTGCTGTGGATAATCACTGCCGCCGTAGAGTAGACCTCTGGCCGGACCAAAGGAGCGAACACCCAGCGGTGGATAGCGACAGGCCGCGACAAAACGGCGAGCCTGTTCCGCGCTGGAGATCATCGGGCAGATTACGCCGTAGGCTCCTGCGTCTAATACGCGCATGATTTGCGCCGGATCGTTATCTGCCACCCGCACCAGCGGCACGGCAGGCGTGGCCGATAGCGCCTGTAGCATTGACAGCGCGCTGGCAAAATCAATCATGCCGTGCTGCAAATCGACGGTGACGGCGTCGTAACCCTGATGGCCCATAATTTCCGCGCTATAACCTGACGGGATCGCCAGCCAGCCGTTTATGATGGGAGTATTTTCCAGAAATGCGGTCTTTAAACTGTTTTTGCGCACTGTATGCACTCCGTTATCCACTGACGCAGCAGCGGCGCGATCTCATCCGGGGTTTCCAGCGGAATAAAATGCCCGCCAGCCTCCACCGTATGTCTGGTCACGTTCGCATTGCCTGCGGCCAGTAGCTGATGATGATGGGGCGTGCAGATAACGTCCTGCGCGCCGTTTAGAAGTAATGTGGGGCAGGAGAGGGCGTTAAACGCAGTCCGGTTGTCCTGCCGGTGAATGGCCATTTCCGTTTGCCCGGCAAAGGTCTCAATGCCGCACTCTTGCGCCATTCGGCAAATAGTCTCTTGCAGGATCCGATCGGACAGACGTGACGGGGCGACATAGCTCTGCCACAGCGAGGAGACCAGCCAGTCGGCCAGGCCCCGCGCCTGTGCGGTGCGTACCGCTTCCCGGCGTGAAGCGAGGGTGTCTGGCGCAACGGGCAACGGATTAACGGAAATCAGCGTCAGCCCGTTCACTCTTTCTGGCGCGTCGGCGGCCATTTGCAGCGCGACTATGGCACCGAGAGAAAATCCTGCCAGCAGAAAGCGCGGCGGCAGAACCTCTAATAACCGCCGTGACGCCTGCGGCGCGGACTCCGCACCCGTCAGCGTAATACACGACACCGCTGCGACATTCAGCCGTTCAATGACGGGCTGCCAGAGCCGGGCGTTACAAAGCGTGCCACCAAGCAGCACCAGTGGCAGATCGGTATTGTCCAGAAGCGGATATTCCATTGCATCCCTCACGTAGCGGTCCAGCCGCCGTCAACCATCAGGGCACTGCCGGTGATCAGCCCGGCGGCATCTGAGGCGAGAAACACTACCGGGCCCATAATGTCCTCCAGCCTGCCTAACCGGCGCAGCTTGATGTTGTCCAGCACGTAGTGGCGGAACGCCGGATCGGCAAGCGCCGGGCGCGTCAGGTCGGTTTCAATGAAGGTCGGGCACAGCGTATTAACGCGGATCCCCGCATCGCCCAGCTCCAGCGCCATCGTTCGGGTTAACCCTTCAAGCGCGAATTTGGAGGCACAGTACACGCTACGCTCGGGGCCACCAACGTGTCCCATTTGCGATGAGATGTGAATAATCGACCCTCCCTTACCGCCCGCCCGCATTCTGCGCGCCACGCGCTGGCTGACAAAAAAGGTGGCGCGCAGGTTAAGCGCCATCACCGCATCGAAATTGTCCTCGTTCACCTCAAGAAACGGCTGGTGGCGGGCCAGCCCGGCACTGTTCACCAGAATGTCGGGCGTGGGCAATGTCGCCAGCACACGCTCCACCTCCTGAGCGTCGGTAATATCCAGCTCCAGCGGGTGAAATGCGAGCCTGTGTTCCGCTGCCAGACTTGCGGCATGCGCCAGCGCCTCGCGGCCCCGGGCGGCGATCCATACCTCTGCGCCCGCCTGTGCGAGGGCGACGGCGGCAGCGAAGCCAATCCCTCTTGACCCGCCGGTCACCAGCGCGCGTTTGCCGTGCAGGGTGAAAGAGGGCGTTTGCAAAAGCGTCATGGCTTACACCTTTTCCCTGACCGGGGCCGGTGTGGCGTAGGGAACCTCCGTCTGGCCATAACGGCGCACGCGAATATTGGCCTGCTCGGCATGTCCGGCGAAACCCTCCAGCAACGACAGACGCGAACAATAGCTGCCGATTTCGGCGGTGGCTTCGTCGCTGAGGACTTTCTGGAAGGTGCAGGTTTTCATGAACTTGCCCACCCACAGGCCGCCGGTATAGCGTGCGGCTTTTTGCGTCGGCAGGGTGTGGTTGGTTCCGATCACCTTATCGCCGTAGGCCACGTTAGTACGCGGCCCAAGGAACAGCGCGCCGTAATTGGTCAGGTTAGCCAGGAACCAGTCGTCCCGGTCGGTCATCACCTGAACATGTTCGGAAGCGATACGATCTGCCTCCAGCAGCATCTCTTCGTAGCTGTCGCAGACGATGATTTCCCCGTAGTCCTGCCAGGACTGGCGGGCAATGTCGGCGGTAGGGAGCTTTTTCAGCAGCCGTTCCACTTCGCTGAGCGTCTCTTTGGCAAGCTGGAGCGAGTTCGTCAGCAGGATGGCAGGGGTGGTGACGCCGTGTTCGGCCTGGCCCAGCAGATCCGTGGCGCACATTTCCGCGTCAACGGTGTCATCGGCAATCACCAGCGTTTCCGTCGGACCGGCAAACAGATCGATACCTACCCGGCCGAACAGCTGGCGTTTGGCCTCCGCGACGAAGGCGTTACCGGGGCCGACCAGCATGTCGACCGGTGCCAGCGAGTCCGTGCCCAGCGCCATGGCGCCTATCGCCTGAATGCCGCCAAGGGCATAGATTTCCGTTGCGCCAGCCATTTTTTGCGCCGCGACAATCGCCGGTGCGGGCTGACCGTTAAACGGCGGGGCACAGCTGATAATTCTTGAGCACCCCGCCACGCTGGCGGTGATAATCGACATGTGCGCGGAGGCGAGCAGGGGATATTTTCCGCCAGGCACGTAACATCCCACGGCGTTAATCGGAATATTTTTATGCCCGAGAATAACGCCGGGACGCGTTTCAATTTCCAGATCCCGCAGGCATTCTTTCTGCGCGCGGGCAAAATTCGCCACCTGCTGTTGGGCGAATTCAATATCCTGAATATCCTGGCGGCTTAACTGTTTTATGCAGCGGTCGATCTCCGCGGGGGTCAGACGATAATCCTGACGGTCATAACGATCGAATTTAATGGATAATTCGCGAATGGCTTTATTTCCACGCTTTTCAATAACCGCAAGTATTTGCTCAACCGTTTCTCTTATTTGCTGGTTGGCTTGCTGGCGCTCTTCGGTAGATTTACCGGTTTTTAATTTCCAGGACACACGCTTCTCCTTACCTTTTTTAGATGTCAGTTGTCCTCCCGGCAGACCGGGAAAGGGTGTTTACTTCAGAGTGGGTTATTGATCGGGCGCGGCGGCGTACGCACCGTTTTTTAATAATTGGGCTGAGGTTTGCGTTTTACGGGCATATACCCATCGAGCGGACAGCGGCGTGGCAATAGCGGCCACAACGGAAAGGGCGGCAATCAATATATAACCGGACGACAGGTTAATATGTTGCATCATTACGCCCATCATTACCGGCCCGACAAACATGCCGCAGGAATAAATGGTCTGGAATAGTCCCATTCGCGTGGATTGTTCATCAGACGAGGTATTCACTACGCTGAGCGACATGAATGCGGCAAAGGCCATACCGAACGAAAAACCTGCCAGCGCCTGCCACAGGTAAATGACGTACATATTGCTGGTAAAGGGAATGCCGAAGGTGGAGATCACCTGTAAAACGATGCCGAGCACGGCGGTTTTTACCAGCCCAAGGCGCTGATAAAACACCGAGCTGCACAGGGCGATGGCCAGCCCGTAAAACAGAAGGTGGATGTTTCCGAGTACCGCGAGGATCCCCGCCCGGGCGCCGAGCTGTTCGGCGTAGACCGGCGTCAGGGTGTCCCGGGTGGCGAAGGGCACCAGAATGACGACGGTCGCCAGGATGCCAATCAGCCAGACGGAACGGTCGGCCAGCTGCTGGCGCGCGCCGGTGATGCAGGCTTTAAGCGTGGGGGCCTGCACCGGGTCGTGCACGTCCTGAATGCGGGTCGTCAGGATCAACGCCACCAGGGCGGAGATGCAGGAGACAAAAAAGGCGATGTTATTGGCAAAATAGTGAATCAGCACCGCGCCAATACAGTTGCCGAGAAACACGCCGATGGGCCCTGCCAGCGCCAGCAGCGCGACGGCGGCAGGGGCTTCGTTGCGACCGAAGTAACGCATGAACAGGATGTTGTACAGCACCCATGTCGCCGCCGTGACGCCGTCTGCCGCTTTCGCCAGATACAGCGTAATGGCATTGGGTTCAAGCCAGGCAATTGGCCAGGCGATAATTGGCAGCAGCAGGCCAATCTGGATGAAGATCCTGCGGCTTTTAACCACGTCGGAAATAATGCCTAACGGGAAGCGTATCAGAAGGGTTGCCAGCCCGGATGCGCCCATGATGATGCCCATGATCTGTGGCTCAATGCCCTGGTTGATCATCATGGGGGCCAGGAATGCATCAATGCTATGGATGCAGATAAAGAACAGGATGCTGATGATGAAAAAGAGCCGGGCTTCCCGACGGCGTAACAGTGCTTGAAACATGGTTTTGAACCTCTTAAGAATTAATGGGTTATAACCAGTCAGGGACGACGTTTACCGGTTCAATCCTTTGGGCGACTCCTGTTCTCTCCGGTACCATTGACGGTATGAAAACTCTTTGCATACGTATTCAAGATTTGAAGTTACGAAAAGGTTTCATGTTTGTAAAGTGATCTCGATCTTGTTGTGAGAATTTTAATTTTTTGTGTTGCATACGCATGCAAAGGTGGTGTAAGTATAAAAAACACCCACTTGCTGAGGCGTTTGAAGCACGCGCAAATGGGCAGGACGTTGATAAGGAATCAGGGGTAATGAAACGTAAGACTTTTGCAGCAGTCACATCCCAACAGGTCGCTCAGCTGGCGGGGGTATCGCAATCTGCGGTGTCGCGAACGTTCACGCCGGGGGCCAGCATTTCACCGGCAACGCGTGAAAAAGTGCTGAAGGCGGCGCGCGAGTTGGGCTATCGCCCGAATGCGATAGCCCGTTCGCTCAACACGGCGCGTTCGCGCATTATCGGTGTCGTCATTTCTTACTTTGATAACCCCTTTTACTCGCAGGTGCTGGAGGCGCTGGCACAAAAGCTGGATACGCTGAACTATCACCTGCTGCTGTTCGTTGGCGACCGGGACGGTAACGTTGACCGTATTTTTGACCAGATTATGCAGTACCGGGTGGATGGCATTGTGCTGGCCTCGGTGACGCTGTCGCTGGAGTTGTCCGAGGAATGTCTTGCCGCCGGGATCCCGGTAGTGCTGTTTAACCGCAGCGAAGAGAGTGGCATGGCCTCCAGCGTCAACAGTAATAACGAAGCGGCCGCGCGGCAGATTGCCGAGTTTCTGCTGGCGGGGGAGCACAAGCGTTTTGCCTACGTGGGCGGCGTGGCGGATTCCCCGGTCAATATCGCCCGCCAGCGCGGGTTCATCTCCACGCTGGAAGAACATGGCATCACCGATGTGCGGGTGGTGCACGGGAATTACGACGCTCAGCAAACCACCCGGGCGGCTTATACCCTGTTTTCGGCGTCGCCAGCGCCGGATGCGGTCTTTGTCGCCAACGATCATATGGCCGTCACGGTAATGGATGTGGCGCGCTATGAGTTTGGTTTGCGCATTCCGGAGGAGGTCTCCATTGTCGGGTATGACGACATCGGCCCTTCCGGCTGGCCCTCTTATGCGTTGACCTCGGCGTCGCAGCCGGTCGGCGCGATGGTAGATGCCACGGTGGAACTGTTAATGAAGCAAATTGACAGCGGAACCATAGAGCCTGAACAGATTACGGTGCCCGGTACGCTGGTGATACGCCACTCGGCGCGTCGCCCACGCAGCGGCGTTATCGAAACCAATGGTTTAACGCTATTCCAGTCTAAGGAGCGCACATGACCAGATTGCGGGGCTTCAGCCCTCAATTCGACTCTATCCAGCAGTTCATTTTGACGCTGACGCACGTGGTGTGGGAGCAGAAAGATATCGGCCAGCTGGCGGATTTTTACGCCACGCCGGTGGTTTTCACTACCCCCGAAAAACAGCTGCATGAGCTTTCCCAGTTTATGCGCCTGACGCTTGAGGCGATGCACAGCTTCCCGCAGCGAGCGGTGCTGACGGAGGATATTCTGTGCAGCCTGAACCCGGGGGACGAGTACTATGCGGCTCAGCGTACCGTAGCCCGCATTCAGCATCAGGGGGAGGGATTTTTTGGCCCGCCGACCGGGAAAAATGTCTGGGTCCGCACCTGGGCCGATCGCATCTGTGTTGATGGGGCCGTACGCCAGGAGTGGCTGCTTCAGGATCGTGCTGCGATTGTGGCGCAACTGGGGCTGGATATCCGCGAATTTGCCTTTAACCTGGCGACCATGCGCCAGCAGCTTGGCGTGGAGGCGGTCTCTGCCGAGACGCTGGATGCCCGCTGGGCGGGCGGGCCCGAGGGCGACGACGTAGAAGGGGCGCTGGCAGGCGTCGTTGAGCGCTACTTAACCATGTGGGCGGGCGGTAACAGTGGCGTGGTGCCCGGTCTCTATCACCCGGCGGCGACGCTTTACGCGCCGGGTCATTGCCTCTGCACCGGTGAGCAGGAAATTGGCGCACAGCTTTCTGGCTACCGCGCTTCATTTGCCGACAGCGAAACGCAGCTCCATCATCTGATTGTGCGTAAAGATCCTAACGAGCCGATTCGGCTTTCCCTGCGCTGGTCGTTATTAACCTGGCATGACGGTTACGGCAAATTTGGTGCGCCAACCCGTAAACCCATATCAATTACCGGTATCAGCCAGCTTGAATTACGTGATGGTTTAATTTTCCGTGAATATTTGGGGATCGATGAATTAGCGATCTGGTCGCAAATAGTGAATTAACAGGGGCGGCAGCCCCCTTATTCTGGCTGCCGAAAATAATCGAGTTTAATTCACCCTCACTTACGGGTGCGGGTTCTTATTGTCTGAAAACAGAGCAGGAGTTTATATGTCTTCCACCGAAGCAACAAATAAAGCACCAGCCGTACCCGAAAAAAGCAGCGTGAAATCGCTGAAAGAGGAACCTGTATTACAGGTGGAACGTCGTGATTTTGTCGATCTGGTACCGGAAAAAAGACCGCGCGTGCAATCATTACGCGGCTTTGATGACTGCTATACCGATATTGTCGATTATATAGTTCGCTGCACCCATAAAATATGGGACGAGCGCGATGTCGGCTTAATTTATTCTCACTATACCCATAACTGCGTGCTGTATAACGCGCTGGGGACACTCTATAACCGTGAGCAGGTGGTACAGGATACGCTGCAACGCTTAATTGCCTTCCCGGAGCGGCGCGGCATGGCAACCCAGGTTATCTGGAACGGAAATGATGTTGACGGTTTTTATACCTCTCACCTGGTGACGGGAAGCGGGCGGCATACCCAGCACAGCCATTTAGGCAAGCCGACCAACCGCACCTTCGTTACCCGTACCGTGGCAGATTGCATGATCCACGAGAATAAAATTTACCGGGAGTGGGTGGTCAGCGACAACATGTCGTTAATGAAACAGCTTGGCCTGAATACCGATCAAATCGCATTTAATATGGCAAAGGAGCAGTTTGATAAAGGCTTCCGCGTGATGGACATCGGCGAAAATGGCCGCATGCTGGGACAATATCCGCCGGAGATGGAGTGCGATGTATCCATTGCACACACCGATACGGAAGAGCAGTGTCTGCGCTGGCTGCACGAGATCTACAATCGTCGGATGTTCGGCAAAATCAAAGAGGTTTACGCCCCTAACGTGCAGTGGCATGGCCCGCTGATGAAAGAGCTGTACGGCACCGCGGCGGTAACCCATCAGACGCTGGCGCTGGTGGGGATGATCCCTGACGGCGCGTGGCTGCCGCAGCATATCTGTTCCAACCCGTGCGATGAAGGCGGCGTCAAAGTGGCGGTTCGCTGGATCATCGAAGGGCATCACCTGGGTTACGGCGAACTGGGCAAGCCGACCGGAGAACGACTGTTCGTGATGGGCATGTCGCACTACCACATCGTCAACGGCAAAATTGTTGATGAATGGGTCGTGTATGACCACCTGGCGCTGCTGGCGCAAATCAAACTCGGCCAGATGGAGGACGCGTAAATGTTAAATCAGGTGAGCTGGATTAAGCGCCCGCAGGGGCAGGATGCGCAGGCCGATCGTTCCCTGACGGAGAAGGTCAGCGCCATTATCGAGCGCGTGAAAACCGAAGGCGATACGGCGCTAAGAGCCTTTTCGCAGCAGTTTGATAACGTCGTGCCGACGCACTTTGAGGTGAGCGAGCAGGAGATCGCCGAAGCACTGCAGGGGATGGATGCCCAGACGCGCCGCGACAGCGAGTTTGCTATTAATCAGGTGCGTCGTTTTGCGCAGGCGCAGCTGGCGACCATGCAGCCGCTGGAAGTTGAGACGCTGCCTGGCGTGCATCTCGGTCACCGGATCATCCCGGTGCAGACGGTGGGCTGCTACGTGCCGGGTGGGCGTTACCCGATCCTCTCTGCGCCGGTGATGTCGATTGTCCCTGCGACGGTGGCGGGCTGCGAACAGATCATCGCCTGTCTGCCGCCGGGAGCGCATCCGACGATGATCGCGGTTTGCCATCTGGCGGGCGCGCACCGCATTTTCAGGGTAGGTGGCGCGCAGGCCATTGCGGCCATGGCCTGGGGAACGGAGAGCATTCCATCGGTGGACAAAATCGTTGGGCCAGGCAACGCCTTCGTTAACGAAGCGAAACGCCAGGTGTTTGGTCGAGTCGGCATTGATGCCCTCGCCGGGCCGAGCGAGATTTTCACTATCGCTGACGACAGCGCCGATCCGCGCATTCTGGCCGCCGATATGCTGGCGCAGGCAGAGCACGATATTCATACCCGCGTCGGGCTGGCGACAACCAGCCGGGATATCGCTGAGCGTACCCTGGCGGAGGTTGAGCGTCAGCTTGCCAGCCTGCCAACGGCCGCCACGGCGGGGGAGGCGTGGCGCCGGCAGGGTGAGATTGCGCTTTGCGAAGATGAAGCGCAGCTGATTGCGTTTGCTGACCATATGGCGACGGAGCATTTGCAGGTGCATACCCGCGATCCGCACGCGACGGCGGCGAAGATCCGCAACTATGGCTCGCTGTTTATTGGTCAGAACGCCAGCGTGGTGTTCTCTGATAAATGCTGCGGCACCAACCACACGTTACCGACGATGGCTGCGGCACGCTATACCGGTGGTCTGTGGGTTGGGGCGTACGTCAAAATCTGTACCCATCAGTGGATTGACGAGCAGGGTATCCCGGCAATCGCAGAACCGGCGATCCGCCAGAGCCGTACCGAGGGGATGCAGGGGCACCGACGGGCGGCGGAAATTCGTCTGCGTCCGCAGGACATTGATGCCATTACTACCGGCATGCGGGACTAAAACGTATCCCGGGCAGCCTTCTGCCCGGTTTTCATCACGAGGGAGCCTGAGACTATGAAGCGCCTGATACCGCCAGACGACTGCCCGGAGGAAATTGCCCGCCGTCTCGACGTCATTCAGCAGCACCGGGCGCTCAACGCGATCCTCGGGGTTAACCCTGACGCCATGTCTCAGGCGGAACAGCATCAGCAGCAGCGTCGACGCGGGGAGCCGATCGGCCCCCTGCACGGCGTGCCGTTGATCGTCAAAGATAATATTGCCTGCGCACCGATGCCCATTACTCTTGGCTGCCGGGCGCTGGCCTCACTTAACGCGACGTCGGATGCGCTTGTTATACAGCGGTTGCGCAGGGCAGGAGCGATTATCCTCGCCAGAGCGAATATGTCCGAGTTTGCTTTTGACGTGCGCTCGCGAAGCTCGCTGGGGGGCGATGTGGCAAACCCGCTTCGCCCGTCACTCACCGCCGGAGGTTCCAGCGGAGGATGCGCCGCGGCGGTGGCGGCGGGGATGGCGGATGGCGCATTGGGTACCGATACCGGCGGCTCTATCCGCATTCCCTGTAGCTATACCGGGCTGGTGGGGCTACGGCCTGCTTTTCGCCGTTCACAGCTGGATGGCGTGGCGCCGCTCTCGCCCAGCAAAGATACCGTTGGGCCAATGGTACATAGCGTTGAAGATGCCGCCTTGCTGCATGCGGTGATCCATGGTTTGCCACCGGTTGCGCTTCCTGTGCGTTCGCTGAAAGGCGTTCGCTTTGGTGTGGTAACCGCGTTACAGGGAGAGGATGAGGTACAGCTGGAGGTCTGGCAGTCGGCGCTGCACACGTTGCGTCGTGCCGGAGCAACGCTGGTGGAGGTATCATTACCTTTGCTGGACGACGTAAGTCAGGCGACATGCCTGAGCCTGTATGAATTTCGCGTGGCGATTGACGACTGGCTTGGCAAACAGCCTGGCGCTCCCTCCGGACTGACAAGCATTGTGGACTCCGGCGCTTACCTGCCAGAGTTTGCGCCGTTTCTACGTCAGATGCTGGCGAGTAGCACGCTGAAAACTCCGCTCTGGCTGGCGGGGCGTCGCTTTCAGCGCCTGTTGCGGCAGAACCTTTGCCAGGTGGCGGAGGCGCAGCGCATCGACGGATTTGTGTATCCCACCGTACAACGGTTACCAGAAAGTATGGCGAAGATGCCGCCAGGCTGCGCGCCGGAACTGGCCGCCATCAGCGGCCTGCCAGCTATAACGTTGCCGTGCGGCGTAAGCCGTATCGGTCTGCCGGTGGGGATGGAGATGTTATCGGTGCAGGAGAATGAGACGGCGCTGATGGTGCTGGCGCTGGCGTGTGAGGGGGCGCTGGACGGGAAGGGACAGATATAAAAAGCCCGCAGAGCTTGCGCCGTGCGGGCTTTCAGCACTTCATCGGGTGATTCTGGTAATCACCGATGGAGGATTTTTGGACTGGTGGAGTCTGAATAAATTCATTAATAGGCTGTTTTTTGTTGATAATTTATAAATTCAACTTTCACGGGTATGCCAATGGCGATTTGTTGCAGTGTTTCCTGTGGTTAAGCAAACCTGTTTTTTGAATGGATCACATCAAGAAAAAGCTTTTTTGGATTTAACTGTTCACCCTTAACTTATATTTAGAAAGAAAAAGACCGGCTGTTGCCGGTCTGAGGTCGGTTAAGCCGTTACGGGTTTGTCTTCCTGTAGCTACTTCTAAGAAAGGGCAAGTCTGCGCACAGTCATCAGGAAATCGAATGGGGTTGAATCCCACAACTCAGGTGAGAAATCAAATCCATACCGGCTTTTGAATTGCTCATCCAGCCTGTCTTCGTAAAGCTTAAGAAAACAATCGACCTCTTCGGCTAACTCTTTTAACATCCAATCTGGGGCTGTTTTTTTATAGCGTTCAATAGTGCCCTCAATAGTATCCTCTCCCTCATTTATGAGGTCATGATCCTGATTGAAATAACCCTGAATCAGCTGATCAATATGATAGAAATTTTGCATAATCCATTTGTCCTATGGGGTCGGGAATGCTGTAAGGATATAGCGACAGAGCTGGTCATCCTTGTACTCGGAGTTTGGTTCAAAAGGCATTGAGTAGTTGCCTATTGCAGAACATCTTTTGCCGATGAACAAGAGGCGTGGCAAGCGGCATATGGGCACTGGATGCAAAAATGTAAAACTGGGGTTACTGAAGTTAGCGCTGGCCAAAGTTTTGCCGAGTGGACGTAATGTGGACATGGGCAAAAAAAGGGGTTACGTTTTCACGTAACCCCTTGTTTTATTTGGTGGAGCTGGCGGGAGTTGAACTCGCGTCCGAAAGGTATGTAACTCATTGAAAATAAACAATTCTGTCACAGTGACAGGCCTCAAGTGCATTTTACGTGCATATTGATGTCTGTCTAACGTCCTGATTCTGTCCAACATTTTGAAATACTCCCCCTCTACAGCGCGGCTGAAATCGCGGTTTTACCGTCATATTCAGCCAGGTATTTACCATAGTTGCGGAATATCATTTCCGGCCCTTTGTGGCCCATCTGTCCGGCAAGCCAGAAGAGGTTAACGCCCTGGCTAATATGCTTGGTGGCGAATGTGTGCCGCGTCTGGTAAGGGTTACGGTAGCGCACACCAGCTTTTTTCAGGGTCGGCACCCATGCTTTTTTACGGATCGCGTCGGCGTTCGCCCAGGGTTCTCCCGTTTTCGGATCGCTGAATATGAACTCACTTTTCATAAAGGTGTATTGCTTCTGCGCCTGCAGGGCTGCCAGCGCCTCACTGTTCAGCTCAACCTTACGGGTACCGGCTTTTGTCTTGGTGCCTTTGAGTACCCCTACGACACTGGCTGCCTGAACGTGAGCTGTGTTCGCTATGGTGTCGAGATCAGGCCAGCGTAGCGCGCACAGTTCGGAGCTCCGCAGACCGGTATTGAAAGCAAATCGGAACAGGTTTTCCCATTCCGGATACCTGCAGCTCTGGTAAATGGCGAGGGTTTCCGCTGGCGTGAACGGGTCAACCTCGTAATCGTCGGCGCTCGGGCTGTTGTCGATCACGTGGTACCGGCTGGCACTGACGAGGGTTACCGGGTTAATGGTCAGCAGGCCATCCGTAACAGCTTCATCGATGGCGCTGCGCAGAAACGAAAGGTTGTTCCTGGTCGTTTTCAGCTTTGTTTTCCGGCTGGCTATCCAGTTTTTAAGGACCGCTGGCGTCAGTTCTGACACGTGGAGTTTATGCAGGGCTGACAGCGCCGACAGGCATTTTTCATAACCGTTGATAGTCGACGGGGACAAGTTGCGGTTCTGGCAGATTTTCAGGTACTCGTCCAGGTAAGACTTTATGTTTTTAGTTTTCTTCACCACCCCGAACAGCTCCAGCTTTTTGGAGTTGGGGAAATATTTTGCATATTCAAAGGTGCCACTGACGATCTGGTTTTGTATCTCCCCGAGCAGGCGCTCGGCGTACTTCACACCGCGCGCGTTTGCTTCCATTTTGGAGAGGGGCTCCCGGCACAGAACCCCTTTGTATGTGAACGTGATAACCAGAGTGTCGCCAGTTTTATGCTGGCGAATGGTTACTCCTCTTGGGAGATATAATGATCCTTGTTCTTTCTTGCCCACTTCGAAACCTCCGTTAAGTCAATCCAGCGTTCTTTAACGCCATCGACTTTTAATACATGTACTCCCTCCTTCCATAACCCCCTTTGTATCCGTTTGTTAACGGCTTCTACCGTTTCCCCCGCGTCCCTGCAGTACGTAGAAAGGGGTACACAGTCAAGACTCATGGTTGACCTCCCGCCCGAAAGCCTGGGCATTTTCCAGTTCATTAGCTGCATAAATCAGGGCGTTGTGATGTGCGCGAAAACCACCATCGAGTTCGCGAGCAGCTCTGTCGCGTAAAATGTCGATCGCTGGTTGGTAACCACCGGCCGCAGGTTCGGCGGTTAGCATGGCCAGTGCGATTTCCAACGTGCGCTTATTCATCAGCGCTTCATTGCGGAGGTTGTCGTTAACCTGCGAATCTGGCTTTATACGCGCCATCTTTGCGGTGATGTGCGCTATTAACTGTTCATTGGTAATTGTGTTCATGGCTTCACCACCGTTCTTCATATTCTTCTTCCCAGCGCTGGCGCTCGGCATCAATACAGGGCTTGCACACCTCATAGATGCGATCCCTGTGAGGGATTAAAATCTCGGCGTGTTTGCCGCACCAGTTGCATTTACCGGAATAATCGGCCGTTTGAGATTCCAGCACATATTCATCGTGGCATTCCTGGCACATGTCGTGATATTCGCAGCCAAAGGAATCTGTTTCCCCCTGAACACGGCGTACTGCATCACGATCGGGGTGAGCATCGCATTTAACTCCTTCTGGAACCCTCGAAATATGCCCTGGCAAGCTTGATACCGGACCATTGCTAACTTCGCCCATAACTGACCTCAATAATTCATGAAAATTTGTACTCAATCAGCGCGCCGAACACGACGGCCACCAACAACAGGCCAAACAGCAGGGAAAGGAAAAGCGCTTTCATTTTCTGTCCTTCAGTTTGCTGTATCGTTCATGGCTCATTACTTCCCAGTTCTGGCCGCCATCTCGGGACAGCAGCCGCCAGCGGCGATTAACCCTCAGGCTCAGGTTTCCGGAGCCATGCAGGTGGGATGATCGTGTAACCGGCGCGTTCAGCCATCCATAAAAAAGTCTCCAGCGATGCTGTAACCTCGCCGTTCTGAACCGGGCGCGCGTGGATAACTTTCCCGTTCTCGATTGTCAGCACGATATTTACTGGTTCGTGCGTGATAATTGGTGTCTGATCACTCATGGCTTGTCTCCGCTGTGACTGATTTTTGTTTCTTGGCGAACTCGACCAGCTCAGCAATGAGATCGTCGATTAATGCCTTTCCGCTTTCTGTCAGGAACTCACCGCTGCCATTTACATCTACGGCGTTGCTGTAAATTCCTCTGATGGCTTTTACGCCGTCAATATTCCCGTATTCACTGAGAGCCAACTTTTCGAATCGTTTAAACAGACCATCAAGCAGTATTTCTGTTAATTCGATGGTGTTTATTCCCCCCTTAGGCATATTAATAATGATGCAGGTGCTTCCGGTTTTACGTTGGTGGCGTAATAAAGCAGCCTTTAAAATTCGTCGGCGATAAGTGGTAATGAAATTATTCATTTGCCATATGCCTTTTTTAAATAAAGCATGCCTATAGACCAATAACCTATTGAACTAAATAATTGGGCTGTTTCAAATGCCTGCCGATTAATCATGATTCACCTTAATTTGACTGTGGGAATCCCCAAGATTATTCCTGTAATAAAAATATTCATTATTTCTTAAACTGGGTTTTTTGACTCTTCCTCAATAAGGTAAGCAGCCACCGGACCAATAAGATTTGCCAAAAGTGATGCCACAGCTTCCACATCAGAATCTGTCAGCTTGTGGGGATAGTTCTCAAGCATTCGCGCGACAACTTCAGCTTGATAGGCTTTGGCAGCCGCTTTTTGCAAGGTTAAATCAGGCATTTTCAGCATCCTTATAACCGGAGGAATAAGTAGATGAAATAGCGATCTTGTTTGTGGCAATTGCTAATTCTGCTAAATCAGCAATTGTGCCAGATAGCATCATGAGTTTATTTTTATCGATGTTCTTTTCCTCTGCCTCGTTCATTATGCTGATCCCTAAGTGACTGATAGCTTCTAGCAAAGAAATGGTTTTTGTATCGCAATCTGTTGCGATTTGGTCAAAATCAATATGACTGCATTTTTCCTTGTCAGCTGCGAAGCGGTAATCAGGAATATCTACAAGCTGGAAAAATTTTTTAGTTGTCGGGTTAGCTTTCATTTCATGGGCTCCAATTGTTGCCGATGAAATAATAATACATAACGTATTAAATAGCGTCAATACAAAACGGATTAATCCGATGTATTAATTTTTATCCTGCTGTTTATAAAGGTGTTTTTTTCTTATTTGGGGGGGCGTGGCATTAAAAAAGCCGCTTACGCGGCTTGTACTCTATGGCAGATTGGTTATCTTTGCGTCAACCACGACGCCGATAATACGGCAATTACCGTTTATGGGAATGATGGGATATTGAGGGTTTAACGGCTTGAGAAATCGTTGACCAGCATCGATAACCAGCTTTTTGAAAGTGGCCTCGTTATCCCCATCGAGCTTAGCGACAACTAACTTTCCGTTGATGGGTTCAACCTGAGGATCGACCAATATAACCATGCCTTCTGGAATGCTAAGCCCAGCTGGCGATGTCATCGAATCCCCTCTGACATCTAACCAAAATGAATCTTCTGAACATTCCACGGTTGTATCATACCAGCGGTCGATCGCGCGCCTATGATATGGCTCCACTGCTTCCATCCAATCCCCTGCGCTGACCCAACTGATTACGGGGTAGCTTCCTTTCGATTCATTCATCGCGTGAAATGACACATTGTGATCAGCTCTTGCGTCGCTCACTGCGCCGTCAGCGTCAACCACAAAACCTGGCATTTGTAGAATTTTAAAAATTTTTGCTATGACCTCCAGGTTAGGTTCACGTCTTCCGTTCAGCCAATGGCCTAGCCCACCCTGTGTCATACCGAGTGCTTCAGCTAGCTGTTCTTGAGTCATTCCGACTTCTTTCATCCTGGATTTGGCCAGGTCCTGCCATCTCTGTTTCATAGACATGATTATTACAATCCGTATTTTTTGAGCAACTTCCATTTTGTATTATTGTTTTATGTGTGTATAGTACGTTATGTATTATTTAGATAGGAACTATCCGAATGAGCGGTATTAAGAGCCTAAGGCTGAAAGCAAAAGTGACCCAGGGGGAGCTGGCAGCGCTGATCGCTAGCTCTCAAGGGGCCGTTAGCCACTACGAAACTGGTCGTCGAATCCCAGATATTGAAGTTGGGAAACGCATTGTGAGCGCCTTTAAGCAGCTCGGATATGAAACCAGTCTGGATGAGGTTTTTTTCGATGAACATACCGGAGAGCAACTTCGATAACGCAATGCTGCCGGATACCCACTCACAAGCGGATGCCGAGTGGATTAAGCAGCAGTTACTTAGCCTGACACCAACTGCACGACAAAAAGCTATCCAGCGTTATGCAGCTGTGTATCAGGGGGCGTTCGAGGCCGAACCCGTTTCATTCCGCAAGGAGAACCGGGCAAGGCATGAAGCAAACACAAGGCTTCGCCTGTTTGTAAGAAATCAGGGCAGAGCTTTACAGGGGTATACCGCCGAACCTCCCTTGGCTGGATCGCAATCGCGCTCCTCATTGTTTCGGGTTTAAAGGTATCCGAACAGAAGCAGGCTTAAAGGTGCCTGTTCAGGTTGGCAACCAACTGACCCAATTCCTCATATGTACTAGGTAAGTAGTACGTTTTTATGGGGAAGAGGGAAAGGGGGGTAAGGGGGGATTGGGTGTAGGGGCAGGAATAGGGTCTTTTCCAACAGGAGAGATCCATTGGTTAAGTAGATCACTGTCTTTAGGGCGCAATTTAAAAAAACGCTCGTATCAGCAAGGTAGTACAAAGCGCCCATGAGTTGAGAAACGAAAAGGGTTCTTCCTGGAAGAGTGATTTTTCAGAGGAGCTGAATCAGAAGGGAGGCTGGCAGCCTTTGGGGAGGCCACCAGCCATGTGAGGGGGAATCCATGAAAACCACATCACAAATTTATTATCTCATCAGCACGGGAGCTGCACAATGGAGCTGACGATCACGCCGAATTTTGCACAGGAACGAGCGCTAAACATGTTGCGCCGTGATTGGAAGGCAAACGACACCTTCATGGTGTATTCGCCAACCGGTAGCGGTAAAACGGGTTTGGCCGCCTTCATCGTTGCCGGGTTTGTCAGCCGTGGTATGCGCGTCCTGTTCTGTGCACCGTACACCATCCTGATCGGTCAGACGGCTAATCGGTTCGTGGAGTATGGATTACCGGGGGATGAAATCGGTTATATCTGGGCGGATCACCCGAACTACGATCCGGACCGGAAAATTCAGATTGCCAGCGCCGACACGCTTATTCGTCGTGTTTTTCCTGAAAATATTGATCTGCTGATTATCGACGAAGCACACCTGCGTAAAAAGCGCATCCTGAAGGATATCGAACGCCTGCGCGGCAAAGGCGTAAAGGTGATTGGCCTGTCGGGTACTCCGTTTTCCCCGTTCCTGGGCAAATACTATGACCGACTGATTAAACCGACCACCATCGGCGAGTTAATCCAGCGTGGCGATCTGAGTAAATACGAATTTTACGCGCCAACTAAGCCGGATCTGAAAGGAGTTAAAACCAAAGCATCGCTTGAGTACGGGAGCGATTACAACGAAACGCAGCTGTCTGAAATCATGTGCGGCTCTACGCTGGTGGGCGACATCGTACAGAACTGGCTGGAGAATGGCCGGGATCTGCCTACCATCGCTTTCTGTGTCAACGTATCCCACGCCAATTACCTGACAATCCAGTTTAACCTGGCGGGTGTAAACGCTGAGGTTATGACCGCCGACACTCCAGTGGATGAACGCCAGACCATCATTCACCGCTTTGAAACCGGTGCAACGAAAATCATCGTTAGTGTGGGCGTTCTGGTGGCCGGCTTCGATAGTGACGTTCGTTGCATCATCTACGCCAGGCCAACAAAAAGCGAAATTCGCTGGCTGCAGGCGCTCGGACGTGGCCTGCGCACCGCACCGGGTAAAGAGTCCTGCCTCATCTTCGATCACAGCGGCACCGTGCACCGTTTGGGTTATCCGGATTCAATCGAGTACGACGATCTTCCCGGTAAGTCTGACGGCATGGAGGAAAGCGCGCGCCGCGCAGCTGAGGAACGGGCCGAAAAACTGCCACACGAATGCTCTCAATGCCATTACATGAAGCCAGCTGGCGTCTATGTATGCCCGAAATGTGGGCATAAGCCGCTGGGCGGTGAGGACGTCGATACCGACACCGGCCGCAAACTCAAAAAGCTGGGTAATAACCAGCATCAGCCCACGAAGGCAGAGAAACAGGCCTGGTGGAGTCAGATCAAATTCTATCAGCGCCAGCGCGTATCGCAGGGGAAAAAGCCCGTCAGCGATGGCTGGTGCGCAAATACCTTTCGTGAACGGTTTGACGAGTGGCCTAACGGGTTAAGCGATTTCCCGATGGAGATCACCCCGACTGTCTCTAATTTCATCCGGCACAAATTGATTGCGTATGCGAAAGGGCAGGAGAAGGCCAAGCGCCTGCAGGAGGCATCAGGCACGGCAGCCCCATCCTCAGTACAGCAAGCACAGAAAGCGATTAGCGATATCAAACAGCAGTTAGGAAAACGAGCATGAAGACGGCAGAAGCGGCAAAAGGTCAATGGGCAATGATTTTTGAGCACTTCGGGTTACCTCCCATTAATGCCAGAAATCACTTTAAAGGCGAATGTCCGGTATGTGGTGCGCGGGGAAAGCTGCGTATTGATGACCGGGACGGCCGGGGAACATGGATCTGTACCTGCGGCAGCGGTGACGGAATGAAGCTTGTCACTCTTACACAAGGGAAGCCATTCAATGAAATTTGCAGGGAAATAGACCAGCTGATTGGTAATAACTTTACCCGTGAAGCGTTCCCGCGCACTTCAGATGCAGTAAGCGCCCGTGATCGGGTTCTGTCCAAATTTTCGAAACTGGTAAACCTGAAAGGAACTACCGGGGCGGATTATCTGCAGGCCAGGGGAATTTATCAGCTCCCACAAGAGGCGGTGAAGTTCAATGATAAACAACGCTACGGCGGTAAGGTTTACCAGTGTCTGTATTCACTCGCAACTGACGACAAAGGCGAGCTTTGCTATCTGCACAGAACCTTACTGGACGGCAATCAGAAAGCCCAACTAAGGGATTCTGCCGGAGCGAAGCGCCAGAAATCTCTTCAGGACGAAAGCTATCTGGATCATGCCCGTTCCGTCGCTATTCGCATGTTCCCGGTAGCGACGACCCTCGGAATTGCCGAGGGTATCGAAACGGCTCTTTCCTGCAAGCAGCTGTACAACGTTAACACCTGGGCCACCATGACCAGCGGATTCATGAAGAAATTCCGTGTTCCTGCAGGTGTGAAAAATTTGATTATTTTCGCAGATCGAGACGTAAACAGCGCCACCGGATTGGCTGCGGCCACGGAATGCGCCCATGCCAACTTACTGGCAAAAAATGACCTGGAAAAAATCAGCATCTACTACCCGGATAACGGGGATTTTAACGACATGCTCATGAACGGCGATCAGGTTCGTGAGGTGGTTTTCTTCAAGAAAAAGGCGGCTGCGTAATGCGTACTGATAACAACGAACATAAAGCACTATTCACCATCCCGACGGCAGCGCACAGCTCCGCCCTCGCAAACATCAAGCCTCTGCCCGAGCAACGGAGAATCACCGGGCATAAGCAAACTGACGCTTATCTTTGGGTGCTGGAGGTGATCCGTCTGAACGAACCCGCACATCTGGACGCAGCCGAAGCCGCGCTGGAGAAAATTGAAATCTCCCCTAAAGAGGCCGAGGAACGTTACGCGCGTTATTTGCTGGCGAATGGTGGCGATCCTTTCCAGGTTGCTTTCGGTACCATCGGCATAGATAACCCGGCACAGGCAATCAGGAACGCCCGAGAGGACATCAAAAAAGCAGCATCAGTCAGGGCCACGTTCGGCAGCTATGAGGCAGCTCTCGAAGATGTGGAAGCCGAGCGAGTAATCAAGTCTTCCCCGAAATTTATCGACGATCACCTTTGGGGATGGACTCCGGCCGAGAAGAAAGCTGGCAGCATTAACGGCAGCCGTATGAACGAAATTGATGAACAGCGCCGGGCATTTGTTGAAGGCTATCGTGATGTACTGCCAGAGCCCAATACGCTTTCTGACGTTGTTCGTGAGTTTGTTTACTGGGACTGGCTCTACAGCGTTCGCCACACTGCAACTAAAGAGCAGGGCTATGAGTTTGGTTACTCCGAGCATCACGAATCGGTATATGACCGCGAGCGCTACCTTGAAAAATTGCTTGCTGCCATCAAACCCGTAACGCGCGTCGAAGCCGTGGAGGTATGTCACTGGTTTCTTGACAGTGGAAAGGACGAATTCATGGAAGACCACGGCGCGGCGGTGATTCTTAACCTGGTAGGGGAGTGTGAAGAATGAAACTGGAGGCATCACTAAAACACTTTAGCCCTCAGGGAATGCACATCAGCGACGACGTGAAAGGAACCTCTCCGGATCGTATCACTGGCACCGATGTTATGGCGGCCATTGGTACCACCAGCAGCCGAGCGCGGTTTGGTCTGGCTGCCTTCTTTGGTAAGACCGGGATCAGCAAAAGCGATGAGCAGTTGGTTGTACAGGCTCTGGCGCGTCATGCAATGGAATCAGCGCCCAGGAATGTACGTAAAGCAGCAGCAGGCGAGTTTGGCTGGTGCATGCTGGTGCTCGCACAATTCGCCTTTGCCGAATACTCCCGTTCAGCGGAAACCAGCGTGACGTGTCACAGCTGCGGCGGCAGCGGATTAACCTCTCAGTATGAAGATGTGATCAAATATCCTGGAGTCTTCAACTCTGACGGAATGGAAATCGTCCCGCCGAAAATCAAGCACGAACTGGTCAAGCGTAAATGCGCGGCATGTAACGGTAAAGGTAAGCTGTTGGCCCGATGCCGTTGCGGCGGAAAAGGTGAGGTGCTCGACCGCAAAGCCACAAGTGAGCGTGGCGCGCCGGTGTTCAAAACCTGCGAGCGCTGCAGCGGAAATGGATTTTCTGGGGTGCCGTCTACTGCAGCTTATAAAGCGATACTGAAGCGAGTCCCGGATCTGCACATCAGAACGTGGACCCGTAACTGGAAACCGTTTCTGGAGGGGCTTGTCGACGTCTGCTACAGAGAAGAACAAAAAGCAGACTCGGCATTTCAGGACGCAACGAGCTATCGTGATGATGTGAACAAAATTTAGCATATTAGCCACATTAAGCTTGATTTTGTCCGAACTTGTCGCGTATGCTTCAGAACGTAGGTTATTGCGCCTGCATGAAATCAAACCCGCCTCTGAGCGGGTTTTTTGTTGATTTTAATTAACCAATAAACACCATAGTCCACGTATTGTTAATGTGTGAGCCTTACTAAAGGCATAGAAGCAAAGACTTGAATGGTGATTAGGCATGAGCGTTGTAATAATCTTAGAGGGTGGCTATAGGGATTCTCCGTCGCATCTATTGGGGGTGTTTTCTTCCGTAGAAAATGCGAAGCAAAGAGCAAGAGAGATTGTTGGCCTACCCCGTAACACTTGCTACCACGACTATTTTTCCATCTACAGGGTAATAGTGGATATTGGTGAGCCAATTCATATAGAAACCTTTGACACTGAAGACATTTTTAAGAAATGATCATCAAGCCCTGCGGTTAACCCGTGGGGCTTTTGCGTTGTTTGCCCCAAAAAAAAACCCCGCATCATCACGGGGTTTGCTTTGCTAAATGTCTTTAATTTTATGATAGATGCTTATGGCACTGTGGTACATCAGCCTCATCTCGCTAAAATTTGACCCCTGAGATGTGTCAGTATTTTCACCCGCGCCGTAGACCGCCTCGATACAGTCTCCGATCTCTCTAATTGTTGCGGCTGGGTCATCTGAGTGTTTGATCATTAAAGCCAAAAGAAATGCCGACTTCTCATTCATTGGCCCCATGGCTGAGAGCATCAAGTCAATCTTTTTCTCACGCATTTCTTTATTGTAATTCTGTGGGTCAAGCATGCTGCTCATAAATAATTCTCCAGAGTTGTGATAGTTATCATTGGTACTACGGAAGAGTTTTCATCACGTTATCAATTTCCCTTCCTTCAAATCGTGAAGTCCAGCCGCAGGAGCCGCAATGGTAAGGAAAGTCATCGAACCCGCTACCGACCTGTTTAAGACAGTTGGGACAATAAACCGCGCTGATATACCCACCCGCGGGATTTTTTCTAAAGGCCGCGCCCATGTGCTCGACAAACTCATCCTTTGCCCGGTAAGCCGCTACTTCCTTCGTAAGTTCTACGCACTTGGCCTTCGCCTCGGCAAGTTCTTCTATGGTGGCAGCATGGGCTTTTTGAAGTACGTCGATCTGCTCTCCAATGAAAGCGATGCGCTCGCGCAGGACCTCGTTACTCTGCACAGCAGAAAGCGCGCCGATCCCGTTTTTAAGGGACGCGATAAGTAATCCTACATCCATGGTTATTCCCTAATTGTCTGTGGAATAAACAATTTAGCAATTTCCTTTGCCTGTGGAAAGCTGGGAAACCACGCGCCGGGCGTGGATAAAAACCCCGGCATTAAAATTTCTTTAGGCTGCCGATTGGCGGCCTTTTTCTTTTTCAGGCTCCGGTAACCCTCACCGATGAGCTTCATCGTTAAATTCATACCGAGAGCCTGACCCCTACACACAGCACCCGCACACTGCGAGGTGAGAGAACATGAAAATGAACGATCACTCAGGGAACATATTCACGCAGTTCTTTGCGTGGTTGGGAACACTTGCCGCTGCACTGGGCTTCACAACTCAGGACATGGTTTACATGTTCTTCGGGGCGGTTGGCCTGATTATCTCGCTGGTGTCTTACGTCAATGGGCGTCTTGATGCGCGCCGGCGCAGAAAAGAGGATGAAAAGCGAACGAAGATGATTCGCGATTATCTCGATGGAGTTAGTGATAAACCAAAATCCGAGCGTCCGGCTGCGGTCAGCGTTGTCGCGGATGCACTGACAAAGGCAGGTGAATAATGGCCCAACTGGCTAAAAAGGGCGGCGCAGTTGGCGCTATTTGTTCTGTTGCAGCGATTATCGCCATAGTGCTGGGCAATGGTAACGTCCGAACGAATGAGCGTGGTCTGGAGTTAATCGGTAATGCGGAAGGTTGTCGCCGTGATCCATATCTTTGTCCGGCTGCAAAACTCACTGATGGGGTTGGCAATACTCACGGTGTAAAAACTGGCGTGCGAAAGACAGATGCGCAGATTGCTGCTGACTGGGAACGAAATATTCTCGACGCTGAACGCTGTGTTAACTCATACGGTAACGGGGGAAATCTCAGTGATGACACGTTTTCGGCGGTGACGTCGATTACGTTCAACATC
The DNA here is from genome assembly GCF_049237385.1 of Enterobacter cloacae complex sp. IR5412. Classification (NCBI taxonomy): domain Bacteria; kingdom Pseudomonadati; phylum Pseudomonadota; class Gammaproteobacteria; order Enterobacterales; family Enterobacteriaceae; genus Enterobacter; species Enterobacter cloacae complex sp. IR5412. The sequence continues at coordinate 56,715 of NZ_JBMKHQ010000006.1, read as the reverse complement.
GGCTGCGGGACAATGCGTAAATCGACACTTTATGCATTCCTGCGTGAAGGTCCAAAAGCCTGGCCCTCAGCATGTAACCAGTTCCCCCGATGGGTATACGCTGGGAAAACAATCTTGCCAGGGCTGGTAACTCGTCGTGAGGCAGAGAAGCAGCTCTGTATGGATGGTCTGCAATGATCACCTTTGCCGATATTAAATCCGTATGGCGTTGGATAGTGCTGGTGGCCGTGGTGATTGTTACTGCTGTATTGTGCATCCTGCTGGCAAACAGCCGCTCTGACGTTGCTACGCTGAAGAGTGATAATGACGTTCTGCGCAGTGACAATAACCTGCAGGGGACGGTTATCGCTGCTCAAGCTTTCAACTTCAACCGGTTTAACCAGGTGGCCGAAAACGCCAGCCGACTTAACTCACTTATTGATGTCAGCTCCGATAGCACGGTTATCGAATATAGGGAGATTCTCCATCGTGAAAAAACCTGTAATCTGCCTGTTCCTGCTGATGTCGCTGGTGGGCTGCTCAGCTACGCGAACAGTTTACGTGCCAGCGCAATGCTCACCGATTCCGGGAACGCTGACGCAGCCGGTGATAGCACCACTACCGCCAGCGCGCTGACCTATTGCCAGGCTGTTCTCTGGATCAAGCCGCTGCTGGCCGCTATCGAAAAAGCGAATATTCAGCTGGCTGGAATACGCCAGATCGAGAAGGACAGGCAATGATTATTGCCAGCATGACATTACAAAAGCCATTCACTGAGTGGCTTTGATAATGTTTTTTGAGTGAGGATTGTTCAGCATGGCTTCGATAAAAGAATCCAATGATGCCATTGGACAATCGAAATATTACGTCCACTGGAAGGATGAAAAATCCGGTCATGGACGCCGCCGCATTTTTAAGAATATTGATGATGCCGCTCATCTTTTCTGGCAAAAACAGAATATCGAGCTGGATTGTCGAACTGCCAGCTGGACCGGAATAGACCATTCCTGGACTTTCCGAAAGTTAATTCTGTTTTATCTGGGGTATCAGGCCGGTAAGCTGGAAAAAAATATCATTCGGTTGTCGTCATATGCGAAATGCCGTCACGATCTACTTGCTGTAGACGGGCCGATACTGGAAAAAAATATTCTCCATATCAGCCATCGCGATATCGTTGATTCGGTTCGCACCGGCTGCCATCGCTGGATTCGTTCGGCTTTCTTCCTGCTGGTGGAAAAGCGGCTCATCACTTTTAACCCTGTTGACCGTCCCGCGCGCCGGAAGCGTCGACCCATCACCATACCGCCATCATCATCGGTCAGGGAGCTACTGAATAACGCGCCAGTTCGTGAGCGTATCGCGTGCTGGCTCGGGATTTGTGGCCTGCGCATCGGTGAGGCTCTGGCGGTTACTTATAACGACGTGTCAGCTGACTGGATCGATATCCGGGGGCATGTTGTTGACGGCGTTATACATGAGGGGCTGAAAAGAGGCGTGGAGCGCCGGGTAAGGATGCCGCGTGAGCTTTTCGCGTTGCTGGATAAAAGTAAACTCGGTACCTCTGAGCCTCTTATCTGCAACCAGTTTACCGGCGCATGCCTCGCTACCAGCTACGGCACTCAGGGCGTTCTCGTCAGAACCCTGAACGACTATGGCATTAAACGATTCCATCATCTTCGCCACTTTGCTGTATCTCGCCTGGCAAACAAAGGCGTCGATATTCTGAAGGTTTCCCGACTTATTGGGCATTCGAACATCAAAACCACAATGGACGTTTACGGTCATCTGTTCGGTGAAGTGGTGGAGATGGATTTGGACGACTGAGTTATCCACATAGTGGAAATATTAGGGCGATCCACTATCTCCCCATTCTGCGCGGCCTCCGGGCATTAAATCGCAGTTTTTACGGAAAATCGATAACTCCGCATTTTTTGACGTTTTTAATTCCGCACTTAAACCCAGCAGGCTTGCGGCCCCGGAGCAGATTTTTTCTCAGAATTATTCCGCACGCAAAATGCGTAAAAATAATTTTGAACAAAATATAAACAGCACTCGATTTCAGGTAAGCGTATGGCCCGTAAAAATAGCTTTAAGAAGGCCTACGTCGGTATCGTTATTGATATGGCTCTGGCCCGTAACAAGATCTCAAACCGTATGGTTGCCCAGCGACTGGAAATTGACGAGGCGACTATCCGTAACTGGCGCAAGGAACATGCCGACTTTAATCGTGCCTTTACCGAGGCTCGCGAAGTTCTGATGGAAAAAATTAACAACGTTGCAGGTAAAAGCCTGGACATTCGGAAGCGAAAGATTGTCACCAAATCCTCTGATGGACTGAAAACAACCGTCGAGGATGTTTTGCCAACGCACAATGATGTTGCGGTGTTTGCCAAAGCACTTGGACTCGGCCGCAGTGTTTATGGGGAAGAGGATCGTCAGCGTGATGTGCTTCGCGAGGTGATGAAACACAAGGTGGCCGGGAAATACTCCGCGCTGGAGGCGGCGCAGCTGCTTGAGGCTGAGGGGATAAAAGTTCCGGCAACCCTGCTTATGGAGCTGGAAGCACCGAAGATTTTCGAATCGTTCAACAATATGGACGAGGCAGCCAAAGCCGACGCGGCGAACCTGACCCCGCAGGAAGCAGCAGATATCTACAAAAAATACCTGGGCTGAAAATTGCAAAAACAGGCGTTTCGAACCGTAAAAACGCTATGCACTTTTTGACCCGTTTTATGCACATTTTATTCATCTCGATTTGACCACTTTTCTGTTCAAAACAGAGGCTTCACGCCGTTTGCGTGATGGGTGCTGTTGCGCCAGTGCGGGTAACGACCATTATGTTAAATCGGGGCGTTTTTGAGGAATTTTTCTGTGCCGATCCCGTTCCCCTTTGACTTCCGCAAACCGGACTATACAGCCGTGTTTGAGTGGAGAATGGAGAGGCTGGAGCGGATCAGGAAAGCGCCTGAAATGCTTCCGGCACTCCGTGAGTTTTACCGCACTAACCCAGCCCAGTTCATCATCGACTGGGGCATGACGACGGACCCGCGTAACCTCGATTATGGCCTACCTGCCACCATCCCGTTTTTGCTGTTCCCCCGCCAGGAGGAATGGATTAACTGGATCATGGACAGGCGCGCCAGTCTTGAGCATGGACTGACAGAAAAAAGCCGCGAAATGGGGCTGAGCTGGACATCTATCGGCCTGGCCTGTTCACTTTGCCTGTTCAACAAAGAAATGGTGATCGGGTTCGGTTCCCGTAAAGAGGAATATGTCGACAGTACCGGCGACCCGAAAGCACTGTTCTGGAAAGCGCGTAAGTTTGTCGAGCTGCTGCCGGTAGAATTTCGCGGTTCATGGAGTGACAAAAAACATGCTCCTTACATGCGTGTGGAGTTCCCGGACACAGGCGCGGTCATTAAGGGAGAGGCTGGCAATAACATAGGGCGTGGTGACCGCACCACGCTTTATTTCGTGGATGAATCGGCGTTTCTCCAACGCCCGTTACTTATTGATGCCGCGCTCTCACAGACGACCCGCTGCCGGATTGACCTCTCATCCGTCAACGGCATGAATAACCCGTTTGCCCGTAAGCGCCACAGCGGAAATATCCCGGTGTTTACGTTCCACTGGCGCAGCGACCCGCGCAAGGATGATGAGTGGTACCGCAACGAATGTCTGAAAATTGATGATCCGATTATCGTTGCTCAGGAACTGGACCTGAACTACAGCGCATCCACAGAGGGGATTCTCATTCCTTCTGAATGGGTACAGGCTGCCGTCGACGCGCATATCAAACTGGGTATTCAGCCCAGCGGCCAGCGCCTCGGCGCAATGGATATCGCAGACGAAGGGAAAGACAAAAACGGCTTTTCTTGCCGCTATGGCTTCCTTTTGCAGAACGTTCACGAATGGTCTGGCATTGGCAGCGACATCTACGCCTCTGTCGTTAAATCGTTTGGGTACTGTGACGATTACGGTCTTGATGAGTTCCGTTTCGATGAGGACGGTCTGGGTGCTGGTGCGCGTGGCGATGCTCGCGTGATAAACGAGCTCAGGCAGGCTGAAGGCCGGGGAACAGTCACAGCTACGCCTTTCCGTGGTAGCGGTAGCGTATTCGATCCGGAAGATGAAGCCGTTCCTGGTGATAACGGTAAAGCGGCACGCCTGAATAAAGACTTCTTCGCGAACGCGAAAGCACAGAGCTGGTGGCATCTTCGCAAGCTGTTTCGGAACACCTTCCGCGCGCTGAACGGGATGGACTACAACCCCGACGAAATCATTTCTTTAAGCAGCGAGATAGAAAATATTGACCGCCTGCTGATGGAGCTTTCACAGCCTACGTGGTCGAAAAACGCCGTCGGTAAAATCCTCGTGGATAAACAGCCGGAAGGTACAAAATCGCCAAACCTCGCCGACGCCGTGATGATTAACTACGCGCCGATGGATTCCTCTCTCGATATCTGGACTAAGCTCGGAGCATAAAAGCTATGGCGAAAAAAACAGGAAGAGTTGCCACAGCCGACTCTTACGATAACTTTGTCGCGCGAGTTGGCATGCAGCAGCCAAATCAGCATGCAGCGTCAACTTATCGAGCCAATTACACCAGCCGCAATCGTCTGCTGTTGGAATGGGCGTATCGTTCCTCATGGATCATCGGCGCAGCTGTTGATGCAAAGCCCGACGATATGACAAAAAAAGGGGCCAGAATAACCAGCGAAATTGACCCAAAGCGGCGGGGGATTCTGGAGGCCCGATTTGAAGAGCTAAAACTCTGGGAGCGGCTGAACCTGATCCTGAAATGGTCCAGGCTGTATGGTGGTGCCGTTGGGCTAATCCTCATTGAGGGACAGGCACCCCTGACGCCGCTGGTACTGGATAAAGTGGGAAAAGGCAGCTTTAAAGGCCTCGCTGTTCTCGATCGTTGGATGATTAACCCTAATCTCGGACGACGCATCAAAAAACTCGGGCCTGAGCTTGGTAAACCCGAAACTTACGAAATCGTTACTTCTGCGCAGGGTATTCCCCCCTGGACAGTGAACTACAGCCGGTTGATTCGAATGGATGGAATTACCCTCCCGTATCAGCAGGCGCTCACGGAAAATGAGTGGGGGATGTCTGTTGTTGAGAGAGTCTTTGACCGCCTGACATCGTATGACAGCACGAGCGTTGGTGCTGCGCAGCTGGCTTACAAAGCACATTTGCGAACAGCAAAAATCAAGAAGCTTCGCGAAATCATCGCGATGGGCGGGAAGCCATTAGAAGCACTAATAAAACAGATGGATATGGTTCGTGAGTTCCAGACAAATGAGGGAATGTCTCTTTTTGATTCAGAAGATACTTTTGAGACACATTCCTATACTTTTGCTGGATTATCAGACCTTCTGAGTGAATTTAAGGAAGATATTGCCGGTGCCGTAGGCATCCCCCTTGTTCGGTTATTTCGCCAATCGCCGAAAGGTTTTTCAACGGGTGATGCTGATCTGGCGAATTACTACGACGATATCGGTGCTCTTCAGGAAAACGTCTTAAGAGCGCCTGTCAGGCTCCTTTATGATGTCCTCCATCGTTCTGAATTTGGCGAACCATTGCCAGCCGATTTTGCATTCGAATTTAATCCCCTCTGGCAGATGTCAGATGTTGATCGTTCAACCGTTGCAACCAACACCACTAACGCGCTGGCTACTGCTGTGCGTGAACTTGGAATGCCTCCTGCAGCCGCACTTACCGACCTCAGGGAAACGGCGCGCGTGACGGGTATTGGTGCATCAATCACTGACGAGGACATTAACAATGCGAAGTCCCAGTGGGAGGAGGATGAATCTGAAACCATCCCTCCGCCGACGATCGGAAATCCAGTACCGCAAAAGCCTGTTGGCGATAGCAAACCAGATAGGGCAGATCGTCGATGGTACCTACGATGGTTCACAGGCCAGCGCTGACAGCATTTCGAAAACGCTGGTGGACTATTCCGAGGTAATCAGCGACTGGGCAGAGCATGTCGGGCGAAGGATGTTTGCCCAGGTCGAGCAGGAGGAATGGAATCAGTGGAAATCGGTGTCAGAGGAAATTGGCGCTGGCCTGCGCGATGTGGTGGGTAATACCCCCGTCGGGCAGGTGGCCCAGGATATTGTGTACCGCCAGATTCAGCTGATGAAGTCCCTGCCGCTGGAAGCAGCCGATCGCGTGATGGACATACAACAGCGCGCAATGCAGGCGGTTATCACTGGTGAACGTCCGGACGAGCTCTACGAGATGATCATGGCCTCTGGTGACGTGGCCGCCAGCAGGGCGCAGCTGATTGCCCGTACAGAGATTGGACGAGCTACCGGCGCGCTGACGCAGGCCAGAGCCCTTTCGGTTGGATCAGAGGGCTACTGGTGGCGTATCGAGGGGGCCGGAACGCGCGATTCTCACCGCAAGATGAAAGATAAATTTGTGCGCTGGGATAACCCGCCGACGCTGGACGGTATGACCGGACACGCCGGATGTTTGCCGAACTGCAAATGCTGGCCTGAAGTACAGATTCCTGCACCGAGAAAATGAAAAATACGGCTTTGAGCATTCATTTCATGCGAACTGCAATACCCGAGAAATGTTATGAAAATGTTGCATTCGAAAAGGCCGATTTTTAGCCCAGTTAATCGCTACTTTTACGGCTTTAAGGGGACATTTTAATCGAGTCCATTTTCGTCGGTGCGGGTAAGAACCCTTATGTTAAATAGACCGTTATTTCGATCATTTTTCCCAATCTCACAAGGTCGCCACTGGGCGGCCTTTTTGTTGCCCGTAATCAAGCAGGTAACCAATGAAATATTTCTTTAAAACCCGTCTTGGGAACACCCGTTTTCAATTGGCCGATGGTTCGATTCTTTTCAAAGACGTACCTATCGGTCGAACCGGAGAACAGGTTTATGGCGCGCAAGAGCTGCCTGAATTAACCCCTGACAGCGACGGGCTGATTATTGTCCGCCGAACGCCTGAAGAGGTATTTAGTGAACGCACTATCGCGTCGTTCGAGGGGATGAACGTCACTATAGGCCACCCGAAAGACTTCGGCGGCAACATCATTTTTGTCACGCCGGAAAACTGGCGCAGGCTGGCAAACGGTCACATTCAGAATGTCAGACGCGGAGAGGGGGCAAACTCTGATCTGCTGCTGGCTGATGTCATCGTCAAGACGCCGGAAGCTATTCAGGCGGTTGAAGACGGAGACGATGAGGTTAGTTGTGGCTATGACGCCGACTACCGTCAAATCTCGCCGGGTGTCGCAGAGCAATATGCGATCACCGGTAATCACCTGGCCTTAGTCCCTAACGGGCGGGCTGGTTCACGTTGTGCACTGGGAGACGCTATGCCGAGCACTACTAAAAACTGGTTTACCCGGCTTTTAAAGGCCCGTAAAACCAACGACGCCGCCGAAATGGCGAACTTGATCGATAACCCACCAGAAAATATGACTGGTGATAACGACGATGTGACGTCATCCATGACCCCTGGAGGGGTGGTTATCAACCTCTCACCTCAAAACCCGATGCCTGCGCCAACGCTGCCTGTCACGACTGATGCGCAAGAAGATATCCCTGCGTGGGGTAAAGCGCTCATTGAGGCCGTGGCAAAACTCACCCCATCCAATCCAGCGACGGTTGATGAAGATGAAGACGAAAAAGGTGAGGAGGAGGGGGCGGTTACTGGCGATGCTGCTTATCGCGCTGATCTGATTCAGCCAGGCATCCAACTCCCGGCGAAGGCGAAACCAACTGCGTTTAAACGTCAGGTTCTGGCTTCTGCCGATCAGATGCTGGTTCGTTCCATCGTGGGCGATGCTGATGTTAAAAAGTTGAAAAAAGCCACTGTTGATATGGCATTCAATGCCGTTTCTGAGCTGGCTAAAAACCGCAATACCGCCGCGCAGACTGTAGACAGTTTCCGCACGATGACCACCAACACCACAAAATCTATCGCGGAAATCAATAAAGCCGCGAAAGAACTCTGGGCTAAACGAGGCTAAAACATGGCTAACACCATTCTTTACCGGATGTCTGCGGGCATTGCCGGGGGTATTTCACGCCCACAGGATTTAACCGTAGAGCCGCATATTCTTGATGCGACTAAACCATTCCCTGCGTATGGGCTGGGCGGGAAGATTGTCGGGGGTAAGTTTGTTCCCATCGAGGCAGCTGACCCGGTGACAGTATTGGCGGGGATTTTTGTTCGCCCTTATCCGACGGCTTCGCAGCCCGACAAGATTCGCCAGGTTGGCACCGGCTACAACTTTGCCGGCGATAACCTGAAACGCGGTTATGTCACGGTCAATATCGGCGGTGACGCCTCTGCTGTTGCTCTCTATGCCCCGGTATTTATGCGCGTCGGCACTCCGACCGCAGCAAGCCCGCTGGGCGCTTTCCTCGCTGCTGCGGACGATACAAACACTGTTCAGATCACCAACGCCTATTTCAATGGTCCCGGCGACGCCGACGGCAACATTGAACTGGCATATAACATTTAAGGGAGCATGACAAATGCCAATGACCTTTGATCAGGCAACAGTCGACAGCACTGGTGCTTTTCTGGTTCACGAGCTGGAGCGACTCGACCAGACGCTGAACCTGCCGCTGACCTCCCAGACGTGGAGCCGCGATATCGAACTACGTGAAGATGTTTCTATCGCGGACGAGATGAGCTCTTTCACCAACACCACGTTTGCGGCCGCTGGCTCTCCGAACGCAAACGGCAAGAACTGGATCAACCAGTTAGCTACTGCCATCTCCGGGCTGAATGTCGATATCACAAAAACAGGCTTTCCTCTGGAACTGTGGGGGATGGAGCTGGGCTGGACCGTGGTTGAACTCGCCGCCGCCGCTCAGGTTGGCCGTCCGATTGACACCCAGAAGTACGACGGCATGCAGCTCAAATGGAACATGGACACGGATGAGCAGGTGTATATCGGAGACGCTGCAAAAGGTGCAAAGGGGCTTTTGAACCTGTCTCAGGTAACCCCAACGAACGCGGCGAAAACTTGGGCGACTTCTACCCCTGACGAAATCCGCGCCAGCATTAACCAGGTACTGAGCAATGCGTGGACCCGTTCCGCATATTCAAAAGTCCCGGAAGACTTGCTGATCCCGCCAGACCAATATTCTTTCCTGGCAAGCACTATCGTTTCATCTGCAGGTAATCAGTCACTGCTGACCTATCTGGAAACCAACACAATTGCTTTCCACCAGAACGGCAAGCCGCTGAATATCCGCCCTGTGAAATGGGCCATCGGCCGTGGCGTTGCAAACAAAGATCGTATGGTCGCATACACGAACGACAAAAAGTTTGTGCGCTTCCCTATGGTTCCCCTGCAGAGCGTGCCCATCCAGTATCGCGGTATCTACCAGCTCGTAACCTACTACGGAAAGCTGGGTGCTGTTGAACCGGTCTATCCGGAAACCCTTAACTACATGGACGGCATTTAAGCCAGTAGCCCCCGGAAACGGGGGCTTTCCTGAGGAACTGCTATGAAAAAAATCTATGTGCTGTCGGCGTTTAACTTTAACGATGGAGCCAGCATCAAGGCTTTTACCCCCGGGTTTCATGACGTTGAAAATGACGTTGCTGATCACTGGTTTGTGAAAGCACATTGTTCGCCCGATGGCGAAGCCCCTGCGCTGGCAGATGATCCGCGTATTGCTGAGCTGGAAGCGCTGGTGGCAGAGCAGACAACCCGCATTGCTGAGCTTGAGGAGCAACTTGCAGAGGCTAAAGCCAATGGCAAAAAACAAAAGCCTGCCGACGCCTGAGAAATTCCGCACTGATTTCCCGCAATTCGCTGATGAAACCAAATTTCCCACCACGATGATACAGGCCCGCCTCGCTCTGGCAGATGTTTTGATGAGCGAGTCACGGTTTGGGGAGGATATTTTTCCCTATGTCGTTGAATTGTTCGTGGCGCATTACATGACACTTTATGCCGCTGACATGCGCTCTTCGTCCGTAGGGGGCGCTGGTGGTGCTAACAGTGGTGTTCAGACATCAAAGTCGGTGGATAAGGTTTCTGTCAGCTATGACGCCAGTGTGACGCTTAATCCTGATGCCGGGTTCTGGAATAACACTCGCTACGGTTCCGAATTCTGGGAATACCTCATGATATTCGGTGCAGGAGCGATACAACTGGGGACACCATAATGAAAAGCGGGTTAACGGTTCGCGCTGACAACGCCGTGGCTGTTCTGGAATCCCTCTGGCAGCTATCCGGAATGGATGTGCTGGTGGGAATACCTGAGGACAAGGCAGGGCGTGAGGATGGCTCTCCGATTAATAACGCGGAACTGGGCTACCTCCACTCGACAGGCGCAACGGTGGAAATCGACGGTACAACGGTCACGCTCCCCCCGCGTCCTTTTCTGGATATGGGGATCGAGGATTCAAAACCCCGAACCACTGCACACCTCAAGGCAGCGGCAACCGCCGCGCTGGAGGGGCAGACTGAAGCAGCAGTGCGTGAGCTGGAGAGCGCCGGACAGATTGCCCGTGATGCTGCAAAAGCTGTTATCGGTGCTGGCGACCGACTGCACCCGCTTTCTGAGAAAACCCTCGAACGCAGACGCGCCGAAGGCATTCCCGGCGACAAGCCGCTGTATGCCCACGGTTACCTGCTGCGCTCAATTAACTACGTCGTGAGGAAAAAATAATGCCTCTTCTCGATGTGAGCGATGTTCTTCTCGATCCCGACTTCATGGACACCAGTCTGGTATGTCACCGGCAGGTTCAGACGGTGGATGAGGACAATTTCACGAAAAACACAGCTCAGGATATCCCGTTCTCTGGCGTGGTGACGGTTGACCGTTCTCTGGAAGCTAGGCGAATGGCAGCAGGCCAGAATATTAGCGGCGCGATCCTCATCGTGACGCAGTTCAGATTAACCCAGGGCCAGCCCGGTACAGACAGCTCCCCGCGACTTGATGCAGATATCGTGACCTATAGCGGACGCGACTATCGCGTGACGTTCGTCGACCCGTACACCCGTTACGGTGCCGGATTCGTCCAGGCACATTGTGAGCTGGTGGACTTTAACGGAGGGACGCCAATTGAGTAACGACAGCACCGCGCGCGGTTATCTGACGCCTGTCGGGGATCTCCCCCAATACGACGAGGCGCTTGAGCGTGAAATCAGCCGGTGGATTCGTGGTGTTTCTGGCCTGCCGGCTGCGCTTGTTTTCCCCCGATGGACTGACCCGCAGCCGCAGATCCCCAACAACGGGGTGACGTGGTGCGCCTTCGGTATCACTACCGTTCCCCAGCCGTTAAGTCAGTCCGATGTTCAGGTTTCGGAAGAACAGTCCGAGCAATGGACATGGGAGCAGGTCACGGTGATTTGCTGCTTTTACGGCCCTCTGGGGGCCAACATTGCATCAACTTTCCGCGCGGGGATATTCGTCGAGCAGAACAACGCCGAGCTGAACCGCTCGGGGCTTTCGCTGGTGGATGCCGGGACTATCTACAACCTGCCAGAGCTCATTAACAACCAGTGGGTGAGGCGATACGACCTCACGATTACGCTTTCTCGCAAAAACATTCGTACCTATAACGTCCGGACGCTGCAAGATGCGCCCGTCTCATTTTTCGGAGACTAAATTATGCCGCAGGGATTACCTGTATCAAACGTCGTCAATGTCGACGTGATCATTGGGCCGCGTGCGGCTACTGGTCGAAACTTTGGTTCGCTGCTCATTCTCGGGAGCTCTACGGTTATCCCGGTTACTGAGCGTATTCGCCTTTACTCATCCCCCGAAGATATCGGCACAGATTTCGGTGTTGATAGCCCGGAATATGAAGCCGCTACGGTGTATTTCTCGCAATCACCGAAGCCTCAGCAGGTCTATGTCGGCCGCTGGGCGAAAACGCTGGCATCGGCTGAAAGCGGTTCGACGGAAACGCTGCTGCAGGCCGTGAACGCCGTACTGAATTACACGAACTGGTATGGCCTGGCCGTGGCAGACGATGAAGATATCGACGATGCCGACTGGCTGAGTGTGGCCGCAGCGATCGAGGCTTCCAGTCTCAGCCGCATTCTGGCGATTACCACTGCAGACCCGGCCTCAGTTGATGCGACATCGACAACCGATCTGGCTTACAAGCTGAAGGCTGCAAAATACGCTCGCACGTTTGTGCAGTATTCCACCAGCAGCAAGTACGCCGCGCTGTCGGCGTTTGGCCGCGCGTTTACCGTGAATTTCAACGGCAGCAACACCACCATTACCCTGAAGTTCAAACAGGAGCCGGGGATCACGCATGAAACCCTGACCACCAATCAGGCGGCGGCGCTGGATGCCAAGAACTGCAACGTGTTTGTGTACTACCAGAACGATACGGCAATCCTGCAGCAGGGCGTCATGTCCAGCGGTGATTTCTTCGATGAACGCCACGGGCTCGACTGGCTGCAGAACTACGTTCAGACCAACCTGTATAACCTGCTCTACACCAGCACAACCAAAGTCCCACAGACCGATGCTGGCGTTACGCGCCTCCTTTCCAATGTCGAACAGTCAATGGATCAGTCTGTCACAAACGGGCTGGTGGCTGCCGGTGTATGGAACGGCGGCCCGATCGGGCAGCTGGATTCCGGCGATACGCTGACAAAAGGCTATTACGTCTACGCACAGCCGATTTCCGAGCAGGCGCAGGCAGACCGCGAAGCCCGTAAGGCACCGGTTATTCAGGTGGCCTGTAAGCTGGCGGGTGCGGTTCATTTCGCTGATGTTCAGATCAACGTCGTTCGCTAAGGAGAACATGAATGGCTACTTATTCTTTTATGGACGTTACGGCGTCCCTCTCCGGCCCGACCGGCGAGATTGATCTGGGCTACGGTTCCGCCAGTTCAGAGGAGGGGATCACCGTTGCAATGGGCGGCCCCAAAAACACCATGACCATCGGTGCTGACGGCGAAGTGATGCACAGCCTGCACGCGGATAAAAGCGGCACGGTAACCGTCAACCTGCTGAAAACCTCGCCGACAAACAAAAAGCTGTCGCTGGCGTACAACGCGCAGAGTCAGTCCTCAGGCACCTGGGGAAACAACGTCATTGTGATCCGCAACAAGGTGAGCGGAGACATCATCACGGCGCGCAGCGTGGCGTTCCAGAAACAGCCGGATAACGCCAACGCTAAAGCCGGTAATACGATGCCCTGGGTGTTTGACTGCGGCAAAATCGACCAGGTTCTCGGGGAGTTTTAACAGATGGAATGCTCAATCAAAGGCCACGATTACCGCGTGGCAAAACTCAGCGTTTTTGACCAGCTGAAAGTGACCCGCAAACTGCTGCCGGTGCTGGCGGGCATGATGTCAGATTTCGGGAGCATTCGCTCCCTTCTGCCTGCTGATGGCAAAATCGACACCGTGAAATTCGATCAGCTGAAACCGGTATTTGAAACCCTGCTTCCGCGTATCGCTGAGGAACTGTCTTCCCTGACCGAAGAAGACACCAACGCGATTATTCATCCTTGCCTGGCCGTAGTATCACGTAAGCACATGGACGGATGGACGCCGGTATTTAACAGCGGTCAGCTGATGTTCGATGATATCGACCTGCTTACCATGCTGCAGCTGGTGGCGCGGGTGGTCGCCGATTCGCTGGGAAATTTTTTGCCCGTGAGCCCTACCAGCGCGACGGCGGACCAGCCTCAGGGCTAACCCTCAACAGCCTGCCTGACGGGCTGTCTTATCTCCTTGACCCGGTTGACGCCGGGTTAATCCCTTATTACGCGCTGAAGGATGGATCTGTCGATCTGTGCGATATCGCGCTGATGAATGACCACCTGGCCGTTAAGGCTGACAACCAGCGCCGTATAGAGAAATGGAGAGAGGATAATGAACGCTGAGACTATTAAAGATTTCCTCGTCTCGCTCGGTTTTGATATCGACGAAGCAGGCGCGGAAAAGTTCGATTCAGTCCTCGCCGGCACGACCGCAAACGCTATCAAAATGGGGCTGGCCGTCGAAGGTGCCGCGCTTACCGTGGTGGCCTTCACGGCTAAGATCGCCTCCGGTCTGGATAATCTCTACTGGGCGTCACAGCGTACCGGCGCGACGGTACAGGGGATTCAGTCTATTGGCTATGCGGTTTCGCAGGTGGGCGGCAGCGTAGACGCGGCGCGCTCCTCTCTGGAAAGCCTCTCCCGATTTGTGCGTAACAATCCCGGCGCGGAAGGATTCCTGAATCGCCTGGGCGTACAGACCCGTGACGCCAGCGGTAACATGCGCGACATGGCCGCTATCTTTACGGGTGTCGGCCAGAAGCTCAGCAGCATGCCGTACTACCGGGCCAACCAGTATGCGCAGATGCTGGGCATTGATGAAAATACCCTCATGGCGATGCGCCGGGGTGTCGGTGGTTTCTCCGGGCAGTACAGCACAATGGCGAAAGCTATCGGCTTTAATGCTGACGAGGCGGCCAGAAGCTCCAACAAATTCATGATCTCCCTGCGCGAGTTCGGCGCGATGGCAGGCATGGCCCGTGACAAAATCGGCTCTAATCTTGCTGGTGGCCTGGCGGGTTCGCTGGACACGCTGCGCCGCCACATCCTGGATAACTTCCTGCGCATCGAGCAAACCCTGACGAAAGCCATTAAAGGCATTCTGGCGCTCGGGGACATTATCGGGCGGCTGTTCTTCAGACTTATTGAGGGGACATCCAGCCTTATCACCTGGTGGCAATCGCTGGATAAGCAAACGCGGGAGCTCATCTCGCTGTTTGGTGCGCTGACGATTGCGCTGCGCATTCTGAACAGTACGTTCTGGATGTCGCCGATTGGCCTCATTACCGCGCTGGCGGCGGGGATTGCCCTCCTGTGGGAGGACTATCAGACCTGGAAGGAGGGCGGCGACAGCCTTATCGACTGGGGCAAGTGGAAACCGGAAGTCGACGCCGCTCTGAAGATGGTTCGTGACCTTAAAACGACCGTTAACGACCTGGCGAAAGCGCTGGCGAAGCTGCTCAATATTGACCCCAAATCATGGTCCCTGAAGTGGGATTTCAGCAACTTCATCGACCAGATGGGCGAGTTCAGCAAAATGCTGAATATGATCGCCGACCTGCTCAACGCCATTAAAGATGGCCGCTGGGCTGATGCCGCCAGCATCGGCAAACAGATGCTTAATCAGGGCAGCGAAAATCCGTCAGCGATGCCGATGGTTACTGACAGCGCCAACGGTACCGCCGACTGGATTAAAGAGCACTGGGGATTCGATCCTCGCAGCGTGGGCCGAACGGTGCGCGGCTGGTTTGGTGATGATGGCCCTGAACAGCTCGGCCAGTCAGTCAAGCGGCCACAGCCAACCAAAGCAGGCTCTGAACTGCTGGGATGGATGCAGCCGATGCTTACCAACCTGGAACAGCTCTACCGGCTTCCGGAAGGTTTGCTGCGCAGCGTGGCCATCACGGAATCGGGCGGTAATCAGTTCGCCGTTTCAGGCGCTGGCGCTAAAGGTCTGTTTCAGTTTATGGACGGCACGGCGCGCGACATGGGGCTGCGCGGGAATGATGTTTTCGACCCGGAGAAGGCCGCGCAGGCAGCCGCAAAGTATCTCTCACAGCTGCTGCAGGCGAACGGCGGTGACCTGAGCAAGGCGCTGGCCTCTTATAACTGGGGGATCGGGAACGTGCAGAAGCACGGGATGGCCCTTATGCCTCAGGAAACCCGCAACTACATTCCGAAGGTGTTAAGCAACATGCCCGCGCCCGGTGCTCAGGTACAGCAACAGAACACCTATCACATCTACGGTGGTGGTGATCCGCGTTCTGTCGGTACCGAGGTCGAGCGTCGGCAGCAGTCGGCAAACGCCCAGGTCATGCGCGGTAATCAAACGAAGGTGGGTTAATGGATATTCTCTCTACGCTCTTTCAGCAGCAGAGCCGAAAAATAGGGATGATTGTCCCCAGCGTGGTTGTTTCTGAGAAGCATACCGACACGCTGGAGATAACAGAGCACCCTGTCGAGGTCGGGGCCGCCATCGCCGACCATGCCTACAAAAAACCGTCTGAAGTGGTGATGGAGGTCGGTTTCGCAGGTGGCGGATCGTTGCTGGATTTTGCCAGTAACCTGACGGCTACCAGCCTGCTCGGGCTGAGTCCCCAGCAGACGTATCAGGAGATACTCGACCTGCAGGCGAGCCGTATTCCTTTCGATGTGGTGACCGGCAAACGGCTGTACAGCAACATGCTGATCCGCGCGCTGGAAGTGACGACAGACAAGACAACCGAAAACGTTCTGTCTGCCGTCCTCACTCTGAGAGAGGTTCTTATCTCGCAGACGCAGCAGATCACCGTTGCGGATAAAACCAACATGAAGGACGGGGCCAGCACGTCGGCGGTACTGAACACCGGCAACAAAACCACAAAGCCGCCAAATACCTCGCTGCTGAAAAGCATCACGGGTAACGCGGCGTCATTACTGGGGCTCGGCTAATGGCAATTCATGAAATCCCGCTGACAGCGGATAACCAGCAATTCAGCATCATCCTTGCGGGGACCACCTGGCGGGTTAGCATCACCTGGCGCGATCTGTACTGGATTTTGGACCTGCAGAACGACAGAGGGGAGCCGGTAATCTCCGGTATTCCTCTCGTAACGGGGGCTGACCTGCTGGCGCAGTACGGCTATATGGGGCTCGGCTTTAAGCTGGTGGTGGTCTGTGACGACAGCACACAGGATTATCCGACGAAAACCGATCTGGGCGGCCGCAGTCATTTACTGGTATCAACGGAGTAAGCATGTCACAGAACTGGATGAGACATTTCGAGCTGCAGCTCGTGGACGAGAACGGGCAGGGTATTGAGCTCAGCGATTTTAAAGTGACCTTTACGATTGACTGGTTCAACATCAGCAGCGCGTCGCGGGTGGGTACGTTCAAAATCTACAACCTCTCGGCGGATACGGTGAACCGCATCACCGGGCAGGAGTTTTCGAAAGTGCGGCTGATTGCCGGTTACGACGGTATCGCGCCGGAGGTATCGGCCAGCGATGTCGGGACCGTGCGGGAAGTCGACGCGGCGGACGTGGGCCAGAGTGATGGCCGCAACTATGGACTGATTTTCAGCGGCGAAATTCGCTACTCGGTCACAGGAAAAGACAGCCCCATTGATTCCTACGTCCTGATTCAGGCAGCCGATACGGATCTGGCTTTTGCCACCAGCATAACCTCGCAGACCCTCGCAGCCGGTTATACGGTCGCAGACGTGAACCGCGCGCTGATGAAAGACTTCGAGGCCAAAGGCGCGACCGAAGGTCTGACGCCTGAAATGCCTGCTACCGTCTTCCCCCGGGGCCGGGTGCTGTTCGGCATGACACGGCATCTTATGGATAACGTGGCCGGACAATGTGGCGCAACATGGCAGTTCGTGGACGGTCAGCGCCAGATGGTGGCGAATAACGAGTATGTTCACGACGCGATTGTGCTTAACAGCGCCACCGGGCTTATCGGCATGCCGCAACAGACCATCGGCAACGGCGTTAACGTACGCGCGCTGATAAATCCGAACATCCGGGTTAACGGACTCATTCAGCTGGGTCAGGCTTCGGTATTCCGCACCGCACTGTCGAACAACGATATCACGATGGCTGGTGGCCGCATTACCGACCAGAATACAGACGGCAATATCACGCTCAGCGGTACCACGGCGCAGCCTGCCAGCATCGCAACGGATGGCGTTTATATTGTGCGCGGGATTATGTACACTGGCGACACAAGGGGCCAGGCGTGGTATATGGATATGATGTGCGAAGCGCGTGGCGCGCAGGATATGCCATCGAGCACTGCATTGCAGAGGGGGTTATAGAAATGAAACGATGGATTTTTTCATTGCTGGCGTTAGCGTCTGTTGGCGCAAGTGCAAACACTATAACGATGCAATGTGGTAACTTTCGTATGGACGCGATCCCTGACTCATTGTTTAAAATCAATGGCGAAACCGTAACATCCCAAAAGGTTAAAATGTTGGGCAAAGACGGTACAGGCATGCAGATCAAAATGGGTCTAATGCCTGCTAAAGATGGCAACAACTATGGGTTTGAGTATATCCATCGCCCTGGTACCGAAACGCGTTTCCTGAATGTCCAACTGCTGCAGAACAGCATGGATGCGCCGAGAATCATCGGTTCTTTCCCGTGTAAGAAAGTCGCTGGGTGATGTCCTATTGATTTTGCATGATGATTTTGTGCGAAACGGCTCAGCAACACGAGCTTTGGATTGACTAAACTGTATACGCGAACATAAAATTCAACCAAAAGATAAGTAGCGAGCGTACTGTGGCAAGACCAAAACTGAAAGCGGAAGAGCGTTTTGACCAGTTGGTTAAGATAATCAATAGTAATCAACCTCTTGATATTTGGACCTTTCGAGAGGTGGTCTCGGAGTATGGCTCTAAGCGTACTCCGTCTGCTGACACGCTTGTAGCTTTGGCTCACATTGCTAAAGGTGAGGTGAGTGTAGGAATTGAAATGCTTGAAACAATCCTCCCACATGCTGACGTAAACTTTGCGCGGATTTTTTGTAAACTGCTTGAGCGTTTTTCTTTACTCGAAAAATCGGACTACTATATCTATTCTTTAGCTGATAAGTATCCAACCAAGTGGTTTACTTACAGAGCTGGTGGCGTTGCATATTTGGTAGGGAAGTTATCAAAATGCGTAGAATACTTTGGACGTCATTGCAGAATGTTATCCCAAGAAGAACATAGGGATGACGCAGAAGCCTTCTTGCAGGAGGTAATTCACGATATGGATGAAGCATACAAAAAGTCAGGATGCTCTTCAGAACAATACATGCAAGTTGCTCTTGCTGTTCATAGAGTTATGGCTGAATTCCCGCCAACTGAATATCGTGCTGACATCAACGGTGCATCTGGTGGGTCTTATCTGGTTGAGGTAGTCAATGCGTCCCCTGAACAGGTTGTTGCGATGAATATGCGTCTTGCAGATGAGATTTGTTCAATCGATTTACTGGATGATTGCAATCTTATTGCACGTTTTTCCGTTGAAAGAAATAGCCTGAAAGGGTGTAAATATGCCTATAACTAGCTCTGAGTTTTTATCTTCTGCGGAGCGTTGCTTTGCGGAAGATTCTGAGGTTGGTTATCGTAATACTATTTCGCGGGCATATTATGCTCTTTATCATGAAATAAAAGAGAATCTGACTAGCCTTCCTGCTTATACGAAGGATCACCATTCCAGTCTTATCTCTTATCTTAAAAATAAGAGTGAAAACAAACTGGAGCCATATGATCCATTAAGTCTTAAATCCATGGCTTACAAACTTGAGCAACAGAGATTGGCTCGAAATGAAGCTGATTATGACCTCACAAGCTGTGCAATAGATAAAGCAATGGCACAGCAATCTCTCTTAGAGGTTAAGACTATTTTTTCTCAGTGGGAAAAAATGAAGACTGACGAAGCTGTTTAAACTGATTCAGTGTATTAACAAAACCCGCCATCCGGCGGGTTTTTTGCTTTCTGGAGCCTACCAAATGGCAGTATCTGACCAGACCCGCAGTGGCGACCTTGCCGAAACATTCAAATCTGAGCGGGACACGATTAAAAACCAGATCCGTGTCGCTTTGCCTGGCATCGTTCAGTCATTCGATCCCGGTTCTGTTACGGCGGTTGTGCAGCCAGCTATCCGTTCAGTTGAAACCGATAACGACGGCAACCGCATTACCAAAAATTACCCGCTGCTGGTGGATGTGCCGGTGATTTTTCCGCGCGGCGGCGGCTGCACGTTAACTTTCCCGGTGAAAGCCGGCGATGAATGCCTGGTGATTTTTGCCGATCGCTGCATAGATTTCTGGTGGCAGAGCGGCGGGGTACAGGAACCTGTCGACGACCGGGTGCATGATTTATCGGATGCGTTCTGTATCGTCGGGCCGCAGTCGCAGGCGCAGAAAATCAGCGGCATCAGCACCAGCGCGGTTGAGTTACGTAGCGACGATGGCGGAACCAAACTGAGCCTTAATCCTTCAAGTGGGGCGATAGCCGGTACCGCGCCGGGAGGTTTCAACCTCAACGGCCTGAAAATTCTGCCTGACGGCCGCCTGCAGCTGGTGGATGGATCAATCGTTGATAAGCATACGCATGGCGGCGTTGAAAGCGGGGGCAGCAATACAAAACCTCTGGGAGGGTAATTATGAGATACAGACGTGAAGACGCCGACGGTGATTACACCTTTGGCAGCGGCGATGATACCTGGCTGATTAACTCACCGGAGGCCGTGGCGCAGGCTGTGAAAACGCGCTTCGAATTGTGGTATGGGCAATGGTTTCTCGACACCACCGAGGGGACACCGTGGATTCAGTCCGTACTCGGTAAGCAGAAGCCAGAATCCTACAACTTGGCGATCCGTAAGCGCATCCTCGAAACGCGGGGCGTTAAATCCATCCTCTCTTTCAATACGACAGTGAATACTTCGACGCGCCGCGTCCAGTTCTTCGCTGAAATCGACACCATCTACGGAACAACGACAGTAACCAGCGAGGCATAAATGGCCCTCAATTTGGACACACTCGGCTTATCGGCAACGGTAACCGCTGAGGGGATCAGTGCGCCTGATTACCAGACGATACTCGATACCCTGACGAGCTATTTCCAGCAGATTTATGGCAGTGACGCTTATCTGGAGCCAGACAGCAAAGACGGCCAGATGGTGGCGCTGGTGGCGCTGGCTATTCACGATGCCAACAACACGGCCATCTCCGTTTATAACTGCTTCTCACCTGCTACAGGTTACGGCGCAGCGCTGACCAGTAACGTAAAAATTAACGGTATCGCGCGCAAAGGGGCGACGAACTCCACCGTGGATCTGCTGCTCACCGGCACCGCAGGGACAACTATCACGAACGGTACCGTTAAAGACACTAATAACGTGATCTGGCGTCTTCCTGCCTCGGTAGTGATTGGCGTTGACGGTACGGTGACGGCCACTGCCACCTGCTCAAACAGCGGCGCGGTCGCCGCGCTGGCGGGGACAATTACGACCATAAACACACCGACCCGAGGCTGGACATCGGTAACCAACCCGGCGGCGGCCACCGTAGGCGCGCCGGCAGAAACCGACGCAGAGCTGCGCATCAGGCAGGGGCAGAGCGTCGCGCTACCCTCTATCACGCCGTTTGAGGGCGTTGACGGTGCGATTGCTAACATTGCTGGCGTGACACGTCACAAGCTCTACGAAAATGATACTGGCGCGACCGACAGTAATGGGCTGCCGCCACATTCTATCTCAGCCATCGTGGACGGCGGGGACGTGACAGACATTGCCCAGACTATCCGGGGTAATAAAGGGCAGGGAACAGCGACCTACGGTACGACCTCTGTCACGGTACCGGACGCTTACGGCAATCCACACGTGATCAGTTTTTCGCGTTCGACTGATGTTCCGATTTACGGGCATATCACACTGAAAGCCTTTACGGGCTACACGTCGCAAATTGGCTTGCAGATTCAGCAGGCCGTCGCGGATTACATCAACGGGCTGGCGATCGGTGATTCTGTTCTGCTGAGCCGCATTTACTCCCCAGCGAACCTCGGCGTGGTGAGTGGTGGTAGTGCACGCTATTACGACATTCAGGAGCTACTGATTGGAAAATCTGCCGGAACGGTAGCGGCGGGGAATATCAATATCGCATACAACGAATCAGCGTCCTGTAAACCGGAAAATATTGTTCTAACGGTGACGTCATGAGTAAGTACACAGACTTAATCACCAACTGCCACGCCACCAGACCGAAATACTTTGATCACATCGACCTGAGCACCCGGCCGCTGATTGATATCACATCAGCCTCACGGGAGCTGGTTAGCGCGTTTGACATTGATACTGCGGTAGGCGTCCAGCTTGATACCCTCGGACTCTGGATCGGACGTAGCCGTATAGTCAGCCAGCCTATTACGGGTGTCTATTTCAGCTGGGATACCGACGGGCTCGGATATGACCAGGGCGTCTGGCAAGGGCCGTATGATCCGGATTCAGGCTATACGTCGCTGAGCGATGACACCTACCGCATCATTCTGAAAGCAAAAATCGCTATCAACAACTGGGACGGCCGCAACGACTCGCTGCCACCCATTCTTGACGCTGCGACAGCAGACTCTGGCCTGAAAATGCAGATCGTCGACAACCAGGACATGACGATTTCGGTTTGGGTATTTCCCGAGACAGATATTGCTGATGTGTCCCTCGAGCTGATCGCCGCGATTAAACAGGGCTATTTGACAGTAAAAGCAGCCGGCGTTTGGGCCGGGGATGTTGAAACGCCTTCGATTGAAACACCGTCCGAGGGCTCAAAATTCTTTGGGTTTGATTTGGAAAACGAATACATCGGCGGGTTCGATGTTGGAGCATGGGGGAAATTACTTTAATGGCTACAAATAACTTTAAACCTTTCGCTACGGGTGCGGGCGCTAACGTCATGTCGCAAGCAGACTGGGAAGCCTTAACTGCACTGCTTACAGGATTTCAGTCCGGTAAAGCTGCGAGTGCGCAGGTGAATAAAGCCCTTCGTCAGGGAACAGTGATGGCAAGCGTTATCGGACAGTTCATCGCAGACAGTACCGGCCAGGACGTTCTTGATAACGGAAACACGTCAGTGCTTCTGACTAATTTTATCAATGCCCTGAAAGCCAATACAAACGGGCGCCTGCTAAATGTGCGAACTTTCACTGCGAGCGGAACGTATACGCCAACAACCGGAACCAAGAAAATAAGGGTCCGCATCGTAGGTGGGGGAGGGGCGGGTGGTGGTGCTGCCGCCTCTACCTCATCCGGAACATTAGCCGCGGGGCATGGCGGCTCAGCGGGAACTTATGGTGAAACGGGCCTGATCGATGCCAGTTCTTTATCTTCAGTGGCGGTTACTGTTGGATCAGCTGGAGCCAGCTCAGTAGGCGGGAACGGTACATCCGGTGGTGCATCATCATTCGGTTCATTTATTTCCGCGCCTGGTGGTGATGGTGGAAAATATGGCGCGTCTGGTACAGCTACTTTCAGTCTGGTACCCGATCTAAATCAAACAGGCGACTGTACTGGTTCCAGCGTCCTGTTGAATGTTCCGGGCGAGGGAGGCTGGGGGCAAATGTCCTTTGCTACAGGTACGGCGGGTGGAACGACAACATCCTCCTCCGCAAAAGGTGGTCGCGGGGGGAATTCTGTGCTCGGTGGAGGTGGGCATGCTCTCATAATTAATTCCGTACCGGGTGCCGGAACAGGGTATGGTGCCGGAGGAGCAGGTGCGGCGACCACATACGTGAATGGCACTTCGGCAGTAGCCGGTGGAGCGGGTTCTTCAGGCATTGTTATTATTGAGGAGTATGCATGATGTCTACTTATGCACTAATTAAGGACGGGCAGGTCGTAAATACTGTCGTTTGGGATGGCGAGGGTGATATTTTCGAGGGCTATGAGACTTTCAAAATTGACGGTCTTGGCGTAGGTATCGGCTGGACATATGACGGCAAAATATTTACTGCCCCTGTTGAACCACCACAACCAGAACCGACTCATGATGAACTGGTTCAGCAAGCCGAACTTCAGAAGCAAACCCTGATTAGCCAGGCGAATGAATACATTGATAGTAAGCAATGGCCGTCGAAACTGGCACTCGGCCGCCTGAAAGATGATGAAAAGGCCTCATTTAATAAGTGGCTTGATTATCTTGATGCGCTCGAATCGGTAGACCCATCAAAAGCACAAGAAATAGTCTGGCCTACAATATAAAGTAAGACATCAAGGGTAATTTACGCCCTTGATGTCTTCATGCGTTTGTTAATAGTTTAAACTATCCTAAGATCTTCATTTATTACAGATGCTCCCGCCGAGATAAATTAGTAAATTTTTATCATTCTCGAAAATGGAGTATTGAGGCATGGTGTAAATAAGATTCATCTCACCATTGCAAGCCAATTTCTCTAATTCATAGGAAATCTGCCTGTCCTTGCCAGAGAACTTTATGTTCCTAATCCCATTGTTAACTAATGACTGACTCAATGTCATGTCATAGTAGTTGTTCTTTATGTAATCTAGTATTGGGAATACTCTATTTGAAGTTTTTGACGCCTCTGAATAGTCTGTTGCGCCGAATATGTATGTATTTTTGTTTGATTTTAAAAGTGAAAGCTTTTCGCTTAAGGAAAATAATACATATGAATCGTAGCGTTGCTGATGATAAAGTGAAGATGCAGTGGCATAAATCACTGATGTTGATGAGAATATCAGTGCGATAGATAAATACGCTGCGATACGATTAAAGAAATCATTGAATGTGGCGGGGATGGCAAGGGCTAGGAAAACTATAAACGCTATTGGAAATAAAACTCGCGTTGGATAGTACCCATTACTAAGAATCAGGTTGACTCCAGCAGAACAAATTAATATTACAACTGGAGCAAATACCATTAGTGAAAGGTTTAAAAACCTTGAATTCCCCGCGCCCTCTTTAACTACTGCAATAATATGTTTTGCGTATACAATGATAAAAGCTAACGTTGCTACTGCTATTAATATAGCAGCGACGTGACCATAAGATTGCAATGCTGTTGAAATAGAGGTCTTAATTCCTATGTAAATGTTACTTGCTAATCCAGTAGTTAAGTCTGCCCTCTTTTCAGTGGATTTAATGGTATTAAGTACAACAACGAAATAGTATAAAACGCAAGACACTACGGTTAGCCCAGCAGATTTTATTATGTACTCTATGTTTTTGTTGTTGTGTTTTTGGGATTGAATAAATGTAGTTATTACCAATATCGGGAATATTGCAATGGCTGGTTGGTAAAAAGAAAGACATGCAATAAGTGATGCTAGCGCATATATAGTCCTGTTTTTGTTTAGCAAATCCCACGCTAGAACAGGTAACAACATGGACAATATCATTGATAATGAATCAAACCTGAACAACATATTACCAAGTAACAGTGGATTTACTGCTACAGTTATACATGTTAGAACATTCCCAATGGTGATTTTATGAAATGTATTTTTAAGTAAAAGAATTGTTAAATAAGATAACGCAATAATACTCGATAACTGAGGCAAAGGTGTAATGTCGGCAAGGCGGTCAGAACTGGTGCTCAAGAACATAGCAAGCCATTCAGTTAGTGGTCTGCCTAATTCAATCCACCCAAAGTATCCTTTAATTGACCTAGTGATATCATCAACCAGATAGAGCCTGTCATTGATCAGTGGGTAGTATCCGATCGATATTATTATGAGCGAGAATATCCACGCACTGAACAATGAAAATTCTTTTTTGTGAAAGCTAACCATTTAATTTCCCTTCAAAATATAACGAGGTCTGTTTTTAACCTCAATATAAATCCTGCCGATGTACTCGCCGAGAACTCCAATACCGATTAATTGCACACCGCCGAGGAACAAAATTGATACCAATATAGAAGGATAGCCTCTTACTGGATTTCCGAATGCTATGGTGTCAATAATCATCCACGCTCCGTACATAAAGGCCATGCCGGCAACGAACAAACCGATATACGTCCACATGCGCAGTGGGAAAGTTGAGAAACTTGTAATGCCCTCTAATGCAAGGTTCCACAGCTTCCAGCCATTGAACTTAGAATCCCCGGCCACACGTTCTGCGCGGGCATATTCAACAACATCAGTGCGGCCGCCAACCCAACTCAAAACTCCTTTCATGAAAAGGTTGCGCTCTGGCATCAGCTTGATGTTTTCAACCACATTTCGAGACATCAGGCGGAAGTCGCCAACGTTTTCCTCGATCTGCGGATTGCTGATTTTGTTGTGCAGCTTATAGAACCACTCTGCGGTCTTACGCTTGAGTCGCCCATCGGTGGATCGGTCAGAGCGTTTAGCCAGCACCATATCTGCCCCAGCCTGCCACTTCTCAATCAGGTGTGGAATGACCTCAATTGGGTCCTGCAGGTCTACATCAATCGGGATAATCGCGTCACCGGTTGCATTGTCAAGCCCGGCGAACAGCGCTGGCTCTTTACCGAAGTTGCGAGTGAATGACAGCGGAACTACAAGAGGGTCAGCTACAGCAAGCGCGTTTATGATTGATTCTGTGGCGTCTTTACTGCCGTCATTGATGAAGATGATTTCAACATCATGCTGCTGCAGACCTTCAAATTCCCGTACAGTTTTATAGAAGATTGGAATGGCTTCCTCTTCATTGAACACCGGCACGACCAAAGAAATTTTCATTTCGCATCCCTAAAGACAATGAATTTTGAGTATATGAACCCGGCAACAAGACTGAATCCTGAGAACGCTAAGAGGGTTAAAATAGGCGACGCACCAATCGCATCTGCGATGTACCCTGTCATTCCAGCCATGATGCCCATGAATGCGACGAACGCGATATAACGCCCTGACGTTGCCTGTGATTTGAACGTCCATCTTGCGTTAGCGAAGAAACTAAACGTAACCGCAATGAAGAATGCGGAGACGTTTGCAACAGCCTGAGTAGCTTCGAAGAAATGAAGAAGCGCGCCGAAGCATACCCAGTGCATAGCAGTGTTAATTACGCCTACTGAAATGTAGCGACTAAATAACTTTAACATCTGAAAAATCAGTCAATTCTGAAAGATGACAAGTTTAGCATTGCGTATGAGAGTGTTCTAGATTTAATCCTGTACAAGCCACATATCGGCCTCTTCAAACATTTCCTCCAGCATACGGTTCAGTTTTTCCCGATCACTTTTGCTGGCATCGCTATTCAAGCCGTTCGCCTGCATTGGCTTCACCCTCACTTCGGCATCAGGGAAAATCTGGTGTACCCGTTTCGTCAACTCGGCCAGGATAATTTCTCTGGCGCCTGCCAAACCATCAACATTACGCTTGTCATAAACCAGTTCAACAAACATAAAAACCTCCGGAAAACCACTGTGATTGTATACAGTATTTTTGCTGTAAAAATAAACAGTGTCAAGGCGAGCGGAGCGCGAAAGGGGGAGATTTTTTGTTACCCTTAGTTACAAATAGAAAAACCCCAGACCGTGAGATCTGGGGTTCTTTTAAAGTGCACGTGCATTTCACGTGCATATTTTTGTCTTTTCTCGGTCTGCGCACTGTCTGGTCAGTGTCCGTAAGTGGTTGTTTTAATTGCCGCTGTCCGGTTGCAGTCCTATCAAAAGTGGTGGAGCTGGCGGGAGTTGAACCCGCGTCCGAAATTTCTACATCCTCGGTACTACATGCTTAGTTTGTCTTTACATTCGCACGCCAGCTGCGGACAAACACGCCACTAACGAACTAGCCTGATTAGTTTTAACGCTTCAACCCCAGGCAGGGTTTCCACGCGATCTCTTTTGGGTTTGACCTCTCTTTGATCCCCGTCTTAAGAGCGGAAGCTAGGGAGAGAGGGCTCTTAGCAGGTTATTAAGCTGCTAAAGCGTAGTTTTCGTCGTTTGCGACTATTTTTTTGCGGCTTTTAACGAGGCAAACCGCCCCTCGGCATGCACCTTGGGTTTCGCAAATCCCGTCGAATCCAGAATCAGCCCCAATAGTGTTGAACTCAGTATACCAGATTTCACTTCCTCGATACCAGCCCGAAACGCTAACTTATTGAATAGTACAATAAGCGCGCAGAATCAACGTCCTGCGTTTTTCATGATACGTGCTTTGTCGAGCTGCCACTCGCGTGCTTTCAGGTCAGTACGCTTGTCGTGCTGTTTCTTACCTTTTGCCACGCCGATTTTCACTTTGCACCAGGCGTTTTTCCAGTACAAAGAGAGCGCAACTACGGTGAAGCCTTCGCGGTTGATGCGTCCGTAGAGGGATTCCAGCTCGCGCTTGTTCAGCAGCAGCTTACGGGTGCGGGTTGGATCGCAGACGTAATGTGAAGAGGCGACGGTCAGCGGCGTAAAGTTCGCGCCGAACAGGAAGGCCTCACCGTCTTTCAGGATCACGTAGCTGTCGCCGATGTTGGCTTTCCCGGCACGCAGCGATTTTACTTCCCAGCCCTGCAACGCAAGGCCGGCCTCGAATTCTTCTTCGATGAAATACTCGTGGCGAGCACGCTTGTTGAGCGCAATGGTCGCCGAACCAGGTTTATGTGCTTTTTTCTTCGTCATAAGTGTCGTAAAGCCGTCGGTAATCTGATTTTAAAAAGTCACCTCATTGCGTCCTGTGAGGTCTAACGCGCTATCTTAGCACGAGATAAGGCTTAGCGTTTTTTTAACAGGTGATAAATGTTATTATTTGTCTGTTGTGTGACCATGGAAAATGCTATGCCTCAGATTAGCCGTACTGCGCTTGTTCCCTACAGCGCGGAACAAATGTATCAGTTAGTGAACGACGTTCAGTCCTATCCGGAATTTATTCCAGGATGCACCGGTAGCCGGGTGCTGGAATCCGGCCCGACTCAGATGACTGCGGCCGTGGATGTCTCCAAAGCGGGGATCAGCAAAACGTTCACCACGCGCAATACCCTGACGAGCAATCAGAGTATTTTGATGCATCTGGTGGATGGTCCGTTTAAAAAACTGATGGGAGGGTGGAAGTTTACGCCACTGAGCGCTGACGCCTGCCGCATTGAGTTTCATCTGGATTTTGAATTTACCAATAAGCTGATCGAACTGGCGTTTGGCCGAATCTTTAAAGAGCTGGCCTCGAATATGGTTCAGGCGTTCACCACGCGCGCCAAAGAGGTTTACAGTGTCGCATAAGATTGCTGTTGAGGTGGTGTATGCGCTGCCGGAGAAGCAGTATTTGCAGCGCGTGACGCTTGAAGAGGGCGCCACCGTTGAGGCGGCTATCCGGGCCTCCGGCATCCTTGAACTTCGCCGTGATATTGACCTGGCGAAGAATAAAGTCGGCATTTATAGCCGTCCGGTTAAGCTCGGTGATGTGCTGAAAGAGGGCGACAGGGTTGAAATCTATCGTCCGCTGATTGCCGACCCGAAAGAGTTGCGCCGTCAGCGAGCAGAGAAATCCGGTAAGTAGCCAAATAAACATACACAAAAAAGGTGCTCATTGAGCACCTTTTTGCGTTGCTGGCACCTGATTATTTGGTCAGGGCAGGCTTGTTGTCGATGTTGGTCAGCACGCCAGCACTGCTGAAGGTCAGCGTCAGGGTTTGCTGGGTCACATCTTCATGACCAGGCTGCTGGCGGAATACATAGAACCAGGTGTTTGTGCCGAACGGATCGGACATCATCGGGGTTCCCAGGGCATAAGCGACCTGCTGTTGTGTCATACCTACGCGGATTTTGGACACATCGTTAGGAGTAAGGTAGTTCCCCTGGTTGATATCAGGACGGTAAACCACTTTCTCCAGAGTGGAACAGCCTGCGGTCAACATCAGAAGAACCGCTGCGGCAGCGGTCAGCGTTTTACAGCGCATAGTGATTTGATTCCTTTTCGGGCCCGAGCAGTACGCGGCTCATATGTAATATGCCGATGATAATAGACCTTGCCCCACTTTGAAACTGGTCTGGCGGCGTTTTTGTTGTTCTGTATGACCCTGAGATCCCGGAAAAGTTTATGCCGCCAGCAGTTCTTTCGCATTCGCGAGCGTATTACGGGTGACTTCACTGCCCCCCAGCAGGCGTGCCAGCTCCTGCAAGCGTGAGCGTTTATCCAGCGGTTTCATGTGCGTTTCCGTCATTTCGCCATCGGTTTCCTTGCTAACGATAAAGTGGTGATGACCACAGCCGGCGACCTGCGGCAGGTGAGTCACACACATAACCTGCGTCGATTCACCCAACTGACGCAGCAGTTTGCCGACAACGGCCGCGGTCGGGCCGCTGATACCCACATCCACTTCATCGAAAATCAACGCCGGGGTTTCCATTTTACGGGCGGTAATCACCTGAATGGCCAGGGCGATACGCGACAGTTCACCGCCAGAAGCCACTTTCGAAATCGCCTGTAAAGGCTGGCCTGGGTTGGTGGTGACGCGGAATTCTACGCGGTCTGCTCCTTCCGCCGTCAGGTGATGCTCTTCAAAGCGAACATCAATAGTGAACACCCCATGCGGCATCGCCAGCGTATGCATGCTGTCGGTAATATGCTGGCTAAGCTCCAGAGCATAGTGCTGTCGCACGTCGTGCAGCCGTTTCGCCGTTTCCAGCGCCTGCTGATGATGCAGATTAACCGCCAGAGACAAGGTTTCGAGGGAATCGGCCTGATCGTCCAGCTGCTGCTGTTCCTCCAGCAGAGACTGATAGTAATTCGGCAGCTCTTCCGGGGTAACGTGATGCTTACGCGCCAGTGAAATCTGACGGGAGATGCGTTGCTCAAGCTCGAACAGACGGTTCGGGTCGAGATCCAGACGTTCACAGTAGTGGCGCAGCTCATCCCCGGCTTCTGAAATCTGAATCGCGGCCTCTTCCAGCATTTCCAGTACGCCAGAAAGCTTATTGTCCATGCCGGTCAGTTCGGTCACAAGCTGACGCACGGTATACAGCTGGCTCTGCAAATTCACGTCTTCGCCATCCGCCAGCATGTTCAGGGCATTCTGGCTGATGGAAAGCAGCTGACCGCTGTTGGCCAGACGCTTGTACTCCTCGTCGATTTGCTCAAATTCACCCGCCTGAGGGTTAAATTCGTTCAGCTCTTTCAACTGATATTCCAGCAGCTCGGCGCGCGCGGTACGCTCCTGGCTTTGCTGTTGATGCTGCGCAAGTTCGCGGCAGCTTTGATGCCACTGACGATAGTGCTCCGCCATGAGTTGAGTAAGCGCGTACTCACCCGCGTAGCCATCGAGCAGGGCTTTCTGCTGTTCGGGTTTGATTAGCTGCTGGTGCGCGTGCTGACCATGGATCTGGATGAGCAGCTGGCCCAGCTCGCGAAGCTGGGAAAGGGGAACCGCTGTACCATTGATAAAACCGCGGGAGCGGCCGTCACTGCTGATGACGCGACGAAGTAAACACTCACGTCCATCTTCCAGCTGGTTCGCTTCCAGCCAGCGCAGGGCGGCAGGCGTGTCTTTTAACGAGAAGCGGGCGCAGAGATCGGCACGGGCCGCACCTGTGCGCACCATATCACCCTCTGCACGACCGCCGAGGCACAAGCCGAGGGCATCAATGGCAATGGATTTACCTGCACCGGTTTCACCGGTAATCGCCGTCATTCCACTATGGAAGTCGATCTCAAGCTCACGAACAATGGCAAAGTTGCTGATGGTCAGTTGTGCCAGCATAATTGTTTTCCTGTATGAAAAACCATAACTGTGTTTGTATACAGTATAAACTGGTTTTATATACAGTAAAGCGCTGGATGTAAAATCAGAACAATTTTTTTGACCAGCCGAGTTTTGAGCTTAATGTATTGAAATAACTGTAATCTTTTGGATGGATAAGGTTCAGGTGATAATCGCAGCGGCGAATGAGGACATCTTCTCCTTCCTGAATGGGAAGCGCGATCTGGCTGTCGCAGCTGATCTCCAGGTCGCTGCGGCGATGTGAAAAACGCAGGCGGATGGTGCTGTCGCCGTTGATCACCAGCGGACGCGCCGAGAGCGTATGCGGGAACATCGGCACCAGGGTGATCGCATCCAGCGATGGCGTCAGGATTGGGCCTCCGGCTGAAAGCGAGTAGGCAGTTGACCCCGTCGGGGTTGAAATAATCAGCCCGTCAGAGCGCTGCGAGAAAGCGAAGATTTCGTCGATATAGACTTCGAACTCGATCATGTGCGCCACTTTACCAGGGTGGAGAACCACCTCGTTAATAGCGGTGCTGATGCGCTTCTGGCAATCCTGCTGGCAGACCTGGGCTTCAAGTAAAAACCGTTTTTCACTGATATAGTGACCTTCCAGCACGTCCGCCAGCTGCTGTTGCGCATTGTCCGGGTCGAGGTCGGTCAGGAAACCAAGATTGCCACGGTTAATACCAATAACCTTAATATCATAGCGAGCCAGCGTTCGCGCCGCGCCCAGCATATTGCCGTCGCCGCCGACCACCACGGCGAGATCCGCCTGCTGGCCAATTTCCGCCAGCGTGCCGGTTCTGACGCTTTTAAGCTGCAACTCCTGGGCGATCTGCTGCTCGACCATCACTTCATAGCCTTTACCACACAGCCAGCGATACAACATTTCATGTGTCGTCAATGCGGTAGGGTGACGCGGATGGCCGACGATCCCAATACACCTGAAATGATTATTCATTTTCTGGAGGTCCTTGTGCCTGATGAATGATGACAATCTGCCTTGTTCCCTTGAATCCAGGAAACTGATCCCCATAATAAGCGAAGTTAGCGAGATGAATGCAGAAAAACGCGGAGAAATTCATGAGTAGTAAAGAACAGAAAACGCCTGAGGGGCAAGCCCCTGAAGAAATTATCACGGAACAGCACGATGAAGTTGAGGCAGTAGAGCCAGACACGTCTGCTGAGCAGGTGGACCCGCGCGATGAAAAAATTGCCAATCTGGAAGCTCAGTTGGTAGAAGCGCAGAATCGCGAACGCGATGGCGTACTGCGTATCAAAGCGGAAATGGAAAACCTGCGCCGTCGTACCGAGCTGGATGTTGAAAAGGCGCACAAATTTGCGCTGGAGAAATTCGTCAACGAACTGCTTCCGGTGATCGACAGCCTGGATCGCGCGCTGGAAGTGGCGGATAAAGCTAATCCGGATAACGCGGCGATGATTGAAGGCATCGAGCTGACGCTGAAATCCATGCTGGATGTGGTGCGTAAGTTCGGTGTTGAAGTGATTGCCGATACGGATGTACCGCTGGATCCAAACGTTCACCAGGCCATTGCGATGGTGGAATCCGAAGACGTTGCCGCGGGTAACGTGCTGGGCGTGATGCAGAAAGGGTATACCCTGAACGGTCGTACTATTCGCGCTGCGATGGTGACCGTGGCGAAAGCGAAAGCGTAATTTGCCGACCCGTAGTGCCGGGTGGCGGTTTCGCCTTACCCGGCCTACAACATTACTCGGCGATACTTTCGCGTAAAGGTTTAACGGGCAGGACCTTCACCTGCTTAATCATATTGTCCTGAACGTCCAGAATATCAATATCATACTGCTCAATGCGCACGCGCGTGCCTGCCGCCGGGATCTCTTCCAGCGCTTCCAGGATCATTCCGTTCATCGTCCGCGCTTCGTCTTCCGGCAAATGCCAGTTAAACGCTTTATTGATTTCACGAATGTTGGCGCTGCCGTCGATAAGCACTGACCCGTCGTTTTGCGGGGTGACTTCTTCTGCAAGGGAAGGCGACATTGACGTGGTAAAGTCCCCGACAATCTCTTCCAGAATATCTTCGACCGTCACCAGCCCCTGTATGTCGCCGTATTCATCCACCACCAGACCGACTTTCTTCTTGTTTCGCTGGAACTTCACCAGCTGCGTGCTGAGTGGGGTGCCTTCCGGCACGTAGTAAATTTCGTCGGCGGCGCGCAGCATCACTTCTTTGGTGAACTCGTTTTTCTCAGTCATCAGACGATAGGCCTCGCGCACACGCAGCATGCTGATGGCATCGTCGAGAGAATCGCGATAGAGGACGATACGCCCGTGCGGGGAGTGCGTCAGCTGGCGGACAATGGCCTTCCAGTCGTCGTTAATATCAATCCCGACGATTTCATTGCGCGGCACCATGATGTCGTCAACGCTGACCTTTTCCAGATCCAGCACCGACAGGAGCATGTCCTGATTGCGACGGGAGATCTGCGAGCGGGATTCGTTCACGATGGTACGCAGTTCGTCTTTGCTGAGCGCGCTACTGATGGTGACGTCTGCCTTTATACCAACCATGCGCATCAGCACCCGTGTCACCATATTCAGCAGCCAGACCAGCGGCATCATCAGAATAAGCAGCGGTGCTAACAGGAAACTGCTCGGGTAGGCGACTTTTTCCGGGTAAAGCGCCGCGATGGTTTTGGGCAGCACTTCCGCAAACACCAGCACCACAAACGTGAGCACACCTGTGGCAATCGCCACGCCTGCGTTGCCGTACAGACGCATCCCGACGATGGTGCCCAGTGCAGAGGCGAGAATATTGACCAGGTTGTTACCGATAAGCACCAGGCTAATCAGCCGGTCCGGCTTACGCAGAAGCTTTTCGACACGACGCGCGGCACGGTTACCCTGCTTGGCGCGATGACGTAACCGGTAGCGGTTCAGCGTCATCATGCCGGTTTCAGAGCCAGAGAAATAAGCGGAGATGACCACCATGATGACCAGAATGACGATCAGCGTGGTGGTAGAGATGTGTTCCAGGGGGAACTCCTTTTGTTACTTAGCCAGCAAATTGCTGTATGAAGCGGCTACCAAAATAGGCAAGCGTGAGAATGCCCGCACCCGCAACGTTGAACCAGACCACGCGACGTCCGCGCCAGCCTTCATGATAATGGCCCCATAACAGGACAATATAGACAAACCACGCGATGATGGAGAGGACCGCTTTATCGATATTCTCCACGCTGAACAGGTTCTTCATATAAAACAAGCCCGTGCACAGCGTCAGCGTCAGCAAAACCACGCCGACCTGGGTGATATGGAACATCTTACGCTCAATCACCATCAGCGGCGGCATTTCATGGTTAAACGCCAGCTTTTTATTTTTCAGCTGGTAGTCGATCCAGGCGAGCTGCATGGCGTAAAGGGCGGCGATGATCAGCGTCGCGTAGGAGAATAGAGACAGGCCGATATGCACCAGCATCCCCGGCGTGGCTTCCAGATGGGTAATAAACTCATTGGGCATGAACGTGGCTAACGCCAGGTTGATCAGCGCAAAGGCGTAGACTATCGGCAGCAGCAGCCAGCCACGATTTTTAGACGCGACAATGGTCATGACCGTACAGATCATCAGGCTGACCAGCGAGCCGACGTTCAGTACGCTCAGATTTTGCACGCTGCCGTCGCCGGGAATGATGCGTGATTCCAGCGCAAACGCATGGCTAATCAGTGCGATCACTGCCGAAAGAATAGCCATGCGCCGCCAGCCGCTGTTTTTTTGCAGCAGGCCAGGAATGATCAGCGCGAGGCTGACAGAGTAGGCAACAAGGGCGATCAGTGCGAAAACAGGCATATAGGCGTCGACAGTTGTCTTAATAAGAAAGAGAAGCAGTATAACGTTACGTGACGCCTGCTCCAACCGTTGCATAACAACAAAGGCGCCTTCATGTTATACTCCGGCAAAATTCTGTGTATGTGTCGCCCAGGCGACCTAACGTTTCTACCCCAGGCGAGAGACAATGTTTGATAATTTAACCGATCGTTTGTCGCGCACGCTGCGCAACATCAGCGGCCGTGGACGCCTCACCGAAGAGAACATCAAGGAAACGCTGCGCGAAGTGCGCATGGCGCTGCTGGAAGCAGACGTTGCGTTGCCGGTCGTGCGTGATTTTATCAACCGCGTGAAAGAGAAAGCGGTTGGTCATGAAGTTAACAAGAGCCTGACTCCGGGTCAGGAGTTCGTCAAAATCGTCCGTAACGAGCTGGTTTCGGCGATGGGCGAAGAGAACCAGGTGCTTAACCTGGCGGCTCAGCCACCGGCCGTCGTGCTGATGGCGGGTCTGCAAGGTGCGGGTAAAACCACCAGCGTCGGTAAGCTGGGGAAATTCCTGCGCGAAAAGCACAAGAAAAAAGTGCTGGTGGTTTCGGCGGACGTGTATCGCCCGGCGGCGATCAAACAGCTGGAAACGCTGGCCGAGCAGGTTGGCGTAGACTTCTTCCCGTCCGACGTGGCGCAGAAGCCTGTTGACATCGTTAACGCGGCGCTGAAAGAGGCGAAGCTGAAATTCTACGACGTGCTGCTGGTGGATACCGCCGGGCGACTGCACGTTGACGAAGCGATGATGGACGAAATCAAGCAGGTTCATGCTTCTATCAATCCGGTAGAGACCCTGTTTGTTGTCGACGCCATGACCGGTCAGGATGCGGCGAACACCGCGAAAGCGTTTAACGAAGCCCTGCCGTTAACCGGCGTGGTGCTGACCAAAGTCGACGGTGACGCTCGCGGCGGTGCGGCGCTGTCTATTCGTCATATTACTGGTAAGCCAATTAAGTTCCTCGGCGTGGGCGAGAAAACCGAAGCGCTGGAGCCGTTCCACCCGGATCGTATTGCCTCCCGTATCCTCGGCATGGGCGACGTGCTGTCGCTGATCGAAGATATCGAAAGCAAGGTTGACCGCGCGCAGGCTGAAAAACTCGCCAGCAAGCTGAAAAAAGGTGACGGTTTCGATCTGACCGACTTCCTTGAGCAACTGCGTCAGATGAAAAACATGGGGGGTATGGCAAGCCTGATGGGGAAACTGCCGGGTATGGGGCAGATCCCGGACAACGTCAAATCCCAGATGGATGACAAAGTGCTGGTGCGTATGGAGGCAATCATCAACTCGATGACGCTGAAAGAGCGCGCGAAGCCAGAAATCATCAAAGGTTCCCGCAAGCGCCGTATCGCAGCCGGTTGCGGCATGCAGGTCCAGGACGTTAACCGCCTTCTGAAACAGTTCGACGACATGCAGCGCATGATGAAGAAAATGAAGAAAGGCGGCATGGCGAAGATGATGCGCGGCATGAAAGGCATGATGCCGCCCGGTTTTCCTGGGCGATAATCGCTTTTGAGATTGCTTTTTGCCCGAAAATGAGTAAAATTTTCGGGCTTTTAATATGACACCCGGGCTCCGTTCCTCGATGGGGCCCGGTTGTTTTATTCACACAAGAGGATGTTATGGTAACTATTCGTTTAGCACGTCACGGCGCTAAAAAGCGTCCGTTCTACCAGGTTGTTGTGACTGACAGCCGTAATGCACGCAACGGTCGCTTCATTGAGCGCGTTGGTTTCTTCAACCCACTGGCCTCTGGCGCAGAAGAAGAAACTCGTCTGGATCTGGATCGTATCGCTCACTGGGTTGGCCAGGGCGCTACTGTTTCCGATCGCGTTGCTACGCTGATCAAAGCAGCAAACAAAGCAGCTTAATCTGTCACGGTGGTCATGATGAGCAATAAAGCACCTGTTGAACCGATCGTATTGGGAAAAATGGGTTCTTGCTACGGTATCCGTGGTTGGCTCAGAGTGTTTTCCTCCACTGAAGACGCTGATAGCATTTTTGATTACCAGCCCTGGTTTATCCAGAAAGCCGGTAAGTGGGAAGAGGTCGAGCTGGAAAGCTGGCGTCACCACAATCAGGACATCATCATCAAGCTGAAAGGCATTGACGATCGAGATGCCGCGAATGCGCTGACTAATTGTGAAATTGTCGTGGATTCGTCGCAGTTGCCGCAACTGGAAGAGGGTGACTACTACTGGAAAGACCTTATGGGTTGCCAGGTAGTGACCACTGAAGGCTACAGCCTGGGGAAAGTCATCGACATGATGGAAACCGGGTCAAATGACGTTCTCGTCATTAAGGCAAACCTGAAAGATGCATTTGGCATCAAGGAGCGGTTGGTCCCGTTCCTCGATGGACAGGTTATCAAGAAAGTCGATCTCACTACTCAAACCATTGAAGTAGATTGGGATCCTGGTTTTTAAATTCTCCGGATAAACGGTAAAAGACGGCGCTATGTGGATTGGCATAATTAGCCTGTTTCCTGAAATGTTCCGCGCGATTACCGATTACGGGGTAACTGGCCGGGCAGTAAAGAATGGCCTGCTGAGCATCCAGAGCTGGAGTCCTCGTGACTTCACGCATGACCGGCACCGTACCGTGGACGATCGTCCTTACGGCGGCGGACCGGGGATGTTGATGATGGTGCAACCCTTACGGGACGCCATTCACACAGCAAAAGCCGCGGCAGGTGAAGGCGCGAAGGTGATTTATCTGTCACCTCAGGGACGCAAGCTTGATCAAGCGGGCGTGAGCGAACTGGCGACGAATCAAAAGCTGATTCTGGTCTGTGGTCGCTACGAAGGGATAGATGAGCGCGTAATTCAAACCGAGATTGACGAAGAATGGTCTATCGGCGATTACGTTCTCAGCGGTGGTGAGCTACCAGCAATGACGCTGATTGACTCCGTCGCCCGGTTTATTCCGGGGGTTCTGGGCCATGAAGCTTCGGCAACGGAAGATTCCTTTGCCGATGGATTGCTGGACTGTCCACACTATACTCGTCCTGAAGTGTTAGAAGGGATGGAAGTCCCGGCAGTGTTACTGTCTGGAAACCATGCCGAGATACGTCGCTGGCGTTTGAAGCAGTCGCTGGGCCGGACCTGGCTTAGAAGACCTGAACTTCTGGAAAACCTGGCTCTGACTGAAGAGCAAGCAAAGTTGCTGGCCGAGTTCAAAACTGAACACGCGCATCAGCAGCATGAACATGATGGGAAAGCGTAATACGCTCCCGAATATCAGTTTACCCAGGATAAGAGATTAAATTATGAGCAACATTATTAAGCAACTTGAACAAGAGCAGATGAAGCAGGACGTACCTTCCTTCCGTCCAGGTGACACCGTGGAAGTGAAAGTATGGGTTGTTGAAGGTTCCAAAAAACGTCTGCAGGCATTCGAGGGCGTGGTTATCGCTATTCGTAACCGCGGTCTGCACTCTGCATTCACTGTTCGTAAAATTTCCAACGGCGAAGGCGTTGAGCGTGTCTTCCAGACTCACTCTCCGGTAGTTGACAGCATTGCTGTTAAACGTCGTGGTGCTGTACGTAAAGCTAAACTGTACTACCTGCGTGAGCGTACTGGTAAGTCTGCTCGTATTAAAGAGCGTCTGAACTAAGATTCGCTTAAGCGACATCCTGTCAGAAAGGGCTGGCCGAAAGGCTGGCCCTTTTTTTATCCCATCGCACCTCTCGCGTTAACCCTTCCGTCATAAATCATTTACAATGTTCGCCTCTTGGGGGGAGGGTAAGTGGATAACGTACTGCATCAGCATAGCTGGAAACGCGCAGCGGCATTGACCGCGCTGTTTGCGATCCTGCTGATCGTCGTGGCGCCGCTGATCTCCGTCTCGCTGCAAAAAGATCCCATGAGCGCCATGCCGGGCATGCACCATGACATGAGCATGATGTCGATGGACGAGCATCATGGGGATATGCCGCATTCCATGCCAGTTGACCATGCGGAAGCCTGCGGCTACTGCGTGCTGTTAGCGCATGTGCCGGGCGTGATGCTGGCGCTTATCGTTCTGCTCAGCGTGGTGTTGCAGCGGCTGCGCATGAAGCCGCCTCGTCAGGCGGTCAGCCACTGGCACTTTTTCCCCTGGCTTTACCCCGATACCCGCGCGCCGCCGCGTCGGTCTGCTTTCTCCCTTTAAAACAAAATCACTCACTTTTTGCCTTAAAAAGGAAAAGTATGACTACCTGCACTCCGCGCGCGGCATGGGGAAACCTGCTGCGTCGTCTCCATTTCTATATCGGGCTGTTTGTTGGTCCGTTTATTTTCTTCGCAGCGTTGACCGGAACGCTGTATGTCGCCACGCCGCAGCTTGAAAATGCGCTGTACCATCATGCACTCCACACGGATGCCGTGGGTGAGGCGCAGCCTCTTGCTGCACAAATTGCCGCGGCCGAAAAGGCCGTAGAATCAGATCTGCGTCTGCATGCCGTTCGTCCGGGGCTGGAAGAGGGCGAAACGACCCGCGTGATGTTTGCCGACCCGGCGCTGGGTCCCTCCGAGCATCGGGCTATTTTTATTGATCCCGCCCGCCTTGAGGTTCGAGGGGATATGACCGTATACGGCACCAGCGGGATTTTACCGCTGCGTCAGACTATCGATTATCTGCATACCTCGCTGATGCTGGGCAACCTCGGGCGCCTCTATAGCGAGTTAGCCGCCTCGTGGATGTGGGTTGCTGCCCTGGGCGGGATCGCGCTGTGGTTCTATACCCGACCGAAGCGCCGTATCAACAATCGTTTCCAGAATCGTCGTCGCCTGCATGTGATCTTAGGCTGGACGTTACTGGCGGGAATGCTGCTGTTCTCAGTCACCGGGTTAACCTGGTCACAATGGGCCGGTGGCAACATCGATAAGCTGCGTGCAGAGATGAACTGGCTGACGCCGCAGGTAAACACCACCCTTTCCGGTGCGCCGGAAATGATGGATGAACACGCCGAACATCGTGGTCATCACGGCGGAATGTCGATGCCTGAAATGCCTGTTGAACTGTCGCTTTTTGACAGCGTATTGCAGGCCGCCCGCCAGTCAGGAATTGATGCTAACAACGTTGAGATCCGTCCGGCAAGCAGGGTCGACCAGGCCTGGACGGTGACGGAAATCGATCGCCGCTGGCCGACGCAGGTTGATGCCGTTGCCGTGGACCCCCACTCTCTGAAGGTGCTGGACAGGACTCGCTTTGGGGATTTCCCGCTGATGGCTAAACTCACCCGCTGGGGCGTGGATTTCCATATGGGGATCCTGTTTGGTCTGGCAAATCAGCTGCTGCTCATCGCGTTTGGCGTTGCGCTGTGCGTGCTGATTATCTGGGGATACCGGATGTGGTGGATGCGTCGTCCTGCGATGTCAGCCGCGAACCCGGTACAGACGCTCTGTCAAAGCTGGCTGGCATTGCCGCTGAGGGGAAGGGGAGTGACGTTCATGATAAGCCTCCTGCTGGGGCTGGCGTTGCCGGTAATGGGCGTCAGTCTGGCGGTATTTATCGTGATTGACTGGCTGCGCTGGCGAGCGGCTTCAGGCGTGTCGCTCGCCGGCACATCCGCTAAATAGCCTTAAGGCGTGCTGATAACTACCGCAACACGGCGGTTTTCAGCGCGCCCTTGCGCAGTACGGTTGCTGCTGAGAGGGTATTTTTTGCCTAAACCCCGCGTAGTGAGGTTGCTGCGCGGGATGTTCGCGCCCTTCGCCCAGGCATCCGCTACAACATTGGCACGTTTTAACGAAAGCGCTTCGTTGTAGCTCTCTTCGCCATAGTTATCCGTATGGCCGTCCATCCGGGCGTGATTCAGACCGGTTGCCGCCAGACGTGAGGCCATAGTCTGGATCTGCGTTTCACTTTCCGGACGCAGTCTGGCGTCATTTTTATCAAACAGGATCTTATCCGACAGGCCCAGGGACCAGTCGCCATTCAGTTCGTTAAAGCCGTAGGACTTCATGGCCGCGATTTGCTCTGGTGTGAATTTACCCTCCGGCGTCTGGCACCCGGACATTACCAGAGATGCCAGTAACAACGGCGCGAAGTATCGCTTCAACATATCGTCTTCCTTTCAGGGTATTGTTTTCGAACGCTGGTTTTTGACCAGGTACATATTGCGATCGGCTTGCTCAAGCAATGCCTCGACGGAGGCATTTTCCCACGCCAGAGCAAAGCCAATGCTGAGTGACATTGATGCTGTGTGTCCGTTATGCAGATCAAACGGACGGATAAATTGCTGCGACAGCGCAGCGCAAATATATTCGACCTCACGCGCGGTGTGGACGCCATAAAGGATCATGGCAAACTCGTCGCCGCCAAGACGGTAAGACTGATGACGTTTTTCGCCAAATTCGACCATCCTTTTTGCGGCTTCGATCAGTACGCAGTCGCCCGCGGCATGGCCCCAGGTGTCGTTAATAAACTTGAAGTTATCACCGTCCAGGAAGAGCAGGGCAGAATTGGTCTTTGCCGAAGCGTCATTCATTAAGGCCGCAATGTTGTTGCGAAACGCGGCGCGGTTTGCAAGCCCCGTGAGCGGATCGTGCATGGCGGTACGCAACAGTTGAGCGTTTTTCGCCTGTAGCTTGAGCTGCCACTCTTCCATTTCATCCAACAGGCTGTTGAAGTCTTCACCAAACTGGTGGAACTCTTCAATGCGGCCTTCCGTTACCCGGCGAGAGAAGTTGCGGTTGGTACGGACGTCATGCACAACGTCAGTGATGTTTTGCATTTCAACAACCATGCCATGATGTAGCGAGCGGGTGATGGTCAATGCGACGGCAGAGGCAAAAAGAATGCAGCCGGTGAGGACCGCAAATGAGAGCCAGATAAAGTGGCTAATCAGGCTGTCTCGTGCGGTCAGACGAATTTCGCCAATCACATTACCGTTATGTATGATGGGCTGTGCGACAGGAACAGGGAACAACCACCGGTTGACCAGCGCGCCCAGCGTGT
The DNA here is from genome assembly GCF_049237385.1 of Enterobacter cloacae complex sp. IR5412. Lineage (NCBI taxonomy): Bacteria > Pseudomonadati > Pseudomonadota > Gammaproteobacteria > Enterobacterales > Enterobacteriaceae > Enterobacter > Enterobacter cloacae complex sp. IR5412. Next base: position 14,791 of record NZ_JBMKHQ010000006.1, on the reverse strand, counting down.
CGGTATTATCCGCCGGGTTCCACGACCACCAGGCAAACCGTTTATGATGTGCATTAAGCACTTCCGCCACGGCAAATTGCCCCTGCTTGCCGAGGGTCGCCAGCGTTTCATTTGCCGCCACGGCATCGTTGAACACCAGAGAGGCCTCAAGGCTGTGGCTCATGGTGGCGCCGGTGAGTTCGAGGTTTTTTTGCGCGTATTGCTTTAATGTCACCACGGAAGCGAAACACAGCAGCAACCATATAAACGTCATCGTTATAATGACGCTTATCATGCTGATTCGCCGCAACGTTCTTTTAAACGTCGGACGCGGTGTTGGTGTGACTTCCTTATTCATGCTTCTTATTCCGTGCGAGCATTAATACATCCGGATTGACTCTTACGCCACTGCGCGTCAGCGCATCCAGATTTACGGAAAACCTGACCTTGTTGTGCTCTATTATCAGACAAAATGCGCTGCCAATAACGCATTCAGGATTTTGCTCTGACATTAATAGCAACGCCTGGCCCTGATATTGATTTATTATTTCCTGTTGTTTTGCCGGTGATTCGCTCCCGAAATAGAGGGCATCGCACCTTGCTGTGAGTGCTTCCCGATCGCTATGCACAATGACAGGACTATAGGGCAACGGGTTATTTACATCTTCACTGCTGAGCGCCTGTCTGTAACGGGAAGAGGCATAAATACAGAGCTTAGGCTGGCCGAAAAGTGCTGGCCATCGGGTGTAGCTCACAATACCAGAAACAATCGAACGTACCGATTTATCCGTTTCCGTGAGCGAGCCTGCCCTTGCAGGGCTCACCAAAATGAACAGCATTAGCGCCAGGGGGAGGTGAAGCAAAGCGATCAAGAATGTATTTCTCATCAGAATCCGCCAAACCGCCCCGGAAATAGATGCCCTTATGAATTTCCGGCAGAATACCATTCTTTCTCAAAGCCGTCATTATGTCAGAAATATCCCTGTCTTGACCTAAGCTAAATCTTACAGAGCACGATATTCAAAGTAATTTAGGCAGGCTCAATTAAGTCTGCTGGAATTCATACTTTTATTCATTTTTTGTTGCCAGGATTTATGTAGCCACGCAACTTTCCCTCAATTCACCCGAGGATAATTAAGCTAACGGCCAGCGCCGGGATAGCGTGCCTGGTGTGAGCGTAGACTGGCGTTAAAAGCGTATGTGTAATTTTATGTTTACGATTTTAACCTGTGATTTGGCATTTAAATGGCTACTGTAAAATAATCTGTACGTATTTTGGATTGAAATCTTTACTTGATATGTTATCGTTGTGTCACCTCTTCGAGGAAAACCACTATCGCAAACGAGTTTTACAGGATCGCAATCATGCAAAAAGACGCGCTGAACAACGTACATATCACTGACGAACAGGTGTTAATCACCCCGGATCAACTGAAGGCGGAATTCCCGCTGAGCGTCGCGCAGGAAGCTCAGATTGAGCACTCTCGCCAGACCATTTCTGACATTATCGCAGGCCGCGATCCGCGCCTGCTGGTGGTATGTGGTCCTTGCTCCATTCACGATCCTGAAACCGCCATTGAGTACGCTCGTCGATTTAAAGCATTAGCGGAGGAGGTCAGCGATAGCCTCTATCTGGTGATGCGCGTCTATTTTGAAAAGCCACGTACAACGGTTGGCTGGAAAGGGTTGATTAACGATCCGCACATGGATGGCTCGTTTGATGTGGAAGCGGGCCTGAAGATTGCGCGTCGCCTGCTGGTGGAGCTGGTCAGCATGGGGCTGCCGCTGGCAACCGAAGCGCTGGATCCGAACAGCCCGCAGTACCTCGGCGATCTGTTTAGCTGGTCTGCGATTGGGGCGCGCACCACCGAGTCACAAACCCACCGCGAGATGGCGTCTGGCCTGTCTATGCCGGTTGGTTTTAAAAACGGTACCGACGGCAGCTTGGCCACGGCGATTAACGCCATGCGCGCCGCCGCTATGCCCCATCGTTTTGTCGGGATCAACCAGGCGGGCCAGGTATGCCTGCTGCAAACGCAGGGCAATCCGGACGGGCATGTGATCCTGCGCGGTGGTAAAGCGCCAAACTACAGCCCGGCGGATGTCGCGCAGTGTGAAAAAGAGATGGAACAGGCGGGACTGCGTCCGGCGCTGATGGTAGATTGCAGTCATGGTAATTCGAATAAAGATTACCGTCGCCAGCCTGCGGTTGCAGAATCTGTGATTGCACAGATTAAAGATGGTAACCGTTCAATTATCGGCCTGATGATTGAAAGTAATATTCATGAAGGCAATCAGTCATCGGAACAGCCGCGTAGCGCGATGAAGCCCGGCGTCTCGGTCACGGATGCTTGCATCAGCTGGGAAACCACTGATGCGCTACTGCGTGAGATCCACAAAGATTTGAACGGCCAGCTGGCGACGCGTCTGGCATAAGAGGATAGTTATGGTTGCTGAATTGACCGCATTACGCGATCAAATTGATGAAGTGGATAAGGCGTTGCTGGACCTGCTGGCGCGCCGCATGGCACTGGTTGCTGAGGTCGGCGAAGTTAAAAGCAAATACGGCCTGCCAATTTACGTTCCGGAGCGTGAGGCCTCTATGCTCGCCTCCCGCCGTAAAGAGGCACAGGCGCTGGGCGTTTCACCGGACTTAATTGAAGATGTCCTGCGTCGTGTGATGCGGGAATCCTATTCCAGCGAAAACGACAAGGGCTTCAAAACTCTCTGTCCGTCGCTGCGTCCGGTGGTGATTGTCGGTGGCGGCGGCCAGATGGGGCGTCTGTTTGAAAAAATGCTGACGCTTTCTGGCTATCAGGTGCGCATCCTGGAAAAAGAGGACTGGCCGCATGCGCCGGAACTCATGAAGGATGCCGGAATGGTTATCGTCAGCGTACCGATTCATGTGACGGAGCAGATTATCGCGAAACTTCCTCCGCTGCCGGAAGATTGCATTCTGGTGGATCTGGCGTCCGTTAAAAATGGCCCTCTACAGGCAATGCTGGCGGCGCACACCGGGCCCGTGCTTGGGTTACACCCGATGTTTGGCCCGGACAGCGGCAGCCTGGCGAAGCAGGTAGTGGTTTACTGCGACGGTCGTCAGCCGGAAGCGTATCAGTGGTTCCTGGAACAGATTCAGGTCTGGGGGGCACGTTTGCACCGTATCAGTGCGGTTGAGCACGATCAGAACATGGCGTTTATTCAGGCGCTGCGCCACTTTGCAACCTTCGCCTATGGTCTGCACCTGGCGGAAGAGAACGTTCAGCTTGAACAATTGCTGGCGCTTTCCTCGCCAATCTATCGTCTGGAGCTGGCGATGGTCGGGCGACTGTTTGCCCAGGATCCACAGCTTTACGCCGACATCATCATGTCGTCTGAAAATAACCTGGCGCTGATCAAGCGCTACTATCAGCGTTTTGGCGAAGCGATCACCTTGCTGGAACACGGCGATAAACAAGCGTTTATCGACAGTTTCCGTAAAGTGGAGCACTGGTTCGGTGATTACGCCACGCGATTCCAGAGTGAAAGCCGCACGCTGTTGCGCCAGGCAAATGACAGTCGCCAGTAATCTGATGATGTATATACTAAAAGCCAGCAATGCTGGCTTTTTTCATATAATGGGTGGATGTGGTTTATCAACCATTTAAATTATCACTAATAAAAACAGTAATTTAAAAAAGCTGTAACCATCTGGAACCGTTTCTAATACCCCGAAGTGTGGACGCAATGTGGACACTCCGGGGGGAGCAGAACCTACAGCGATATCCCTCCTGAAAGCGGATTCAATGCCACGGCATTTTGCAGGTACTCCGGTGACAAATGCGCATAAGTCATCGTCTACTGGATGTTTGCATGACCCTGTATTTGCTGTAATGAAATGATGTTACCCCCGTTCACCATGAAATGACTTGCGAAGGTATGACGCAAAATATGCGTTGCCTGATTTGCAGGAATATCAGGTTTAACCATCTTCAGCACTTTGCAAAAACTCACGTAATCGACGTTGAACAGATTCCCGCTGGTATTCTTCTTTATCAGCGATTCAAGCTCAGAAGAAATCGGTACAGTGCGCTTTTTTGCGTTTTTGATTTTCAGGAATGTCACGCGCCCGTTTACTATTTGTGCCGGTTTGAGTGTTGCCAGCTCTGACCACCGCCCGCCGGTACTAATCCCCAGCAGGGCAACCAGCAGATCCTCACCTGTAAATGACTTGAGCAGCAGCGCACTTTCTGCTTTGTTAAGGAAAGCCATTTCAGGGTTAGCCTCTGCCAATGGTGGCAAACCATGAACGGGGTGCACCCCAGCAAACTCTTAAAGTTGAATCAGCTTCGTGAACATGCCTGATACAAGAAAGAGGGTATACCGAAAACGCGTGTCAGTGAGGGTAACGAATGTTATCGATTTAACTGAGTGGGTGGCAAATTATGTAATGTTGAGTTTCCAGTTGATGCTGGATGACGCCGACTGCGGTATGACAATCATGAACTGGAAAGAACTAAGCGAGAAGGGGCTGGTTTTCAGAATTAATCACGAAATTTTACACCCGCCAGGGCTGGCTGTTGGATATGAAATGACTAACGGTGTTTCGGCTGGGGCTTCGTGGCTTATAACGGAGTCTGGCAATATTCAGACGAGCTTGTTGATGATGCTAAAAAAATGGGTGGTTAAAATGAGCCATACGCGAATAATGCCAGCACCGCCGGTGCTGAAATTTGCTTTCAGTGCCGGTGGTGTTGAACAACGAGCGCGGCGAGGCGTTAGCCTCTAAGTCGATAAAATCAGAGTCAGGAAAGTAGATTGAAGTAAAAACGTCCATTATGATGACCCCAAAGGTTAGCCCAAAAGGAAATTAGGACAATGAGCGTTGGATTAATTACGGACGAGCCAGGACGTTTCTACACCTTCCAGTCAACATTACCAGCCGGTGAATACTTCGAATTTCGCCCCCGCAATCCTCCACTGAATTCAAAACCCATTGTTGATGACGAAACCGGGATGTGTATTGGCTATTCAGTCTCTCAGGCTCCCGGTTTATGGCAGATTTATGATACCGACGGCATGTTTGTCAGGCTGGAAGAAGCGCCACTAGAAGCCCCCCTGATTGACCCAACAGACATCGTATTAATTGCCTTGGGTGCATTTCGTCTTTTTCGGGCTGGTAAAGCGTTACTGGAGAGTGGAGTTAAAACCGCTGTAACTGTGAGGCTCAGTGAGGCTACTATCAGTCTCTTACGTGGTCGGCTGAAAATGGGGTTATCTGCACGAACCCTTAAAATGACCGCAACTCCTGCTAAACATATGCTTAATCCCGCGCGATATGTGCCCTTGCAACTTCAGGAAAAAGTTATTCGCTACGGCAAAAGAACGCCAGATCCTCAAAAGGCTCAAGGTCTTTTTCGTTACGAATCTGAGATATATAAACTTGTTGAGAATCGGGCGAAAAAAGGAACCTATTATTATAAAAAATATATGATAGAAGTATTGGTGCGTGAGAAAGACTGGACAATAACTCATTTTTTATACAAGTGATGGGGGGAATATGATTGAGATAATTAGCGACAGGAAAATTTTACGGATTTCCCCCTTTGGGCGTGATAATACCCCTGACATACCAGAGTATGACTGGATACATACCTATGTGGAGTACGAACTACCCGAGCTTAAAACACAATATCAGGCATCCTTTAATGTCGGAGAGCTTAATGCTCTTAAAGCTAAACTCAGGGAGTTACATAGAAGTTTAGTTGATGGCACGAAGGCTCGTGAGGTGATTTTTGATAGCACAGAAAATCAGTTAAATCTTGTGTTTTCACCATCATCAACAGGGCGTGGGGTGCTTTTAACATTAACGCTAAGGCCGGAAAATCCTGCTGAAAGCGTCGTAGTCAGTGATAGTCTTGGAATGGATGAAAGTTATTTTCCTGCAATACTTTCCGGGCTGGACGAAATCATTAATTGGACGAGTTGATTCACAATTTTAGATGTGCATGCATCAGTGGATGAGTTTGCATTCAATTTTTATTCCAGTTTTTGCCAGCCAGTGACAGCGCTGGTGCGGCTCAAAGGCGCAGGCCATGCGCGCCGCACAGGCAAGGAGCTGTATCATCAGTGCACAAACATCATTTGCAGTTGCACGTTCATCACCACTGAGACGGTCGAGAGCTTTATCGTTTCGCCGGGTGAAGTAGTACCAGCGCCGCCGCACCCGACGCAATCAGGCCAGCAACAAATCCACTGGATGTGACCAAAAGAAAGCCCTGCACATGGCAGGGCTTTTTCGATGCGTGGACGACGTGTGGACATCGTCAGAAACAAATCCTTTTGTTTCAGCCTTTTGCGTCTAAAATTAAAACAGCAATGCTGGCTTTTTTCATTTTGGGGAATTGTCATGGCTGAACCGCAGCTGCTGTTGAACTATACCGGGCATCTGCCCGAATGCCCGACGTGGAGTGCTGAAGAAAAGGCGCTCTACTGGGCGGATATTCTGGAAGGGGAGATTCATCGGTACCATCTGCCCACCGCGGAACACTCGGTGCTCTCATTCCATGAAGAAGTTGGGTGTTTTGCCCTGCGTGAACGCGGCGGATTTATCGTCGCGATGCGAAACGCCATCTGGCTGACCGATAAACACGGCCTGCTCCAGCGTAAGGTTTGCGATAACCCGTCCAACCCGCAGCTTGCACGCTTTAACGATGGAGGCACCGACCATCAGGGACGGTTTTATGCGGGCACGTTCTGGGGGCCGGGAGATTATAACGGCGCCATGTTGATGCGTATCGACAACGACCTGACACCGAAAGTGATCCAGTGCGATATTCAGGGGCATAACGGTTTAGCGTTTAGTCCTGACAAACGGTGGATGTTTACTTCTGATACGCCGAACGGTGTGATTTACCGTACGCCGTTTGATGAGCAGGGGGAACCCGGTAAGCGCGAAGAGTTTCGCCGTTTTAGCGAGGGAGAGGGTATACCCGACGGAGCGGCAATGGATGAGGAAGGCTGCTACTGGAGCGCACTGTTTGACGGCTGGCGTATCGCACGGTTTTCACCGCAAGGCGAACAGCTGGAAGAATACCGGCTGCCGGTACGCTGCCCGACAATGGTCTGCTTTGGCGGCGACGATATGAAAACGCTGTTTATCACCACCACGCGGGAAAATATGGAGGCGGAGGAGCTGGCGAAATACCCGCTTTCCGGTGCCATCTTCACCCTGCCTGTAAATGTGGCAGGGATGAAGAAAAGCCGCTTTATCGAACATTAAGCCGGATCGACCGGGACCACGTTTTCGCTCGGATAGCAGCCAAGTACTTTCATGGAGCGTGTGATCTCGCCCAGTTCGCGCAGGGCTTTCTGCATGGATGCAGACTCCAGGTTGGCCTGAACGTCGAGATAGAACATCTCTTCCCACGGGTTGCCATGTATTGGGCGGGATTCCAGCTTCGTCATGATCAGGTTGTGATTACGCAGCACCAGCAGCGCTTCAACCAGCGCACCCGCCTGCTGGCCGGTCGCCATCAGCAGGGTGGTTTTCGCCGGGACCTGGTCGGACACGTTGATGGCCTTGCGGGCAAGAACCACGAAACGGGTGATATTTTGCGTCTGGTTGGCCAGATTGCGTTCCAGCACCTGTAAGCCATACAGCGCGCCGCCCGCTTCGCTACCGAGTGCCGCGACGGCAGGAGAGTTTGCCTGCGCCACTTTTTCCATCGCCGCCGAGGTGCTTTCGGTGTACTCAATTTTCCAGTGCGGATAACGGTTCAGGAACTGGCTGCACTGCTGGAACGGCTGCGGGTGGCTGTACACCGTTTCAATCTGACTCAGATCGGTTGAGCCAGAGACCAGCACGCAGTGATCGATAGGAATAGTCAGCTCACCGACCAGCGACAGGCTGGTGTGCTGGAGCAGATCGTAAACATCGTTGATGGCGCCGGAACTGGTGTTCTCAATAGGCACCACGGCGTAATCTGCCTGGCCGGTTTCGACCTGGTTGAAGATGTCTGCAAATTTTGCACAACCGCTCTCAATGAACTCTTCGAAATGACGGGCTGCGTACTGGCGAGCCGCCAGGTGAGAATAAGAACCTTTCGGGCCGAGGAAAGCGATCCGAGCAGAGTGCGGGTTGGTTTTGTTCAGATGCTGCTGGAGCAGGGCCTGTTGCGTCAGAACGGAATCTTCAATGATGAGCTGGAACAGGCGGGTGATGTAGTGGGCATCAAGATGATGCGCTTTGCCGAGCTGTATCAACCGTTCCAGTAAATCACGCTCGCGATCGATATCGCGCACCGGCCGATGAGAATCCAGCTTGGCTTTGCCCACTTCAATGGCGAGCGCGCGGCGCTCTGCCAGCAGGGCCAGTAACTTTTCGTCGAGTGCACTGATTTTTACGCGTAAATCCAGGAGCGGGTTTTCCGGTGTCATAGTGTTGTCTGTCTCATTTTATCGTTATCAATAAAAAAGGCCTCCCGGTGTGGGAGGCCTTGTTGTTCGTCTTCGCATTCTTTATCACACGACGAAACGCCTCCCGGTCAGGGGAAGGTAAAAAAGAATGCGAAGAAAAACGGCGTCTGTTTCATTAGGTCATCCTGAAATTGATAAGGTTAAAGTACCTGTACTGTTTTGATCCTGTCAATAAAAAACGCGCCCGAAGGCGCGTTGTCGGTACACTCAATTTAAAGGATTACTCTTCTTCAACTTCTTCCGCGAAGCTGGCGTCTTTCACCGATGTTGTGGCGCGACGGGCTTCACCTTTGTGTTGCACTTTATTGAGCTGCCGTTCCAGCTTGTTGATCAAATCATTAATTGCGGTGTACATATCCTCGTGTTTAGCGCTGGCGACCAGATGGCCGTTTGGAGTATTGATAGTTGCATCAGCGACGAAACCCTGCGGCTCCTTGGACAGGATGATATGTGGATTAATCAAATGTGTTTGCCATTTATCCAGTTTGGCGAGACGGTCTGCGACGTGCTGGCGGATTGCCGGAGTAATTTCCATTTGTTTACTGGTAATGTTCATTGTCATAAATTTTACCTCTTGTCTTTCCGTCTTGGTGATTCCAGCATACCCGACCTAATGTCAAAATGTGTGATTTAGATCACGTTATTTTGTCGGTTTTTGTCAGGGAATCTTTTTTGTGAGGCAGGGCAGGAAGAGGTGAGATTTACCTTGTCGAAGCCAGCAATTGCGGTCATAGTTGACTGGATGTGTTGAAGCTAAACCGCTTCAGCGTAAGTCTGAAAGAATAAAAAAACGGCAGCCTGCGGGCTGCCGTTATGCGTTGTAGCGGTATCAGGTATTGCTGCTGTTCGCGGCAATGATTTTCGCCACTTTGTCAGCCTGAGCCGTCATCTGCATCTGGCGATACGCATTCTCCATCAGCTTCAGGCCATCACGCGTGGCCTGGGTATCCGGATAATCACGCAGCATGCCTTCTACACGGTTAACCACGGCAACCCATGCGCCACGGCGAGTGTAGTATTCCGCGACGGAGTACTCGTATTTCGCCAGACGATCTTTCAGGAACACCAGACGCTTAGTGGCATCGGTAATGTACTGGCTGTTCGGGTAGCTACGCACCAGTTTGGAGAAGTCATTGAAAGCATCACGCGCATGTTGCGGGTCACGGTCAGAACGATCCACCCCGAAGAAGCCCTGCAATGCACTGTCATCCAGCGCCATGTTAGTCAGGCCGCGCATGTACATCACGTAATCGATGTTAGGATGGGTAGGGTTCAGACGCATGAAACGATCGATCGTTGCCTGAGCCAGCGGCAGATCGGCATTTTTATAGTAGGCGTAGATCAGATCTAACTGTACCTGCTGTGAATACGGACCAAACGGATAGCGATTATCCAACGCTTCCAGTTGCGTTATCGCCTGTTTCCAGTTACCGTCCTGCAACTTTTGTTGTGCAGTCGCATAGATTTCATTCGGCGGATTGTCAGGGACCTGTTCATTCGAACCGGAGCAGCCCACCAAAGCCAGGCTCAACGTGGCCGCTGCCACCAGATATTTCATGCGCGTCATGACGTTTTGACTTTCCTCAAATGTTTGTCCGGGAGAAACTCAGTTCCTGCTCCCGATTAAGACCAGCTACAATAGCACACTATATTAAACGGCAAAGCCGTAAAACCCAACGTTAAACGAAGAAGCAGTTTATGGCACAACGAGTAGAACTCACCGCAACAGTCTCCGAAAATCAGCTCGGTCAACGCTTAGATCAGGCTTTGGCCGAATTGTTCCCTGATTATTCGCGTTCACGTATAAAAGAATGGATCCTTGACCAGCGCGTGCTGGTAAACGGCAAGATCTGGGACAAACCAAAAGAGAAAGTGTTTGGTGGGGAAGCTGTCGCCATCAATGCTGAAATCGAAGAGGAAGTCCGCTTCGAGCCGCAGGATATCCCGCTGGATATCGTCTACGAAGATGACGATATTCTGGTCATCAACAAACCGCGTGACTTTGTCGTCCATCCGGGCGCGGGTAATCCTGACGGTACGGTACTTAACGCACTCCTTCATTATTACCCGCCGATAGCTGACGTACCGCGTGCCGGTATCGTTCACCGTCTGGATAAAGACACCACGGGTCTGATGGTGGTGGCGAAGACGATCCCCGCCCAGACTCGACTGGTGGAATCTTTGCAGCTGCGCGAAATCACCCGTGAGTATGAAGCGGTGGCGATTGGTCATATGACCTCTGGCGGCACGGTGGAAGAGCCGATTAGTCGTCATCCAACCAAGCGTACGCATATGTCCGTACACCCGATGGGTAAACCGGCGGTAACCCATTACCGCATCATGGAACATTTCCGTATTCATACGCGCCTGCGTCTGCGTCTGGAAACCGGGCGTACTCACCAGATCCGCGTGCACATGGCGCATATTACCCATCCGCTGGTGGGTGACCCTGTTTACGGCGGTCGTCCGCGTCCACCAAAGGGCGCATCGGATGAATTCATCTCCGTGCTGCGTAAATTCGATCGCCAGGCGCTGCATGCGACGATGCTACGTCTTTACCACCCAATCACCGGAATTCAGATGGAATGGCATGCGCCTATCCCACAGGATATGGTGGAACTTATCGACGCGATGCGCGCAGATTTCGAAGAACATAAGGATCACGTGGACTGGTTATGACCAAACTGATTGTCCCGGAGTGGCCGCTGCCTGAAGGCGTGGCCGCCTTTAGCTCGACCCGTATCGGTGGCGTGAGCCAGGGTGCGTGGGCGTCTTTGAACCTCGGTGCGCACTGTGGCGATAACCTGGAGCACGTCAAAGAGAACCGTAAACGCCTCTTTGCTGCGGGAAACCTTCCTTCAAAACCGGTCTGGCTTGAGCAGGTGCACGGTAAAGCGGTGCTGAAGCTTACGGGTGAGCCCTATGCGTCTAAACGCGCCGATGCTTCGTACAGCAATACGCCGGGAACGGTTTGCGCGGTGATGACCGCTGATTGCCTGCCGGTGTTGTTTTGTAACCGTGCCGGTACGGAGATTGCAGCAGCGCATGCGGGCTGGCGTGGCCTGTGTGAAGGCGTGCTGGAAGAGACCGTTGCCTGCTTCCAGGACGATTCTGCAAATCTCATCGCCTGGCTTGGCCCGGCGATTGGCCCGCAGGCATTTGAAGTGGGGCCTGAGGTTCGGCAAGCTTTTATGGAAAAAGATCCTCAGGCGGTTAATGCGTTTGTGGCGTCCGGCGATAAATATCTGGCCGATATTTATCAGCTTGCCCGCCAGCGCCTTAATAATGTCGGCGTGACCCAGATCTTTGGTGGAGATCGCTGTACATTCACCGAAAAGGGTGATTTTTTCTCCTATCGCCGTGACAAGACGACAGGCCGTATGGCAAGTTTCATTTGGCTGATATAACCTAAAGAATCAAGACGATCCGGTACGCGCCGTTTTCTTTTCACATAATTCAGGTTATTAACCTTGAATAATTGAGGGATGACCTCATTTAATCTCCAGTAGCAAATTTGACCTGTTATGGGAGGAGTTATGCGTCTGGATCGTCTTACTAATAAATTCCAGCTTGCTCTCGCCGATGCCCAGTCCCTCGCACTGGGGCACGACAACCAATTTATCGAACCTCTTCATTTAATGAGCGCCTTGCTGAATCAGGAAGGGGGATCGGTACGTCCTTTGTTAACGTCCGCTGGCATTAATGCCGGCCAGTTACGCACCGCCATCGATCAGGCGCTGAGTCGTTTACCGCAGGTAGAAGGTACCGGTGGCGACGTACAGCCGTCACAGGATCTGGTGCGTGTACTGAACCTTTGCGACAAGCTGGCGCAAAAACGTGGGGACAACTTTATTTCGTCAGAGCTGTTTGTTCTGGCGGCGCTTGAATCACGCGGTACTTTAACCGACCTGCTGAAATCCGCCGGTGCAACCACCGCTAATGTGACCCAGGCGATTGAGAAAATGCGCGGAGGTGAAAGCGTGAACGACCAGGGAGCCGAAGACCAACGTCAGGCTTTGAAAAAATTTACGGTCGATCTGACCGAACGTGCCGAGCAGGGCAAACTTGACCCGGTAATCGGTCGCGACGAAGAAATTCGCCGGACTATTCAGGTACTGCAACGCCGTACCAAAAACAACCCGGTGCTGATTGGTGAGCCTGGCGTCGGTAAAACCGCCATCGTTGAAGGGCTGGCGCAGCGTATCGTTAATGGCGAAGTGCCCGAAGGGCTGAAAGGCCGTCGCGTACTGGCGCTGGATATGGGCGCGCTGGTGGCCGGGGCGAAATACCGCGGTGAATTTGAAGAGCGTCTGAAAGGCGTGCTGAACGATCTGGCGAAACAGGAAGGCAACGTCATCCTGTTTATTGACGAACTGCACACTATGGTGGGGGCAGGTAAAGCTGACGGCGCAATGGATGCAGGGAACATGCTGAAACCTGCGCTGGCACGTGGTGAACTTCACTGCGTCGGTGCCACTACGCTGGACGAGTATCGTCAGTACATTGAAAAAGATGCCGCGCTGGAGCGACGCTTCCAGAAGGTGTTTGTCGCAGAACCAAGCGTTGAAGATACCATCGCGATTTTGCGTGGTCTGAAAGAGCGTTATGAGCTGCACCATCATGTGCAGATCACTGACCCGGCCATCGTTGCGGCGGCGACGCTTTCGCATCGTTACATTGCCGACCGTCAGTTGCCGGATAAAGCCATCGACCTTATCGATGAAGCGGCGTCCAGCATCCGTATGCAGATTGACTCGAAACCGGAAGAGCTGGACCGACTCGATCGCCGCATTATTCAGCTCAAGCTGGAACAGCAGGCATTGAACAAAGAGTCTGATGAAGCGAGTAAGAAACGCCTCGATATGCTCAACGAAGAGCTGGATGAGAAAGAGCGTCAGTATTCTGAGCTGGAAGAAGAGTGGAAAGCAGAGAAAGCCTCCCTCTCTGGCACCCAGACAATCAAGGCGGAGCTGGAGCAGGCGAAAATTGCCATTGAGCAGGCGCGTCGCGTAGGGGACCTGGCGCGGATGTCCGAGCTACAGTACGGCAAGATCCCTGAGCTGGAAAAACAGCTTGAGATCGCCACGCAGTCGGAAGGCAAAACCATGCGTCTGTTGCGTAATAAAGTGACGGACGCCGAGATTGCCGAAGTGCTGGCGCGCTGGACGGGGATTCCTGTAGCTCGCATGATGGAAAGTGAACGCGAAAAACTGCTGCGTATGGAGCAGGATCTGCATCAGCGCGTCATTGGCCAGAACGAAGCGGTCGAAGCGGTATCTAACGCCATTCGTCGTAGCCGTGCGGGGCTGTCCGATCCGAATCGTCCCATCGGCTCGTTCCTGTTCCTGGGGCCAACCGGTGTCGGTAAAACCGAGCTGTGTAAAGCGCTGGCTAACTTTATGTTCGACAGCGATGACGCGATGGTGCGTATCGATATGTCCGAGTTTATGGAGAAACACTCTGTCTCGCGTCTGGTCGGTGCGCCTCCGGGATATGTCGGTTATGAAGAGGGCGGTTACCTGACGGAAGCGGTTCGTCGTCGTCCTTATTCCGTCATCCTGCTGGATGAAGTGGAAAAGGCTCATCCTGACGTGTTTAACATTCTGTTGCAGGTGCTGGATGATGGACGCCTGACGGACGGGCAGGGAAGAACGGTCGATTTCCGTAACACGGTGGTGATCATGACCTCGAACCTGGGTTCCGATTTGATTCAGGAACGCTTCGGTGAGCTGGATTACAGCCATATGAAAGATCTGGTGCTGGGTGTGGTCAGCCAAAACTTCCGTCCGGAGTTCATCAACCGTATTGATGAAGTAGTCGTGTTCCATCCGCTGGGTGAGAAACACATTGCGTCGATTGCGCAGATCCAGTTGCAGCGTCTGTACAAGCGTCTGGAAGAGCGTGGGTATGAAATCCACATCTCGGATGATGCGCTGAAACTGCTGAGCGAGAATGGTTACGATCCTGTTTATGGCGCGCGTCCGTTAAAACGTGCAATCCAGCAGCAGATCGAAAACCCGCTGGCGCAGCAAATCCTTTCCGGGGAACTGGTTCCGGGCAAAGTTATCCGTCTGGAAGCCAACGAAGACCGAATTGTGGCAGTGCAGTAAGTCACAAAACGCAAAAACGGGCCGCTTGCGGCTCGTTTTTGTTTAAAAACCAGGCAAGAATTAAGGTCTGAGATGTGTTTTGCCTGGAAAGTGAGCAGTCAGTAAATAATTTTCACTTTGCACTTGCAGCCTCAGAATAACTCCCTATAATGCGCCTCCACTGACACGGAACAACGGCACGCAAGCCGCCGGGTCAGCAGAGAAAAGCAAAATAAACGCTTGACTCTGAAGCGGGAAAGCGTAAT